>JAJXWP010000027.1 GCA_021781575.1 Pseudomonadota bacterium
GCTGGCATCGGCGCAGCTATCGCTGGCGCTCTGATATACCGATCCAAAGAGCCGGATGCGTGATCCGCACGTCCGGTTCTGTGAGAGGCGCGGGAGAGCAATCTCCCGTGCCTACTCGACGGCGGCCCGCCAAGCTCTTCTCTCCCAATCGCGGGATTTCTACTCCTGGCGAGGGAGTCCCGGAACCCGGCGGCGAAAGCAGCATTTTTAGGGGGTACACGGTCATTTTGCCCGAGGTTCCCCATGAGCATATCCATCGGCGGCCGGGTCCTGTGGAGTGCGGCGGCGGCGCTTGTGTTCACCGGTTGGTCCGCCGTCCAAGCCGAAACACCTTCGACATCGGCCAATCAACTGGCGGCGACGCAGACGCCGGGGCCGACAGCCCCGCAGGTCCAGCCGATGCCGGGGTTCGAAGGTGAGGCGCCGTTGGCCCATGCGCGGGCCTGGGCGTCCGTCGCCGCCCTCTATGGCCGATCCGCCGCATCGGCCGTCGCGGTGCCGCAAGACGCGACCGGCCGCGACCCGGTCTATGCGATAGCGCCGCTACGCTGAACGAAACGGATTATGCCGTCCACTTGCTGGCGTAGCCGCGCGGCGTGTAGACCCAGCGGCGCCCATCGAGGGCGAGGATCCGGCTTTCCCTGTTGCCCACCAGGACGATGGTCAGCATGTCCACCTGCCGAGGGTCCAATTCACCCAGGCTGGTGATGTCTACGGCCTCGCCCGCCCGGCCGAGATTGCGGGCCAGCACCACCGGCGTCGTCGCCGGGCGGTGCTCGAGCAGGATCCGCCGGGCCGCCGGCAACTGGCTGGTGCGGCGCTGTGATACCGGATTGTAGAAGGCGACGACAAAATCGCCTTCGGCGGCGGCTGCGATCCGCCGTTCGATGACCTCCCAGGGGGTAAGCAGGTCGGACAGCGAGATGGTGCAGAAGTCGTGGTTGATGACGGCCCCGGCCCGCGCCGCCGCCGCCTGTAGGGCCGAGATTCCCGGCACCACGGTGATCGCCAGGCGATTCCACTCGGTGCGCTGCTCACGGTCCAGCAGTTCGAACACCAGCGTCGCCAGCGCGTAGATGCCTGCGTCGCCGGAACAGACCAGGGCGACGTCACGCCCTTCGGCGGCCAGGTCGAGGGACAGCCTGGCCCTCGCCTCCTCGGCGCCCATGGCGCCGTCATGGCGGTGTTTCCCTTGGGCCGCTTCACCCAGCAGGTCGAGATAAAGGCCGTAGCCGACCAGATCGGTGGCCGTCGCTATCGCCCGGTTGGCTTCGGCGGTTCGCCAGGAGGCCTCGCCGGGCCCGATGCCGACGACGAACAGTCGCCCGCGGGCCCGCCCCACGGCGGCGGCGTCGATCGGCCGCGGGGCGCGGGCGATGGCGCAGGTGGCCCGCTTCGATTTGGCTTTGGGCATGATCAGCAGCCCCTCCGCACCGGCCGCCGCCAGGGCAGCCCCTTCGGCGACCCCGTGGCAGCCGGTTTCACGGAATACCAGCTCTGACGGATTGTGCAGCCGCGAGGCCTGCGCCTCCAGTTCGGCCGGGCTGAAAAAGCGGGCGGGAACGCCCAGCTCGGCGGCAAGGGCGTGTACGGCCGGCTCATCCGCCTTCAGATCCAGCGAGGCGACGCAAGCCACGGATCCGGCGGCCAGCCCGGACTCGGCCAGGCTGGCGCGGGCGAGGGTGATCAGTTCCTCGGCCGGCGCTCCGCGTTCGCAGCCGACGCCCAAAGCCAGGACCGGCGGATGAAGGATCAGTTCGTCGTCTCCGTCGACCGCATGGTCGGTGACCCGAATTCCCCACTCTCCGTGTTCCCCCAGTCCGGAGGCAACCAGCCAACCGGCCTCGCCGGCTTCCACCTCCAGCCGTACCGGTTGGCCGGCCAGCAAGGCCGCTGCCACCGGTTTTGCCGCATCGGGGTTGGCTACCCTCCATCCCTCCGGCGGATCGTCGACGCCCAGGCCCAAGGCGAGGTCACCGGCCGTGGTCACCGCCAGATGGGCGCCCAGTGCCCGGGCGATCTCGGCGGCCAGTCGGTTGGCGCCATGATGGCCGCCCAGGAGCGGCACCACCGAGCCGCCGTCGACGCCAACCGCCAACAGCGGCGGCTCCGTCATCTTGTCGGCCAGGAGCGGCGCGACGGCGCGGATCAGGATGCCGGCCGAGCAGACTCCCACGATCGGCACGCCGTCGGCGAACAGCCGCCGTAGATGCATGGTGGTTTCGGCAAAGCTGACGGTGCAATCGGCGACCCGGCCGGCCCGGCCGTGCAATTCGGCGCCGGGCAGTGCGGCGGCGATCCGCCGTGCCATGGCAAGGCCGGCGGCGGTAACGGCAATGACGGCGATTTGCTTCACTTCCACGCTTGTCCCCTCCGGTGCACCAACACCATGGCGAAATAGGCCGCCGGCCCGTCCAGAGCCTCGCCGAGCGGCCTGATGCGCTGGCCCGGCTGGCCGGCGCGCTCGACGCAGACGGCCTGGCCGATCAGGCCAAGCCGGTCGAGAACGCGGGCAACTTTGGGCAGGTGGCGCCCCAGCTTCATGATGACGGCCGATTCGGCGCCCGCGACCAGGCGCTCGATGTCTTCCTCCGGGCGCGGCGCCGGCACCACTACCAGGGCATCATTGCGGGCCGCCAACGGCTGGCCGGCCAGGGCGGCGCAGGCCATTACCGACGAGACGCCCGGCACCACCTCGACGGGGAAGCGTCCGTGGAGGCGGGCGAACACATAAATGAACGAGCCGAAGAAGAAAGGATCGCCCTCGCATAGCACGGCCACATCGCGCCCCGCCTGCAAATGCGCGGCGACGACTGCGGACCCGCCGTCGTATGCTTCGTCGGCGCGCCGCTCCGGGTCGAAGGCCATGTGCAACGCGATCTCGTCGACAGTCGGCGCCAGATAAGGGGCGGCGATGCTGCGTGCCAGGCTTTCACCCGCCAGCGATGCCGGATAGGCGATCACCGGTACGCGGCCCAGCAGGCGCACCGCTTTGACGGTCAGCAGATCGGGGTCGCCGGGGCCGACGCCGACGCCATAGAGGGTGCCGGTCATGACGGTCCCCTGTTCTCTGTCGCCGGGCGGGCTTTGCCCAAACCCCGGCTTAGGCGCCAAGGATGGTGCCGGCCCTCGGTGAGCCAGAGCTTGCGCCATTCGCTCACCGCTTCACCCCGACATATTGGGTGACCGGCATCAGGGGATGCCAGGCATGAAAACGTCCGGTGGAGGAGAGGCGGGAGACGGCAATACGGGTCAGGTCACCGCCTCGTGCCGCCTGCCAGGAGAGAAGCAGCGCCTCTGCCTCGGCGGTGACGCCGTTGCCGACCAGGCGCCCGCCCGGCCGCAGGCGCTCCCAGCACGCCTCGACCAGTTCGAGTCGCGAGGTGCCGCCGCCGATGAAGATGGCGTCCGGCGCGTCGGCAATCTGGCTGAGCGCCTTGGGCGCTTCGCCGGTGACGATGCAGATCTGCGGTACTCCCAGTTGGGCGGCGTTGCGGGCGATGATGTCGCAGCGGGCCGCATCCCGTTCGATGGCAACGGCGCTGCCGCCGGCTCGGGCCCATTCGATGGCGACCGAGCCGCAACCGGCGCCGATATCCCAGAGCACCGCACGGGGCCAGGGAGCGAGCGCCGCCAGGGTAACGGCCCGCAGCTCGCGCTTGGTCATTTGGCCGTCATGCAGATAGGCGCTGTCGGGCAGGCCCGGGGTCGGCGAGAAGAATGGCGTGCCCGCGTCGAGCGCGGTCTCGATGGCGACGACGTTCAGGGGGTCAACGACCGCGTGCCGCCAGCTCTCGGCCAGGGCGGACAGGCGCCGTTCGGCCGGCCCGCCCAGTCGTTCCAGAACGGTCATCCGGCTGCCGCCGAACCCACGTTCCGTCAGCATTGCCGCCAGTCTGGCCGGTGATGTTCCGTCTTCGGCCAGCACCAGCAGGCGGCGGCGCGGCTGTAGATGCAGCGCGATGCCCTCGACCGGGCGGCCATGGACCGAGACGCAAAGTGTATCCTGCAGGGCCCAGCCGAGGCGAGCCGCCGCCAGCGTGAAGGCGCCCGGATGGGGCAGCACGGCGATCTGCTCGGTGGGAAACATCCGGGCAAGGCTGGCCCCGATGCCGAACCACATGGGGTCGCCGCTGGCCAGCACGCAGGTGCGGCGGCCGCGCAAGCCTTCGAGCCGCTGGAAATTGTCGGCGAAAGGTGCCGTCCAGCTCATTCGCTCGGCCCGACCTTCCGCGACCATGGCCAGATGGCGGGTGCCGCCGGCCAGCACCTCCGCCTGGGCAATGAGGGTTCGTGCCGCCGCAGTCAATCCCTCGAGTCCGTCCTCACCGATGCCGATGACCGACAGCCAGGGCTCATTCATCTGTCGTCTCCTCCCATCAGGGCGTTGACGGCCGCCGCCGCCATGGCGCTGCCGCCGCGCCGGCCCCGCAGGCAGATATGGGGAAGGCCGCTGGCGATCAGCGCCTCCTTCGACTCGCTGGCGCCGACGAATCCGACCGGAAAGCCGAGTACCACGGACGGGCGGGGCGCTCCCGCCTCGATCATCTCCAGAAGCTGGAACAGGGCGGTGGGGGCGTTGCCGAAGGCCACCACCGCGCCGTCGAGCTGCTCTCCCCACAGGGCGACCCCGGCGGCGCTTTTCGTCGTGCCGAGGCGCTCGGCCTGCTCCGCCACGCCCGCCTGGTCAAGGCCGCAGAGGATCGCATTGCCAGCCGGCAGGCGGTCTCGGATGATACCGTGGGCGACCATACGGGCGTCGACCAGGATCGATTTGCCCGCCGCCAGGGCCATCCGTCCGGCTTCGGCGGCGCTCGGGCTGAAGGCCAGGTCTCCGGCGATCTCCGGCATGCCGCAGGCATGGATCACCCGCACAGCCACCTGCTCCATCAGTCCGGAAAAGCGGGCAAGGTCGGCCTCCCGGCGGATGATGGCGAAGGACCGGCGGTAGATGGCTGCCGGGTCGCGCAGATAGCCGTCGAACAGCGCCATGGTCGAGGCGCCGGGTCAGTGATCGTGGTGGTGATGGTGCGCGTGGGCATGGCCGTGATCGTGGCCATGTTCGTGATCGTGGCCATGTTCGTGATCGTGATCGGTGCCGACACCGCGTACGTGGTGGTGATGGCCGGTCTGCACAGCCCCCAGATCGGCCTCATGGCCCAAGGTCTGTTCGCGGTATTTGCACAGCTGGCAGTTCATCGTGGCCTGACCTTCCTCCAGTTCATGAAGACGATCGAGAAAGGTATCGATGACCAGTGGATGGTCGCGCAGATACAGCGCCTTCAGGAATTCCACCTGGGGATGTTTGGCGGCTGCCTCGTCGGTCCACTGGTAGATGCGCTTGACCAGGACGCCGGTGAACAGGAAATAGGGGAACACCACGATGCGGGGGAAGCCCAGGCGCACGGCGCGGTCGAGCGCCGCGTCGACGAGCGGTGCGCAGACCCCGGAATAGGCTGCTTCCGCCCAGCCGAAGCCCATGCCCTCCCACAGCATGCGGGTGACCTTGGAAATGTTGGAGTTGGCATCGGGGTCGTTGGTCCCGCGGCCGACCACCAGCAGCAAGGTGTCGGAACGGTCGACCTTGCGGGTCGAGGCCCGCTCGGCGGCGTCAATGCGTTCGGCCGAGGCGCGCAGCAGTTTCAGTTCGACAGCCAGTTCGCGGCCGTATTTCACTTCGATGCCGGGGTTTGCGGCGGCAAAGCTGTTGACTTCCCACGGCAGGTCGTTCTTCACATGGCCGGCCGCGAATAGCATGCCGGGCAGGGCCATGATGCGCCGCGCGCCGCGCGCTTTCAGCTTGTCGAGACCGTCGCGGATGATCGGCCGGGCGAATTCCAGGAAGCCGCTCTCCACGCTGCGTTCCGGCAGGCGGTGGCGCAGATGCTGGGCCAGCAGGTCGAACTCTTGGATGGCCTCGGCATCGCGGCTGCCATGGCCGCAAATCATCACCGCCGGTTGGTTCGTCATCTGCCTGGTCCTTTGCCTCTGGGCGTTGCCGATCCGCCTGGTCGATGCCTCCGGGCGGGGAGGGGCACTATAGGATCCTACCGTTGGTGTCACAAGGGGGGCGACGCGCCAACATCATGCGCACTGGGCGGCGTAGGCTGCATAATCTTTATCGTCGGTCAATATATGGTTGTCGAGCCAATGCACCATGAAATTCAGCACGTCGTCAGTGATCTCAAACGAGTCTGCATTGTTGTGTATGCTGATGAATACGTTTAACTGTGCGGCGAAGGCTTGATGTCGCTTAATGTGTTCAGCTACTCTCTTGAAGCCGATTTGTTTCATATATTCTTCTTCTTTTGCAAAATGTCTTATGGTGTAGTCGACAAGAGCCGAAAAACAACTTTTCAAAGCATCGCGATTCTGAGTGGCTCGGTGTAAATATAGCTGTTGGATCTGCGCTATTATTAATTTGTGATCGGCATCTAATTCCGGAATGCCGACAGCCATCAGGTCAGACCACATGAATGGTGACTTTCCTCGCATCTCTAGACCTTTCTTGATTACAGCCACCTCAATCAGAGGACAGGATCCGAGGACGTTGCAATAACCCACAAGTAAAATATTGATTAACAAATCCGCCGGTCAAAAACGGGCCGGTGCCGTGCTGCATTACCTACGCGTCTGCGATGTGCCGTTCGCCGTCGCGGCGCTGCTGATGGCCTATGATTTCATCGTCAGCTGGGGCCGATGTTCCCGACGCTGCCGGAACGCCTTCCCCCCAGGCCGAGGCCCAAACCAGCGGAGTAGGCGGGCTGGTCGATGGCATGTCGCGCGTAGGCTCCGGCGGAGGCTTTGGCCGGCCGGCCGGTCCTACTTGAATTCAAGATACCGGCGAGGTGGCGCTCCCAGGATGCGGCGGAACATGGTGGTGAAGGCGGCGACGCTGTCATAACCGAGATCCAGGGCGACGCTGGTCACCGGCTCTCCGGCGGCCAGGCGAGGCAGGGCGGCAAACAGGCATGCCTGCTGGCGCCAGGCGGACAGGCTCAATCCCGTCTCCCGCCGGAAGGCGCGGGTGAACGCGCGGCGGCTCATCGCCATGGCATGGGCCCAGGTGTCGATGGTCGCGTGCGGGGTCGGGTTGTCCAGAAACGCCCGGCACAGGGCCGCCAGTCTTGGTTCGGCGGGCATCGGCAGGCCCAGGGGCTTTTCCGGCAGGCGGCTCATCTCTTCGCGGACCAGGGCCATGATCAGGCCGCCGCGGCTATCGGGAGACGGCTCCTCCTCCTTGGCCAGTTGCGCCGCCTCGTCGATCAGGCAGCGCATCAGAGCGGTCATGCCCATCACACGGATGCTCTCCGGCAGATTGGGCAGAGTGCCCTGCTTGACATAGAGGATGCGGACGCTGATCGAGCCCTGGGTCTGCATGGAATGTTCGATTCCCGCCGGGACCCAGAAGGCATGGTCAGGCGGTACGATCCAGCGGCCCTCTTGTGTGATCATCATGAACACGCCGGTCTCGGCATAGACCAGTTGGCCCCAGCTGTGGCGATGGGGTGGCACCAGATATTCGCGGGTTCGGTCCTCGGTATGCGGCACGATCTGGCGGGCGCTGGCCTCCAACCTGCTCCAGCGGCGCATGCGCTCCACCATTTCCTCGCTGGAACCTTGCTCCAGGACGATCCGCCGTGGCGGGGCAGGAGGGTCGGGAGTCGGCATGATTTGGCCCAAATGAGAAAGAACAAGACCGTATCGCGAAAGCAGGACGAAGGCCAATTTTTCTATGATTGGAACAAGCTAATTTTGCCCCGAGTGCACCTATGTCAGAAACCTGTTCCGACGAAGCAGTCCTGACCGCGGCGGTCATCCCCGCTGCCCCGCAGCCGAAAGCCCAGTCCCATCTGGGCGGCACCGTCTTCCCTATCATCGCCGCCGTCAGCTTCTGCCATCTGCTGAACGACATGATGCAGTCGATGCTGGCGGCCATTTATCCGATGTTGAAGAGCAACTTCAGCCTCAGCTTCGGACAGATCGGCCTGTTGACCTTTACCTTCCAGATCACCGCGTCGTTCTTGCAGCCGCTGGTGGGCATCTTTACCGACAAGCGGCCTCAGCCCTATTCGCTGGCGTTCGGCATGGCATTCACCTTTGTCGGTCTGATTGGCTTGGCCCTTGCCCCAAGCTACTGGCTGCTGCTGTTGTCCGCCGGCCTGGTGGGCGTCGGCTCGTCGGTATTCCATCCCGAATCCTCGCGTGTCGCCCGCATGGCCTCGGGCGGGCGCTTGGGGCTGGCGCAGTCGCTGTTCCAGGTCGGCGGCAATTTCGGCTCGGCTATCGGCCCGTTGCTCGCCGCTTTCATCGTCGTGCCGCGCGGTCAGAGCAGTGTCGCCATGTTCTCAGGGGCCGCCCTGGTGGCCATGTTGGTGCTGTGGCGCGTCGGCAAGTGGTATGCCAGCCATCGCAAAGATGGTGCCAGAAAGACAATGATCTACGTCCCTGTCGATCTGCCGCGCCGAAAGGTGCTGCTGACTCTGGGCGTACTGGTGACGCTGATGTTCTCGAAGTTCGTCTATATGGTCAGCCTATCCAGTTATTACACCTTCTATCTGATTCATAAATTTGGACTGCAGATTCCGCAGGCGCAGATCCTCTTGTTCGTTTTCCTGGGTTCTGTCGCCGCCGGTACTGTGCTGGGTGGCCCCATAGGCGACCGCATCGGCCGCAAATATGTGATCTGGTGTTCCATCCTGGGCGTGCTGCCCTTCACCTTGAGCCTGCCCTATGTCGATCTGACCTGGACAGTGGTTCTGTCGGTGGTGATCGGCTTTGTGTTGGCCTCGGCTTTCCCGGCCATCGTCGTCTTTGGCCAGGAACTGGTGCCGGGCCGGGTGGGATTGATCGCGGGGATGTTCTTCGGCTTCTCCTTCGGCATCAGCGGCAGCGCCGCCGCCCTATTGGGCATGGTGGCCGACGCCAAGGGAATCGAGTTTGTCTACCGCCTCTGCTCGTTCTTGCCGTTGCTCGGACTGCTGACGGTGTTCTTGCCCAATTTGGGAAAGAGATCGGCGTGAGCCTTAGTCTTGCCTCTCGGCGGGCAGGCGCATGCGCGGCCTTGGCCGCCGCCTCAACGGCGGCTGGTTGGCTGATGTCCTCGCTCCAGCGCCCATTACGGAAGGGTCTATGATGGCCCTCGGCAAAAAAGAGGCCGGTCCGACGGGCGGACCGGCCTGAGAGCGCTGCCGGGTGCGTGTTTGGTTGGAAACAGCCGAAGGCAGCGGTTTTGCCGAATGAGCGTCGGGAGGAACGACGTTCTTCAGCGGGAACGACGCATGAACTCCATCGCCGGGACAGGGCGGCCGTGAATCAACAGATCGATGTCGTGGGGCTGCAGGCGAAGATCGGCCAACTCGCGATTGTCGAGTCGACTCAGTTCCTGTGCGAGGTGCCGACGGTCGAGGCTGCGGGCCAGGGCCTCACGGATATGCCACACCATATTGCCGAGCAGGGCCAGCGGGCTTGCGGTGTCGCAATGGAGGAGGATTTGTCGCTGGGTGGTCATGGCGGTGATCTTTCGAGAAGCGAATGCGTATTGGAAGAACCATAAACGGAGCGGTGGCGTGCCAGAAGGCGAGGCTTTGCAACGGAGGCCTGCAAAATACGCATAACGGTACCGCAATGTCTATTTGCCAAGCGTGCCACTGACTCGAGCCCCCGCTCCCCGCGCTTGCTCGGCCGCTCGTCCCCGGTTGACGTGGCCTCTTCCCCCCCGCATTCTCGCCCAATGCTTCCCTTGTTCGCTACCGGCGGACCGGCCGACCCGCTCCTGATCCTGTTGGCCGCCCTGGTTCTCGACGCCGTCATCGGCGATCCACCGGCCCTGTGGCGCCTGCTGCCTCATCCGGTGGCGCTGATCGGGCGGCTTATTGCGGCTCTCGACCGCAGGCTGAACCGCGCCGAGCGTAGCGGGCTTGACCGGCGCTTGCGTGGCGCCGCGGTGGCCGTCGGCATGACGCTGGCGGCCGTCGGGCTGGGTCTGGCGGTGACGGTCCTGCGCCGCCGCACCACCTGGGGATGGGCGGTGGAGATCCTCCTGGTGTGGACCCTGCTCGCCCAGAAGAGCCTGTTCGTCCACGTCCGGGCGGTCGGCCGCGCCCTGGACAAGGAAGGCTTGGCCGGCGGTCGGCGCGAAGTGGCGCGCATCGTCGGCCGCGATCCGAACAGCCTCGATCAATACGGGGTGGCCCGCGCCGCCATCGAATCCTGTGCCGAGAATTTTGCCGACGGGGTGGTGGCCCCGGTGTTCTGGTACCTGCTGTTCGGATTTCCCGGCATTTTGCTCTGCAAGACGGTCAATACCCTGGACAGCATGGTCGGTCATCTCGACGACCACTACCGCGAATTCGGAAAGGTTTCGGCGCGCCTCGACGACGCCATGAACCTGATTCCAGCCCGGCTGGCCGGCGTGCTGCTAAGCCTGGCCGCTCTGTTCGTCCCGCGGGGTCGGCCGGTGGAGGCCTTCCGGGTGATGTTGAGCGATCATGCCCACCACCGCTCGCCCAATTCCGGTTGGCCGGAAGCGGCGATGGCCGGCGGCCTCGGCCTGTCCCTGGCCGGGCCTCGCCGCTACCCGGGTTACCTCGCCCAGGAGAAATGGATCGGCGAGGGTCGGGCGCGGGCCTCCGTCGCCGATATCCGGCGCTCGCTGCTGATGCTGGCGGTGGGCTGCCTGCTGGATGCGGGATTGGTCATCGTCGTCATCCTCGTCCAGGTGCATCTGCTGAAATATCAATAAGTTCTCGATCGTTGTGCGATCGACAGCAGGCTATCGACATCGAGGTGGGCCTCCACATGCTCGGCCAGCCGGTCGAGCACCTCGTCGACCATCGCCTCGTACTGCAGCGCACCGACATGACCGGGCCGCAGAGAAGCAAGAAACGCCTGGCGGAAGCCGTCGGCGCCGAACAGACCGTGCAGATAGCAGCCCATGACCCGTCCATCGGCCGAAACGGCGCCGTCGGCTCGGCCCGCCAGGCTCAGAAAGGGGCGCGCGGTGTCCGGCCCGGTGGTCTCGCCCATATGCATCTCATAGCCTTGCACCGGCTGGTCCAGGCATCGGCCCTCCACCTGCCGCAAGGTCTTCTCGCCGGCCATCGTGGTGGTTACCTCGAGAAGCCCGAGGCCTGGTGCCGAGCCGGGGTCTCCTTCCACTCCCAACGGATCGCCGACGCTTCGCCCCAGCATCTGATAGCCGGCGCAAATGCCCAGGACCCGCCCGCCGCGGCGCAGGAAGGCTCTGAGGTCGATGTCCCAGCCCTGATCCCGCAGGAAGGCCAGATCGGCGATAGTGGCTTTCGAGCCGGGCAGGATCACCAGGTCGGCGTCGGCCGGCAGCGCCTGCCCGGGAACGATGTAGTCGAGCCGTACTCCGGGTTCGGCGGCCAGCGGGTCGAAGTCATCGAAATTGGCGATGCGCGGCAGCCGGGGCACGACGATGTGAATGGTGCCGTTGTTCCCGCCGTCGCGCGGCAACGAAGCGCTGTCCTCGGCCGGCAGGCGAGCCGCCTCGGCGAACCACGGCAGGATACCGAAGGAGCGCCAGCCGGTGCGTTCGGCGATCAGTTCTTCAGCCGGTCGGAACAGCGCCGGATCGCCGCGGAACTTGTTGATCACCCAACCCTTGACGCGGCGCCGCTCGCTGCCTTCGAGCAGGGCATGGGTGCCGACCAGGGCAGCGATGACGCCACCGCGGTCGATGTCGCCGACCAGGATGACGGGCAGGTCGGCCGCCTCGGCAAAGCCCATATTGGCGATGTCGGCGGGGCGCAGATTGACCTCGGCCGGGCTGCCCGCCCCTTCGACGATCACCAGGTCGCGCCCGCGTCCCACTTCGCCGAAGCTGTCCAGCACGCGGGGCAGCAGGGTCGGCTTCAGCGCGTGATAGTCCCGCGCGGTGGCCTGCGTCAGGACATGGCCCTGCACCACCACTTGCGCCCCGGTCTCGCTCTCGGGCTTCAGCAGCACCGGATTCATGTGACGGCTGGGAGGCAAGCCGCAGGCTCGCGCCTGCAGCGCCTGGGCCCGGCCGATCTCGCCGCCGTCGGCGGTCACCGCGGCGTTGTTCGACATGTTCTGCGGTTTGAACGGCGCGACGTCCAAACCGCGGCGGCGAAAACAGCGGCACAGGCCGGCGACCAGCAGCGATTTGCCGACGTCGGAGCCAGTGCCCTGGACCATCAGGGCCGGAGTCTTAGTGGGCAAGGAAGTCCCTCAGGCGGTCGGCCTGCGGGTTGCTCGCCGCATGCTCGAACAGGATGGCGCGCGATGTCACGTCACGACCGTAATAGGCGGCGTTCCAGGATTCCCGCGGGGCCAGCACCGAGCCTTCCAGCGACATCCCGGCATAGAGGCCCATGCCCGAGAACGAATAGGCGAGAATGTCGGCTCCCAGATTGCTGGTGGTCGAGGCCCCGGCGCCGGCGCTGACGATGACGACGGTGATACCGGCATCGGCGCCGAAGCGGAACTGGTTGTTGACGACTGCCTTGAGGCCCTTTTCGGACATGATGAGGAACAGCACCGAGGTGCTTTGGAGGCCGATCTGGAAGCCCAGGGTGCCACCTTCCATCGTATAGAAGGCGGGATAGGTCCAACTGCCGTCCGGATTGCGGACGAGCAGAACGCCGTTGCCGTATTCGCCGCCCAGGATGAACCCGCCCTTGTAGAAGTTGGGTACGATCAGGACGGCGCGCGCCTTGTTTATCTGCTCGCGGACCGAAGGCTGGCTGGTCTTCATCCGCTCGATGGTGGCCAGGGCCGAATTGACCGTCTGTTCCTGGTCGAATTGGGCCCAGGCGGGGGCGGCGACCAGCATCGTCAGGGCGAAAACGAGGATGCGCACGGCGTTGGTCATCAGTATTCCACTCCCGGCTGGGCCTTCACGCCGCTGCGGAAGGGATGTTTGACCATGGTCATCTCGGTCACCAGGTCAGCCGCGGCGATCAGCGGGTCCAAAGCGTTCCGGCCGGTCACCACGACGTGCTGGCCCGGCGGCCGGGCCCGAATCGACTCCAGGACCGGTTCCAAGGCCAGATAGCCATAACGGAGCACGATATTCAACTCATCGAGAATGATCATGGCGAACCCGGGATCGCTCAGCATCGCCTGCGCCTCGGCCCAGGCCCGCTCGGCGGCGGCGGTGTCGCGGGCGCGGTCCTGGGTTTCCCAAGTGAAGCCTTCGCCCATCGCCTTGAACACCACCTGCTCGCCGAACGACGACAGGACGCGTCGTTCGGCGGTATCCCAGGCTCCCTTGATGAACTGGATGATGCCGACCTTCATGCCGTGGCCGACACAACGCAAGGCCATGCCGAAGGCGGCCGACGACTTGCCCTTGCCTGGGCCGGTGTGCACGATCAGCAGGCCGCGGGCTTCGGTCTTGGTCGCCATCAGGCGGTCGCGTACCGCTTTCTTCTTCGCCATCTTCTCGTGGTGGCGGGCATCGTCTTCCGACCGGGCGCTCATCCCATTCCTCCCAACAGTTCGCGGATGTCATTGCGGCGCGGTCGCCACAGGCCGCGGTCGACCGCCTCGCCGAACCGTTCGGCCATCTCCCTGAGGGCTGCCGGATTAGCCTCGGCGATGAAGGCGCGGACCCGCTCGTCGGCCAGATAGGCGTCGAACAGTGCATCGAAATGGTGGTCTTTGACGCAACTGGTGGTGGCGGCGAAGGCGAACAGGTAGTCGACGGTGGCGGCCATCTCGAAGGCGCCTTTGTAGCCGTGGCGCATCACCCCGGCGATCCATTTGGGGTTGGCGGCCCGGCCGCGGACCACTCGCGCTATTTCCTCGTCCAGGGTACGGATACGCGGGCTTTCGGGGTGTGAATGGTCGGGGTGGTAGACGGCCGGCGCGCGCCCCGATAATTCGCGCACCGCCGCCGCCATGCCGCCTTCAAACTGATAGTAGTCGTCAGAGTCCAACAGGTCGTGTTCGCGGTTGTCCTGGTTCTGGATCACCGCCTCGGCGGCCCTCAGCCGTGCCTCGAACAGGCCGTGTTCGGCCGTGCCGCCGCTTGCCCCGCCATAGGCGTAGCCGCCCCAGGCGACATAGGCGCGAGCCAGGTCGGCGGCGCTCGACCAGCCGCGTTCATCGATCAGCGCCTGCAGCCCGGCGCCATAGGCCCCCGGCTTCGATCCGAACACTCGAAAGCCGGCCCGCCGCCGGGCCTCCGCCGGGTCCATCCCGGCCGCCACCAGCCGCGTCATTTCGCTCTGCAGATGGGCCGCCAGCGGGTTGTCATGGTCGCTCTCGTCCAAGGCGGCGACGGCGCGAGCGGCCGAATCCACCAGGTCGATGAGCGCCGGGAAGGCGTCGCGGAAAAAGCCGGATACGCGCAAGGTGACATCGACTCGCGGCCGGTCGAGGACCGCGAGCGGCAGGATCTCGAAGCCGGTGACGCGGCGTGAGGCGGTGTCCCAGGTCGGCCGCACGCCCATCAGCGCCAGCGCCTGGGCGATGTCGTCGCCGCCGGTACGCATGTTGCTGGTGCCCCAGGCGGTCAGCGCTACCGCCCGCGGCCAAGCGCCGTGCTCCTGCAGGTGCCGCTCGACCAGCAGCCCGGCCGACTTCCAGCCCAGGGTCCAGGCCGCCGGGGTGGGTACCGTGCGGCTATCCAGAGAGTAGAAATTCCGTCCCGTCGGCAGCACCTCAGGCCGCCCGCGGCTGGGTGCGCCGGACGGTCCGGGTGGGACGAAGCGGCCATCCAGGCCGCGGAGCAACCCGGCCATTTCCGCCGCGCCACAGGCATCGACGGCGGGCCGCAATTCGGCGGCGATCCACTCGAGAACGGCAGTAGCGCGGGGATAAGCATCCCTCACCCCCAGCTCCTCTCCCGCAAGCGGGAGAGGAGCATTGGCTGCGTCATCTCCTCTCCCGCAAGTGGGAGAGGGGGACGACGGGTAAGGGATATCCGCTACCAGCGTCCGCGCCAGCGCTTCCAGCCGTTCCACCGTGTCGCCGATCGTGCGCCATGATTGGGGTGCCCCCAGGGCGGCCGGCGTCGGGCCGAACCAGGTGTCGCCCAGCGTGCAGTCCAGCGGGTCGAAGCCCAAGCCCAGATCGTCGGCGAGGGCCCGCAGCAGCGAGGCCTGGCGCGGCGCGCTGCCACGCGGCGCGCGGGCCAGGGCTACCAGGAGGTCGACCAGCTGGGCCCCCTGTGGCGAGCGGCCGAAGATGTGCAGGCCGTCGCGAATCTGCAGCTCCTTCAGCTCGCACAGGTGGTTGTCCAGCTTCTTCAGCGCCGCCTCGGCCGATTCGTCGGGGGTGATGCCGCAGTCGTCGTCAAGGCCGGTGACCCGGGTCAGCGCCACGATCTCGTCCTTCAGCACCTTGAGCCGGCGCGGGTCGACCGCGGCGGCCTCGTAGTATTCATCCACCAGTTGTTCGAGCCGGCGCAGTGGGCCGTAGCTTTCGGCCCGGGTCAAGGGCGGTGTCAAATGATCGATGATGACCGCCTGGGCGCGGCGTTTGGCCTGCGTCCCTTCGCCGGGGTCGTTGACGATGAACGGATAGAGGTGGGGCATCGGGCCCAGCGCCGCTTCCGGGAAGCATTCCGCCGACAGAGCCAGAGATTTTCCGGGCAGCCATTCCAGGTTGCCGTGCTTGCCCATATGGACCACCGCATCGGCCCGGAAGGCATCGCGCAGCCAGGCGTAAAAGGCCAGGTAACCATGCGGCGGCACCAGGCCGGGGTCGTGATAACTGGTGGCCGGGTCGATATTGTAGCCGCGCGCCGGTTGCACCGCGACCGCCACATTACCGAAGCGGGTGGCGCCGATGACGAAATCGCCGCAATGCAGCTCGCCCTTGACGAAATGGGGATCTGCCTCCGGCGGGCCCCAGCGGGCCGTGACCGCCTGTTGCACGGCGGGCGGCAGGGAATGGAAGAAGGCGTAATATTCCGGCAGCGACAGGGTTTCACGCACGTCGCGTCGCCGACGGCCGGCAAGGTCGTTGGTGGCGCCCGACTGCACCAGGGCCATCAGCGCCGCGCCGTCGGCCGGCGGCCGGTCCAGGCGATAGCCGGCGCCGGCCAGGGCCCGCAGCACCTGGGCGGTGGCCTCCGGGGTGTCCAGCCCGACCCCATTGCCCAGCCGTCCGTCGCGATTGGGATAGTTGGCCAGCACCAGCGCCACCCGCCGATCCGCCGCCGGCCTTCGGCGCAGACGGGTCCAGGCGGCGGCCAACTCGCCCATGAAGGCGATCCGGTCGGCCACCGGCACGTAAGCGACGACGTCGCATTGGGTGTCGTCGTCGCGCCGGGCCGCCGCCTTGAAGGATACGGCCCGGCCAATGATGCGGCCATCCACTTCGGGCAAGGCGACGTTCATGGCGATGTCACGGGCCGACAGCCCGCTGCTGCCGGCGCGCCAAGCCGCTTCGCTGCCGCCGGCGAAAATCACCTGCAGCACCGGGCAGTCGGCGCCGGCGAAGGGGCTGTCGGCCGGCTTGCCCGGCGTGGCGACGGCGAAGCCGGTGGCGTTCAAGACCACTTCGGGCGGGCAGGCGGCCAGCACCTCCTCGACCAGGGCGGCGCTGACCGGATCTTTCAGGCTGGCGACGAACAGCGGCAGCGGGTTCAGGCCGCGCTGGCGCAAGGCGGCGATCAAGGCGTCGAGGGCGGCGAGGTTGCCCGCCTGCACCAGGGCGCGATAGACCACCAGGGCGGCCAGCGGCGCCCCTTCGCTCCAGCCGGCCTTCAGCTCGGTCAGGGTGGTGCCCGGCGGATAGAGGCCGGCCGGCGGCAGCGGAGCCGGTTCGAGCCATGCCTCGTCACGGCCGATCAGGCTGGCCGCATAGCGCAGCAACTGTTCCGCATTACCGCGCCCGCCGTGGACCAGATACTGCCACAGCCGATGGCAGGCCTCGGTGGGAAGCGTGCTCCAGGCCGCGAGTTCGGCATCCGGCTGGTCGTCGCCCGGCAGGACCGCCAGCCCGATGCCCTCGCGCCGGCAGGCGGCAGCGATCTGCTCGATGCCGTAGGGCCAGTAGGCGCGCCCGCCGAGCAGCCGCACCACCACCAGTCGGGCGTAGCGGACCACCTGTTCGACGTAAAGATCGACCGACAGGTTGTGGCCCAGCTGCATCAGATTGGCCAGCCGCAGGGTGAAGCCCGGAACCGCCGTCTTGGCCTCGGCCAGGCAGGCCAGCTCGGAATCCGCCGCCGATAGCAGCACCAGCTCGCCCGGCGTCTGGCCGAGGTCGACGGCTTCCGATCCGTCGGAAATGGTGCCTGGGGTTGCGGCGAGAAGATGCATCGGATCAACCGCCGATGGCTGTAGCGATGGCCTCGCGGTCCAGGCCTTTCAGGCCGATCACCACCAGCTGGCTGGTTCGTTCCTCGCCGGTCTTCCACGGACGGTCGTAGTAGCCGGCGATGCGGCTGCCCACCGCCTGCACCACATGGCGCATGTCCTTTCCCGCCACCGCCAGGAAACCCTTCAGCCGCAGGATGTCGTGTTCGACAATCACCGATTTCAGGCGCGCTGCCAGGGCCTGGGGGTCGGCAACCGGCCCCAGGCGGACGGCGAAGCTTTCGAAATCGTCGTGGTCGTGGTCGGCTTCGGTGTCGTGGCGGGTCGGGCGGGCGTGCAGGTCGTCCTCGGCGGCCGCCTCCAGGCCCAGCACCACGCGGGCGTCGACCTCACCCTGGTGGCAGGCGATCAGCTTGACACCCGGACGCAAAGCGGCGCGAAGCTGGGACTCAAGGCTGGCCAGCGCGGCCGCATCCAGCAGGTCCGCCTTGTTGAGCAACACCAGGTCGGCGCAGGCCAACTGGTCGTCGAACACCTCTTCCAAAGGATTGTCGTGGTCGGGCTGGACCATCTGTTCGGGTGTCGAGGCGAAACGCCCGTCCTTCAGCGCCGGCCCGTCGATTACGGCGATCACCCCGTCGACCGTTACCCTGGAGCGGATCTCCGGCCAGTCGAAGGCCTTGACCAGCGGCTTGGGCAGGGCCAGGCCGGAGGTCTCGATGACGATGTGGTCCGGCGGCTGGGCTCGGCCGAGCAGGCGCTCCATGGTCGGCAGGAACTCGTCGGCGACGGTGCAGCACAGGCAGCCGTTGGCCAGCTCGATGATATCGTCCTCGGTACAGCCGGGCACGCCGTCGGCGTTGCCGGCAATCTCATTTGTCACGGGGCCTCGCGCCCCGCAGGACGCCAGCAGCTCCCCGTCGACGCCCACATCGCCGAATTCGTTGACGATCAGCGCGATGCGCCGGCCTTGCGAATTGGCCAGCAGATGGCGGACCAGGGTGGTCTTGCCGGCGCCCAGGAAGCCGGTGATGACGGTGGTGGGGATCTTGGTGAAACGGCTCATCGGATGTCCTTGAGGATGAGGGGCAGGCCGGCGGCGACGAAGACCACATGCTGGCAACAGGCGGCCACCGCCTGGTTGAGGCGACCGGCATGGTCGCGGAAGGAACGGGCCAGGGGATTGTCGGGAACGATGCCGAGGCCGACCTCGTTGGACACCAGAACCACCGGGCCGGGGAGGGCGGGCAGGGTATCGGTCAAGCGCCGGATCTCGGCCTCCACCGGTGCGTCGCCCAGCAGAAGATTCGAAAGCCACAGGGTCAGGCAGTCGACCAGCAGCGGGCGGCCGGGGCGGCTATGGGTGGCCAGCGCGCCGGTCAGGTCGAACGGTTCCTCGACCGTCGCCCAGCGAGCACCACGGCGCAGCCGGTGATGGCGGATGCGCTCGGCCATCTCGTCGTCCTTGATCTCGGCGGTGGCGAGGTAGACCGGCTCGGCATGGTCGCCCAACAAGGCTTCGGCGAAGGCGCTCTTGCCGGAGCGCGCGCCGCCGAGAATCAAGGTCAGGGGTGGCAACGGGTCCGCCATGGGCGATCCTCCCTCCGAGGATGGTTCCTGATCCGCCCCAAGGAGGTCTCCTGGCTTCGGCGTCATCGGCGGTGGCGCCTTCCCGGCTCCCTTGGCGGGAACCAGTGGCTACGGCCACGGCCTCGTCCTTCACAGTTGCGGGGGCAGCGCCGGCTTCACCGGCTTCCCTGTCTCGGAGCGGGGTGGGACCGTAGCACTGATTGCCGGCGGGACTCAACTGCCTACTCCGGCAGCCAGTTGACTCCGACTACCCGCCAGCCGCCCGCCAGGACGTCGATGCGGGTCAGCGACAGGGGGTCGATGGCAAAGCACAGGGCGGTTTCGGGGGAGATGTCCAAAGCCAGCGCCAGCGCCGCGCGAATGGTTCCGGCATGGGCGACGGCGACGATATCGCGCCCGCCATATTCGTCTGAGAGCCGCAGGATGGCCTCGCTCACCCGCTCCGTCAGCGCGGCAAAACTCTCGCCGCCGGGCGGCGTGGCGGTCGCCGGGTTCTGCCAGAAGGCCGGCAGATCGGGGTCCTCGGCAGCCGCCAGTTCGTTCCAGGTGTGGCCTTGCCAGCGACCGAAATCCTGTTCGGTGAAGGCGGGTTCGACCAGGGGGGGAGCCAACGGCAACCCGGCGGCCTCCAGCGCCCCGATGGTTTGCGTACAGCGTACCAGCCCGCTTTCCACCAGCACCGCGTAACGTGGCAGGCGGTTGGCGAGGGTGGCGAACCAGTCGTCGTCAGAGGTGTCGCAAGGCAGATCCAACCGGCCGGAGATCCGGCCTTCGGGATCGGGCACCGGAGCGTGGCGGAGCCACCACCAGCGGGTTGCCGGCGCCGAGGTCACGCGACGGCTCCGACGATGGCCAGCAGGGCCAGCGTTTCGGCCGCCTGTTCGACGGCGCCCAAGACGTCGCCGGTATGGCCGCCGATCTGCCGCCGGGCGAGGACCGCGACGGCGCCGCCACCGATGGCAGCGCCGACCATTGCCGCGACGGCGGCGGTGCCGGGCAGCAGCAGAAGGGCAAAAGCGCCGGCGATCAGGGTGGCGGTCATCGCCGTCGCCGGGTCCGGTCGGCCGGCCGAGGCGCCAAGCCCGTCATCACGGGCCGGAGTGAGCACCTGCATGACCACTGGAATGGCAGCGCGAGCCAGCGCATGGGCGGATATGAGGGCGCCGGCCACCAGGCCGGGCGAGGCCAGGCTGGACAAGGCGCCGGCGCGCAGCATCAGGGCGAGGGCCAGCGTGACCACGCCGAAACTGCCGATACGGCTGTCCTTCATGATGGCCAGCTTGCGCTCTTTGTCAGCACCGCCGCCGAACCCGTCGGCCACATCGGCTAAGCCGTCCTCATGCAGCGCGCCGGTCGCGGCGATGGTGGCGGCCAGCGCCAGGGTCGCCGCCAGTGCCGGTGGCAGGAGCATGTGGGCGATGGCATAGACGGCGGCACCGATGCCGCCGACCAGCACGCCGACCAGGGGGAAGCCCGGCATCGCCGCGGCCAGGGCGCCGGGCGGCCATTCGGCCGGCGGCGGCAGCGGCAGGCGGGTCAGGAAGGCGACGGCCAGGTGGAGTCGGGCAAGCAACGCAGACGGACCCCTCATTCGCCCATGGACAGGAACAGGCCTCTGATCCGGGCCAGGTGATAGACCCACAGGAACAGGGCCACGGCGGCGCCGATATAGACCAGGTTGAGGCTGGCGGCAATCAGCAGTTGATCCCAGGGGAAGCCCTTGCCGAACATCACCGCCCGCATGCCTTCGAAAATATGCGAGGGGGGCAGCGCCCAGGCCACCCTCTGCATCCAGACGGGCAGGACACTCAGCGGATAATAGATCCCGCACAGCGGGGCCAAGGCGAAGATCAACACCCAGACCAGGCTTTCCGCTCCCTGCCCGAACCGCAGCACCAACGCCGACACGCCCAGCCCCACCGCCCAGCCGGTGACCAGCAGATTGGTGAAAAAGGCGAGCAGCGGCAGCCCCAGCGAGAAGATGGAGTAGTGGTAGAGGGGAATGGCCAACAGGGCGACCGGCCCCATGCCGGCAATGGTGCGGACCAGACTCATCACCAGCATGGCGGTGACCAGCTCCACCGGCCGCAAGGGGCTGACCGAGAGGTGGCCGAGGTTGCGCGACCAGGTCTCCTCGAGGAAGGACAGCGCAACACCGAGGCTGCCGCGGAACATGACGTTCCACAGCATGACGGCTCCCAGCAATACACCGGTAGCACGTGATACCCAGTCGCTGTGGCTCATGAAGAACTGGGAGATGAAGCCCCAGATGATCAGATCGAACAGCGGCCAATAGAACATCTCCGCCATGCGCGGCCAGGAACCGCGCAACAGGAAGAGATGGCGCAGGACCACCCCGTAGACCCGCCGCCACGAGAACAGCGGTGCGGCAACAACGGGCGAAGTGGCGCTTGCCCCGCGCCAAGGTTCGCTTCGCTCGCTCATTGGGCCGCCACGCCGTTGTCCCGGCGTTGCCGGGCGATGTCGAGGAACACCTCCTCCATGTTCCGGCGGCCGTAGCGCTCGGCCAGGATCCGGGGCGATCCGCTGTCGACGATGCGCCCGTGGCGCATCATCAGCACGTTGTCGCACAGCCGCTCCACCTCGGTCATGTTGTGTGAAGCCAGCAGCAAGGTGGCACCGGTTCGTCTCTGATAATCCTGGAAGGCGGTGCGCACCCAGTCGGCGGTATCCGGGTCGAGAGACGCCGTCGGCTCGTCAAGGATCAGGACCTCCGGCTCGTTGAGCAGCGCCTTGGCCAGGGCGACGCGGGTCTTCTGGCCGGCCGACAGAGCACCGGCGGGCCGACCCATCAAATCGGCGAGGCCGAACTGCTCGGCCACGGCGGCGATTCGCGCCGTCGCGTGCCGGAGGGTATAGAGGTGGGCGTAAACGATCAGGTTCTCGCGTACCGTCAGCCGATGCGGCAGGTCCACATAGGGCGAGGAAAAATTGAGTCGCGGCAGCACCCGGTGCCGGTGGGTCAGCATATCCTCGCCGAGGATGCGGATGCGGCCGCTGCTCGGCAGCAGGATGCCGAGCAGGATGGACAGCGTGGTCGTCTTGCCGGCGCCATTGCCGCCGAGCAGCGCGGTGGTGCTGCCTTTGGCCACGGTGAAGCTGATATCGTCGACGGCTGCAACGTCGTCAAACCGTTTGACGAGATGGTCGACCTCTATGGCGTGATCGGTCATGGCGTCGAATATGGGAGCAAATTGGCAAACGCGCCAGCGGCACCGAACAATTGCGTCAGAGCGGGAGCGGTCAGCGCCGCCGTCGGAACGGCCCCTTCTGATTCTGCATTTCGGCAGCCAGCAGGGCCTCGACATGGCGGCCTTGGAACAGGGTCAATCCCGCCGCCTGGCCGCAGGCGATGGCGTCCTGGGCGTCGCAGCGGCACAGGATGGCCCGCGATGGCCCCGAGCGGCGGACATAGTCCTCCAGCGAGGTCCCGTTGGGCAGCCGGCCTTCGGCCATCAGCGGATCCCACACCATCTTGATCAGGTCGACGCCGAGCCGTTCCCGGTCGACGAAGGGCAGGGATTCCATGTTGATACCGTCGATGCAGATACGGTAGCCGCGGTCATGGGCGAAGTCGCGGGCGAACAGAAAGGCGCCGAGGTCGGCGAAGACGTCGACCTTTTGCAACTCCAGCACGATGGTGCCGCGCATGCTGGCCTTGATGTTGTCGTCGAAGTTCAGGAACTCGTGGGACAGCAGCGTCTGTACGTTGAGGTTGATGCTGACATCGCCGGCCACCGTGCGGTCGTCGTGTTTGCTCAACAGCGACAGAACCCGGCGGTCCAGCGTCTCGGTCAATTGTTGGAACAGCCAGGGGCTGGAGGCCAGATTGACGTTGGGCAGCAGGGTCTCGCGCAGATCGGCGATCGAAATGAACAGCTCCTGGAATACCGGCTGCGGCGGCGCCCGCCCGACAATGGCGCAGACGGCTTGGCGGCGCATCATGTTGGCGAGGTCGGCGCGGGCCAGGGCGTCTTCCAGTTTGCCCAGCATGGCGGGGGTCAGCGGTTCGCCCCGGCGGGCCGGCTTGGGGATCGCCTGGGTGGCGTGGGTCGCGGCGAACTGCTGGCTGCGCCGGGCCTTTTCCTCGGTCAGCATGTGCTGGGCCAGATGCAGCAGCGAATCATAGTCCCGTTCGAGCAGGAACCAGTCGGTGAAACTGGCCTTGCTGTCCGAACCTTCGCCGGCCAGCAGGGGGTCGTCGCCGAACATGAAGCGCAGCTTGATGATTGCCGCCTCGACCTCGTCCAGGGCTGTTTCCTTGAAGATGAACATCAGGTCGGCGTTGGACAGGGAGAAGATCTGCCCTTTCAACTGCTTGACCAGGGCGTCGAAGGTGCTGACGGCGATGCGGACATGGTGTTCGCGCCGGTTCACCGGCTGCAGCAGTGACAACCGGATCAGCACCGCGCGCCGCCCGCGGCGATGGCGCTCCAGCTTGTGGATGTAGTCGAGCAGAAGGTTCTCGCCGCTTGGCAGGCGTTGGGCGATGGCCTTCTGGCGCTCGGTGGTGGCGCGGTCGGGGGGCGGGGTCATGACGCAGTCATATCCGAACGGGGACCTGTGGGGCGGTTCACCCGCGGCGCACGGATCACCTGCGCGCCGTCGAGCATGTCGTTGTTGCCGCATTCGCGGCGCAGCGGTCCGGCGATCACCGCATGGCGGGCGATGCACTGCTGCAAGGTGCAGGCGCTCGCCCGGTCGCAGCCGTGCATGGTGAAGGCGGCCAGCATGGCGTCCACATGGCGGCCCTGGAAGCGGTGGATGCCATGTTCCAGGCCCCAGGCGATCGCCTTCTCGGAATCGCAGCGGGCAAGCAGCAGCTTCTCCGGGTCGACCCGCTGTACGGCGGCGGCCACCGTATCGCCGTGCTCGACCTCGCGCATGTCGGGGCTCCAGGTGAGCTTGTAGAGGTCGGCGTCGAACTGCGCGATGTCCATGAAGCGCAGCGTCAGTTCGTTCAGTCCGTCGATGGCCACCTGATGGCCGCGCTCGTGCAGCATCTGGCGCGCTGTATAAAATCCGCGGCTGTCGGCCAGCACGTCGAGGACCTGAAGCTCGACCAGGATGCGCGTGCCATCCTTCTCGCCTTGCGCGAACCTGTCGAAGAGCGGACTCAACACGGTGCTGATATTGAGATTCAAGCTGAAGGTTTCGGGCCGGGCCTTGAGCTTCATGTCATGCAGGGCGCCCAGCACCCGCTGGTCGAGGGTCTGGCTCAGATGCTGGAACAGCCATCGGTTGCCCAGGAGGTTGACGTCCGGGTACAGTGCCTTCTGCAGGTCGCTCATGCCGACGAAGAATTCCTGGAACAGGACGACCGCGTTGCCCTGGCCGGTGATGACGATGGCTGCCTGGCGGCGGACCAGTTCGGACACGTCGGCGGCCGACATGCGTTCCAGCATCCGGTCCAGGCCCTTGGCGTCCAGGGGTTGGGGCGGCGCAGACTGCGCGGTCTTTTCGCGGACGCGCCGGCGGGCCTCGTTGGCGGCCGTCCGCGCCATGCCGAGGAAGGCGTCGTAGTCGGCTTCGAGGTCGTACCAGGTGCAAAATCCATCGACGCCGTCGCCGCTGTCGGAGAAGGTCAGCGGATCCTTGGAGAAGAGGGCCCGCAGCTTGAAGATCATGTTCTCGACGTCGGTAGAATTTGCATCCTTCAACAAAAAGGCAATGTCGGCGTTGCCCAACAGGAACATCTGCCCGCGGTACGCGTTCACCATCGGTTCAAGCATGCGCAGGGCAATGCGGATATGCCCGTCCTGCCGGTTTTGCGGGCGCAACCGCGAGAGGTGCAGGTGCAGCGCCAGCCGGCCGTCGCGAATGCGGCCCACCCGCTCGGCCGCGCCAAGCAGCAGGCTTTCCTGGGTAACCACTTCTGGACCGGGTGCGCCCGGCGCCGGAAAGTTCATGAACACCGGCCTTTCGCTACAATCCAAGTCTGGATTTTCGGCCATTCGGCCTTAAATCGTTTGGAGCCAATGTAAGAGGGGTCGTTTAAGAAATAGCATTGCCCCTGCGGACCAACCAGAGAAGAAATGAGCGTCTTGTCTTTCATCAGTCGTACCCGGCCGGCGCTGGCGCCGCCCGGCACCCGCCTTTACGCCGTCGGCGACGTTCACGGTCGCTGCGACCTGCTCGAGCGTCTGCTCGGCACCATTCAACGTGACGCCCAACGTTCGAGGGCGGCTCGACGTGTGATCGTTTTCCTGGGAGATTACGTGGACCGTGGGTCACAATCCCGCGACGTCGTCGAATTGTTGTGCGCCGGGCCGCCGGCTACCCCGCAATGGGCCGGGTTCCGTTGGGTCTGCCTGCGCGGCAACCACGAGGACGCGATGCTGAGCTTCCTCGACGACCTGTCGGCCGGGCCGTCATGGCTGGCCAACGGCGGGCTGGCCACCATCGAAAGCTATGCCGACACGGCTTGGCTCGATATCGACGACCTGCCGGCCCTGCAGGTTCTGCTGCGTCGCTCGCTGCCTGACGAACACCGGGCCTTTCTCGAAAACCTGGCCTACCGGCATGTCGAGGGCGACTATTACCTGGTCCACGCCGGAGTGCGGCCGGGTGTGGATCTCGAGTCGCAGCGGCCCCAGGATCTGATGTGGATCCGCAACGAATTCCTTTCCTCGGATGCCGATCATGGCAAGCTGGTGGTGCACGGCCATACCATTGCCGCGGCACCGCAAGTCCGGCCGAATCGGATCGGGATCGATACCGGAGCCTATTACAGCGGCCGCCTGACCGCCCTGGTGATCGAGGGGGCGGAAAAGTCGTTCCTTTCGACCTGAGCCAAACCCCCTTGCAACCAAACCGGTATTTGGGTTAGCCAACCGCTTTAGCGTTGAGACAGCGCCGGAACCGAGTGCCATGACCGAACATTCCGCCCTTGCCGCCCGCGTGCCGACGCTGTCGGGAGTCGAGATTCTTTGCGTCGGCGATGTGATGCTGGACCGCTTCGTCTATGGCGAGGTGGAGCGGATTTCGCCGGAGGCGCCGATCCCGGTGGTGCGGGTGCTGCGCGAGAGCGCCATGCTGGGGGGGGCGGGCAATGTGGTGCGCAACCTGGTGGCGGTGGGGGCGCGGCCGCATTTTCTGGCGGTGGTGGGGGACGACCTGGCCGGCCGCGAGGTGACGCGGCTGGTCGGCGAGCATCCCGAGGTCGACCCGGTGCTGATCGTCGAGAGCGGCCGGCAGACCACCATCAAGACGCGGTTCTTCGCCGGCAGCCAGCAGCTTCTGCGGGCCGATCGGGAGACCTCGGCGGCGGTCGGCGAGGCCAGTCGCGAGCAGATCCTGAAGATGGCGGACATGCTGCTGGGCTCGGTGGGAGCGCTGGTGCTGTCGGACTATGGCAAAGGGGTGCTGTCGCCGGCAGTGACCCGCGGGCTGATCGAGCGGGCGCGGGCGGCCGGCGTGCCGGTGCTGGTCGATCCCAAGGGGCAGGATTACTCGCTGTACGGCGGGGCGACGGTGGTGACGCCGAATCGCAAGGAATTACACGAGGCGACGGCGCTTCCGGTGAGCGACGAGGCCGAGATCGTGGCGGCCGCCCGCCGCCTGGTCGAGGGCTGCGGCATCGCCAACGTGCTGGTCACCCGCAGCCAGGACGGGATGAGCCTATTGTCGGCCGACGGCGCGGTGCACCACCTGGCGGCCGAGGCGCGCGAGGTGTTCGACGTGTCGGGGGCCGGCGACACCGTGGTGGCCACCCTGGCCGCGGCGCTGGCCGCCGGAGTGCCGCTGCCGGATGCGGCGCGGCTAGCCAATGTCGCGGCCGGCATCGTCGTCGGCAAGGTGGGCACGGCGGTGGTCTACGCCGCCGACTTGGTGGCGGCGTTGCACCATTCGGATCTGGCGGCCGGGGAAAGCAAGGTGGCGTCGGCGCAAGCGGCGGCCGAGCGGACGGCCCGCTGGCGGCACAAGGGGCTTTCCGTCGGATTCACCAACGGCTGCTTCGACCTTTTGCATCCCGGCCATATCTCGCTTCTCGATCAGGCCAAGGCGCGTTGCGACCGGCTGGTGGTCGGGTTGAACAGCGACGCCTCGGTGAAACGGCTGAAAGGCCCCGGCCGGCCGGTGCAGTCCGAGGTGGCGCGGGCCACCGTGCTGGCATCCCTGGCCTCGGTGGATCTGGTGGTGATCTTCGACGAGGACACCCCGCTCGAACTGATCACCGGGCTGCGCCCCGACCTGCTGGTCAAGGGCGCCGACTACAGCCTCGACAAGGTGGTCGGTGCCGACTTGGTCGCCGCCTATGGCGGTAAGGTCGTCCTGGCCGAACTCGCCCAGGGCCACTCTACGACCGCCACCATCGCCCGAATGGCCAAGTGACGGCATCGATGGCCGATGCGCCGCAGGTCCTCTATGCCCTGGCTTGGATGACCTTCGGGGCCGGCCATTCGCTTCTCGCCGGCGCCGGGGCGAAGGCGCTGCTGCGGCCGCTGCTCGGCCGGGGTTACCGTCTGGCCTACAATTTATTCGCCGGGCTGCATTTCGCCCTCATCGCCTGGGTCGGCGCCGCCCTCTTGGGCGACCGGCCGGCTTTCGTCCTGCCGGTCGCGGCGAAGGGCGGATTGCTGGCAATCCATCTGTGCGGCTGGGCCGGGCTGCTGTGGTCGATGCGATACTACGACGGCGCCCGCTTCCTCGGCTTGACCCAGTTGCGCCATCCGGAACGCCCCGAGGATGAACCGTTGCGCCGCGACGGCCCGCACCGCTGCGTCCGGCATCCCCTTTACGCCTTTGCCTTCCTGGTGTTGTGGGGCGCCGCCGTCAACCCGCTGGGTCTGGCCACCGCGTTCTGGGCCAGCCTATATTTACTGATCGGCAGTCGGCTCGAGGAGCGCAGGCTGCTGGCGCTCTACGGCGAGGACTATGTCCGCTACCAGCGTCAGGTCCCCGCCTTCGTTCCGTGGAAAGGCCGGTGCCGATCCTGACGCTCCCCTGGATTGATCAAAGATCTTGCAGGGAAGCGGATTTGGGCGCACTGGAAAGGGACGCCGAGCGGACCAACCTGATTATTAGCGAACCTTGAAGACTCATGCCGACCATGTCAGCCACGCCCAAAGCCGTCGTCCTGCTTTCTGGCGGCCTGGATTCCGCCACCTGCCTGGCCATTGCCAAGAGCTGGGGATTTGCTCCCTTGGCCATGTCGTTCCGCTACGGCCAGCGGCATCAGGTGGAACTGGCCGCGGCCGCCCGGGTGGCGGCGGCGGCCGGGGCTGCCCGCCATGTGGTGGTTGACATCGATCTGCGCGCCTTCGGCGGCTCGGCGCTGACCGCCGACATCGCCGTGCCGAAGGATCGCCCCGAGGCGGAAATGGCCGCCGGCGTCCCCATCACCTATGTGCCGGCGCGCAACACCATCTTCCTGTCCTTCGCCCTGGCGCTGGCCGAGGTCGAAGGGGCCCAGGACATCTTCATCGGCGTCAACGCCGTTGATTACAGCGGCTATCCCGATTGCCGGCCGGAATACATCGATGCCTTCGCCCGGATGGCCAATCTGGCGACCAAGGCGGCGGTGGAGGATGGGCAGCGGCTGACCGTCCACACGCCGCTGATTGCGCTCAGCAAGGCCGAGATCATTCGCCGGGGCATCGCTCTCGGCGTCGACTACGGCCTGACCAGCAGTTGCTACGACCCGACTTCCAACGGCGCCTGCGGGCGCTGCGACTCCTGCCGGTTGCGGCTCAAAGGCTTTACCGAGGCGGGACTGACCGATCCGGCGCCCTACGCGTGGCGCCCAACCACGGCCCCAGTGGCATGAGACAGGCACAGGACATCATCAATTTCCGCACCCGCGGACAAGGTCACCATGACATCACGCCCGAGGTGAAGGCCTGGGTGATCAGCCAAGGCATGAAGACCGGCATCGTGACGGTATTCGTCCAGCATGTGCTGGCCTCGCTGTCCATCCGCCAGCATTCCGACCGCGATGATCTGCATACCTTCTTCCAGCGCCTTGAGGGCGCCGAGGCCGACGTGGTGCCGCGACCGACCCATCTCTATGCCACCCAGGTCTCGATTCCGGTTCGCGACTCGACGCTGGCACTGGGCGCCCGGCAGGGATTGTACCTTCTGGAACAGCGCGACAGCGCGACGACGCGACAACTGGTGCTGCATCTGATCGGCGAATGAACGGCGACGATTTCTCTCGGCTGCTCGAGGAAGTGCGGGCCTGCCGCCTGTGCGAAGCAGATCTGCCGCTCGGCCCGCGGCCGGTGGTGCGAGCCTCTCCCGGCTGTCGTCTGCTGATCATCGGCCAGGCGCCGGGAACCAAGGTTCACCAGACGGGAATCCCCTGGAACGATCGTTCGGGGGATCGTCTACGCCAGTGGCTGGCGATCGATCCCGATGTCTTCTACGACGTGCGGCGCATCGCCATCATTCCCACTGGGTTCTGCTATCCGGGGCGCGATCCGCGGGGTGGCGACCTGCCGCCGCGCCCGAAATGCGCTCCCACCTGGCATCCGCGGCTGATGCCGGCATTGACGGACTTGCGGCTGACCTTGTTGGTGGGAATTCATGCCCACGCCTATGTCCTGGGGCGGCGGCGGAAGGAGAGCATGACGGAGACCGTCCGCGCCTTTCGCCACTACCTGCCGGAGTTTCTGCCGCTGCCCCATCCAAGCTGGCGCACCACCCTGTGGGAACGCCGCAATCCGTGGTTTGCCGAGGAACTGCTGCCTGAATTGCGCCGCCGGGTGACGTCGCTGCTGTAACACCGCGTCGGGGCGTACCGAGGTCCTAGTCCGACCAACGCCAAGGTCGAGCCCGTCGGCCGACAAGCGGAGCCGGTTTTGCAGGCCCTACCACATTCCCCACGATTTCAGCTATACCTGGTAGTCGAAAGTGGTGGGGAGTGCCGATTTTGCGGTGGTCGAGTTTGGTGTCGGCGGCAATCATGGCCGGGTTGTGTGCGGCCTGCTCCTCCGCGCCGCCGCCACCGCCGCTGCAGGCGCCGACCGACCCTGCCGCCGCCTGCCTGGCCGGGCTCGACCAGCGCCATGTCGTCTATGAGCGGCTGCGGGACTGGCATACGCCGGAAGGCTGCGGAATTCAGGAGGCGGTCCGGGTCAGGCAGTCGGTGACCCTGTGGAACCATCCCGGCCTGCTGACCTGTACCATGGCAAGCCGCCTGTGGGACTTCGAAACGCAGGTGGTGGAACCGGCGGCGGAGCGCAATTTCGGCCAGAAAGTGCGTAAAATGTGGAATGCCGGGACCTATGATTGCCGGCACCGGCGGAGTGATCGGCCGCAACGCATGTCCGAACATGCCTTTGGCCGCGCCATCGACGTTACCGGGTTCCAACTGGACGACGGACGGCGCGTATCGGTGCTCCGCGATTGGCACGGCAAAGGGGCCAAGAGCGTGTTCCTGCACGAGGTGGCGGCGGGAGCCTGCCGGGTCTTCAATGTCGTCATCACACCTGACAGCAATGCCCTGCATCGAGACCATTTTCATCTCGACATAGGCCCCTATAGGTATTGTATCCGACCGGCCGGTTGACTTCCGGACGATGGCGCGGACCGCCGCCGCTCCGGCACAGTGGCTGCTATGCAGAGGGGTAGCATCGCTTTCATCGTCGTGGCATCGCTGGCCGTGGCCAAGCCAGCTCCCGCCTGGGGCCCGGTACCCCAGGCCGAGCCGCCGCGCAGCTTTGCCGTGGCACCGCCACCGCCGGCCGAGAAACCGCGCGAATTGATGTTATGGTTGCTCGGGCAGAATGAAAGCGAGCGGCGCTGCCTTGCCTTGACGATCTATTGGGAGGCTCGGGCGGAGCCGCCGGAGGGCCAAGCCGCGGTCGCCCATGTGGTGCTCAACCGGGTGGGCCAGCGTGGTTTCGCCGATACCATCTGCGGCGTCGTGCACCAGGGCGGACGGCATTTTCCCTGCCAGTTTCATTGGTACTGCAACGGCAGCGACCCGACGCCGCGCAACCAGGCGCAGTGGGACGACGCCCAAACGGTGGCTCGGCGGGCGCTCGAGGAGGGAAATTCGGACCCGACGGAGGGTGCTCTTTACTTCTATCGGGTCGCTCTGCATCCGGCATGGGCGGCAACCCGTTTCAAGCGGCGGCGCGTAATCGGGCACCACGTCTTCCTGGGCAGGCGAACCTGATGCGGCAACCGTTGATCAGCGCGCGCCACCGTCCGCTGGCGCACGCATGACCTTCGGCGGGCGGGCTTGCCCTTCCGTGGACGGGCAAGCCCGACGCGGATCAATGCCCTTGGCAACTGGCCGCCCACACGGCGACCGTATAGGCGCAGGCATGGTTCGGCGACACCCGGCCGTAGAAGGCCAACCCTTTGACCGTGGCGCCCGACGCCGCCTGCTGGCCGATCATTTTGGCGTCGGTGAGGCGAAGGGTTCCCCGGCTGACTGGGGCGCCGTCCGGACCGGAAATGCTGAACCAGACGCGTTTGCCGAAGTCCTGGTCATTCCTGGTCGGCGCGCCGCGATCGGAGCAGGCAATTTCGAGCCAACCCATGAGGGGCGCTTCGTGCAGCGTCGCCTCGCCATATTCCCAGATCTTCTGCTCGACCAGCTTGCTGCCGGGGTTGTCCACCCGGACATCCGAGACCGTGCAAAAACTGCCTTTGGTTTCTGTGGCGAGTGCGATGGCGACCGTGCCGAGATAGGCGACGGCAACAGCGGCGAGAACAGCTCGTGTGTTCATGGCTCATCCTCCATTGTTCGGACGAACGCATAAGTTGATCTATGATGGCATAAATATATTACTTGAAAAGACAGGCGCAGTCATGCCGATAAAACGACACGGCACCCCTCACCGAATCGCTTAATCAACCCGAACAGGCGGGCGGTTCGATACGCGGAGTTGGCGGCTGAAAGCCTGGTGATCCCTCTGCAAATGACGCAATCACGACACTGAAACGTGGGATTGCGTCATCGCAGGCTCGGATCGCTTGGTGCCGCTCGCGGCGGGCGGCTACAGCACCGTCAGCATCGCCGCCACCAGCGGGTGGCGGACGATGTCGCGGTCGGTCAATTCCACCACGGCCACGTCAGGCAGGGCCCCCAGGCGGGTGCCGATGTCGGCCAGGCCGGACATCCCGGGGAGGAGGTCGGTCTGGTCCGGATCGCCGGTCAGCACCATGGTGGAATGCCAACCGAGCCGCGTCAGCAACATCTTGATCTGGCCGTAGGTGCAGTTCTGGGCCTCGTCGATAACGATGAACGCGTTGTTCAGGGTCCGTCCCCGCATGTAGGCGACCGGAGCGATCTCGATGGAGCCGTCGGCCAGGCATGCGCGCAGCCGCTTGCCGCCCAGGCGGTCGGACAAGGCGTCGTAGAGCGGCCGCAGATAGGGAGCCAGTTTTTCCTGCAGGTCGCCGGGCAGGAAGCCGAGGCTTTCACCGGCCTCCACCGCCGGCCGCGACAGGATGATGCGGCCGACGCGGCCGGCTTCGAGCGCCTCAACCGCCGCGGAAATCGCCAGATAGGTCTTGCCGGTGCCGGCCGGGCCCAAGGCCAGCGTCAGATTTTTCTCCTCCATCGCTTCCAGCAGGGCTCGCTGGTTTTCGCTTTGCGGGCGGACCTTCTTCACATAGCTCTGGTCACGCTGTTCCTCCGCCAGGGGATCCCATCTCCCTTGGACGCTGTTGCCGTACAGCGGGTGGACATTGTTGTCGGACTTGGGCTGGGCAGCTTGCCGGGAACGCTTGGCCATAGACGGCTCCATCAGAGGACAACAAAAGAAAAAGCCTCCGCAAAACGGAGGCTTGGACGAAACAGCACGGAGGTCGCTGCAGTGGTGTCGGACGATCGACGGGCCACAATGCGGCGCGTCGTTAGTTGGTAGGGCGGTGGCAGCGCGGAAACGCGACCCACTCTTGGCGATCCTCCGACCGAGGTTCCGATGTCGCCTAAAATACCTCTCCTGGCCGCTCGATGTCACTCATTATTGAGGTTGCAACATAAGCGTCACCCAAGATCTGGGGTGCTGGGCCCTTCAGATGGCCCACTACCCCAGGTCCGTCATAGCTCTCGCCGGGCGAGGCCATCCGGCGAGGAGGCCAAGACTATCTGCGGTGGCGCCGGTTGACCGCCGACAGCACCGCCCGTAGCGAGGCGGCCACGATATCCTCGTCGATCCCCACTCCCGACAAGGTGCCGTCATGGCCGGCGATCTCCACATAGGCGACGGCCTTGGCATTGGCGCCCCGGCCGATGGCATGTTCGTGGTAGTCGACCACCTGGACCGCTACGCCATCCCCTTTCAACGCGTCGATGAAGCTGTCGATGGGGCCGTTGCCGCGGCCGCGGATGGTCCGCTCGCCGCCGGGCGTGCCGATGACGGTGGTCATGTGCCCGGCCTCGCCCAGATGGTCGAAATGGTGGTCGACGAGTGTGAACGGTGTTTGAGCGGCAAGGAATTCCTGCTCGAACTGCTTCCAGATCTCGGCCGGGGTCAATTCCTTGCCGGTGGTGTCGGCGGTCTTCTGCACGATGGCGGCGAACTCCACCTGCAGGGCGCGGGGCAGCGACATCCCGTATTCCTGTTCCAGGATATAGGCCACGCCGCCCTTGCCCGACTGGCTGTTGATGCGGATCACCGCTTCGTAGCTGCGCCCCAGGTCGGCGGGATCGACCGGCAGGTAAGGCACCTCCCATACATTGCTGCCGGATTGGCGCAACGCCGCCAAACCTTTCTTGATGGCGTCCTGATGCGAGCCGGAAAAGGCGGTGAACACCAGTTGGCCGGCATAGGGGTGGCGGACATGCACGGGAATTTGCGTGCATTCCTCGGACACGGCGGTGATGCGGCTGATGTCCGACATCTTCAGCTCAGGATCGACGCCCTGGGTCACCATGTTCATCGCCATGGTGATGATGTCGACGTTGCCGGTACGCTCACCGTTGCCGAACAGGGTGCCTTCGATACGCTCACCGCCGGCCATCAGCGCCAATTCGGCCGCCGCGACGGCGGTGCCTCGGTCGTTGTGCGGGTGGATGCTGACGATGATGCTGTCGCGATTCCTCACCCTCCGGCAGAACCATTCGATCTGATCGGCATAGACATTGGGCGAGGCCATTTCCACCGTGGCCGGCAGATTGACGATCATCCGCCCGGCCGGCGTCGGCTGCCAGACCGCCATGACCGCTTCGGTGATTTCCACCGCGAAGTCCAGTTCGGTACCGGTGAAGCTCTCGGGCGAATACTGGAAAATCACGTTGGTGTCGGGAACGGTAGCGGTCAGTTCCTTGATCAGGCGTGTCCCGGTGACGGCGATGTCGGTGACGGCCTCACGGTCGGCGCCGAACACCACCCGACGCTGCAGTTCCGAGGTCGAATTGTACAGATGGACGATAGCGCTCTTCGCCCCGCGAATGGCTTCGAAAGTGCGGCGGATCAAGTGTTCGCGCGACTGGGTCAGCACCTGGATGGTGACGTCGCCAGGAATCAGGTGCTCCTCGATCAACAGGCGCAGGAAGTCGAAGTCGGTTTGCGACGCGGCGGGAAACCCCACCTCGATTTCCTTAAAGCCCATTTCTACCAGCAGGTCGAACATCCGGCGCTTGGCCACCGGGCTCATCGGTTCGATGAGCGCCTGGTTGCCGTCGCGCAGGTCCACACTGCACCAGATGGGCGCGCGCTCGATGCTGTGGTTGGGCCACTGCCGGTCAGGCAGGGCGATGGGGGCGAAAGGGCGGTATTTGCCGAAAGGCATCTTGTTCATGATCGTTCTCCTCGAATGGAAACTGGTGTTGGGGAGGAGAAACGTCAAAGTCGCGCCAAGTGGCGCAGGCGCGACACCGTCAGCCGGACCTGCCGGCAGAACGGCGGATGCCATCCGATCAAGGATTTATGCGTGCGTGGGGAAACCATGTCCTGCAGACCCAAATGCTAAAACGCCAACGACGATGTCCCGGTCTCCGATGGAGGCCGGGCCAAGAAGTCGCAGGAGCGCCTGCGTATGGATCCGCGCGATCATGAGCCAATTGGTAGCATTACCGGCTCTTGCCGTCCAGGAGTTCGATGTCGCGCCTGGCCGAATCGGCCGCCGCCGAGTGGGGGGCGATCTCAAGTACCTTGCTCCAGGCTTGCCGGGCTTCCACGTCGTTGCCGGCCAGCCGCTTCAGGATGCCGCTTTCCAGCCAGGCATCCTGATAGTTCGGGTCGATGGAAAGGGCCTTGGCAATGTCGATCTCGGCGCCCTTGCGGTCGTCGAGGAATCGCTTGGCCGTGCCCCGGAAGGTCAGGGCGTCGACCCGGTTTGGTGCGGCCGCCAGGGCTTGGTCGAGGTCGGCCAGGGCCTCCTTGTATTTCTTCTGCTCGGCCAGGCTTTCCGCCCGGTCGACCAGCAGGTCGGGCGCTCCGGGGACCAGGTTCAGTGCCTTGGTCTGCGCCGCGAAGGCGCGTTCCGGGTCCCCGGCCAGCAACCAGGCCTGTCCGGCCTGGGCCAGCATGCCGGCCCGCAGCTTGGCGCTCGACTGGCTCTCTGCCGCCAGATCCTCGAGGCGGCGGGCCGCTTTATCGTATTGGCGGAGCCCGACCAGGGCGATGGCGCCACAGTGGCGGGCCGCTTCGCCGCCGCCCATGCTCTCCCATGCCAGGGCTTCGTTCAACCCCTGCGACGGATCCTGCCGGGCAAGCAGCATGCAACGCTCGTACTGGACCTCGTTCTCCACCTTGGCGGTTCCACCGGCAGCCTTGCCGTCGGCCGCCGGGGCCGCCTTGGGCGCCTGCCCGGCCTCCTTGGCGGCGGCCGGCAGAACGAAGGTCGAGGCGGCGAGCAGGAGGATAGGGATAAGGCGCATGATCTTGTCCGGGATCGCGATCGGACGTTACAGTCCATCGAACCGCCACCTTTTGCAAGGACCACCATGGAACCGCGCCTGTTCTGCTTCGGTCTCGGCTACAGCGCTCTCGTGCTGGCCCGGCGGCTTCTGACCGAAGGCTGGACGGTCGCGGGAACCGCGCGCGAACCCGAACGGGTGGCGCAGCTGGCCGGTTTCGGCGTCGAGGCCTTTCGTTTCGACCGTGACCATCCACTGCCGGCCGAGGCCTTGCGCGGAGCCACCCATCTGCTGAGCTCGGTACCGCCCGATATCACCGGCGACCCGGTGCTCGACGCATGCACCCCCGCCATCGTCGCCGCCGGCCCGGCGCTACGATGGATCGGCTATCTCTCGACCACCGGGGTCTACGGCGACTATCGCGGCGCCTGGGTCGACGAAGGCTCGCCGTTGCGCCCTTCGGTGGACCGGGCGTGGCGCCGTGTCGCCGCGGAGACCGGCTGGCTGGACCTGCAGCGCCGGCACGGCCTGCCGGTGCAGGTCTTTCGTCTGGCCGGCATCTACGGCCCCGGGCGCAGCGCCATCGACGACGTCAAGAACGGCACCGCCCAGAGGGTCGTCAAGCGCGGCCAGGTGTTCAGCCGCATTCATGTCGAGGACGTGGCGGTTGTGCTGCGGGCGTCGATGGAGCGGCCCAATCCCGGTGCCATCTATAACGTCTGCGACGACGAGGCGGCCCGTCCCCAGGACGTGGTGGCCTATGCCTGCCAGCTGCTCGGAGCCGTCCCGCCGCCCGAGGTTCCGTTCGAGCAGGCCAAGCTGTCCCCCATGGCGCAGACCTTCTGGGTCGACAACAAGCGGGTACGCAACGAGCGGATCAAGCATGAACTCGGAGTCGTGCTCCAATACCCGACCTACCGGGAGGGGCTGGGCGCCATTTTTCACCACGAAGGACACGGAGAGCGGGGAGAATGACAGGTTTCCTCCCTGTGTGCTCGGTGAGGCCCGCGGCGACGGTCAGCCTTCGATCTTGCGCAGCAGGTCCTCCAGCACGCTCAGCATTCGTTCGATATCCTCGGGTTCGCTCAGCCGGTGGCCGGCGGATTTGGCCAGAATCACCTCCACATCGGCCGACGCCAGGTGGTCCTGCAGGCGCAACGCCGTCTGCCAGGGCACGCTGCCGTCCTGCTGGCCGTGGATCAGGCGTACCGGGCAGGAAAGGTGGATCGGCCCGTGCAACAGCAGGTGCTGGCGGCCGTCCTCGATCAGCTGACGGGTGATGGGGTAGGGGTCCCCGCCTTCATACTCATCGATCATCACCTTGCCTCCGGTGAGCAGGGTGCGCTTCTGCTCGGCGTCGAACGCCTGGAACAGCAGCTCCTCGGTGAAATCGGGGGCGGCCGCCAAGCCGAGCAGGCCGGCGACGCGGCCGCGGCGCTCGAGCGCCGCCAGCAGCATCAGCCAGCCGCCCATGCTGGAGCCGACCAACAGCTGGGGGCCTTCGGTCAAGGCATCGAGGACGGCGACGGCATCGGCCGCCCAGCGGCCGATGCAGCCGTCTTCGAAGCGGCCCGAACTGGCGCCATGGCCGAAGGCGTCGAAGCGGACGAAGGCCTGGCCGCGCCGTCGGCAGAAGTCTTCGACGGCCAGGGCCTTGCCGCCGGTCATGTCCGACATGAAGCCGTGGAGGAACACCACTCCGGGGTTTTTCCCGGCAAGCCTGTGGTAAGCGATTGTGGTGCCGTCGCCCCGTGGTAATATCCCGCCCGTTTCGCTGGGCGATGCCGTTCCGGCGTGTTCGTTCATGTCCTTCATCCCCGTCAAGTCGTCACATTCAGGCATGGTCTCAGAAGATCGCGGTCCAACTTTCCACCCGAAGCCGAACGGCCGCCCGCCCGTCGTACTGCAGGTCTTGCCCTCGCTGGTGACGGGCGGCGTCGAGCGCGGGACCATCGACATGGCGCTGGCTTTGGCCGAGGCCGGCTGGGTGCCGCTGGTCGCGTCCAGTGGCGGCCATATGGTGCGCGAGCTCGACCGTGCTGGAGTGAAGCATATCCAGCTGCCGGTGCAGAGCAAGAACCCCTTGGTCATGCGCGCCAACATCGGCCGCCTGGAAGAGGTCATCCGACAGTACGGCGTCGATATCCTGCATGCCCGTTCGCGGGCTCCGGCCTGGAGCGCATTCTATGCTGCGGAACGCACCGGCACCCACTTTCTCACTACCTTCCACGGGACCTACAACGGCGGGCTGATGGGCTTGAAGACCGCCTACAACGCCATCATGACCCGGGGCGAGCGGGTCATCGCCATCAGCCAATTCATCGGCGACCACATTCAGGCCGTCTACAGGACCGATCCGCGTAAGATCAGGGTGGTTCACCGCGGCATCGATCTCGACAAATTCGATCCGGCGCGAGTCAGCCAGGAACGCATCATTCAACTGGCCCAGCGCTGGCGCCTGCCTGATGGCTGCCCGGTGGTCATGCTGCCCGGCCGGCTGACCCGTTGGAAGGGTCAGAAGGTGTTGATCGAGGCGCTGGCCGTGCTCGGCCGACGCGACCTGCGCTGCCTTCTGGTCGGCTCCGACCAGGGACGTACCGCCTATACCGAGGAATTGCAGGCCCAGATCGAGCGGCGCGGACTGACCGACGTGGTGCACATCCTTGGCGACTGCAACGACATGCCGGCGGCCTATATGCTGACCGACGTGGTGGTTTCGGCTTCGACAGACCCCGAGGCCTTTGGCCGGGTCATCGTCGAGGCGCAGGCCATGGGCAGGCCGGTGGTGGCCACCGACAACGGGGCCGGGCGCGAGAACGTCCTCGACGGGCAGACCGGCCTGCTGGTGCCGCCCGATGACGCGGCGGCGATGGCCCTGGCGCTCGACCGGATTCTCGCCATTGGGGCGGAGGAGCGGGAATTGCGGGCAGCCGTCGCCATCAGGTTTGCGCGCGAGAACTTTTCGCGCCAGCTTATGTGCGCCCGTACCCTCGGCGTCTATCGCGAGGTGCTGGGGCTGCAGCCGGATGGAGACGACGGGGCGTGAGCGCGGACAAGCGCATCATGGTGATAAAGCTTTCGGCACTGGGTGATTTCGTCCAGGCCATGGGGCCCTTCGCCGCGATTCGCCAGCATCATCCCGATGCCCGCATCACCCTGCTGACCACCAAGCCTTACAGTGCGCTGGCCGAGGCCAGCCCTTATTTCGACGAGGTGTGGATCGACACCCGGCCCAAGCCTTGGCAGGTCTCGGCTTTCATGGGTTTGCGCAAATTGCTGCGCTCGGTGAAATTCGACATGGTCTACGACCTGCAGACTTCGGACCGCAGTTCGAGCTATTTCCATATCATGGGGGATCCGCCCTGGTCGGGAATCGCCAGCGGCTGTTCCCATCCGCATGCCAATCCCGACCGCGATGCCATGCATACCATCGAGCGGCAGGCCGAACAGCTGGCCATGGCGGGGATCCCGGCCACCCCGCCGGCCGATCTGTCCTGGGCCAAGGCCGATCTGGCACGGTTCGACCTGCCCGGGCGCTTCGTCCTGATGGTGACCGGTGGGGCGCCGCACCGCCTGGCCAAACGGTGGCCGGCCGACCGATTCGGGGCCTTGGCCAACCGTCTGGCGGCCCAAGGCGTCGTCAGCCTGCTGCTGGGGACCGGCCACGATGCCGAGCAGATCGACGCCGTGCTGGCCGCTTGCCCCGGGGCCCGCTCGCTGTCCGACCTGACCAGTTTCACCGATATCGTCGCCATAGCCCGGCAAGCCCTCGGCGCGGTCGGCAACGACACCGGGCCGATGCATCTGATCGCCGCCGCCGGCTGTCCTGCGGCCGTGCTGTTCTCGGCCGATTCCGATCCGGGTCTCTGCGCCCCCCGCGGCCGCGTCACAGTCCTTCGCCAGGACGACCTGGCCGACCTGGAGGTGGACGCGGTGATGGCCGCTCTTGCCGAGGGCCCGGCGGCGCTGCGCGATCGGCCGCCGGCTCTGGCCTGACGGCGGCTTGACTTGACGGCGAATCCGCTTAATGTCCTCGCTCTCCCACGCTGGTAAACGAGCGCAGAATTCCATGGTTGCCATTACCTTGCCCGACGGTAGCGTGCGGCGCTACGAAGGCCCGGTCTCGGGGGCCGACATCGCCCGCGACATCGGCCCCGGCCTCGCCAAATCGGCATTGGCCGTGCGTATCGACGGCCAGATGAAGGACCTGGCGACGGTCATCGCCACCGACGCGAAGGTGGGCATCGTCACCCATCGCGATCCGGACGCCCTGGAACTTTTGCGCCACGACGCCGCCCATGTCATGGCCGAGGCGGTCAAGGAACTCTACCCCGAGACCCAGGTGACCATCGGCCCGGCCATCGAAAACGGCTTCTATTACGACTTCGCCCGCTCGACCCCGTTCACCCCCGAGGACCTGGAAAAGATCGAGCAGCGCATGCGCGATATCGTCGCCCGCGACGAGCCGATCCGTCGCGAGGAGATGGAACGCGATGCGGCCGTGCAGTTCTTCTCCGACATGGGCGAGAAGTATAAGGCCGAGATCATCGAATCCATTCCCACCAACCAGGCCATCAGCCTTTACCGCCAGGGCGGCTTCATCGACCTGTGCCGCGGTCCGCATCTGCCGTCGACGGCCAAGCTGGGCAAGGCCTTCAAGCTGATGAAGGTGGCCGGCGCCTATTGGCGCGGCGACGCCCGCAACGAGATGCTGCAACGCATCTACGGCACGGCATGGTTCGACGAGAAGGACCTCAAGGCCTATCTCACCATGCTGGAGGAGGCGGAAAAGCGCGATCACCGGCGCCTGGGCCGCGAGATGGGGCTGTTTCACCAGCAGGAGGAGGCGGTGGGCGCCGTCTTCTGGCATCCCAACGGCTGGACCTTGTGGCGCACCGTCGAGGGGTATATCCGCCGCAGATTGGACAGGAACGGCTATGTCGAGGTGAAGACGCCGCAACTGGTCGACCGGTCGTTGTGGGAGGCGTCGGGCCACTGGGAAAAGTTCGGCAGTAATATGTTCACCGTGCATACGCCGGACGAACGGACCCTGGCCATCAAGCCGATGAACTGCCCCTGCCACGTGCAGATTTTCCGTACCGGCATCAAGAGCTATCGCGACCTGCCGTTGCGCATGGCGGAGTTCGGCTCCTGCCACCGCTACGAACCGTCGGGCGCCATGCACGGCATCATGCGGGTTCGCGCCTTCACCCAGGACGACGCCCACATCTTCTGCACCGAAGACCAGATCACCTCGGAAACGGTGGCGTTCTGCGAACTGCTGAAACAGGTGTACGGCGATTTCGGTTTCGATGACGTGCGGGTGAAATTCTCCGATCGTCCGGAAAAGCGGGCCGGGTCCGACGCCATCTGGGACAAAGCCGAGAACGCCCTTCTCGAGGCGGCCCAGGCCGCCGGCCTGGAGATGACCCGCAATCCGGGTGAAGGGGCCTTCTATGGGCCGAAGCTCGAATTCGTCCTGCGCGACGCCATCGGGCGCGACTGGCAATGCGGCACCCTGCAGGTGGACTTCGTCCTGCCTGAGCGGCTCGACGCCCATTACATCGCCGAAGATGGCCAGAAGACCCGCCCGGTCATGTTGCATCGGGCCATTCTCGGCTCGTTCGAGCGGTTCCTCGGCATCCTCATCGAGCATTTCGCCGGCCGCTTCCCGTTGTGGCTGGCGCCGGTGCAGGTGGTGGTGGCGACCATCACCAACGAGGCCGATGATTACGCAAGGGGTGTCCTGGCCAAGCTGAAGGCCGCCGGATTGCGCGCCGACTCTGATCTGAGAAACGAGAAAATCAACTACAAGGTGCGCGAACACTCGTTGGCCAAGGTTCCGGTGCTGCTCGTCGTCGGCAAGCGCGAAGGCGAAACATCTACGGTGGCGGTACGCCGCTTGGGGGGCACCACCCAAGAAATTCTTGCGCTGGATGATGCTGTTGTTAAACTGACCAACGAGGCTTCCGTTCCAGGAGCCTGAAATCGGGCGCGTGGGCCGCTGGGGGCGCAACGCGCCTGTTCCATATCAACGAGACAAAGGAGAGTTTTCATAGCCAAGCCGCCTGCCCCCGCGCCGAAAGACCAAGACGGTCCGCGCGTAAACACTGAGATCGATGCTCGCACCATCCGGCTGATTGATGCCGACGGGGAAATGGTCGGGGTCGTCACCACCCGTGAAGGCCTTGAAATGGCGGCCGAAGTCGGCCTCGACCTGGTCGAGGTGTCGCCGAATGCCGAGCCGCCCGTCTGCAAGATCCTCGACTATGGCAAATACAAGTACGAAGCCCAGAAAAAGAAGGCTGAGGCTCGGAAAAAGCAGAAGGTGATCGAGGTCAAGGAGATCAAGCTCCGCCCGAACATCGACGACAACGACTATGACGTGAAGATGCGCGCCATGCGCAAGTTCCTGACGGAAGGCGACAAGGTCAAGGTGACGTTGCGGTTCCGCGGACGCGAGATGGCGCACCAGGATCTCGGCATGAAGGTTCTCGACCGGGTGCGCGAGCAACTGGACGATCTGGCCAAGGTCGAACAGATTCCGAAAATGGAAGGCCGGCAGATGGTCATGGTGATGGCGCCGCGTTAGGCTGGCGCCGCCCCTTCAGCCGATCGTCAGCACGATCTTGCCGCGCACGTGCCGGGCGCGATTGCGTTCCTGCGCCTGGGCGGCTTCGCCCAGTGCCAGCACTTCATAGGCCGGCGCCTTGACCTTGCCCGCTTCGACCAGGGCGGCCAGTTCGCGCAATTGTCCGCCATTGGGCGCGACGAATACGTAAGCCGCCCGGACTCCCAGCTTTTCCGCCAGGCTCTGGTCCGGCCGGTCGACGATCGAGACCAGGATGCCGCCCTTTTGCACCACCGGCCAGCTGTCGGCCTGGGTCTGCCCGCCCACCGCATCGAACACTACATCGACGCCCTCGGGCGCCAGCCGCCGTACCGCCCCGGCGAACGGCTCGGCGACATAATCGATGGCTTCGTCGGCGCCCAGGCTGCGCACATAGTCGTGGTTCTCGGCCCGCGCCGTTGTCAGGACGCGGGCGCCCCGCACTTTCGCCAGTTGGATGGCCAGGCTGCCGATGCCGCCTGCTCCGGCGTGGATCAGTGCCGTCTGCCCGGCCCGCAACCCGGCCGCCTCGAACAGCACCTGCCACGAGGTCAGGCCGACCAGTGGCAGTGCGGCCGCCGCTTCCAGCGGGAGGTTGCGCGGCGCCGCGGCCACCGCCTCGGCCGGCATGGTCACGTATTCGGCGTAGGTGCCCCATTGAATCTCCGGCTTGCGGCAATAGGCGTAGACGGCGTCGCCCGGCCGGAAGCCGGTCACGCCCTCGCCCAGGCTGGCGACGGTGCCGGCGGCATCCCAGCCGAGAATCAGTGGGAAGCGGTGGGGGAAGGCCTTGGCCAGATAGCCTTCGCGGATCTTCCATTCCACCGGATTGACGCTGGTCGCCGCCAGTTTGATCAGCACCTCGCCAGCTCCCGGAACCGGTGTCGGCAGTTCGGCCCAATGCAGTTTGTCGGCTCCGCCGAATTCGTCGATGACCAGGGCTTTCATCGCGGCTCCCCCACTGGTTGCGGACCCGTTCATTAGATGGGTCGGAACAGTCGCCTGTCCAGTCCGCAAAGGCCGCGCCGAATTCTTGCAAATCCGCCGGGGCACGTTTATAACCTGCGCTTCCATCGGGTGCCACGAGGCCTGTAAGGGCATGCCTCGGCGCCCATGAATCGCTCACTCTCACTTTTGCAAGGAAGCGAAAATGCCCAAAATGAAGACCAAGAGTTCGGCCAAGAAGCGGTTCCGGCTCACCGGCACCGGCAAGGTCCGGGCCAATGTGGCGTTCAAGCGCCATTGCCTCTCGGCCAAGACGTCGAAGATGAAGCGCCAGGCCCGCGGCACGTTCATCGTCGCCGAGGTCGACACGCCGAACGTCAAGAAATTCTATCTGCCGTACGGAGTGTAAGCCATGGCGCGCGTCAAGCGGGGCGTCACCACGCACGCCCGTCACCGTAAGATTCTGAAGCTGGCCAAGGGCTATCGCGGCCGCGCCAGCACCAATTTCCGCATTGCCGTCGAGAAGGTCGAGAAGGGGCTGGCCTATGCCTATCGCGACCGCCGGACGAAGAAGCGCAATTTCCGCGCATTGTGGATCCAGCGCATCAATGCCGGCGCCCGGCTGCACGGGCTCACCTACAGCCGCTTCATCAGCGGCCTGAAGAAGGCCGGGATCGAGCTTGACCGCAAGGTGCTGTCCGACATCGCGACGCGCGAGCCGGAAACCTTCAAGTCGCTCGTCGCTCAGGCTGCCCAGGCCCTCAGGGCGGCCTGAGAAGACCGCTGGCAAATGTCTGATAAGGGGGCTGTCGTCGGGCGGCCCCCTTTTCTCATTGTCCAGGGCGTCGCGGGTCATGCCCTCCACCGTCATCTCCGGGCCTGACCCGGGGATCCATGGATTGCCGGGTCAGGCCCGGCAATGACGAAACAGAAGGTGATGATGATCGATCTGGATCAGGTTCGCGCCGAGGCTTTGGACAGCATCGCCGCCGCCGGCGACCTTGAAGGCCTGGAGCAGTTGCGCGTCGCCCTGTTGGGCAAGAAGGGCTCCGTCACTGCGATGATGAAGTCCTTGGGTGAGATGAGTGCTGAGGAGCGGCGAACCGCCGGCCAGCGGCTCAACACGGTGAAGGAGGCGGTGGCGCAGGCCCTCGACTCCCGCAAGGCGGCGCTGGATGCAGCCGCTCTCGACCAGAGGCTGGCACGCGAGCGCGTCGATGTCACCTTGCCGGTGCGGCCCGACGGGCAGGGGCGCATTCATCCGATCAGCCAGACCATCGACGAGGTGGTGGCGATTTTCGGCCAGATGGGCTTTGCCGTCGCCGAGGGCCCCGACATCGAGGACGACTTCCATAACTTCACCGCGCTGAATTTCCCACCCGAGCATCCGGCACGGCTGATGCATGACACCTTCTTCCTGCCCGAGAAGGAGGACGGTTCGCGCTACTTGCTGCGCACCCATACCTCGCCGGTGCAGGTGCGGACCATGCTGAGGCAGCCGCCGCCGATCCGCGTGATCATCCCCGGCCGCACCTATCGCTGCGACTCCGACATGACCCATACGCCGATGTTCCATCAGGTCGAAGGCCTGGTTATCGACAAGGCGACCAATATGGGCCACCTCAAGGGCTGCCTGATCGAATTCGTCAAGACCTATTTCGAGGTCGATGACGTGCCGGTACGGTTCCGCCCATCGTTCTTTCCCTTCACCGAGCCTTCGGCCGAGGTCGATATCGGCTGCTCGCGGGCCGGCGGGGAATTGAAGATCGGCGCCGGAGCGGACTGGCTGGAGATCCTGGGCTGCGGCATGGTGCATCCCAATGTGCTGAAGAACTGCGGTATCGATCCCGACGAGTACCAGGGCTTCGCCTTCGGCATGGGGATCGAGCGCATCGCCATGCTGAAATACGGTATTCCGGATCTTCGCACCTTCTTCGATTCCGACCTGCGCTGGCTGAAGCACTACGGCTTCCTGCCTTTGGACGTACCGACACTGACCGGGGGACTGACCCGATGAAATTCACCCTGTCCTGGCTGAAACGCCATCTCGATACCGCCGCCACGGTCGCCGAGATCGCCGAACGCCTGACCATGCTCGGACTTGAGGTGGAATCGGTGGACGACCCGGCGGCGCGCTTGAGCGGCTTCATCGTCGGTCACGTGCTGGAGGCCGACAGGCACCCCAATGCCGATCGGCTCAGGCTGTGCAAAGTGGCGACCGGGCAGGCGACCCTGCAGGTGGTATGCGGTGCGCCCAATGCCCGGGCCGGGTTGAAGGTGGTGCTGGCCCAGCCCGGCGTGGTCATCCCGGCCACCGGCGAGGCGCTGAAGAAAGGGAATGTGCGCGGCGTCGAGTCACAGGGCATGATGTGCTCGTGGCGCGAACTCAAGCTGGGCGAGGACCACGAAGGCATCATCGAGCTGCCGGTCGACACGCCGGTCGGAGCACCGCTGACCAGCGTCATCCACCTCGATCCGGTGTTCGATGTGTCGATCACCCCGAACCGTGCCGATTGCCTGGGCGTACGCGGCATCGCCCGGGACCTCGCCGCCTCGGGCCTGGGCAGCCTCAAGCCACTGGCCGTCGAGCCGGTGAAGGGAGCCTTCGCCAGTCCGATCGACGTATCGCTGCGGCTTTCGCCCGAGACGGCGGCGGCCTGCCCGATGTTCGCCGGCCGCAGTTTCCGCGGCTTGCGCAACGGTGAAAGCCCGCAATGGCTGAAGGATTGCCTGACCGCCATCGGTTTGCGGCCGATCTCGGCGCTGGTCGACATCACCAACTACATGACCATCGACCTCGACCGGCCGCTGCACGTGTTCGATGCCGCCAAGCTCTCCGGCAACCTCCATGCCCGTCTGGCTCATCCTGGCGAGCGGCTGGCGGCGTTGAACGGCAAGACCTACCTGCTCGACGACACCATGACGGTGATCGCCGACGATGCCGGGCCGCAAGGCTTGGCCGGAGTCATCGGCGGCGAGGCGACGGGGGTGTCGGCCGACACCACCGAGGTCTTCCTCGAGGTGGCACTGTTCGATCCCATGCGCACCGCCGCCACCGGCCGCAAGCTGGCCATCGAATCGGATGCCCGCTACCGCTTCGAGCGGGGCTTGGACCCGGCCTTCGTCGTTCCGGCCATGGAGCTGGCAACCCGCATGATCCTCGAGTTGTGCGGCGGTGAGGCCTCCCAGCCGGTGATCGCCGGGGCGCTCCCGGCGGAGCGGCCAGCCATCACCTTCCGCCCCCGGCGCGTCGCCCAGCTGGGCGGCATCGAGGTGCCGGCCGCCGACATGCGGCGCATCCTCGAAGGCCTGGGCTGCACGGTCGGCGGCGGCGACGAATCCTTCGCCGTGGTGCCGCCGTCCTGGCGGGCCGACATCACCGCCGAGCACGATCTGGTCGAGGAAGTGATCCGGGTTCATGGCTATGATGCCATTCCGACGCTGTCCATGCCCCGACCGGCGGTCGCCCGCCCGGTGCTGACGGCGCAGCAGAGGCGGGCCGGATGGGTGCGCCGCGCTCTGGCCGCCCGCGGCGTGGTGGAGACGGTCACCTGGTCGTTCCTGCCCTCGGCCATGGCCGGCCTGTTCGGCGGCGGCAAGCCCGAACTCAACCTGGCCAATCCCATCTCCAGCGATCTCGACGCCATGCGGCCAAGCCTGCTGCCCAATCTGCTGGCCGCCGCCGGGCGCAATGCCGATCGCGGCGTCAAGGATGTCGCGCTGTTCGAGCAGGGTCCGCAATTCCACGGCGAACGGCCGGGCGAACAGCATGCCATGGCGGCCGGCCTGCGCGCCGGGCGGACGGCGCCCCGTCACTGGAGCCAACCGACGCGCGCCGTCGATCCGTTCGACGCCAAGGCCGATGCCCTGGCCGCCATTGCTGCTGCCGGCGGCCCCGCCGAGGGACTGCAGGTGGTTGCCGAGGCGCCCTCCTGGTACCATCCGGGGCGGTCCGGGAGTCTCAGGCTGGGCCCAAAGACGGTGGCCTGGTTCGGCGAGATTCATCCGCGGATAGCGGCGGCGTTCGATCTCAAGGGCCCGGCCGTCGGCTTCGAGGTATTCCTCGACGCCGTGCCGCTGCCCAAGGCGAAGGCGACCAAGGCCAGGCCATTGCTGAAAGTCTCGCCGTTCCAGCCGATCGACCGCGACTTTGCCTTCGTCGTCGATCGTTCGGTCGCTGCCGATGCGGTGGTGAGGGCGGCCAAGGCCGCCGACAAGGCGCTGATTTCCGACGTTTCGGTGTTCGACCTTTATGAAGGGCCGCATGTGGGCGAGGGCAAGAAGAGCCTGGCCATCCAGGTCACCTTGCAGCCGGTGGAGAAGACCTTGACCGATGCCGAGATCGAAGCGGTGGCGGCGAAAGTGGTGGATGCGGTGGGCAGGGCGACCGGAGGCGTGCTGCGCGGGTAGTCGTTACCATTGCGTCCTTCGAGACGCGACGCTAAGCGCCGCCCCTCAGGACGAGGTGCCCCACTGAATTTTTCCGGGCCCCATCCTGAGCAGGGCGGCCGTATCGAAGGACGGCTATTCCCGCCGGTCGTGCCGGATCTGGCGACGCGCCTCGGCCAGAAAATGGCTCATCATCTCGCGAATTTCGGCGCGGGTGACGCGCCCGGCCAAGTCCTTGGCCAGTTTGCCCAGGACTTTTTCATGGTCGTCGCCATGTGCCTCGTCCTGGCCGTGATCCAGGTGCATGACCGAGCGCACGTAGTCCTGCGCCGCGTGGCCGATCAAGCCGAGCAGCTCCGCCGCCCAGATGCCGGCCAGACGGTTGCGCCGATGGGCGATGTCCAATGCCGCCGGGTCGACGGATGCCGGCTTGGCCGGCCCATTCTTGTCGCCGGCGCCTTGGATCTGGTTCATGGCGCTACTCCCGCTGTCTGGCCCAAGCAGTCTACTCTTCATCTCCGCCCTGCGGAAGTTCCGCCCGGGCGGCCCTCCGGCCATGTCCGGAGTGATCGCGCGCGACGACCATTGCCCGCCGCCGGCTTGTGCCCTATGTTCCGCCGATGACCGAGCTCAAGCACATCCGCAACTTCGCCATCATTGCCCATATCGACCACGGCAAGTCGACCCTTGCCGACCGCCTGATCCAGAAATGCGGCGGAATCGAGGAACGGGAGATGCGCGACCAGATCCTCGACTCCATGGATATCGAGCGCGAGCGCGGCATCACCATCAAGGCGCAGACCGTTCGTCTGTCCTACAAGGCCAAGGACGGCGAAACCTACGAACTGAACCTGATGGACACTCCCGGCCACGTGGACTTCGCCTACGAGGTCAGCCGCTCCCTGGCCGCCTGCGAGGGCTCGCTGCTGGTGGTCGACGCCAGCCAGGGCGTCGAAGCGCAGACCCTGGCCAATGTCTATCAGGCCATCGATAACAATCACGAGATCGTCCCTGTTCTCAACAAGATCGATCTTCCGGCGGCCGAACCCGAACGGGTCAAGCAGCAGATCGAGGACGTCATCGGCCTGGATACCTCCCATGCCGTGATGATCTCGGCGAAGACCGGACTGGGCATCGACGAGGTCCTGGAGGCGCTGGTGACGCGGCTGCCGGCGCCCCAAGGCGACGCCGACCTGCCGCTGCAGGCCTTGCTGGTGGACAGCTGGTACGACAGCTACCTCGGTGTGGTCATTCTGGTTCGGGTGAAGAACGGCATCCTCAGGAAGGGCCAGAAAATCCGCATGATGGCGACCGACGCCAGCTACCAAGTGGATTCGGTGGGCTATTTCACTCCCAAGATGGTGCAGATCGACGCCCTCTATCCGGGCGAAATGGGCTTTCTTCAGGCTGGCATCAAGGCGGTGGCCGACTGCCAGGTGGGTGACACCATCACCGACGAACGCCGGCCGGCGGAACGGCCGCTACCAGGCTTCAAGCCGAACGTGCCGGTGGTGTTCTGCGGCCTTTTCCCAGTGGACGCCGCCGATTTTGAGCAACTGCGCGACTCGCTGGCCAAGCTCAGGCTGAACGACGCCAGCTTCGAATACGAGGCCGAGACCTCGGCCGCGCTGGGCTTCGGCTTCCGCTGCGGCTTCCTCGGCCTGTTGCACCTGGAGATCGTCCAGGAACGGCTGGAACGCGAGTTCAATCTCGACCTGATCACCACCGCTCCCTCGGTGGTCTATCGCATCCATATGACCAACGGCGAATTGCGCGAGTTGCACAACCCGGCTGACATGCCCGAGGTGACCAAGATTGATCGCATCGAGGAGCCGTGGATCAAGGCCACCATCATGGTGCCTGACGAATACCTGGGGCCGATCCTGCAGCTGTGCACCGAACGCCGCGGCGTGCAACTGGATCTCACCTATGCCGGCAGCCGTGCCATGGTGGTCTACCGGCTGCCGCTCAACGAGATCGTCTTCGACTTCTACGACCGCTTGAAATCCATCAGCCGCGGCTATGCCAGCTTCGATTATGAGATCGCCGACTATCAGGAGAGCGATCTGGTGAAGGTCTCCATCCTGGTCAATGCCGAGCCGGTCGACGCGCTTGCCTTCATCGTCCACAAGAGCCAGGCCGAAGCGCGCGGGCGGGCCATTTGCAGCCGCCTCAAGGACCTGATCCCGCGGCAGATGTTTCAGATTGCCATCCAGGCGGCGATCGGCGGGCGGATCGTCGCCCGCGAGACTTTGTCGGCCTTGCGCAAGGACGTGCTGGCGAAATGCTACGGCGGTGATATCACCCGCAAGCGCAAGCTGCTGGAGAAGCAGAAAGAGGGTAAGAAGCGCATGCGGCAGTTCGGCAAGGTGGAAATCCCGCAGTCGGCTTTCCTCGCCGCCCTCAAGATGGGCGATGATTGACGCGCTTGGCGTTCCGGGCGAATGTCAGCCGATGCGGCGGAAACGGTAGCGCCGCCGCCGCCGCCGGCAGGCCAGCAACAAGGCCAGGCCGATGGGGGCAATCACCGTCCAGGCCGGCCAGGCCATCAGGATCGACCCGATCGAGGGAGGAAAAGACGCGCGGTCGAATGCGCGACCGGCAAGCAACATCCACACGTCACCGGTAACAATTCCCACATGGTCGCCGGGCCCCAGCGCCAGCACGGCATCCCCGGATGCCATCAGCATGGCCAAGCCAAGCAGCGCCCACCCCAACAGGCGGCCGAAAAACATGTGTCCCCCAGGCGGTTCCGACGTCGAATGACGATTCGACCAAGGTCCTATGCTAATTGCCACATTCGGCTTCAGTTTTCAACCGCCGTCGGTGACGGGAATGGTTGCAAAGGCGGGATCGGTCGTCTATTTTTCGCCGTCCGACCGCACCCCCGATGCCTGGTGCGGCCGACGGAGGGATGGCCGAGCGGTCGAAGGCGCACGCCTGGAAAGTGTGTATACGTCAAAAGCGTATCGTGGGTTCGAATCCCACTCCCTCCGCCACTTCAGAACAGAACTGCGAATGTCGGGCGTAGCCGGCTTTACGCCCGCACCAGCGGCAAGGGTTCTGAGCAAATCGCCCTTCGATCCCATGATACGGACTTCCTTATCCGCAACCTCGACACGCTGGGCGAGCGCACGGAGATGGTCGCGACGGTCGCCACCACCCTCGATCCGCATCCGCTCCCGCGCCGTCCGGGCGAACTTGCGCACCATCTGTGGCGTGATCGCCTGCTGGCCGGAGCTTTCCAGCAAGACCTGCGCACGCTCGGCGTCAGCCTGCGCCTGATCGCGAGTCGCCTTCAGGCCGGCGATGCGGTCTTTCAGTGCCGGGTCGCCCAGATCGGCCACACCCGATTCGATGGCGTCATAGAGCCGCTTCAGCCGAAGGTCGGTTTCGGCGGCGCGCTTGTTCAGTCGTCGGTGACGGTCCACGTCGCAACATCATGCTTCGGTGGCCGGCCGATGCGGGGCCACGGCTCCAACTGGACGTAAAGATCCTCGGGCAGGACGTCCAGGTGCGGATGGTCGCGACGGTCTTTGCGGTGAAGGGCACGCGGTTGGGACATCCCGACAGGATCGCGCGACTAGCCCGAGACAAGAATAGCCGAATTTTACGCCACAGCACGCTTCGCAGCGGAGCGTGAAGATACTTGCGTGGTATGACATCAGACGAGCGGAGCGTAGCGAGCGCGGTCTAGAGCAGTTCCCTCACTGTCTAAGCCTCCCGTTGCGTCCTCGGAGACACGGCCAGCCCAAGGAACACGAGGATCGCTTGATTGAGCCGTAGGATGTCCTCGTCGTCCAAGCGACCGACATGCGCGCCGACCTTAGACTTCGGGACGGTGGTGATCTTGTCCACCATCAGCCGGCAAGCTGCGCGCAGCCCGTTGCGCTCGTTCGGCTCCACGGGCAGGCGGAACAGAGGCGCTTCGGTTGCGTCCGTCGTAAAGGCGCAGACGGTGATCGAGTCGGTAGCGTCGAAGCTGTCATCCTGCACGATGACAACCGGGCGCGGTTTGCCCGCGTAATCCTTACCGCCGGCGACGGTCCTGATGTCGCCACGCCTCATTCATCGCCCCAGTCCGATACTGCGTCGATAAACGCCTGATCCTCGCTGGCATGCGGGCTCACCGCCACGGCCAAGGACTGGCGGTGTGCCTCCGACCGGAAGGATGGCGAGCGCACATCCGGTACCCAAATCTGAATTGGACGAAGGCCCTGCGACCGCAGGCGTTCTCGATGTTCCCGCACCTTCACGCGGGAGGGCTTGGGCCTCGATGCCGATGGCATGATCAACCTCCAAATAAGTTACATGTAACCTATCACGGGCAACGGGCTGTGACCAGCCCGTCGTCAGGGTAGGAGTGCGTCACTCCCAATGTCCCGCCAATTGTCTTTGGCTGTTTCTTGCAGAGGCGGTCCATCCTCATCGGAATAGGCCCTTAGGGCAGCCTGTCCAGGCCGAATTTATGGGCCAGCATCCGGTCAAGCCAAGAAAGCGGGAGGATGCGTTTCAGTGTCGGGAGGAGAGTGCTATTCGATCCGATGCGGATGACGGCCGGCGTCTGCGGCTGAAGCAGCCTTTCGGCAAGACATCGGGCGAAGATTTCGGTCGGCATCGCCCCTTGTTGCGAGATGAAACGATCGCGTTCCAGGGCATCGAGGATCGAGGCGTACCGCGACACGGGGGCGAGAGCCGTTGTTGCATTGTCGGCGATCCGGCTCCGCACCCCGCCCGGCTGGACTGAAATCACTCGAATGCCGAATGGCTTCAGCTCCATGCGCAGGGCGTCGGAAAGGGCATGCAGCGCCGCCTTGCTGGCCGAATAGGCGCCGCGGAACGGCAACGTCGCCAACCCGATGATGCTGCCGACATTGGCCACGCATCCTTTCCGTCGCTCCAACAGCGGCAAGGCCGCCCGAACCATGGCCATCGGCCCGATCACATTGGTCTCGAACTGCCGCCGCAGATCATCGCTGCCGACCTCGATCATCGGCCCCATCACGGAAAAGCCGGCATTGTTGATTAAGATGTCGAGGCCGTTCTGTTCGGCACCGATGGTGACGATGGCGGCGTCGATGCCGGCCGGCTCGGTAATATCGAGAACCAGCGTGCGCATACCTTTTTCTGCGAGAGGAGCGAGGTCATCCGCCTTGCGTGCCGTCGCATAGACGACATGGCCGAGCCGATGAAATTCCTCGGCCAAGGCCGCGCCAATACCGCTCGAACAGCCGGTGATCAGCACCACTTTGCGATTTTTCCGGAGCGGGTCGGGATGGGGGGCCATGACATCAGCGAGGTTCAGTTCGTCGGCCCGGATATTCCGTCCTCTGCGACAGCGGTGCAAGCCCCGTCGAATGCAGAGGGCCGGCTGGCCCTGCGCTGGAACGCGTGACGCCTTACACTGTCGCGCGTTCCAAAGACGCGGTGCGTGATGACATTGGTTGCCGAGCGGAAGCGGATCACGGCTACGGTCTCGCACCGAAATATGGCCGTCCAGTTGAGCAGCACTGAAGTCCAATAGCGGGCCTTGCGCCGAATTGCTACACCGGATGTTGTGGAAAAGGCGTCCTGATCCCTTGAGACGGAAAAAATATCTCTCGCCGTCCGTGCGTGTTACCGTTGTTCAATATCGCCTTCTCGTGGCCAGGCCGTGAGCGTAAGCAATGCCTCGATATGAAGAGCGCAAGTTCGTCGCACCGGAATTCATCTTCGGCCTCAACGCGCGCTGCCGTGTTGGCCAGTATGCCCGCAATTTCGGGGCCCGCCATGTCTTGCTGGTTACCGATGCCGGTGTCGCCGCGGCCGGGTGGCTGAACGACGTTCGGACCGCGCTTGAGGCTGCCGGCCTGACCAGCGAGGTCTTTCAGGACATCACGGCCAACCCCCGCGACAGCGAGGTGCGTGCCGGCACCGAGCTGTTTTGTTCCCGCGGCTGCGACGTCATCGTTGCCGTCGGCGGCGGCAGCGTGATCGACTGCGCCAAGGGCATCGGGATCATGGCGACGAACGGCAGCGACATTCTGGCGTATGAGGGTATCGACAAGATCGAAGTGCCGACGCCGCCGCTGATCTGTATTCCGACGACGGCCGGCACATCGGCCGATGTATCGCAATTTTGCGTCATCAACGATCTGGCCCGCCGGGTGAAGATCGCAATCATCAGCAAGGCGGTGGTTCCGGACGTGGCCCTGGTCGATCCGCAAACCACGCTGACCATGGACCCCTACCTGACCGCCTGTACCGGAATCGATGCGATGGTGCACGCGATCGAGGCCTTCGTGTCGACGGCAAGCTCGCCGGTGGTCGATGTCCACGCGTTAGCGGCGATCCGCTTGATCCGCGACAATCTTGGGGCCGCCATAGATGAACCCGGTGATCTGGCGCACCGCGAGCAGATGATGCTGGCCAGCCTGCAGGCCGGATTGGCCTTCTCCAACGCCAGTCTCGGTGCCGTCCACGCGACTTCGCACAGTCTCGGCGGTTTCCTTGACCGGCCGCATGGCGAAGCCAACGCCCTGATGCTCGAGCATGTGATCCGCTTCAACTACCCGGATGCCGCCGACCGATATGACACGATAGCGGAGATCCTTGGCATCGACCTGCGTGGCATGGCCGGGCCGCGGCGTCGCGATGCCCTGATCGACTGGGTACGCCAGTTCAGATTGGCTTGCGGCGTACGCGATGGGCTCGGGGCGCGGGGCGTTCGCAATGGCGACATCGACGATCTTGCGCGGTTTGCCGTGCAGGATCCCTGCATCTTCACCAATCCGCGCCGAGCCAACCGGCGGGACGTTCAGGTCATCTATGAAGAAGCGCTCTGACACCCGCACGCCGATTCCCCCGAACAACGATGCCGATTGGGAAGGCCAGCGCCGATGCGTGATCGGTCTTGGCGAGCGTTCTTTCCACAAGAGCTACTACCCCGAACTACGCCGCCGAATCGACGACCTCGGGCAGGCCCAGAAGAACCTGCAGGATCAGATCGAATTCATTCGCCAGCTGATCGAGACCATTCCCAATCCCGTTTTCTTCAAGGATGCCGAAGGCCGCTACCTCGGCTGCAACCGGGCTTTCGAAGCCTATATCGGAATCCCCCGCGAACGCGTGGTGGGGGCTCTGCCCAGCGACATCGCGCCGCCGGACCTCGCCTCAATCTATGAGGAGGCCGACCGCAGGATGCTCGCCGGGCATTATGTGCAGAGCTACGAAGCGAAGGTTCGTTTCGCCGACGGCACGGAGCATGACGTGCTGTTCAGCAAGGCGGTGTTCTTTACCCGCGACGGGGTTCCGGGGGGCATCGTCGGGGTCATGCAGGACATCAGTCCGTTGAAGAGCACCCAGGCGCAACTCGACTACCTGGCTCACCACGATGCCCTCACCGGCCTGCCCAATCGGGTGTTGCTGGCGGATCGCCTGCAACAGGCGATGGTTCTTTCCGAGCGGCGGCAGACGCTGGTGGCGGTGGTCTATATCGACCTCGACGGCTTCAAGGCGATCAACGATGCGCACGGTCACGTGACCGGCGACCGGTTGCTCATCGCATTGGCCGGACGCATGGAACGGGCTTTGCGCGAAGGCGATACTCTTGCCCGCCTGGGCGGCGACGAATTCGTCGCGGTGCTGCTGGATTTGAAGGATCGCGAGGCCAGCACGCCGATCATCGAGCGCCTGCTGCAGACTGCCGCCTCGCCGGTCATGATCGACCGGTTGAACCTGCGGGTCTCGGCCAGCCTCGGGATCAGCTTTTTCGCGCGGGACGAGGATATCACCGCGGATCAACTCATGCGTCAGGCCGACCAGGCCATGTACCTGGCCAAGCAGGGCGGGAAGAACTGCTACCAGGTCTTCGACAATGAATATGCTCGGGTGCTGCGCAACCGCCATCACTGCATCGAGCGAATTCGTGAGGCGCTGGCGGCCCGCAATTTCGCCCTCTATTACCAGCCGAAGGTGAACATGCGCAGCGGTGAGGTGGTCGGCGCCGAGGCGCTGATCCGCTGGCAGCATCCGGAACAGGGGCTGTTATCCCCGCACAAGTTCTTGCCGCTGATCGAAACCCACGACCTGATTGTATCGATCGGTGACTGGACAATAGAAGCGGCACTGCAGCAAATGGACTCGTGGCGATCGGCAGGTCTCGACTTGCCGGTCAGCGTCAATCTGGCTGGTCGGCAACTGCAGTCATCGGGATTCCCTGAGAAACTCAAGATTGCGCTGTCTCAGCATCCCGATGTCGCTCATCAGCTCGAGCTTGAGATCCTCGAAAGCGCCGCGCTTGATGATATTGACGAGGTGTCGCGGATCATGGCCGCCTGCCTGGATATGGGCGTGAGCTTCGCCTTGGATGATTTCGGCACCGGCTATTCCTCGCTGACTTATCTCAAGCGGTTGCCGGCGCAGACGATCAAGATCGACCGCAGCTTCGTCTACGGCATGCTGGACGACCCGGATGACCTCGCCATTCTTCAGGGGATCATCGGTTTGGCCGAATCCTTCCGCCGCCGGCCGATTGCCGAGGGAGTGGAAACCGAGGCGCATGGCAAGGCCCTGCAGCGTTTGGGCTGTGAGTTGGGTCAAGGATTCGCGATCGCGCGGCCGATGCCGGCGGATCAAATTCCATATTGGATGGCGGCCTGGCGGGGGCGGCGGAGCGCATAGGTCAGCCCCCTGGCACCCACGCTGCCACTGTCCGCACCTGACAGTTGCCGGCCGGTCTCCACAGGGACCAAGCCGGATGTCCAGTGGCAACCGGTCTATTTCCTAAAATTTGAGACCTCTGCATCATAATCGTATTTTCGCATTAAATGAATCGAGAAAAACGATTAGGATAGCGAGGTGTTCCTTGGGACCTTCGACGAAACCCGGAAGGATCCGTTTCTCGCCCTGGCTTTTGTTGGCTTGCGACCTGGCATAGCGAAGGGAGCACGGCATGCGATTGGCGTTAAGGTTCATTCTGCCCTTGCTGGTGGTGTTGGGCCTGGTCTCCTGGATGTTCGCCCCGTTGGCCGGTGACCTGATCGAGGGCTGGCTGCGAGCCGACGTGGAAGAGCGCTCGCAGCTGGTGTTCGCCTCGATCGCCGACACGGTTGCCGGGCTGGCGGGGGCCACCACCGATCAGGCGGCAGACCATACGATAGACCTGCTGTTCCAGCGCATTTCCCAGGACAAGCGGCTGCTGGCGCTGGCCCTTTGCACGACCGACGGGCGACTGACCCACCGCTCCGCCGAATGGCCGCGCAGCCTGGGCTGCCCGCCGGCCCCCGAGGGCGTGCCGGAGTTTTCCATCGAGCATCTGACGGGCGGGCCGGTGCTGGTCTCCGCCTTCGCCATCAGCGCCGCCGGCCGCCCCATGGGTTCGCTGGTCATTCTCCACGACCTCAGCTTCATTCATCGGCGGGGCGCGCGGATCGAAGGCTATCTTGCCGGCTTTCTCGCCGTACTGGCCATTGCCGCGGCCGCCGTCACCGCGCTGGTCGCCCGGCTGACGCTGCGCCGTTGGCTGAGCTCGGTGCGCCGCGGCTTGTCGGTGGCCTGCGAGAGCGAGGATGGGGAGGCCGGGATGGCCCCCGAGGTCGTCCCGATGGTCCGTGAAATGCGCAAGATGCTGCGTGACCTCGATCTTTCGACCGCCCTTGCCGAAGAAGCCCGCAGTGGCTGGACGGCTGACCGGCTGCGCGGCCTGTTGCGCAGCAAATTGCCGGAAGCCGACCTGCTGGTGGTGTCCAACCGGGAGCCTTATATCCACAACCTCCAGGGCAGCCACGTCGTCCTTCAGCGGCCGGCCAGCGGCCTGGTCACGGCGCTGGAACCGATCATGCAGGCCTGCGGCGGCACCTGGGTGGCGCATGGCAGTGGAACGGCCGACCGCATGACCGCCGACGATGGCGACCATCTGCCGGTGCCCCCTGACGCGCCGAGCTACACCTTGCGCCGCCTCTGGCTGTCCGACGAGGAGCAGGACGGCTATTACTATGGCTTTGCCAACGAAGGCCTTTGGCCGCTCTGCCACATCGCCTTCGTGCGGCCGACCTTCCGGGCATCCGACTGGGAGCAATATGTGGCGGTCAACCGGAAATTCGCCGATGCCGTGGTGGCGGAAGCGCGGATGCCCAATCCGGTGGTGCTGGTGCAGGATTACCACTTCGCCCTGCTTCCCCGGATGATCCGCGAGCGCCTGCCCGACGCCACCATCGTGACTTTCTGGCACATTCCCTGGCCGAATCCCGAGATGTTCAGCATCTGCCCGTGGAAGGAAGAGATCCTTAACGGGCTGTTGGGCAGTTCAATCCTCGGCTTCCACACCCAGTTCCATTGCATCAACTTCCTGGCTTCGGTCGACCGTTTCCTGGAATGCCATATCGATCGGGAGCACAGCACCATCGGCACCTGCGGCGGTACGACGCTGATCCGCCCCTACCCGATCTCGATCGAATGGCCGCCCGCCGCTATGGCCGGCCAGGTGCCGGTTGCCGAGTGCCGCGAGTCGGTGCGCCGTGGCTTCCACCTGTCGCCTGAGATTCGCCTGGCCGTCGGTGTCGAGCGGTTCGACTACACCAAAGGCATCGCCGACCGATTCCGCGCCGTGGAAAGCCTGCTGGAAACCCATCCCGAGTGGCTGGGCCGATTCACCCTGCTCCAGGTAGCCGCGCCAACCCGTGGCCGGCTTGCCGCCTACCATGCGACCCAGGAAGAGGCGGAAGCCGTCGCCGAAGCAATCAATCTCCGTTTCGGCCGCGACGGCTGGCAGCCGATCATCCTGGTGGCCAAGCACCACGAACCGGCCGAGGTCTTCGCCCTGCTGCGGGCCGCCGACCTGTGCCTGGTGTCGAGCCTGCACGACGGCATGAACCTGGTCGCCAAGGAGTTCGTCGCCGCCCGTGACGACGAGGACGGTGTGCTGGTGCTGTCGACCTTCGCCGGCGCCTCGCGCGAGTTGCTGGAAGGCCTGATCGTCAATCCTTACGACATTGCCGGCATGGCCGAGGCGATTCACCGGGGCCTGTCCATGCCGGCCGACCAGCGGCGCGAGCGGATGAAGCTGATGCGCGAGATGGTCAAGGAACACAACATATACTTCTGGGCGGGGCGCATGCTGATGGATGCCGCCCGCATGCGCAAACGCCGTCATATCGAACGGCAATTCGCCAAGGTGCCGCAGCAATCGCCAACTCTCCATAGCGGTAAGGGACATGCAAGACTTCGCGCCGTTGCCGACTGACGGGGAAGCCTGGGCCCTGTTCCTCGCTATCGACGGCACCCTGCTCGATATCGCGCCGCCGGCACGGCAGCCTCCCGCAAGCCGCGGGAAACCGATCGGCCGGTTTGATGTTGTCCAAGAACCGGTATGAAATATTTCGCCCGGAGAGATGGAATGGCAACTGGCGCGGCAAGGCTGATTTTTCTCGATGGCACCCAGATCCCGGTCGACGGCCATGCGCTGAACTTCGCCGCCGGCAATCTCTACGTCGTCAATATCGGAAATGTCGGCGATGGGTCGGCTGCAGCCGTGGCCCAGGCGGCGAACAAGGCCTATGTGGTCGCCGACACCCATGGCGTTGCCATCACCGCCCTCAGAGGAGGAATGGGCGGGATCACCGAGGGTGAGCACCTGACCTTCATGGGCCGGGATGATTCCGGAAATGCGGAATATTGGTTCTTCGGTTCGGTGAAAGGCGCCGTCGGTGCCTTCGTGCCGGCGACCTCCCTGTTCGGCAGCGCCGACGTCAATGGCAATCACCAGGTCGACCCGGGGGAAATTACTCATCTTCCCGATATTCTCGGCGTCATACCGGCGGCAGGCCTGGTCCTTGGCGATCTGGGCGGATGAGTGAGCGGTATGGGGCGGATTGCGCCCAGGCCACAGATTGCTGCGTTGCCGATATGGCACATGCCCACCGCGCTTCAGAAACCCGCTTCCTTGGTGTGATGAACGGCCAGAACGACCACATCGCACCCGTCAATAATGATAACGCCCATCGCCGAACTCGATGAGCCAATCACGAAATTCCGGCTCCATGCCGTCAACCGGCCGGCCGATTCGGGAATGTGTCGCCAGGATCTTCACGCTTTCGCGGATCACTCTCACCGGGCGAGGCGGAGCTTCCCGGATTTTGACCTCAGAAACGCATGGAGCCACATAGCACAATCTTGGAAATCCCCCGGCGAAATTCGGCCGGCAGCCGAATCCGCTTCACCCGTCCCGCCTTAGACAGCGCTCCTTCCCCTCCCCGCCCTTCTCTCCGTTGCGCCAGCCAACCAATCAAGCAGGCGGGGGGGCGCCGGCGGTGTCGGCCGAATCGAGGAGGATTTCCTTCAGCCGGTGCAGCAGTTCCTGATCGAGTTGGCATTGCATTTCCGTCGCCATCGTCTCGAACGCCACATGTGCCGCCAGCGCCCGCTTGTAGGGGCGGCGATCGGTCAGCGCGCAGAAGACGTCGATGATTGCCGCCATGCGAGCCAGCTGGTTCAACTCCGGCGCCCTCAGCCCGCGGGGATAACCGGATCCGTCCAACCGTTCGTGGTGGTGGGTGACGATGGTGGCGACTCCTTTCGGAATCGATTCGTTGGTCGACAGAAGCTTTTGCGAGGTTGTCACATGACTATGCATCAGTTTCGTTTCACTGGGGGTCAGCCGGCCCTCTTTGTTGAGCAAGGCGCGAGGGATGGTCATCTTGCCGATGTCATGCATCATGCCGCCGGTAGCGATCAGCACCTGCTGTTCTTTCGGCAGGCCGATGGCCTTGCCGAACAGCGATATGAAGGTCGAATAACGAAGCGAATGGACATAGGTGAAGTTGTCGTGGTCTTTGATCTTGTGGAAGAGAAAACCAAATTCCTCCTTGTTGACCACGTCGACGATGGCGCTGCAGGACTCTGTGATGGTGCGGAGCGGCAGCGGATTGCCGCTGGCGATTTCGTCGGCGACGCTGTTGAAGGCGGTGAGCGATCCCTCCAGCGCTTTGCGCTGGGAGGCCGGCAGGTCCTGCCAAGAGCGCTCGATCCGGCCGTTGAGCTGTTTTGAGATGGCGTTGATCAGCGCGCTGCGATGGTAGGGCTTGACCAGATAATCGGTGATGCCCAGGTCGCGGATCAGGTCGACGGTGCGGAAGTCCTCATTATCGATGATGAAAATGAATGGAAGTGCCGACAGGGACCGTTCCCTGCGCAACTCCTTGATAAAGGTCGCGCCGCTGCTGGTGCCCACTCGTTGACCGACGAGAATCAGATTGGGTGGTGAAAGCAGCATTCCGGTGATCGCGTTCACCGAACTGTCGTAGGGGTGAACCGTGTAAAACGACAGTAACGCATCGGCCACAGCCTCGCGATGCTGCGCATTTGCATCGACGATTGCGACCTGATGTTTCATGCCACGGCCTCGAACAACATGGCCTTGAACAAGCGGAGGAAATGCTGGTCGAGATGGGCATCCATTTCGCCAGCCATGATGGTCAATGCCTGTTCCGCCGTCATCGGCGGCTAGGGAATACTACCGAAAGGCGTAAGTTTATGCCAACTAAAAGATGTAAACGCTTTATAACAACCTCTTACGGTTTCGTCGTCATCGGATCTAACACGTTGAAATAACGATGGGAGTGCCGCGGCCGGCGATAGCCGGAAAGTGGATCGGCCGATATGACGGCTCCGACTTGCCGATGGGATTCCCGGCCGAGGTCAGTGCTTGAATTCCAGGTCGATCAAGACCAGCTGAAATCCAACCGATCGGCCGCCGGCCCTCGTGGTGTCGGCGTCAAACGGGCAGCCAGGCCGGCTTGATCATCGTCAAGGCGGCGCGAAGCCGGCAACGGCCATGCTAACTCAACTGGAAATTGATTAGAGGAAGCCATGGTGGCCACAGACAGCGAAGGTTACCTCATCAATCCGGACGACTGGACGGATCAGGTGGCCGAGGAACTTGCCGGGCGGGAAGGGATCGCCCTGACCGATGAGCATTGGCGGGTCTTGCGGTTCATGCGGACCTATCTGGAAGACCGCCAGGTCGCTCCCGATGCCCGGCATGTCATCAAGCATCTGGCGCAAACCGCCGGCGCCGATCGCAACCGGCTGTTCGAACTTTTCCCCTACGGCTATGTCCAGCAGGCCTGCAAGATCGCCGGCATGCGGCGGCCGAGGGCCTGGAGCACCGGCTGACCGGCCTCGTCGCCGCCTGGAGATTCGGCATGGCGACGGCTTCGTGATAGCGTAGGGGCTCGGCGAGGTTAGACCCCGTTCGGAAATGGCTGCGTCATTTCCGAACCAACGCTTAGGGTGGAACCGGAGCCTCGATGCAGAACGTCCAGGCGACCTTGGCACGGATTGCCGAACTGGCGGCTGCGGTGCCGGGCAGCTGCGGCCAGGTGCTGCGGCTGTTCGCCCTGGCCGCGAGATGCCACCGCGCCGCTACCCTGTCGGTCGAACAGCGGCTATCGCAGCTTCCCAAGGCCGGCCTGCCGGTGGCCGAACCGGTGGTGGTGCGGTGGAATGCCAACCACATTCCCTTCATCGAAGCCGGCAGCGACCACGACCTTTGCGTCGCCCTGGGGGTGGTCCACGCCCATTTGCGGCTGACGCAGATGGACCTGATGCGGCGCGTCAGCCAAGGGCGGATCGCCGAATTGCTGGGGCCGGCGGCGCTGCCGATCGATCGCGGCCTGCGTATCCTGGGGCTCTGCCGGGCCGTTCCGGCCATTGCCGCCCGGCTGCCCGAGGAGACGCGGTCCTGGCTGGAAGGATTCGTCGCCGGCATCAATCATGTGGTGGAGAACGCTTCGCCGCCACCCGACCTGGTCGCTTTGGGCGCGCCGCCCCGGCCCTGGAGCCTGGCCGATGTGCTCGGCCTCGGCCGCCTCGCCGCTGCCGACATGAACTGGAAAATGCTGCTGGGCGCGCTCAAGCTCTACGGCACGCCCGACTGGAACGACGTCTGGGCGCAGCTGGTCGAAGGGGTTGCCATGCCCGATGCCGAGGAGATGGCCGATCTGGCCACCGGCTTCAGCCATTCGGGCAGCAATGCCGTCGCCGTCGCCGGCCATCGCAGCGGCGGAACGGGCGCGATCGTCGCCGGCGATCCCCATCTCGACTTCCTGCTGCCGAACTTCTGGCTGCTGGCCGGTTTCCGCTCGCCGTCGCTGCAGGCGGTCGGTCTGATGGTTCCCGGCCTGCCCTTCGTCGCCCTGGGCCGCAACCGCCGCATCGGCTGGACCGGGACCAGCCTGCAGGCGGCCTCCACCGATCTGTTCGATGCGCAAGGAGAAGACGTATCGGAGCGCGAGGAGATGGTGCCGGTGCGCTGGATCGGCCCAAGGCGCATCATTCTGCGCGACACCCGCCTCGGCCCGCTGATCTCCGACGCCCTGCTGTTGCCCAACCTGGCCAAGCCGGTGGCGCTGCGCTGGATGGGCCACCGGCCGAGCGACGAATTCACCGCCATGCTGCGGCTGAACCGGGCCGGCAATTGGGCCGAGTTCGTCGAGGCGGCGGCCGGTTTCGCCGTTCCCGGCGAGATCTTTCTCTATGGCGACGCCGACGGCCATATCGGCCGCTGTCTCGCCGTGGCGCTGCCCAACCGGCCGCCCGCCGCGCCGGCCGATCTCCTGTCGTCGGCCGAGGACGGACAATATTGGAGCCGGCTGGTGGGGGCCGGGGAGCTGCCCCGCGACTTCGACCCGCCGGAAGGCTTCCTGGTTTCCGCCAACCTGCCGCCGGACGACGCCCCGGTGGCGGTCACCCATTTTCATTCGCCACCTTACCGCGAACAGCGGATGATGGCGTTGCTGCGGCAGGGGGGCAGGGTCACCGTGGATGACCTGGCGCGGTTGCAACGGGACGTCTTCTGTGCGCCGGCGCTGGAAATGCGGCACTGGCTGCTGCGACTGCTCGGCCCCGAAGCCGGACGATGGGACGCGGTGCGGCGGATGCTGGCCGACTGGGACGGCGGCTACGACACCGACTCGGTGGGCGCCACCGCTTACGAGCTGCTGACCTACCACCTGCTGCGCCGGCTGGAGGGCAGCAACATGCGGCGAAGGCTGGCGGCGACCTGGGATCCGCCGGCCATCATCCGCGGCCGCTTCCGCCGCATGGCCCGCGCCAGGGCGAAGCAACTGGTCCGCCAAGCCTTCGTCGACACCGCCCGCGGCCTTCGCCGCCCGCTGCCCTGGGGGCGCCGCCACCGTCTGCGGCTGCCCCATCTGCTGGCCAGCCTGCCGGTGATCGGATGGCTGTTCCGCTTCGCCGACATCCCTTGGCCGGGCGGCAACGAGACGGTGATGAAATCGTCGCACGGGGCGGCGGCCGGGCGCCACCATCCGCACTACGGCAGCACCGCCCGCATCATCGCCGACCTGTCCGATCCCGACGCCACCTACGCCGTTCTGGTCGGCGGGCAGGACGGCTGGCTGGGCAGCGCGAGTTTCCTCGACCAGTTGGACCTGTGGCGGGCCGACCGCTATGTGCAATTGCCGCTGCGGCCCGAGACGGTGGCGCGGATGTTCCCCCTGGTGACCGTCCTTCGCCCCGGGAGCTGACGATGCTCGACGCCACCCCCCTGTTGGCCGCCTATGCCATGTGGCGGCGGCGGCAATTGGCCCGCCAGGATCCCCGGGCCGCCCAGCAGCGCCAGCTGATGGCATTGCTGGCCAAGGCGGCCGCCACCGAGTTCGGCCGCCGCCACCGTTTCGACGGGATCCGCAGCGTCGCCCAGTTCCAGCAGCGGGTGCCGTTGCGGCGCTTCCGCCAGTTGGACGAGGAATACTGGCGGTCCGCCTATCCGCGGCTGAGCAACTGCACCTGGCCCGGGACGATCCCCTATTTCGCCGTGACCTCCGGCACCGCATCCGGCGTCTCCAAGCATATCCCGGTCAGCCGCGCAATGATCGCCGCCAACCGCCGCGCCGCCCTCGACGTGCTGGTCCACCACCTGGCCGCCTGTCCCCGAAGCCGCGTCTTCGGCGGCAAGACCCTGATGCTGGGCGGCAGCACCGACCTGGTGGCCGAGCCCGGCGGCGCCTGGCGCGGCGATCTGAGCGGCATCGCCTTCCGCGAAGTCCCCTGGTGGGCGCTGCCGTTTTCCTATCCGCCGCGGCAGGTGGCGCTGATGAGCGACTGGGACGGCAAGACCGACATCATGGCCCGGGCCTCGCTCGACCAGGATATCCGCGCCGTCAGCGGCACCGCCAACTGGCTGCAGCTGTTCCTCGACAAGCTGATGTCGCTCGATCCTTCCCGCGGCCGGCGGCTTTCCGCCTTTTATCCGCGTCTCGAACTGATCGTCCACGGCGGGGTCGACTTCCGTCCTTACCGCGGCCATTTCCAGCGTATCCTGGAAGGCACTGGCGTCGACCTGCGCGAGGTCTACGCCGCCAGCGAGGGATTCATCGCCGTCGCCGATCGGGGATACGGGGAGGGCATGCGCCTGATCCTCGACAATGGCCTGTTCTTCGAGTTCGTGCCGGTCGAGGAGCTGCCGGCCGCCGCTCCGACCCGCCATTGGGTCGGCACCATCGAAACCGGTGTCGACTATGTGGTGGTGCTCAGCAGCTGTGCCGGCCTGTGGGCCTATATGCTCGACGATACCATCAGATTCGTCGAGGGTGACTGGCCGCGTCTGCTGATCACCGGCCGCACCTCTTATTTTCTGTCGGCCTTCGGCGAACATTTGAGCGGCGAACAGATCGATCAGGCGGTGGCCGGGGCGGCCGAGGCGCTGCGGGTCGAGCTGACCGACTTTTCCGTCGGCCCGGTGTTTCCCGACGCCGAGCAACGGGCCGGGCGCCATCTGGTGATCGCCGAGCTGTCGATGGCGGCGCCGACAGACCCGTCCTTCGCCGCCGCTTTCGCCGCCGAGGTGGACAGCCGCCTGCGGCGCGCCAACTTGGACTATCGCGATCTTCGTGCCGGCGACTTCGGCCTTCTGCCGCCTCGCGTGCAGTTGGTTCCTCCGGGCACCTTCAGCCGCTGGATGCGCCGGCGTGGCCGCCTGGGCGGTCAGAACAAGGTGCCCCGGGTGATCGGCAACGCCGAACTGTTCGGCGACCTCCGCCATTTCTGCGACGACGGGAACGGTCGGCCATGACGGCTGTTTACCGGACCTAGACTCAAGGAGGAATGTGGCCATGCAAGTGAGAGAAGTCATGTCCCGCGACGTCGCCATCGTCAGTCCGGACACCACTTTGCGGGAGGCCGCCGTGCTCATGCGCCAGGCGGATTCCGGCTTTTTGCCGGTGGGCGAGAACGACCGCCTGGTCGGCGCCGTGACCGACCGCGACATCACGCTGCGGGCGGTCGCCGACGGCAAGGACCCCAATTCGGCAAAGGTTCGGGAAGCCATGTCGCCGCAGGTGGCCTATTGCTTCGAGGACCAGGACACCCAGGAGGCCTGTTCCCTCATGGGCGAGAAGCAGATCAGGCGGCTGCCGGTGCTGAACCGCGATAAGCGGCTGGTCGGCGTGGTCACCCTGGGTGACCTGGCGACGCGTACGCAGGACAGGCCGACGGCCGGCGAGGCACTGGGCAAGGTGTCGCAGCAGACCGGACAGCACCGCAACATGTGAGACCCGCCTTGTCGCCCCTTGCGGCTGCGAGGGATCTTCCGCCCCGCGAGATCCCTCGGCAGCCGGGGCGGGCGGGCTCGCCGCGCCTACGCCGCATGCGGCAGCTGCGTCGGCGTGGCGATCCATCCCGGCCGCGCCGGGTCGCCGCCGCTGAAGTGTTGCCGGTGCCGTCCAGCGCGATGCCGGCGAAGCCCGTGCCCACCGTGCCGACGCCGACATTGCCGTTCAGCCACAGGGTGCCGTTCGACAGGCTCACCGTGTCGCCGGTCCCGGCGTTGACGTCGACCGTGCCGCCGCCGGTGGTAATCTGCTCGTTGTTGCCGGCGGCGGAAAGCGTCGCCCCGGTGCCGGTGTTCAGCCACACATTCGCATCGCTGACCGCGGTATCGTCGCCTTGCCCCGAAATTGCGACGCTTGTGGTACCGGAGGTCGGTGTTGTGGTGGTCTGGGTGTAATTGACGGAAATGGCTGAGCTCGTATTTTGCACTGTATCCGTCAGGGAGCCGTCGGAATTGACGCTGTCGGTCTCAGTCGTACTCAGCCCACCATTGTTCCCCGTTATGGATGTGCCGGTGGAGCTTCCATCGCTGCTGACGTTGATTGTCGCCGTCGTCGCAGGCACCGAGGTATCGCTGCTGGAAACCGTTGCCGAATTGTCCGATACAGTTGCTGAGACATTTTGCGCCGTCGCCCCCGTGTTCTGAAAATCCGTGCCGAGAGCGCTTTGCCCGTTTTCCAACGCCGTTTCAGCTGCATTTGCCGTCGAAATAAAGCTCAAGCCGCCATTGTTGATGAAATCGTTGAGAAGCGGCAAAGTACCTGATATCGCATTCTCCACGTCATTAACAACTTTACTTGCCGCTGAAATGGTCGAGCCGATATTCTGGAGGGTAGATGCGACGTTGTTAACTTCGTTAGTGATGGGATTAATCTCTCCAGACACAAAATTGTTGACGGCATCCGCACGACTTACGGCCATGCCGGCCCACGTAGTGGCTGCCCCCAAGCCATTAATCAGAGGCTCGGCAACTTGTCCGCCGGGGGTTATAGCAGCAATGCCACCGGCGACGATCGCGGCATCGCCAAGAACCGTAATGATGTCGCCAGCGACAGTAAATATATTTGAAGTGGCCCAGTTGTTGCCATTGGCTACTGTTATGTCGTTTGACCCAACTTGAACACCGAGATTCGGCAACCAATTGATAAGGCGCGCTGATTCAGGAAATTCAGGCGCGCGTGGCACTATGCCGAGGGCGTCCGCGGCGTTTTTGCGGGGGAGGTGCGGCTGAGA
>JAJXWP010000099.1 GCA_021781575.1 Pseudomonadota bacterium
CTCTGACGCATCTGGCGTCAACGGGTCAGGAACTGGCCCGTCAGGCGGAGACAAGCACAGACATTGGTCTGCCTGCCGCCGAAACTCCATCCACGGACGCTCAGCGGCCTTGGTTGGAGTAGTTCATATTAGATTCGTCGTCTTCTAGGTTGGCGCGCCGCCTCCGCAGCCACCCGCTCCTGATTGAGGTCAAACAGTTTAACCAGGGCCTCGTCCTGGTCGATGGCGGCCGGCCAGCCGTAGGCGGCCGCCACGGCCTCATCCAACTTGCGGTGAGCTTCGACCAGCCAATCGGGCGGGTCGTTGTAGAGCCCGGTGAGCGTCCGCCCGGCCAAGGCGGCCGCTGCGTCCTCGCTGACGGGGATGGCGCGGTTGGGGAAGCCGGTGGCCACCTCCGGCTGATAGGTGACCAGGTTGGCCGGATAGAGGTAGCCGTTGCGCAGATCGTCGAGCCGCTTGGCGGCGGCTTCGATCGCCGCCGCGGTCGGGAGCGCCCTGGCTGCCGCCACGTCGTCTGCCGGCGTCATCCCCGCGGGGAACGGGAAGGTGGCGAAGGTGGTCGTGTGGGTGTAGCGCGGCCGGTCTTGAAGGTCGGAGCCCTTGCGGAGCGCCCAAGCGGCGTGGAACCTGCTGTGCAGCAGGCCGAACATCAGGTCGTCGGACCGGGGAATGACGATCAGGTTCTTGTCCGGCAGCACGGGATAGGCCAGCCAGACGAACAAGCGGTGCTCCGCCGTCTCCGGAGTGACGATGTAGCGCGGCAGGCCGACGATGCGTGAGCGCATTTCCGGCCTTGGCCAATGGGGTTCCCACCACCGCGGCCCGGCTCGATCCTCCAGCTCCGCCCGCAACTGCTCGACCAGCTTGCCGTCCTCGTCCGGGGTGGTGGCGATGTGGTGGAACGGGCTGTTGAACAGCGACGCCTCGGCCTTTTCGAGCTTCAAGGGTAGGTCAATGAACCACATGTCGCGCGGCCGGCCGGTCACGTCGTCGCCGTTCCAGTAGGGCTTCAAAACCTCGGCATTGGTGCGGCCGTTGGGGTTGGCCGGCTCGGCCATCCATGCCCGCGCCGTGGCGCCGGGCACGTCGAACGGGCCGCTTTTCTGGATGCCGAGGAAGGCACCGCCGGCGTTCTCGGCCAGCGGGCCGGCCTTGGTGAGATCGAGGCCGCTGGTCAGGTCGGGGTTGATGAACGGGACGTCGGCGCCGTCCAGTCGGCAGGCGTGCCCGGCGGCTTGGCCGAAGCAAAACAGGGAGACGTCGACCGCCGCGCCGTCTAGCGTCCATTTCTGTTCCGGCCAAGCCTCATAGAAGCGCGTCGTCGCCAGGATCCGATGCATGACCGGAAGGTTGGTGTTCTTGCGGATGGAGTTGGTGGTGACCATCCCGGCCCTGGTCAATTCACCGGCCTCGATCAACGCCCGCGCGTTCTCCAGCCAATAGCATACCAGGTCGGTGAAGCCCGGAAGCCGCCCCTTGTAGATCGCTCGGATGGCCTGGGTTTCCGGCTTCCCGATCTTGCGATACATCAGCTTGGCGCCGAGATAGGGCGGGTTGCTGACGATCACGTCGGCCCTCGGCCATGGCGCCGCCGTGTTGTCGGGGTTCCTGATGGCATCCCGGCACTCGATGTTGTCGAGGGGCTTCAGGATCGGATTGCGCGAAACGCCGAAGCCGTTGCGGAGCATCCATTGGATCTCGCCGATCCACACCGATACCCGCGCCAGCTCGGCGGCATAGGTGTTGATTTCGATGCCGAGGACGGAGGCCGGGCCGACGGATGGCGCCGGCCGGTCCAGGCCCATCGCCTCGGCTTCGATGGCCGCCCGGTGCTCGATGTCCTTCAGCGCCAGCAGCGCGAGATAGAGGAAATTGCCCGAGCCGCAGGCCGGGTCGAGCACCCGGAACGCCTTGAGCTTCTCGATGAAGGCGGTGAAGACCTGGCGCGCCGCCCGCAGGGCCGTCTCCTCGGCGCGCCGGGCGGCGGCGTAGACCTTCTTGGCCTCGGATTGCGTCGCCGGCCGCCGGGCTCTGGCCACCGCCGCGGCTTCCATCTGGCGGGCGATCTCGGCTTTGGCCGTGCCCCATTCCTCAAGCCATGGCCGGATGATCACCGGCTCGATGATCATCATGATCTTCGAGCGATCGGTGTAGTGGGCACCGAGCTGGGATCTCTTGTCGGGGTCCAGGCCGCGCTCGAACAGGGTTCCAAGAATCGAGGGGTCGATTTCCGCCCAATCCAGGTCGGCCGCCTTGATGGCCAAGGCGATGTCGTCCCGGTCGAGCGGCAGGGCGGTGGCGTCGTCAAACAGGCCGCCGTTGAACCAGGCGATGGGTTTCCACGCCGCCTCGCCGCCGGACTTCATGGCGGCGAACAGCTCGGCCGCGCGGGCCTGGAACACCTCCGGCCGGTCGACGGCGCTTTTCAGCATGTGGCTGAACAACCTGTCGGGCAGCAAATTGACGTCTTCGGCAAACATGCAAAAGATCATGCGGTTGACGAAGTGGGCCACCGTCACGGGATGGTGGCCACAGTCACGCAAGCGCTGCGCCAGCTTGGCGAACTCGGCCGCGGCATCCTGGGTCAGGTCTTGCCGTGTCTTGCCGGGCTTGAGCCGTTCGGGATCGGACAGGACCCATTTCAGCTTCTGGCGAACCGTTGGATCCCGGAGGTCGTCGAGCGCGAAAACATGGGTCTCGGAGGCGCTGTTGGTCCAATTGGTGTGGATGCGGAAGATGTCCAGATCGCAGACCACCAGAAGCGGCGGGTTCTCCAGCGCCAGCGCGTATTGCTGGAGCTGGGCGAAGGCCTGGTTGAGGTCCTTGCGCTTGCCTTTGTATTCCCAGCCAAAGTGACCGCGTTTCCAGACGTCGGCCCACCCATCGCCGCCCGTGGTCTTGGTAGCGCCGCGCTCGAAGCAATACCAGTCGCCCTTGGGATCGGCGTCGGTCGGACCCGGCTCGTCGAGCATCCGGCAAAGGTCGTTGAAATGGGACTGCGCCGCCGATCGCTCGTTGAGCTCGACCGCCTTCCACTTTGTGATGAATTGTTCTGGTGTCACGGTGTTTCTCCCGGCCTGGATTGTTGCATCGGGAAATGTGTCTGACAATCCAGGTCGAAGCGGCAGTTGGCGCTATTGTTCTTGTTGTCGGGACATTGTTTGGAGCCGCTGTCACTTTCAGCTTTAGATGCGAGCCAGACGGCCTGATCGGGGCATTTTGCCAGCTATAGGTGCGAGCGGCTACCTGCTATAAATGCGAGCGATCCGATTTTACTGCCTTTGACTGCGAGTAATCCGGCTATCTGGCGGCCCGCCGCCTCTCGCTGGGCACCACCCAAGGTACTTCGTCGAGGGTCGCCATGTCGACCACTTCGCGACCGGAGCGGATGGCCATCTCCGCCGCCATGGTCAGCAGCTTGCAGGTCT
>JAJXWP010000059.1 GCA_021781575.1 Pseudomonadota bacterium
GTGGCACTCTGCTTGAGGGCGACGGGCACGACGAGGGCTTGATGCGTCATAGCGAATATCCTTCTGAGGCTTCGACACCCGGAGGATATCAATCCTTCCGAATGCCCGCCGCCTCATAGGATCTCCGTTTCATGGCTTCGGCCCCCTTGCCCCCCTTGGCACCCTTAACTCCGGCAGCAACGTAGTTAAGGGAATGTCATTTCCGTTAACTTACGAACATCGTTAGGTAACGATCAAACGCGTAGGACCGCGACCGCCGCTGGCCCGTGATCTCCACGAGAACCCCCAACCGCATCAGGTCGCGGATCAACGCATTCGAAGTGGGGGTGCTCACTCCCAGCTCCTCTTCGATGTCGCCGGCGGAGATGATCGGCCGACGGTATAGCAGGTTCAGAACCTGCCGGGCGTTGGGTGTGCGCTTGCCCAACCCCAACACCGCGTGTTCCACCTCGGTCCGCAAGGCAAGGATCTGGCGGAAGACATCCCGTCCCTTGGTCGCGGTCTCGGCCACGCCACTGAGGAAGAAGCGTACCCAGTGGATCATGTCATTGGAGGCGCGGACGCGCATCAGGGCGTCGTAATAGTTGCCCCTGTTGCGCTCGAAAAAGTCCGACAAATACAGCGAGGGTTTGGCCAACAGACCCTTGCAGACCAAATAGAGCGGGATCATTAGCCGCCCGATGCGGCCATTGCCGTCCAGGAAGGGATGGATGGTTTCGAACTGGTAGTGGCTGATCGCCACCCGGACCAAGTGCGGGACGGTGATCTCATCATTGTGCCAGAACTTCTCCAAGTCCCCCATTAATTCGGGCACCCCATCCGGATGCGGGGGGATGAACACGGCATCGGCGACGCTGGAGCCGCCGATCCAATTCTGGCTGGTGCGGAACTCGCCCGGTTGCTTGTGCTCGCCCCTGACTCCTTGCATCAGGGTGGCGTGGGTCTGTTTGAGCAGGCGGTTGGACAGGGGCAGGTTGGCCAATTCGGCGATGGCGGAATTGATGCCGCTGATGTAGTTACGCACCTCGCGCCAGTCGTCCCGCTTCTCCGGCTGAATTTGTTCCTCCGGCATCAGGGCTTCGTCGATTCCCGTCTGCGTGCCCTCAATGCGGCTGGAGGTCTGGGCCTCCTTGATCACGTGCATCTGGATGAACAGGTCGATGTCGGGAACAATCAGCGAGAACGCGTTCAGTTCCCCCAAAGCCCGGTTGGCGGCTTCCAGCAACGTATTGATGGTCGGGTCTTCCCACGTCCATTCACGATTCACCGGTACGGGCTCGAAGCTCTTGTACTGAAAGCGCTGCTGCCAGCGGCCGGCCTTGAAGGTCTCGAATTTCATACGCTTTCCAATGACCTCTTCCGTGAAGGCGCTCGACGGACACCGTTATGCGATAACCGTTGTTCATCCTGATACGAGACCCGACCGTTGAACAGAGCCGAACATCATGTCCGCCGCCCCAACGGCACCACCTCGCCGGGTTTGCCAGAGCCCCCGTTCATGGCTTCGGCGATCTTGCCGGCCACGGTGGCGGCCGCCGCCTTCACCGGGTCGCTGGCGAGATGGGCATAGCGCGCCGTCGTCTGCGCCTGGGTATGGCCCAGCATGCGGCCGATGATCGGCAGCCCCATCCCCGACGAAGCGGCGATGCTGGCGAAGGCGTGCCGGAGGTCGTGGATGCGCAAATCCGGCAAGCCGGCCGCCGCGCGGATGCGCTGCCAGGGCTTCTGTATGGATCGGCGTGGCGGTTGGACGCCGATCGGCGCCAGAAATGCCTGATATCGCTTGAAATTGCCGGTGGGAATTCGACGCCGATCCACAACAAGATGCGAGCATCCTCGGATTTCATGGGGGAGCAGCTTGGAAAACGGACATCCGGGACGCTTGCGGCTGTGGCTACAAACGGCTACAATGCTGCCCTTGTATGCGGAGAAGGACCCATGCGACCCGACACCGTCGTTCGCGCCAGGATTGACCTACAGACGAAGAAGGACGCGACCGCCGCGCTTGCGGCGATGGGCTTGTCCGTCTCCGACTATATTCGCATGGCGCTCGTGCGGGTCGCCCATGACAAGGCCGTGCCGTTCCCGGTGAAGGTGCCGAACGCCGAGACGCAGGCGGCGATGGAAGAAGCCCGCGCCATGGGCCGCGCTCGGTTCGCCGCCGCAGCGGATTTGTTCGATGACCTCGAAAAAATTCGCGAAGGATAAGCGGACCGCGTTCCCGCGAGCCTCGGACCATACCCGGCAATTCGTCAAGGATTGGGACCGCCTGTCCGCGTCCGGCCGCTTCGACATGCGGCAACTCAAGGAAGCGATGCTGCTGCTGATCGCCAACGACGGGCCGCTCGCTCCCGAATGGCTCGACCATGCGCTGACCGGCGATTGGGCAGACCATCGTGAGTGTCACATCGGCGGGGATATCCTGCTGATCTACCAGCTCGACGGCAAGGGGCCGGCGGCGATCGTTCGCTTCGTTCGGGCAGGGACCCACGCCGACTTATTCGATGATTGAGCGCGGCGGGATCGAGCGGTCCCACGCCAGTCCCACGGGCTGGTGAAAGCCCGCAGTGAGGGGCGGGGACCCGCTGGTGCCCGCAACGGGGCCCGATCTTCCCATGCTCATCCCACGTCCGTGCCGCGGGGGTCTGTGCGGCTTGCGACAGAAACCAGCGGCGAAATCGGCGGGGCAAGAGGAACGCGAGATGCTTAAGCGTCCACCTGTCGCGTTAAACCAATCGACGGCCTCTCCCGTCATGCCCCTGCAATACCGGGTGGTGCGGTCGGCTCCGGTTGCCCGAGCGGCATGGCGCCGGCCGGGGCGAAGGGGCTGAGTACGAACCAGATACGGAAGGCCGCGACGTCGTCACGCGATCCCTCGAGGCGCAACTGGCCATCGCGGATGGCTCGGTCGATTTTCACGTGGCCGAGCCAGATTTGCGTCAGCAAGCGCAGGCTGACTCCAACGGTGAGGTCGACGTCGAAGCCTGGCGGCTTGTAGCACAGATCGACTTGGCCGCGCTCAAACACCAGCCAGTAGCAGCGGTGGGTGATCGGCACGCCCGACAGCTGAAATTCAGCCACGTAGCGACGATCGCAGGGCGGGAGGTGACTTATCACCGTGCGGCGGATGTCCCACATCAGGAGGTCCGGGTCGAGATTGTCGGTGTCGACCAGCTTGTGCCGCAGCCAGCGCTGCGCCCACAGCCCCATCGTCTCCACGACCGGGAAAAGTTCCCGGCCGGCCGCGGTCAGGTGGTATTCGGCGCCGGCCACCCCCTGCCGGCGCTCGACGATGCCGGCGAACTGCAGCTCCTTCAGGCGCCTCGCCAAGAGCGCCGATGACATGCGGGGTACGCCGCGCTGAAGGTCGTTGAAGCGCACACTCCCCAACAGCAGCTCGCGGATCACCAGCGGCGTCCAACGTTCCGCGAATACCTCGGCGGCGAGCGCAATGGGGCAGAACTGGCTGTAGCCACGCTTTTCCATCCGTTCGATTCTACCACGCCGGCTCGACCTCGCGACTTCACATATTGAAGTTGTTCGAAATAGTGGGCCGGGCCACGGTATCCCCGATGCTGGATCGCGGAGGAATGACAATGGCAAAATTTCTCGATCTTGCCGCCCTCGCCGAGACTCTCGGGCCGCGCTTTGCGGAAGGAGCCGCCGAGCGCGACGCCTGCGGCACCTTTGTTGCCGCGCACTACGACCTGCTGCGGGAGCATAAGGTCTTCTCCGCCATGGTTCCGGAGGAACTGGGCGGTGGCGGCGCGCGGCACAGCGCCATGTGCTTCTTTTTGCGGCGCCTTGCGCATTTCTGCCCGTCGACCGCCTTGGCACTGTCGATGCACCAACATCTGGTCGCGGCGGCCGTCTACAACCACCGGAACGGCAAGCCGGGGCAGGCCCTGCTGCGGCGGGTCGCGGAGAACGAACTGGTGCTGATTTCCACCGGCGCGAATGACTGGATGGAATCGAACGGCGTGGTGGCGCGCGCTGATGGGGGCTACCGGGTTACGGCGCGAAAGCCGTTCGGCAGCGGCTCGCCCAAAGGCGACCTACTGGTGACCTCGGCGCCGTTTGATGATCCGATGGAGGGATGGCAGGTCCTGCATTTCGCCATTCCCTTCGGCGCTTCTGGAATATCTCTGGATGATGACTGGCACACGCTCGGGATGCGTGCCACGGGGTCGTGCACGATCGTCCTCGACAATGTCTTCGTCGCCGAGGACGCCGTCGCCCTGCGCCGGCCACGAGGGCGGTTTCACCCCGCCTGGAACGTGATCCTGACGGTGGCAATGCCGCTGATCATGTCCGTCTACGCCGGTGTTGCGGAGGCCGCGGCGGCGATCGGGGGCGAGCAGGCGAAAAAGCGTTCCAGCGATCCGACCGCGCCATATCTCCTTGGCGAGCTCGCCAATTGGCTGACGAAGGTGCAACTGGCCGCCGACGACTTGGTTCGCCTGGCCAAAGACCTCAATTTCGAGATGAGCCTCGACGTCACCAACGCCGTTCTCATTCGCAAGACGATCGTCGCCGAGGCCGTGCTGTCCACGGTCGAGAAGGCGCTCGAGGCGGCCGGTGGCGCCGGTTTCTATCGGAGGCTGGGCCTCGAGCGGCTGTTGCGCGACGCGCATGGGGCGCAGTTCCATCCGCTTTCCGCCAAGCGGCAACACCATTTCACCGGCCGGGTCGCGCTCGGCCTCGATCCGATCACCAGTGCCGAATAGGCGATAGAGCGAGCCGTCATCGCGAGTCGAAGGCGAAGCAATTCAGGGAAGCCGCCGCCCTGGATCGCTTCGTCGCCGCCTCCCGTGATAATCCCCGCCTATCCCACGCAAAGCGCAAGGGGTGTTCAGCCGAGGGTCACGTGGCTGGCCGCCGCCGCTGCCAGCGTCTGGCTCAAGGTTTGACCTTCGGTGGTCGAAATCGGATGAAGCAGCCCACCGGCCACCGGAACACTGGTGTGATAGCCGGCCGACAATGGTCCCGTAGAGCCGGCCACCGTGCCGGCGGACACGTTCGCGCCGTGGAGTTCGACATAGCGGGAGCCGAGAGGCTGCAGCAGGTCGTAGACGAATTGGGCCTCCTGCGAGAGGTTGAAATTGAAGGTTTCGTGGTAGCTGAGATTGCCTTGCGCGTCGGCCGTGGGAAAGATGTCGCCAGACTGGGTGAACAGGGATTGCACCGCCAACTGCGGATTGTCGGTCAGGCTCAGCATGACCGGCCCCACGGCGGTCTCGGAATCGAAGGCATTGATGTAGCCGTCGTGATCGAAGTCGTTGGCCGAGGTCGGCACGGTGGACGGCCGACCGTCGAGGAAGCCGTGAATATGCAGAGGATGGACCTGGTTGGGGGTCAGGCCCGTCGCATTGACGGTCACGTCCAGGGTATTGCCCTGTTGGGCGACCAGGGCGGTGCCGCTGACGCCCGAGTTGTTGTCGGGCGTCAAGATGGCTTCGTAGTACTGGGTGCCGCTGCCGGCCGGGCTGGCGGACGTGCCTGTTGTCGCCATGATGTGCCTCCATGTTGCAATCATCGACAATACAACGTGGAGGGGAAGGAGGGCGTTCCTGATGATACCCGCATTCCGCCGGCCGTCCCGCTTGTGATGATGCGGCCTCCGCAAATGCGCCGATGCGGCGACACCAGGGATTGATTAGGCGGCAGAGCCGGCCGTACGGAGGAGGGCCGGGGGAAGACTTGCCGGCGTCCGGCAGCCGCCCCGGCCTGTTCCCGTCTTGTCAGCTGAGGGCGTGCCGCGCCGAAGGGAACAGCACCTCGTCTTCCCTGGTCATGTGAGAATTGAGCAGGTCGGCGAACTGGGCGGCGATGGCCGCCAGGTCGGCGATCGCCGCACCCTCTCGGTGGGCTGCCAGCAGGTCGTCCCGCAAGGCCAGGATCTCGCGATGTTCCTCGCTGAACTGGGCGGGCAGGCCATCGTCGCCGGTGGCCTGGGCGAAGGCCGGAAACAGCACCGTGTCCTCCTGGACGATGTGAGAATCCAGCGGTTGCCCCAACATGCCGGCATAGCGTGCCACCAGTTCGCCAAGCTCCGGCGATTTGTTCCTGGCCGCATCCATGACTTTTTCTGTCCACGGGATCAATTCCGCGTGTTCCGCCCCCAGCTGGTCCATCAGGATAGCGGCACTTCTGGCGTCCATGGTCATTCTTGGTCTCCTCTTGGTCTGAGCTGTTTCGGCCTCAAGATTACGCGATAGCCGCTGTTTGTTTCTCGGTTGTCTGCTGCTGGGCCGCCTTGATCACCACCGGGCACTCACCCGGGCCGGCGCAAGGCTCGCTGGACTTCTTGATTGCGGTGGTCGACCAGCGGCGTCGCCGCAATTCGGGTTCCGTGCCGCTTTCCCGCGCCGTCGGCGGAATGGGGTGACCTTCGGCCAGCAGGGTCTCAGCCCGCTTCAGCCCGAGCAGTGCCGCGCCGAAGGCGCCGTTCAACTGGCCGAGGCCGTTCGGTGCCACATGGAGCGGTGCTTTCAGATGCTCTTCCAGCGACACCACCATGGCTTCGTTGCGGGTCATTCCGCCGGTCAGCATGAATTCTGGTTGCAGGCCGACCCGGCGCATCAGTTGGACGGCGCGGCCGCCCAGCGAGATCATCGCCCCGCGCATGATGTCCTCCGCGGCGATGCCGTTCGCCAGATGGTTGATCACCTCGGATTCGGCGAAGACCGCGCAGACGCTGCTGATGGTCACAGGTTTGATGGCCCTCAGAGCGTAAGGTCCGATTTCCTCGGTCTTCAGGCCGAGATAGCGAGCGGTCTTTTCCAGGAAGGCGCCGGTGCCGGCGGCGCATTTGTCATTGAGGCGAAAGGCCAGCACCCGCCCGACGGCGTCGACGCGGATCGCCTTGATGTCCTGCCCGCCGATGTCGAGGATGGTCCGCGTTCCGGGAAACAGGTGGACGGCGGCGCGGGCATGGGCGGTCAGTTCGGTCAGTTGGGCATGGCGGAAGGCGACGGTGTGCCGCCCGTAGCCGGTGGCGGCCACGTAAGTCACCTGTGAGCGCTCGAGCCCCGCATTGGCCAGCAGGTCCTCGAACACGCCTTCCGACGCCTGGCCCAGCTTGAAACCGGTGCGGCGCACCGCCGTGCCGGCCACCTCGCGCTTCTCGTTGAGGACGATCGCCTTCGAATAGGTCGAGCCGATATCCAGTCCCGCGACGAACATCATCATGCACCTCCCGCCGCGGCGCGCGCCGCCGGCTCTTCCGTTTGCTCCGCTGCGAAGGCCCGGTCGTGGGCGAACAGGGCTGCCCCCAGGGCGCCGCAGAAATGCGCCTCGGGGCTGACATTGAGGGGCACTCCCAGTTCTTCTTCGAGCAGCTTGACCATGGCGATGTTACGGCTCACCCCGCCGGTGAAGGTCACTTCCGCGACGACGCCGACCCGTTGTGCCAGGGATGCGCAGCGCGAGGCGATGGCCCGATGCACGCCCATCAGCACATCCTCGGGCAGGTTGCCTTTGGCCAGATGGCTGATGATCTCCGACTCGGCGAAGACCGTGCAGGTGGTGGTGATCCGGACCGGGTTGGTCGATTTGAGGGCCAGGGCTCCCAGGTCCGACAGCGGCATCTCCAGGGCGTAGGAGGCCGCGCCGAGGAAGCGCCCGGTACCGGCGGCGCATTTGTCGTTCATGGTGAAGTCTTCGACGCGCCCGTCGGGTGCGACGCGGATCGCCTTGGTGTCCTGCCCGCCGATATCGATCACCGTGCGGGTGTTGGGAAACAGGGTCACCGCGCCGCGGGCATGACAGGTGATCTCGGTCACCTGTTCGCGGCCGAAGGTCACGTTGTAGCGGCCGTAGCCGGTGCCCGCCACGTAGAGGACGTCCGCTTCGCCGATCCCTGCCTGGGCGAGGGCCGCCCGAAAGGCGTCGTCGGCCACCGTGGTCATGCTGGTCTCCATGTCGACCAGGGCGCGGGCGACGATGCGCCGGTTCTCGTCGAGGATCACGGCTTTGGTCTGGGTGGAGCCGACATCCACCCCTGCGACGTATTTCATTCGGGCCTCCCGATGCCTTGGTGGGGATGTTTGCGCTTGGGGCCGCCCCGTTGCTGCAGGGCTTCGAAGAACGCGTCGACGCGGTTCTTGATCTGGGCATCCGACCAGTAGCGCGGGTCGATCAGGTCGGATTCGATATAGAGGGTGGGGATGTCCAGCCGCCGTGTGATGAACTCGCGGGTATCGGCCATGCCGGAAGAGACAAAGCGGCAGCTCTTGATCCCGTGGAACACCACGCCGTCGGCGGAGTAATCCTTGATCTGCTGGGCCAGTCGCTCATGGGCGAAGAACTGATGGCTCAAGCCTCGATGGGCGGCCAGCGCGGTGACTTCGGCAAGGCTTTCGATCGGCCGCGCGGTGTCGTAGAGGATGTCGGTGGCGTCCAGGCCGCCGGCGGCGAAGGTCAGGTAGTCGGAATAGGCGAAGACGCCGCCCCAGGCCTCGAACAGCTCGACCAGGCGCCGCATCGAAACATAGCAGGGCGTGCCGGAGAACAGCAGGCGGAAGCGCTCGTCGCTCACTCGCCCTTCGCCGCGCGCCACCTTGGCCCGCAGATGCTCCTCCAGGCGGCGCATGTATTCGACTCCTTCCGGGGCGCCGCGATAGACGTTCATGATGCCGATGAAGGTGAGGCCGTCCAGCATGGCGTTGTAAGGCGCCGGACAATGGCGGTTCAGCTCCATCACGTTGTTCCAGTGGCGCACCATGGTGTTGGTACGCTCCTCGACCTCGGCCAGCCGGTCGAGATCCAGTTTGCGGCCGGTGACCGCTTCGCATTTGTCGATGAGGTCGCGATACTGCGCTTCGATCCACCGCGAGTCCGCCATGTGCTGGGGATCGCCGGGGCGGACTTCCCAACCCGCGGCGCGTTGCCCGGGAAGATCGAGGACGAAGGCCGGGATTTTCAGCCAGCGCTCCCAGATTTCGGCCCATTTGACGAAGGTGTTGCACATGTTCGAGGCCACCGCCAGGCTGGCCCGCGGGATCCGGCCGGCCGGGTGTTCGCCCTTTTTCAGCATCAGCCCTACATCCGCCTTGACATAGGAACAGACGTCAGGGGACATGCCGTAGTCCTCGGAAAGACGGATGTATTCCTCGGAGGTCTTGCGCACGCCGGTCTGCAGCGAGTTGATCTCGGGGAACACCAGTTCGAAGTCGAACGCGCGCAGGATTTCGATGGCGTTGCCCATGACGAAGATATTGGCCACCGGGGCGCCCCGCTCGTTGGCGGTTTCCAACGAGGCGTACCAGTCCTTGATGAGGCGCTGCCCCTCGGCGCGCGGGTCGAAGCTATCGGCGTCGCCGGCGGGATGATCGGCGGGGGTCGCTTGGCTCATGGCGATGGTCATGGCGGGTCCTTTCAGGCGAGCGCGAAGAGCAGCGATTCGGCGAAGGTCTCGACCTGCATCGCCATCTGCTCGAACGAGGTCATCTTTTCCTCGAATTCGAGGACCAGATACGGGATGCCAAGCGGGTCGAGGTGCTTGGACCAGGCGAGCTGCTCGTCAAGGCCGGGCTCGCAGAACTTGGCGGCGGTGAGGATGGCGGCGTCGGCCTTGCTCTCCTTCAGCATGGCCATCAGGTAGCCTTCCTTGGTCTTGTTGGCGTCATGCTGGACCGGGCTGGCGGCCGAGCGCTCCACATAGGCGACAGCCAGCGCCCACAAGGGGTCGCCGATCTCGGCGACGTCCTCGGTCAGCCAGCGCAGGCCGATCAGCAGATCGTCATCGACGACGAAGCAGGAATCTTCGATGGTCTCCAGCATCTCGAGCGGCGGCTGCTCGCAGAAACCGCCGAGGAACACCACCCGCGGTTTGTCCTGGGCGGCGCGGCGACGTTCGGCGATGGCGCCGATCGCTTCCTTCAAGAGGATGTTGTGTTCGGCGCAGGGCATGCGGCTGCGCGCCCGGATCAGCAGGTAGCATTCGACCAGATCGAGCTTCCACGGCGTGTCCCGGCGGATCTGGTAGAGCTCGCGCAGAAGCCGGCGGTTTTCGTTGTAGACGCGGATCGCCGCGCGGATCGCGTCGTCGCTGATGGGTTCGCCGATGCGCTTTTCGAGATCGGCCCGCAGGCGCCAATATTCGTCGCGGATGTAGCGCGTCGCCCCCCGACTGTTGACATTTTGCGGCAGGTACAGGATCTGCGACATCTGGTCGGGGAGGTTCCTCGACCAGATCCCCGCCAGATGCTTTGCGGCGTCGCAGATGGGATGGGTGACGAACCCTTCGAGCGTCGACAATGTTCCGTTGAGGGCCAGTTCGGTGGTTGATCGGCAGATCGAGCAGACGAAGGATCCCATGCGGGCATCGGCCATGCGCATTTCCAGGCGATTTCCGCCGCCGAGGACGTTGACCGGCAGGAGGCCGGCGGCATAGGCGATCTCTTCGGGAAAGTAGACCGGGAAGTGGCCGATGGTGCCTCGGAAGCCTTGGGGCAATTCCTCGGGCGAGGGGATGCTGGTTTGACGCGACAGGGTGAAGCACCGCTCGAGGATTTCGGTGATTCGGGCCTCCGGGTCGTGGACCGTCTGGATTTGCACGAGAACCTCCCTGGCTGCATGGAGCCGTGACTTCGGTAATGTGGTACTGTTTTACCGGTTTTAACCCGCAGCTTATTTGCGCTGGCGCAAACAAGGCGGAAGTTTTTCTCCGCCCGGGGCTCAGCGCCCGCCCGGCCGTGGGTCGAAGAATTGCGCGAACTTATTCAGGACGCGGCCCCATTCGTTGGCATCCGCCGGTGGCGTGCCCTTGTCGAGGATGTTCGGCCAGGCGGCCGCATACTGCCGGTTAAGGTCGAGCCATTGCCGCCCCGCCGGATCGGTGTCGGGAACGATGGCGTCGACCGGGCAGGCCGGGACGCAAGCGGAACAGTCGATGCATTGGTCCGGGTGGATCACCAGCATGTTGGCGCCTTCGTAGAAGCAGGACACCGGGCATGCGTCGACGCAGTCCATATGTTTGCACTTGATGCAGGTTTCAGTGACGACGTAGGCCATTTCGAACTCCTTTCCGATGGTGGACGGCCTGATGTCCAGTCTGCGGCGAGGGTCCAGTGGTTCTCTTTGCGGATCCGCAAAGAGCGGGCGAAAAAGATGACTGTTGTCGTCGGATAACCATCGTGAAACAGAGGTCTTTATCTGCCGCCTTTCATGGGTTGATCGAAGTCATGGCATATCCGTCTGCTCAGGTATTCATAATTTGGGCAAAGGGCAGGATCATTGGAGCGGACGCTATGGGACAACAATTGGCATTTTGTGGCGACAGGCCGAAGTCAAGGCCCGCTCCCGCCAGGTCGCCGGATGTTTCGGCCGTCCGCCATCTCAGGCTGTTCGACGACCTCGATCTCGAGGCCCAGGCCGACATTCTCCGGCTGGCGCGGCCCCAGCGCCTCGGCCCCGGCGAAGCGCCGTTGCGCCAGGGCGATGCTCCCGACCTGGTGTTTCTGGTGTTGAGCGGCCGCTTCAAGGCGGTTCAGGTGACTTCGGAAGGCGCCCAGGTGGTGACCAGGCTGGTGGGCCCCGGCGACCTCATGGGCCATGTCGCGGTGCTGAACGACAAGCCGCATTCGGCGACGCCGATCGCCGTTCTGGAAAGTCTCGTGCTGGCCTGGAACTGCGACGACTTCATGGAAGCGATGCGGCGGCATCCGGGCTTCGCCGTGGCCGTCATGCGCGGCATGGCGGCGTCGATCCAGGAGGCCCATACCAGGCTTCGCGAAGCGGCCACCGAACGGGTCGAGCAACGCATCGCCCACGCTGTCCTTCGTCTGGCGCGCCAGGCCGGGCGGCGGGTGGCCAACGGGGTGGAGATCGCCTTTCCCCTGACGCGCCAGGACATCGCCCTGATGACCGGCGCCACCCTGCATACGGTCAGCCGGACCCTGAGTGCCTGGGAGCACCAGGGTCTGGTCGATGGGGGGCGGCAGCATCTCGTCCTGCGCGCGCCTTGGGTTCTGGCGAGGATCGCCGGAGGGGCTGCCGGCGGAGAGGAAACCATCGCCTCGGCCGGTCGCCCGAGCGGCGAATGAACCGAAGGTCCCGCCGCGATTATTTCGCGCCGGGGCCTAACGGGCTCGAAGGCGTGACGCGCTCCAGGATGAGCGACGCCAGATGATCGTAGTTCTTGTCGAAATGATGATCACCCGGCAGTTCCAGGACTTCCCCGTCCTGTTTCGACAGCAAGGTGCACAGCGACTCCGGGCCGTCCGCCCGGCCATAGACGCAAAGCAGCCTGTTGGTCTTGATGCCCGCCAATTCGGGAAGTGTCTGCCTGGCGCTCGCGTGCGGGCTGTCGTGCAGCCAGTCGCCCCAGTGGATTTCCCAGTTCGCGTAGCGGCCGGGACTGAGCAGCACGGCGAGATCGACACGCGATAATTCGGCTTGCGGCAGACGTGCCATGATGAAGGGAAGCACCGCGGCGCCGAACGAGAAGCCGATCAGCACGACACGGCGCTTGTGCCAGATGGTCATGTAGTGGTCCAGCGCGGCCTGGAAGTCTTTGGCGGTTTCCTCGGGGCTTCGGGTCTTGTCGAAATATTTGTAGCAGTCGAACCCCAGCACGCTGTAATTGCGCCCGGCGATGATCTGGGCCAACTGCTTGTCAAGGTCGGCCCATCCGCCGTCGCCGGAGAGAATCACCACCAGCATGTCCTGGGCGGGACCGGACCGCGGGTATTCCAACACGGTCCCGGCAGGCAGGCCAAGCGGTCCTTCCGCCGCGGCCGGGCCGCCGAGCAGGCCGGTGGCAACCGCCACGGCGGCGGCCAGGCGAAGGCCGGGTATCCGGATGCCGCTCATGACCCGCTGCCGGTCAACGCCACCACGTCGGCCAAAGCGATCAGCGGACCGACCGAGCCCGATGCGGCGACGTAGCGGGATTCCCAGGTCGGATGGAACTTGCTCTTGAAGGCCCGGAGGCCTTTGAAGCCATAGAAGCGTCCGCCATGTCGCCACAACACGCCGGCGACCCGATGCCAGGACGAGGAGAGCGGCGTCCTGGTGATGCCTGCCAGGGGGGCGACGCCCAGGCTGAAAACGCTGAACCCGGCATCCTTCAGATAGAGTGCCAGCCGGGTGAAGATGTATTCCATGGCATAGCCCGAGGCATCGGGGGTTTGGCGCATCAGGCCGACCGTCGCCTCGGTCCGAAGGTCGGTGGTCATCAGGGTGACGAAAGCGACCGGCTGGCCGGCCTGGCGGAGCAGCGCGACATATTGGGTGGCGACGAATTCGGGGGTGAAGGCGGCCACCGAGAACGCCTTCTCGCCTGCTTTTCGGGCGGCCAGCCAGGCGTCGGAAATGCCGGTGAGAATGTCGGCGACGCGACCCGCCTCGCCGGGGGGGATGATCTCGAGGTCGAACTGCTCGCGCTCGCCGCGCTTCAGGGCGTAGCGCAAGGCCGACCCGGCCGATCCTTGAGTGGAAAACGCGGCCAATTCGACGCGGGCTTCCTCGCCCAGTTTCATCACCTTGAGGCCGGCATCCAAATAGAATGTCAGATTGTTGGGCTTCACCTCGTAGAACGCCACGCGTCCGCCATGCATGTCGGCCAGTTCGACGAATCGCCAGATCAGTTCCGGCCATTCCTCGGTCGGCCCGATCGGGTCATAAAGGGCGACCCAGCTTCGCCCGCGTTTCCCATACATCAGCATCGAACGGCCCGACGCGGAGAAGAGAAAGCTCTTGTCCCCCATCATGGCGAGCATGGCGTCGCTGCGGTCCTGGTCCCGGACAATCGCCGCCGCCCGCTCGAGATCCTCCTCGGTCGGCAGGGAGACACGCCCCGGCGTCGGCCGCAGCAACTGGCTCAGGGCTCCGCCCAGCATCACCAGCGTCGCTCCGAGAAGCGCCCGCATCGCCCGCGGCGCCTGGGCGTCCAGTTCGAACTGCCACCACAGCTCTCTCGAATAGCGGACGTCGCGGAAGGCGAAAAACAGAATCCAGGCGGCGGCGACGACGACGATGCTCACCGCGACGAACCAGCCGATGGTGAAAGGCTGGCCGAGAAACGAGGCCGACCGGGTGAACTGGCGCCGTGTCGCCAGAAGCAGCACGATCAGGCAGGCGATCACCATGGTCTCACCGATCGCCAGGCCTTTGCCCAGCGAAAAGACGAGATTGGCCGTCGCCAGGGCCAGCGCCAGCCACCAGGCGCCGTCGAGGCGGTGAAACAGCCCGCGTGAGACGAACAGCAATACCACGCCGGTCAGGCTTGCCAGGAAGTCCGAGAATTCGATGGTCCACAGCGGCAAGGCGGTGTGGAGGAGGGCGAGGCGGCTGCCGAACGCCGGCGTGGCGCCCGAGACGACGAGCATGGCGCCGATGGCGAAGGTCACGGCGCTCAGGAATGTGGGAGCCAGCTGGCCGGCTTCCTGAAGGACTTTCCGGCTTCCTCCGGGGACGGTCTTCTCGGCGATCCGCCACATCTCGGAAGCCGCCAGCAGCATCGCCGCCAGCAGCAGCGGCAAGCCGAAATAGATGGCCCGATAGGTCAGCAGCGCCGCGGCGGTCTGGGTGGGCGATATATGACGGCCGAGGGCGAACACCACCACCGCCTCGAACACACCCAGGCCGCCGGGAACATGGCTGATCACCCCGAGCGCCGTCGCCGCCGCGAACACCGCCGAGAAGGTGGCGAAGTCGACCCGCGCACCAGGCAGCAGAATCCACAGGGCCGCCCCGGCGGCGATCACGTCGACGGCGGTCAAGGCAACTTGGCTCAGAGCGAGCCGGCCATCCGGAATGTTCAGGCGCAACCGGCCGAGCGTCACCGGGGCCGGCCTCCGGGCGCAGACGCCCAGCAAGCCGGCGACCATCGCCAACACCGCGAAACCGCCGACGCGGACGGCGAGCGGCGAAAAATGGAACAGCCGGCCGATGGCGTCGCCGGCCAGCAGCGCGCTGCCGGCGGCGACGGCGACCAGGCCGACGCCGAAGCCGACGGTGATGAACAGCATGATGAGCGCGACCTGTTCCGGCACGACGCCGGCCGCCCCATAGATGCGGTAGCGGACCGCGCCGCCGCTCAACGCCCCGAAGCCGACCGCGTTGCCCAGCGCCGAGCCGCAGAACGAGCCGAGAAACAAGGTCGTCCGGGGGATGTCGGCACCGGCATAGCGCAGCGCGCCGACATCGCGGCCGACCAGGGCCAGGAAGCTGACGGCGGTGGCGGCGATCGACGCCCAAACGACGCTCGCGTGCATATGTCGCATCGCCCGGACCATCAGGTGATAGTCGATCGACCGGGACGCGCTGTGCATCATTGCCAGCACCAGGCCGCAGACGGCCAGGGCGACCAAGGGCGTTATCATTCTTCGCAACATGGACGTCCGTTGTTGATCTCCGGCAGCTGTAAGAACCGATGCTCCGGTCACTCTCTACCCCTCTCGTCTCTCGCGCTTCTTACCATCCTTCCGGCCGGACCGGTGCACGCAAACAGCGTCAGGCCGCGTGGAAAATCCGGCTTACGGGAGGATTTCACCGGCTCGGACAAAGCCTGTGGAGTGAGCCGGCGAAGCCAGCCGTGGCTCCGCCTTGGCGGGCTGACGTCCGAATCAGCCGGAATTGCGGGCAGCCGATCAGCCGGCCGCACCGCCACCATAACATGCCGGAGCGATGCTGGCGATCATTGCTCAGCCTGTTCAGCGGTTCGCAATGCGGACGAATCGCATTCGAATCCGGTAACACCAGCGTCGCAGCCGATGCGCGAGGGTCTTCTTCCGCCCGGCGGGGACGCCGGCGCTATCTGTCTTTGCGCAACCACGCGAG
>JAJXWP010000060.1 GCA_021781575.1 Pseudomonadota bacterium
GCCTGACCAGCACCACCCTGGGCGCCCTGACCACCAGCCAGGCGGCGGCGCTGAGCACCAGCCAGGCGGCGGGTCTGTCGGCGGCGGCGATGAACGCCCTGGCGACGGGCAGCACGACCAATCTCGATAAGCTGACCACCTCGGACATCGCGGCGTTGTCGACGGCGACGCTGAACGGGTTGACCAGTACGGCGCTGGGGGCGCTGACCACCAGCCAGGTGGCGGTGCTGACCACCAGCCAGGCGGCGGCGCTGACTTCGGCGACGGTGGCGGCGAGCACCACGACCAATCTCGACAAGCTGACCACCTCGGACATTGCGGCGTTGTCGACGGCGACGCTGAACGGGTTGACCAGTACGGCGCTGGGGGCGCTGACCACCAGCCAGGTGGCGGTGCTGACCACCAGCCAGGCGGCGGGTCTGTCGGCGGCGGCGATGAACGCCCTGGCGGCGGGCAGCACGACCAATCTCGACAAGCTGACCACCTCGGACATCGCGGCGTTGTCGACGGCGACGCTGAACGGGTTGACCAGCACGGCGCTGGGGGCGCTGACCACCAGCCAGGTGGCGGTGCTGACCACCAGCCAAGCGGCGGCGCTGACTTCGGCGACGGTGGGCAAGTTCACCTCGACCAATCTGGATGTGCTGACCACCTCGGACATCGCGGTGTTGTCGACGGCGACGCTGAACGGCCTGACCAGCACCACCCTGGGCGCCCTGACCACCAGCCAGGCGGCGGCGCTGAGCACCAGCCAGGCGGCGGGTCTGTCGGCGGCGGCGATGAACGCCCTGGCGACGGGCAGCACGACCAATCTCGACAAGCTGACCACCTCGGACATCGCGGTGTTGTCGACGGCGACGCTGAACGGGTTGACCAGTACGGCGCTGGGGGCGCTGACCACCAGCCAGGTGGCGGTGCTGACCACCAGCCAAGCCGTCGGTCTGTCGGGGACAGCACTGAATTCCCTGGCGGCGGGCAGTACGACCAGTCTCCAAGTTTTGACTACCACCGACATCTCGGTGCTCACCACGGCGACGCTGAACGGCCTCAACAGCCGCAGCCTCGGCGGTTTGACCACCGCGCAGATTTCGGCTCTGAGCACCAGCCAGGTGGCCGGCCTGTCCGGAGCGGCGGTCAACGCCCTTGCCATCGGCAGCACGACCAATCTGGGCGTGCTGACGACGGCGAAGATCGACGCCATATCGACGGCGACGATCAAGGGCCTGACCACCGCCACCATCTCTGCCTTGACCACCTCGCAGCAAGCCCACCTGACCACCAGCCAGCTTGGCGCGCTGAGCGCCACTCAAAGCGCAGCCCTGTCGACGACCGCAGTCGCGGCGATGAGCAGCGCGCAGGTCGGTGTCCTGCTCGGTATCGGTTCTTAAGCAGGCGAACACGGACCTGTAAATGTCACCCGGATAGAGGGCCAAGTTTTCGAACTTGGCCCTTTATTCATCCGCGACAGTTATAATGGACCCGCGGTGGGAAGGCAGGGTAAGCTAGCTGTCTCGTGCCGAAACCATGAAAACCGCTGCGATGTTTAACGATTTCTTGGCGCCTGCTCCTGATTTGAACGGAGCATCTATCCTTGTCACCGGCGCAACCGGGTCTTTTGGAAGGCAGTTCGTCAAGACGGTGTTGCAGCGCTACAAGCTGCGCCGCCTGATCGTCTTCTCGCGCGATGAACTGAAACAAAGCGAGATGGCCGAGGAATTGTCGGCATCCGACCATCCCGAACTGCGGTTCTTTCTTGGTGATGTGCGCGACCGCCAGCGTCTGGAGATGGCTTTTCGCGGCGTCGACACGGTGATCCACGCCGCGGCGCTGAAGCAGGTGCCGGCTGCGGAATACAATCCGTTCGAATGCGTCCATACCAATGTCCTGGGGGCGGAAAACGTCGTCCACGCCGCCATCAGCAATGGCGTGCGGCGGGTCATCGGTCTGTCCACCGACAAGGCGGCCAATCCGATCAATCTCTATGGATCGACCAAGCTGTCCTCGGACAAGATCTTCATCGCCGCCAATCATCTCAGCGGCGCGGATGGGACGCGGTTTTCCGTTGTCCGCTATGGCAATGTGCTGGGTTCGCGCGGCAGCGTCGTGCCGTTCTTCCAGAAACTGATCCGGGAAGGCGCGACGTTTCTCCCTATCACCGATCCCGAGATGACGCGGTTCTGGATCACCTTGCAGCAGGGGGTGAATTTCGTGCTGTCGTCGCTGGATCTGATGTGTGCCGGGGAGATCTTCGTGCCGAAAATCCCCAGCATGCGGGTTGTCGACGTGGCCAAGGCGCTGGCACCCGACCTTCCACACAAGGTGGTCGGCATCCGGCCGGGGGAAAAGCTGCACGAGTCGTTGATTACCGAGGAAGACGCCCGCAATACGGTAGAATTGGACGACCGCTTCATCATTCTGCCCAGCATCAAGCTGTGGCAGTCGCGGCCGAACGTCTTCGCCGAGGCCCGAAAGGTGGAGCCGGGCTTTTCCTATACCAGCGGCAAGGCGATTGTTCCTCTCGATCGCCAGGGCTTTCTGGCCTTGATGGCGGACGACAAGTAATGAGCGGACCGGGCTCGGGGGTGCTCCCCTACGGCCGCCAAAGCATCGATGAAGATGATATCGAGGCGGTCGTTCGCGTCCTGCGCAGCGACTGGTTGACCACCGGCCCGGCGGTGCGGTCGTTCGAAGAGGCGTTCGCCGCGGCCGTCGGCGCCCGTTATGCCGTTTCCTGCAGCAGCGGCACCGCGGGGCTGCATCTGGCGGCGCTGGCCCTTGGCCTTGGGCCCGAGACGTCGGTGGCGGTGCCCACCAATACCTTCGTGGCGACGGCCAATGCCGCCCGCTATGTCGGGGCGCAAGTGCGCTTCACCGACATCGATCCACAAGCCGGCCTGATGCGCCCTGGTGATCTCGAGAGGGCGCTCGATCGGCCGGGGCTGCCCGCCACCGCAGTATCGCCGGTGCATTTTGCCGGTCAGACGGTGGACATGGAAGCCGTCGCTGAAATCGCCGAACGGCGCGGCCTGGCGGTGATCGAGGATGCCTGCCACGCCCTCGGATCGGTCTACCATACCCAGGCGGGAGAGGCCGTGCCGGTCGGCAGCTGCCGTCACTCGGTGATGACCGTCTTCTCCATGCATCCGGTGAAGACCATCACCATGGGCGAGGGAGGGGTGGTCACCACCAATGACCCGGCCCTTCATCGAAAGTTGTTGCAGTTCCGCAGTCACGGCATCGTCCGACAGGACGAGGGGTTTATCGCCGCGGACCTGGCACTGGACGACGCCGGCAATGCCAACCCCTGGTATTACGAGCTGAGCCAGCTTGGTTTCAATTATCGTGCCAGCGATATCAATTGTGCGCTGGGCGAAAGCCAATTGCGGAAACTGGATCGGTTCGTCGCGCGGCGGCTCGCTTTGGCCGAGCGCTATGACGGCCTGCTCGCCCCGCTCGGTCCCGTCGTGCGGCCGCTGCGAAAGGCTGCCGGCTGCCGGCCGGGCCTGCATCTCTATGTCGTGCTGATCGACTTCGCCGCGATCGGAATGTCACGGGCGGAGCTGATGGGGCGGTTGCGCGAGCAGGGCATCGGCACCCAGGTGCATTACATTCCGGTTCACCGGCAGCCTCTTTACCGCGATTGCGGACTGCATCTCCCCGGGTCGGAGCGATACTATCGGCAATGCCTGACCTTGCCTCTTCACGTCGGCATGTCGGACGAGGAGGTCGACGCCGTGGTGGCGGCGCTACGCGTTGCGGCGGGCGGGAGCTGAATTGGAGAACGACCGAGGAATCCCGATGACGACATCTGCTGTGGATACGGATCAACTACGGTTCTGGCGTGGCGAGTTCGGACGGTCCTACATCGAGCGGAACCCGGCTTCGGCCGAACATCTGGGGGCACGAGTCGCCCTCTGGGCGAAGATTCTCGAACGGCTGATCAATCCGCCGCCCAAAAGCATCCTTGAGGTGGGGGCCAATATCGGCAACAACATCCGGGCCCTGAGGACCATGAGCGGGGCGGAAATGTATGCCGTGGAGCCGATCCCCGAGGCAAGGCAGGCGCTGGTCAGCCAGGGCGTGCTCGATGCCGACAAGGTGTTCGATGCCTGTGCGGCTAAAATTCCACTAGCCGACGGCGCCGTGGACCTGGCATTCACCAGCGGCGTCCTCATCCACATTCATCCCGATCAGTTGCTGCAGTCCTGCCGCGAGATTTATCGGGTGGCCAGACGTTATATTGTCTGCATCGAATATTTCTCGGACAAACCCGAGATGATTCCCTATCGCGGACATGCCGATCGCCTGTTCAAACGAGATTTCGGCGGATTTTATCTGGACAATTTTCCGGATCTTCAGGTGGTTGACTATGGTTTCGCCTGGAAACGGGTGACGGGCATCGACAATGCGACATGGTGGGCGTTTGCCAAACCGGAGTGAACCATCTTACCCCGGCGGCCGACGCATTCGGTTGGCCGTGCGCATCGACGGTGGCGCGGTCGGACTGGGCCATGCGGTACGCAGCAGCGGCGTGGTGAATCTCCTGGGCGATGCCGTGGACCTGGTTCTCGTGGGGCAGGGGGCAGGGCTGGAGCGGTGGTTTCCCGCCGTTCCCCGCATCGACCCAGTCCGGCCGTTGGCCGAAATTTGCCGCGAGCAAGCCGCCGATGCGGTGCTTCTGGACATCCCCCATTATCCGCCGGGACTGTTCGCCGAGTTGCGGCGGACCGGACTTCCCCTCATCTGCATCGACGACATGGGAGGCGCCATCGATGCCGACCTGGTGATCAACGGTACGGTTCTCCAGGACTATCATTCCTATCCGCAGGTTCCCGCCGGCAGCACCCTGTTGCTGGGCCCGCGCTATGCGCTGATCCGGCTGGATTTCGGGCGGATACGGTGGGCGCCGCCGCTCCGGCCCAATGTTCTGATCGTGGTCGGAAGTGGTGAGCGGGCCCGTGAATGGGCATACTGGCTTGTCACTGAAGGAGTGGACGGCACGGCCTGGGGAAGCGTGACGATGGTGGTTGGCGCGGCATTTCCCGATTTCGACGTCATCGCCGAGCTCGGGGCGCAATGCGGGATTTCCTTGCGCTGTGGGCTTGATGCCGGCGCCCTGGCCCATCTTCTGGCAAATGCATCGGTAGCCTTGATTACCGGCGGGATGATCGTCTACGAGGCGCTGGCGGTGGGGGTGCCGGCGGTGGTCTTTCCGCTGCTGGCCAACATGCTTCCCGAAGCCCGGTGGTTGGCCGAGAGGGGATGCATCCTCGGTCTCGGGGGCGAGGGGGGCATGGAGGCGCCGACGGTCCGGAGTGCCGTTGGGCATCTGCTGAGCGATCACCGGGCGGCCGAGGATATGTCGCGCCGCCAACGCAGCCTTGTCGATGGAGGCGGCATGGAGCGTGCGGCGCGGGCGATCGCTCGCCTGCTGGGGGGAGTGACGCGATGATTTTGTCCGCCCATCAGCCCGTCTATCTGCCGGGGATCATCCTGTTCAACAAGATCGCCATCAGCGACGTCTTCATGTTTCTGGGGCACGCGCAACTGGTCAGCCATAGCTGGCACAGCCGCAACCGTATTCGCCAGGGCGACAAGGAACTTTTCCTGACCGTTCCGGTGCAGACCTCGGGCCGGTTCGGGCAGCCCATCGACGACACCAGGATCGCCAACAGTCACTGGAAGCGCAAACACATCGAGAGCATTGCGCAGAGTTATCGCAAGCGTCCGTTCTTCGATGCCTATTTCGGACCGATCGAGGCCTTGCTGCTTGCCGACTGGCCAAGCCTCGGCACCATGAACAAGGCGTTGATCCGGCATCTCATGGAAGTTCTGGAAATCCAAACGCCGGTACTGGAAAGTGCTGACTACGAGCCGAAGGAACATAAGACCGACCTGTTGATCGAACTCAGCAAAGCCGCCGGCGCGGATGGCTTCCTGTCCAATGAAGGCTCGCGCGTCTATGTACGGGAAGACGCCATGGCCGCCGCGGGGCTAAATCATTACTGGCAAATATTCAGCCATCCGACCTATGAGCAGGGACGCAGTTTCATGTCGAACCTGAGCGTTATCGACCTTCTGTTCAACTCTGGGCCGGCTGCGGCCGAGATCGTGCGGGCCTGCGGCCATGCCGAGATCGGCGCGGTCGCCCAGAAGGCGTAGTGACGCAATGACCGGCCCCTTGACCATCGACGGCCGCCCGATTGGCGCCGATCATCCGCCCTACGTCATCGCCGAGTTGTCGGGCAACCACAACGGCGACTTGCGGCGGGCGCTGGCCCTTGTCGATGCGGCCAAGGCGGCCGGCGCGGATGCGGTGAAGTTGCAGACCTACACCGCCGACACCATCACCATCGACCATCACGGTCCCGGTTTCGACATCGAGGGGGGGCTGTGGCATGGCCGGACCCTTTATGAACTTTACCAGGAGGCAAGCACCCCCTGGGAATGGCACCAGGCTCTGTTCGAACGGGCGGGGCAGCAGGGGATCACGGTGTTCAGTTCGCCGTTCGATCCTACCGCCGTGGCGCTGCTGCGCTCTCTCGGTGCCCCCGCCTACAAGATCGCTTCGTTCGAACTGGTCGACCTGCCGCTGATCGATGTCTGCGCGAAGAGCGGCAAGCCGTTGATCATGTCGACCGGAATGGCCAGCGAAGGCGAAATCGCCGAGGCATTGGCGGCGGCCCGGCAAGCGGGGAACGACGAGTTGGTGCTGCTGCATTGTGTCAGTGGCTATCCGACGCCGATCAGCGACAGCAACATCCGGCGCATCCCCCGCCTGGCCGAACGTTTCGGCGTGCCGGTCGGCCTGTCGGACCACAGCCCGGGGATCACCGTACCGATTGCCGCCGTGGCCTTGGGTGCCGCCGTCATTGAAAAGCATTTCACCTTGAGCCGCGCCGACGGCGGGCCCGATGCGGCGTTTTCTCTTGAGCCCGACGAACTGAAGGCCCTGGTGCAAGGCGTTCGCGCGGCCTGGGAAAGCCTGGGTGATGCCGAGGAGAAGATAAAGCCCAGCGAGGCGGCCAGCCTGTCCTACCGGCGCTCGCTGTATGCGGTGGCCGACATCGCCGCCGGCGACCCGTTCACCCCCGCCAACGTCCGTTCCATCCGCCCAGGCTTCGGGCTGCCCCCCAAGGAGATCAACCATGTTCTCGGCCACCGCGCCGCCAGGGCCATTTCCCGGGGCAGCCCCTTGGAGTGGTCGATGGTGGGGAAGGCGTCGGATGAGTAACCCCATGGTTCGCAGGATAGCGATCATCCCGGCGCGGGCCGGTAGCAAGCGCGTTCCCGGCAAGAATATCCGGGATTTTTGCGGCAAGCCGATGATCGCCCATATTCTGGAAACGGCCAGGGAGTCGGGTCTCTTCGAGATAATTCACGTGTCGACGGAAAGCGAGGCGGTCCGCGGCGTCGTGTCCGGCCTTGGCTTCGCGCCGGATTTTGCTCGTCCGGCGGAGTTGGCCGATGATGTCACTCCGCTCGTACCCGTGCTTCGGTGGACGGTGGGGGAGTATCAGAGGCGGGGACGGGATTTCGACCAGGCCTGGCTGCTGATGGCTTGCGCGCCGCTGATCCGGCCGGAGCATCTTCAGGCGATGGCCCGCCGGTTTGCCGAACTTGGCCGGAACTGCCAGGCGCTGGTCGCGGTACAGCCGTTTGCCTCGCCGATCCAGCGGGGATATTTCCTCGGCCAAGACCACCGGTTGCTGCCCGTACAACCGGAGTGCGTCACCGCCCGAAGCCAGGACCTTGTGCCGGCCTATCATGACGCCGGCACGGTAGACGTTTATGACGCGCGGTTCCTGCTGAGCGAACGGGAGGCCGATTGGTCTGGCAGGTGTCACGGCTACGTGCTTCCCCGGCATGCCGCCGTCGACATCGACAATGAAGACGACTGGCGGCTGGCGGAAATGATCTTTCGCGGTCAAAGCGGCCGGTAGCATTGGACGCGGTGGCTCACCGCCGCCGCAGAATGACGTCTTTCGCACCCTCAAGGTAATATTCCGCATATTCCGGCGCTTCGGCCCTGATTCCTGCGCCAAGCAAACGGAACAGTGATCGTTTGTGCTGTTCCAGCAGAGCGAGGGCGCGCTCCGCTTCGTCCGGAGCCTCCATCATCGCCGCAATATGTTCCATGAATTCCGCGAAGAAGAGGAATTGCCGCCATCGTCCCGTGATTGTTTGATAGCCGGTCAAGCGGGAGGGCAAGTCCAAACCCGTTCTTGCCACTTCGAATGGAACATAGACACAGGGTAGTTTTTGAATCAGGAACATCAACGCAATACAGCATTGCGGATATACGTTGTAATCATCAAGAAGAAATGGCTTGAGTTTGTCTATTACGTCCATGGCAAGCCGCTTGTTAAGAACGATACCAGGCAGGTGACTGCAACTGCTTTGGAACTCAGCAAGGCCGATAAGACGGATCTCCTTGTCGTTTCCTCGATAAATTGACCCGCTCCGATAAAACAGGCTCGATATCAAAGCGACATCCACGGGTATCGCCGCAATATATTGAAGTAATTGCCGAATTCCCTCCTCGATGACAAGATCGTCATCGGCCATATACAGGACGTATTCGGTATCACATTCGGCGATTACATTCAAAAAGTTGCCTTGAAACCCCAGTCTTGTGGGGTTTGTCAGGACTCGAATGCCTCCCGCGCCGCTGTATTTTTCGATCCTGGAGAAGGTGCCGTCCGGCGAATCGTCATCGATCACCAGAATTTCGACGTCTTCGATGCGGTTGATCCCGGCATCAACGATGCGGTTCAGCAGGGCGCCGATCGCATCGCATCGGTCGTAGGTGGGGATACCGATCGTCAGTCCCTTCTTGGCCATGAATGCTTTACGCTCCGGTCAACGAGTGTTCTCTCGGCACCTCTTCAAAAGGTGGCGGCGCGCCGCCTGTCTTCGGCCTGATAAGCACCGATTCGTATGCCGCTTCCAGTTGGCGGGTGAACAGTTCGGTATTGCCGAGGCTCCTTGACCAGGCGTCGCCGTTCAAGGGGCGGCGAAAGGCGCGGTATTTTCGCTTGTCGCAGGCCAAGGATACGGCAAGGTCAATGTATTGCCCGATGTTGTGCGCCACGCCGCGGCCAAGGCCGACGGCCGTCAACAGGCTTCCGGCCATTCGCGAGACGAAGGAGCGGCCGGACAGGGTGACCATGGGCAGTCCCATCCGCAAGGCATCGCTGGCGACGGTTCCCGCATTGTAGGGGAAGGTATCGAGATAAAGATCGGCCAGGGTCATCCGCGCCAGGTATTGGGCGGGTTGGACCCGCCCGGTGAAGATGATCCGCTCGCTCGTGATGCCGCGATCGGCCGCCCTCGCCCGAAGGTTGCGGTCCGACCACTCATTGTCGGAAGCCAGCCAAAGGACCGATTGTTCGGCGCGCTGCAGAATGGTCATCCAGGCGTCGAAGACGTCTTCAGTTATCTTATAGTGATTGGAAAAGCTGCAGAAGACGAACTTGTCCTGGGGCAGGCCGATATCGCCGCGGCTGACCGTCGGCACGACCGGCCGCTTGTTGTCATTGGCCTGATAGACATTGGGTAGATAGAGGGGCTTGGGCTGGTAGGATGCGGCAAGATCCGGCGGGATGACATAGTGGTCGGCGATGATGAAGTCCAGTTCGGGTATGGGGATGGGGCCGATGTAACCGAGATAGGTCGCCTGCACCGGTGCCGGCTTCCAGCGCAGGATTTCCAGTCGGGCCCCCAGCGTCAGGCCATTCAGGTCAACCAGGATGTCGATTTCATCGTCGCGAATGGCACGGGCGGCATCTCCGTCCGACATGTGCAAAACCGGGACAAAGCGGTCGAACGAGGCAACGACCCGTTTGCGCAGGTCGCTCCCGTCGTCCTTGGTTGAACAGTATCCGAATACTTCGAATCGGCTCCGGTCGTGCCGTTCCAACATCTCTGCGACCAGGAAACTCATGGCATGCAATCGGAAATCCGAGGACAGGTAGCCGATGCGGACCCTGTCATGGGGATAGCCCTCGGTGGGGCTAAGGCGGGCCGGCGCCGGCGGTACCTTTCGCTTCAGGAAGGATTCGGCGACATTCCGCTGAATGTCGACGTCGTCGACGGCGGCAAGAACACTGGGGCCGCAGTCCTGGATCAATTGATCTTTCGACAGACCCCAGACTTCGTGACTGGCCAACACCGGCCACAGGCACATCTTCTGTCGAATATTGACCCAGTGCTGGATGACGTCGGGCTGTGCCGGGTGGGTCCGCAGGCTGGCGCGCAGGGCTAGTTCGGCTTCTTCCAGGCGTCCCAGATTTTCCAGCACGCGGCCCTGGTGATTGAGCAGAGCAAGACGCCCGTCGTCGGGCTGCAAGGCCGTCACCCAGGTCGCTATTGCGGCGTCGGGTTGCCTCATCTGTTCCCGCGCCAGGCCCAGGTTGACCGCGGCCTGATAGAGATCGGGCCTGAGCGCCAGGGCATTGGAATAGGCTGCTGCGGCGCCGGGATAATCGGCCGTATCGAACAGCAGGACCCCCAGATTGAACCAGGCTGGGGCGACGGACGGCGATTTGCTGCCGTTCCGCTCGATCCAATGCCGGTATGCCTTGATCAGCAGGTCGGGCTTGGCCCCGCCGGCCACGTTGCCGATTTCTGTCAGCAAATCCTGGAAGGAAAGCTCCGGCTTGAACAGCGCTTCGTGGATAGCCCGCTGCAGCACATCCTGAAACGGAGTTTCCGGACCCGAATAATCCGATGCGCGGTCCGCGGTGACAAAGCGGCGCTGCACGTCCAGCAGCGTTTGGCGCCGGTCTTCCTGAAACAGCACGGCTTCAATGCGCGGCCAGATGTCTTCGATGGAATCAACTTGGCCGATTATCTCGGGCGGGAGATCGGGCTGATCCCGGCGCACCGGGGTGGTCTTGATGTGGAGCAGCGGCTTGCCGGCTTCGAACGCTTCAAAATAACCGCTGGTCTGCAAATTGACGCCGACCACGCAGTCGGCAAGCCGAAGGCATTCCGAGAATTCCAGATCGTCCAACAGGGTGCAGGCCTCGGGCGGCGCTCCGCAGTATTTCTCGTAGAAAGCCGCCTCTTCGCGAAGGTGGGAGGGCTTGAAGCGGATGGCGAGCGCTACCTGGTCCTGAAGATGGTCCGGGACCTGGCAGAGCGCCCTGACCGTTTCGAAATGCCTGAGAAGGTCGATCTGCGGTCCGTCGCACCATTCAACCAGGTTGGTTATCCAAAGGACGATTTTCCGGCTGCCGACGGTTCGCCGCTTTTCTTCCAGGCGCCGCTCCAGTTCGGGGTTTGGCGGGGGCGGCGGAAACTGCACGCCGATATTGGTGATGTCCCCCCGGCAGTCGAGCTCGCGAAGGTAGTCCCTGGCGGCGTTGGACCACACCACCGACAGATCCGACGCAGAGTTCTCGTGGGTCCAGGAGGCAAACGGCACCGGCCAGCTGCTGTGCGGGGAGATGATGATTCTTGTGCCGGTCCGCCGGTATAGCGACGACAGGATCGCACCCTCGATGGTGAAGTGTTCGGGGATGATCAGGACGTCGAGCGGATGGTTCGATACGTAGCGGGCGGCGCCCTGAATTATTTTGGCGTGTGACATCCAGCGCCGGTTGATGATGTAGTCGAATTGAAAATCAAGAAACGGGTTTTGGATGATGTAATGGGGAAGGGTGGACTTGGATCGCTTTTCATTGATGTCGTGCCAGACCCCCGCCAAGCCGGCGGCGATGCTGTGCGCCAGCTGGGTCTGTTCCTCGGAGTCCCGGCTGGTGTCGGCGGAACCCCCTGCATTCGGGGCGCTCGGCGGCCATGGTGAGTAGAAATAGGTGACGCGGTGCCCAAGGGCGCGGATCTCCGGAACAAGCTTCAACACGTTGAAGATGGTCGACGGAATAAGACCAATATTGCGGCTGGCCGGTGAGGGGGCGTCCGGCTCGGCGACGAAGGGTTCGACCCAGTCGGCGGAAAACGGCCTGCCGTGGTAGTAGCCGGGAAACCCGGCATGATCCTCGTTCATCAGGATCACCCGCAGCCGTCGCTCATGGCGCGCGCAAACATATTGGGCTACAGCGGCGCAAACATCCGAGTCGAAATAGTATTCCAAGGGAAGGGGGGTGCGTTCGCGGCAGATATAGAAGGCTGTTATATCGGGATTATCGTGCAGAAGTCCTTCTATGACATTGAAAAAATACATCGCAGATGAAAAGAAAAAATACTGGTTGAGCTGATCCAGCTGGGCGAACTCCATACCCTCCATCGTGACGACGTGGCCAAGCTCCGCCAGCCATTTTTCTGCATGGAACTCCGCAGCATCGAGCAATTCGTTGTGCTTTTGCTGGTCAACATATTTGTAGCTCGTGCAAACATTGTCGTGATCGAACGACAACACCGCCTGGTGCGCGTTCATCGACAGGGGCATCATGCGACAATGGCGTATGGTCTCGTTGGCGTGGCGCTTCAGGTAGCGGACGTCGGCACCGGTCAGGAAATATACGGCATCCCCAGGTGAAAACTGTAAATGGCGAATGTCTTCTTCGCCGATAAGGTTTTCCATTCAGGCCGTGCTCCGGAGTTGGGCCGAAGGGCGTTGTTCCCCGCTTTTTAGGTGGCGCGCCCGGCGCGCGCCGCGCAAATCGTGGGGTCGCGCCCGGCACGGTGATGCCGGCGCCGTGCAGGGGCGACCTTGTCAGTGTGGGGTACATTCATTAACGTTTAGTAAAACATTCCACGGTGGAAGCGCAGGGTGTCTCAAAATTAAAGAAAATGCCGGCTATTTTTGGGGCTAAATCCATTTTCACAATAATCTGGTCCGAACAATCCGCGTAATCCTTGACAAACCCAATGTATGGCGATTTGATGTCTGATCGCCATAGCCAAAGTGTTGCCATATGTCGCTGAACTCAATTCAAATCGAGGCTTTGACGACAACCCAGTTGGTGGGGCTCAGCACCTCGCAAATGGCGCTGCTCAGCGCGACCGAGATGCTGTATTTCTCCTCGACACAGGTGCAAGCCGTGACTACGGCGCAAATGGCGGTGCTGTCGACAGCCACCTTGAACGGGCTTAACAGCACTACTCTGGGGGCGCTGACAACGTCGCAGGCGGCGGCGCTGACGACGAAGCAGGTGGCGGCCCTGTCCGCCTTGCGGGTGAACGCCCTGGCGACTGGCAGCACGACAGATCTGCAGGCCCTTACCACGGCCGATATCGCCGTTATGACGACGGCCACCCTCAACGGCTTGACCAGCACCGCCCTGGAGGCGTTGACCACGTCGCAGGTGGCGTCATTCACCACCGGTCAGGCGGCGGGGCTGTCGGCGGCGACGCTGGGCCGGTTCTACACGACCAACGTCAATGCACTGACCTCGACGGATATGGCCGCGCTGTCGACGACCGCGCTCAACGGCCTGGGAAGCATGACCTTTGGTGCGCTGACCACGTCGCAGGTGGCAGCGCTAACCACCGGGCAGGCGGCCCGCCTGACGGCAACGCCATTGAACGCCCTGGCTGCCGGCAGCACCACCAATCTCGATGCGCTGACCACGGCGGACGTGGCAGTGTTGGCGACTGTAGCGCTCGACGGCCTCAACAGCGTCGCTTTCGGCGCGCTCACCACCTCGCAAGTGGCGGCGCTGACCACGGCTCAAGCGGCAGGACTGACGGCGCTGGCGGTGAACCGGTTCAGTACCACCAATCTCCAGGCGCTGACCACGTCGGATGTCGCGGCCCTGTCGACGGCGGCGCTGAACGGCCTCAACAGCGTCAGCCTGGGGGCGCTGACCACGGCGCAAATGGCGGTGCTGACCACTGAGCAGGCCTCCCATCTGTTGGCGGTGGCGATGACCGCCTTGACGACGGGCAGGACGGCCAATCTCGACGCGCTGACCACGGCAGACGTGGCGGTGTTGGCGACGGCGACCTTGAACGGTCTCAACAGCGTGACCCTGGGGGCGCTGACCACGGCACAAGCGGCGGCGCTGACCACGGCCCAAGCGGCCGGGCTGACGGCGCTGGCGGTGAATCGGTTCAGTACCACCAATTTCCAGGTGCTGACCACGTCGGATGTCGCGGCCCTGTCGACGGCGGCGCTGAACGGCCTCAACAGCGTCAGCCTGGGGGCGCTGACCACGGCACAAGCGGCGGCGCTGACCACGGCCCAAGCGGCCGGGCTGACGGCGCTGGCGGTGAATCGGTTCAGTACCACCAATCTCCAGGTGCTGACCACGTCGGATGTCGCGGCCCTGTCGACGGCGGCGCTGAACGGCCTCAACAGCGTCAGCCTGGGGGCGCTGACCACGGCACAAATGGCGGTGCTGACCACCGAGCAGGCCTCCCATCTGTCGGCGGTGGCGATGACCGCCTTGACGACGGGCAGGACGGCTAATCTCGACGCGCTGACCACGGCAGACGTGGCGGTGTTGGCGACGGCGACCTTGAACGGTCTTAACAGCGTGACCCTGGGGGCGCTGACCACGGCACAAGCGGCGGCGCTGACCACGGCTCAAGCGGCAGGACTATCGGCGCTTACGGTTGAACATTTCAGCACGACCAATCTCGACGTGCTGACCACGTCCAATGTCGCCGCATTGGCGACGGCGACGCTCAACGGCCTGACCAGCACCATACTGGGAGCGCTGACCACTTCGCAGGCGGCGGCGTTGACCACCAGCCAGGCGGCCCGCTTGACCGCGACGATGGTGAATGCCCTTGCGGCGGGGAGCACGGCCAATCTCGATGTCCTGTCCACCGCCGATATCGCGGCGTTGTCGACGACGACGGTGAACGGCCTCAACAGCCACACCCTGGCGGCATTGACCACGTCGCAAGTGGCGGCGCTGACCATCAACCCGCCGATTGGGCTCTCGGCGGCGACGCTGAACGCCATGGCGACCAGCGGCACCACCAATATCGCGCAGTTGACGAGTTCGGACATCGTCGCCTTGTCGACGGCGACGCTGAACGGGATTACCAGCGTCACCTGGGGGGCGCTGACGACGGCACAAATGGCGGTGCTGACCACTGCCCAAGCGGCGGGCCTGAGCGCGACGGCGGTGAACACCCTGGCGACTGGCAGCACAACCAATCTCGACGCATTAGCCACTGGCGACATAGCTGCGCTGTCCGTCTCGACCGTGAACGGCCTCAGCAGCGTCGCTCTGCATGCGCTGACCACGGCGCAGGCTGCGGCGCTGACCACTGCCCAAGCGGCAGGTCTGTCGGCGCTGACGGTAGAACGTCTCAGCACGGCCAATCTTGATGCGTTGACCACCGGCGATGTGGCGGCACTGGCGACGGTGACGCTGAACGGGCTGACCAGCACCGTCCTCGGGGCGCTGACCACGTCGCAGGTGGCGGCGCTGAGCACCAGCCAGGCTGCCGCCCTGACCTATATGGCGGTGAACGCCCTGGCGATAGGCAGCACGACCAATCTCGAGGCGCTGACCACCACCGATGTGGCGGCCCTGTCGACGACGGCGCTGAACGGGTTGACCAGCGCCACTTTCAGGGCATTGACAACGGCGCAGGTGGCGGCGCTGAGCACCAGCCAGGCCTCCGGTCTGACCTATACGGCGGTGAACGCCCTGGCGACGGGCAGCACGGCCAATCTCGAGGCGCTGACCACCACTGATGTGGCGGCCCTGGCGACGGCGACGCTGAACGGGTTGACCAGCACCACCCTCGGCGCGCTGACCACAACTCAGGTTGCGGCGCTGAGCACCAAACAGGCTGCCGCCCTGACCTATACGGCGGCG
>JAJXWP010000100.1 GCA_021781575.1 Pseudomonadota bacterium
CTGCACTAACGGAAGCGCTTCCCCATCGACATACTGAAGATCGACCAGTCCTTCGTGCGCGACATCATCACCGATCCGGACAGCGCCGCGATCGCGGTGACGATCATTTCCCTGGCGCACAGCCTGAGGCGCCGCGTGGTGGCGGAAGGGGTGGAGACCGAAGCGCAGCTCGATTTCCTGCGCCGACGCCGCTGCGACGAGATGCAGGGCTACTACTTCAGCCGCCCGCTGCCCGCCGAGGAGTTTGCCCGCCTGCTGCGAGAGGGCCGGTCCTTGTCACTCGCCTTCCCGGTCAGTCTGTCCATCCCGCTGGCGCCTGGCCCGGACGGCTGATCCCGGGTTTCCGATCCCGTGCCGAGCCGGCGGCCCCCTCCCCGGCTCCAGCGCCGGCAAACGACACGTCCCACCTCCTGGAGATCGTTTTGAGAAAAATCCGCAGCCTGCTCATCGCCAACCGCAGCGAGATCGCCATCCGCGTCATGCGCGCGGCCAGCGAGCTGGGCATCCGCACCGTGGGCATCTACTCCAACGAAGACCGCTTCGCCCTGCACCGCTTCAAGGCCGACGAGAGCTATCTGGTGGGTGAGGGCAAGAAGCCCGTCGCCGCCTACCTGGATATCGGCGACATCATCCGCGTCGCCAAACTCGCGCGGGTGGACGCCATCCACCCCGGCTACGGCTTCCTCTCCGAGAATCCAGATTTCGCCGACGCCTGCCACGACGCCGGCATCGTTTTCATCGGCCCCGCGCCCGAGGTCCTGCGCCAACTGGGCAACAAGGTGACGGCCCGCGCCCTGGCGCAGCGGGTCGGCGTCGCCGTCGTCCCGGCCACCGGGGCGCTGCCCGATGATCCCGACGCCTGCCGCGAGCTCGCGGCGGGAATCGGCTACCCGCTGATGCTCAAGGCCAGTTGGGGCGGCGGCGGCCGCGGCATGCGCGCCATCGAGTGCGCAGCGGAACTCGTCCCGGCCATCGCCGCCGCCCGCCGCGAAGCCGCGGCCGCCTTCGGCAACGACGAGGTCTATCTGGAAAAGATGGTGGTCCGCGCGCGCCACGTGGAGGTCCAGGTGCTGGGCGACGCCCACGGCAAGCTGCTGCATCTGTTCGAGCGCGACTGCACCGTGCAGCGCCGCAACCAGAAGGTGGTCGAGCGCGCGCCCGCACCCTACCTCGGCGACGAACAACGCCGGGCGCTGTTCGACTCGGCCCTGAGGCTCGCCCGGGGCGTTGGCTACACCCACGCCGGCACCGTCGAATTCCTGATGGATGCCGACAGCGGCAGCTTCTACTTCATCGAGGTCAATCCCCGCATCCAGGTGGAGCACACGGTCACCGAAGAGGTCACCGGCGTGGACATCGTCAAGGCGCAGATCAGGGTCAGCGAAGGCGCCCGCATCGGCGGCGACGACTACCTGCCGGCCCAGACCGACATCCGCCTCTCCGGCCACGCGCTGCAATGCCGGGTGACCACCGAGGACCCGGAGAAGAGCTTCACGCCCGACTACGGCAAGCTCACCGCCTACCGCAGCGCCGCCGGCGCGGGCATCCGTCTCGACGCCGGCACCGCCTACACCGGCGCGGTGATCACCCCGTTCTACGACTCCCTGCTGGTCAAGGTCACCGCCCGCGGCCACGATCCCGAGGAGGCCATCCGCCGCATGGACCGCGCCCTGCGGGAATTCCGCATCCGCGGGGTGTCGACCAACCTGGCCTTCCTGGAAAACATCATCGCCCATCCGCTGTTCAAGTCCGGCGAGTGCACCACCCGCTTCATCGACGGCACGCCGGAGCTGTTCAGCTTCAAGGCCAAGCGCGACCGGGCCACCCGCCTGCTCAAGTTCATCGGCGAGGTGGTGGTCAATGGCAACCCCGAAATGAAGGGCCGGGCCGGACCCGGCCGCACCCCGGCCAAGGCCCAGCTCCCGGGCGCCGACCTCGCCGCTCCGCCCGCTCCCGGCAGCCGCGACAAGTTGAAGGAACTGGGACCGGAGGGCTTCGCCCAATGGCTGCGCCGGGAGCGGCGCGTCCTGCTCACCGACACGACGATGCGCGACGCCCACCAGTCGCTGTTCGCCACCCGCATGCGCAGCGCCGACATGATCGCCGTCGCCCCGCACTACGCGCGCCTGCTGCCCGACCTGTTCTCCCTGGAATGCTGGGGCGGCGCCACCTTCGACGTGGCCATGCGCTTTCTCAAGGAGGACCCCTGGGAGCGGCTCGCCAGGCTCCGGGAGGCGGTGCCCAATATCCTCCTGCAGATGCTGTTGCGCGCCTCCAACGCCGTGGGCTACACCAACTACGCCGACAACGTGGTGCGCCACTTCGTCAAGCAGGCCGCCGGGAACGGCATGGACGTGTTCCGCGTCTTCGATTCCCTGAACTGGGTGGACAACATGCGCGTGGCCATGGATGCGGTGATCGACAACGGCGCCGTCTGCGAAGCCGCCATCTGCTACACCGGCGACCTGCTCGACCCGGCCCGGCCCAAGTACCAGCTGCGCTATTACGTGGACATGGCCCGGCAACTGGAAGCGGCCGGCGCCCACATCATCGCGGTCAAGGACATGGCCGGCGTCTGCCGGCCCGCGGCCGCCCGCGCCCTGATCAGGGCGCTCAAGGAAGAGGTGGGCCTGCCCGTGCACTTCCACACCCACGACACCAGCGGCGGCGCGGTGGCCTCGGTGCTGGCGGCGGTGGAAGCCGGCGCAGACGCGGTCGATGGCGCCATGGATGCGATGAGCGGCCTCACCTCCCAGCCCAGCCTGGGCGCCATCGTCGCCGCGCTGGAGCACACCGAACGGGACTCCGGTCTCGACTGCCGCCGCATCGCGCCCTTCGCCCGCTACTGGGAAGGGGTGCGCCAGCACTATGCCCCCTTCGAAGCGGAGATCCGCGCCGGCACCTCGGACGTCTATCGCCACGAGATGCCCGGCGGCCAATACACCAACCTGCGCGAACAGGCCCGCGCCATGGGCCTGGAACACCGCTGGAACGAGGTGGCCCAGGCCTACGCCGACGTGAACCGGTTGTTCGGCGACATCGTCAAGGTCACCCCCTCCTCCAAGGTGGTGGGCGACCTGAGCCTGTTCATGGTGGCCAACGATTTGAGCCCCGAGGACGTAGCCGACCCGGAGAAGGAAATCGCCTTTCCGGAGTCGGTGGTGTCGATGATGCGCGGCGAATTGGGTTATCCCGCCGACGGTTTTCCCCGGGAGCTCCAGGCCAAGATCTTGAGGGGCGAGCCGCCGATCGAGGGCCGCGCCGGCGCCCATCTGCCCGAGGTGGACCT
>JAJXWP010000061.1 GCA_021781575.1 Pseudomonadota bacterium
GAAGTCGTAACCGATGCCGCCGCCCTGCTGCATGGTCACCGCGGCTTCCTTCAGGTGCTCGAAGATGCCGGCCATGTCGTCGGGAATGTCGCCCATGACGAAGCAATTGAACAGTGTCACCTTGCGGCCGGTGCCGGCCCCCGACAGGATGCGACCGGCGGGAAGGAAGCGGAAGTCGGTCATCGCTTCGAAGAATGCCGCCTCCCACCGGGAGCGGTCGGCCGGTTCGGCCTCGGCCAGGACGGCGGCGACCCGGCGCCAGCTGTCTTCGATGGTTTTGTCCACAGCTTCGCCGCCCGGGCCCTTCAGCCGGTACTTCATATCCCAGATCTGCTGGGAAATGGGTGCCACCTGCGTCATGACCGACCTCCACCCATGCCGACCGCGCCCTCAGCACATGATGCTGAGCGGGCAAAAATCGAGCGGTTTCAATGCCAAGAGCGGAAGTCTAGGTTCGCCGAGCCATGCCGTCAAGGCCAATGTTCTCATTTTGTTTCCACATTGGGCTGGGCTTGCAAGGTGTTGATATCGTTTGGCTGGACCAGGTTATCCACTTCATCCACGGTGTGGTGGGAGGCGGGCGGCTTTATCGCTCCACAGAATTATCCACAGGGGATGGCGATCCCGGAGAGCCAGGAAAACTGCCGATAAGATGGGGAAAATGGCGGCAAGCTTCGGCTTCCAAGGCACGGGTGGCCGTCTCGATGCGCCGTTCCAACTCGGCCATGAACGTCTTGCGGTCCAGCCCCGGCGGGATCGGCGGCAGAACCTCCAGGGTGATGGTGCCCGCCCGGCGCAGGAAGGCGTTGCGCCCCCAGAACAGCCCTGAATTGAGGGCCACCGGCACCAGAGGAACATTCAGTCCGGCATAGAGCATGGCGATGCCGGAATGATATTCGCCCGCCACGCCCGGCGGCTGCCGGTGGCCTTCGGGAAAGATGATCACCTGGCGACCCTCGGCCACGGCGTTCCGGGCACCCTCGACCATCCGCTTCAGCGCTTTGATGCCGGCTTTGCGGTCGATCGGCACCTGGCCGGTCTTTTTCAGATACCAGCCGATGAAGGGCAGCGACAGCAGCTCCTTTTTCAGTACGAAGGCCGGATCGGCCAGGAGATGATGGAAGATCATGGTGTCCCAGGCCGACTGATGCTTGGCGGCGATGAGGGCGGCGCCGGGCGGCAGGTTCTCCATGCCGCGCAGGCGGAAGTCGAGGCCGAGGATCTGCCGCTGCAGCCGTAGAGCGCCGCCCAGCCAGAAGGCGGCGCACCGCTGCATGAAGCGCCGCGACGCCAAGCCGAGAAGCGGCAGGTACAGGAGGGCGAGCAACAGCGTCCATGGCAGGAACAGCAGTTGGTAAAGCAGCGAACGGACGGCAGTCACGGTGATTCCTCCAGCGGTTCGGCCCAATGCCTGACTTGGCCGGCCAGGTACTTGCTGTATTCCGAGGCGATCAGATGGGCCGTGCCCGGCCTGATCCACCACAGGTGCTGCTTCACCGTATCCGGAAATACGGGATGGGCGATGATGGTGGTCCGCGGCATGGCGTGGCGGAACTCCATCAGGCTTCGTCGCATGTGGTAGTTGGACGTCACCAGGCGCAGCGAGTGGTATCCCTCGGCGCGCATCCAGGCCGCGGTCTCGATGGCATTGCCGACGGTGTTGTCGGCGGCATGCCCCAGCACGATGCAGCATTCCACCTCGTCCGGCTTCTGCCGCGACAGGCGCAGCAGCTTGGCCACGTCGATGCCGCGATAGACGCCAGAGACGAACAGTTTGCGCGCCTTGTGTTGGCGCAGCAGGGCAAGCCCGGTATCCAGCCGTTCGGTTCCGCCGGTCAGCACGACGATGGCGTCGGTCGGTGTCGCCATGTCGTCGACCTGGGCCGGCATGTCGGCGGCGTACCAGATCAGGCCGCCCAGCCAGGCCGCGCCCAGCAGCAGGGGCGGCGCGGCCCAGCGCAGCAGCAACGAGGAGGGGCGGCGGCGGCGCATGGCGGACACCGGCTACAGCATGCGGGCCAAGGTGCGGTGGACCGTCACCCTGGCCGTCAGCATGGCGAGCAGTGCCGCGACGGCGGGCAGCGCCACCACCGCCGCCCAGCCGGAGAAGGGCAGCGACAGATCGGCCAGGAAACCGCCCTGCAGGCTGCGGGCGCCCAGGCCGATGGCGATGAGCACCGGCAGAGTCAGGCCCAGGCCGGCGATGCCGCCCTTGAGGCCCAGGGCGAACGCGCGTTCGGCGAACTGCCGGGCGATATAGGCATCGGGAGCGCCGATCAGGTGCAGCACCTCGATGACGTCGTGGTGCACCGCCATTCCCGACCGGGTGGCATAGAACACCGTCGCCGATGTCACTCCGCCGATCAGCACGACGATGCCGACGGCCAGCCGCTCGATGTTGCGCGACAGGTCGATCAGTTTGGACAGCCACACCCGATGGTCGTCCAGGGAGGCCCCGGGCACCGCCTGCGACAGCTGCTCGGCCAGGGCGCCGACATCGATTTGCCGGTCGGGCCGCAGCGTGACGTCGATCATGGCCGGCAGGGGCAATTCCTTCAGCAGGTCGCTGTTGCCCAGCCAGGGGGCCAGCAGCCCGACCAGTTGTTCCTGGGTGAGCGCACGGGCGTCGGCGACGCCGGGCGTGCCGGCCAGGATCCGCAGCGCCTGCTCGACCCGGATGCGGGTCTGCTCGGCCGATTCGCCGGCTTCGCCGGGGGCGGCGGCGATTTCCACGGTCAGCGTCCCTGACACGTCGCGGTCCCAGCGGCCGAGCAGGGCGCTGATGATGAAGGCGCCGGCCAGGGCGATGGAGCAAAGAAACACCATGGGGGCCACCAGCCAAGGCAGGAACCGGGTGGCGGCGTCGTCCTTCAGCGGCAGGTCGGAGCGGCGGGAGAACATGGGCAATCCGCTCAGTCCTGGCGCAGGCGGCCATGCTCCAGGCGAAGCCGGGGATGACGCAGGCGCGAGACCAGGTTTTCGTTATGGGTGGCGATCAGCACCGTGGTGCCCAGCTTGTTCAACTCCTCGAAAAGATACATCAGACGCACGGCGATCTGGTCGTCGACATTTCCGGTCGGCTCGTCGGCCAGCAGAAGCTCGGGCCGGCCGATCACCGCCCGGGCGATGGCCACGCGCTGCTTCTGTCCGCCCGAAAGAGTCGGCGGCTTGGCATGAAGATGGTCGGCCAGGCCCACCCAGTTGAGCAGGTCGGGCACGAACTTCCGCACATCATCTTCGCTGGCGCCGGCGACACGCAAGGGCAGGGCGACATTGTCCAGCGTCGACAGATGGTCGAGCAGCCGGAAATCCTGGAAGACCACGCCGATGCGCCGGCGCAGGGCCGGCATTTCATAGCGCCGCACCGCTCCGACGTCGCGACCGAACAGGGCAATGCGGCCGCGGTTGGGCCGCTGAGCCAAATAGATCAGGCGGAGGATGGACGATTTTCCCGCTCCCGACGCTCCGGTAACGAAATGGAAAGATCCGGCGGGCAAGGAAAAGTCAATGTCTTGAAGGATCTCCGGGCCGTGCTCGTAACGGACGCCGACGCTATCGAACTGAACCACGTTGGCTGTGTCTGCCGTCTCCCGTCGCACGTTTCTACCTCTCTCAGACGGTTCGCAGGATTACATGCGTCAGCCCCTGCGTCCAGCGCGCGCTTGTGTTGCAACAAGGGGCCGCCTATAAAGAAAAATGTTTTCGTAGGTCGCTTGGCGCGATGATCATCACCTGCCCGAACTGCGCTACCCATTTTTCGGTTCCCGATGCGGCCCTCGGCTCGCGCGGGCGGACGCTCCGTTGCGCGCGTTGCGGCCACAAGTGGCACGAGGATCCGCCCATGCGGATCGACGAAATTCCACTGGAGGCGCCGCCTGCGCCGATGCCCCGCGTCGCTCCCCGGGCGACCCTGGCGGACCGCATGCAGCCCGGCCAGGCGGAAGCGGCGGGCGCCGGTTTCGGCCTGGACGGCCAGGGCAACGCGGCGTTTGATTTCGGCTCGGTCCCGGCGGAAAGCCCCGCCGCCGATCAGGAGGCCGGGGCCGGCGGCGACGAGGACGCCTTCGCCAAGATATCCGAACTGATGATGGCGCGGCCACCCGAACCCATCCCCGATGTCTTCGCCACGCCGGTGACCAGGCCGGCGCCGCGGCGCAAAGGAGCGGCGGGACTGTGGCTGCTGCTGGTCGGCCTGCTGGCGGCGAGCGTGGCGGGCGGTGCCTATTTTCTTCAGGACCGCATCATCGATCATTGGCCCGAGGCGGCGCGCTTCTACGATGGCCTGGGCATCCGCAACCATGTGGTGGGCGCCGGGCTGGCCTTCCGCAATTACAATTCCGAGCGGCTGGTGCAGGACGACAAGGAGGTCCTGGTGGTCCGCGGCGTGATCGCCAACACCACCGAGCAGCCGCACGAAATTCCCCTCCTGCGCCTGGCCCTGTACAATAACCAGGCGTTGCTGCAGGAGAAGATCATCAGCCCGCCGCAGACGACGCTGGACGCCCATGCCACGGTCGGCTTCCGCATCACCCTCGACCAGCCCGACGCCAATGCCACCCGCTTCGAGGTCACCTTCACCGCGCCCAAGCCGCCGGCGGCGCCGAAGTAGCGGTCCGGGATCCCTCGCCTCGCTCGTGATATGCGGGGCTTCAGTAGAAGGTCTTCAGCAGCCGCTGCAGGTAGTCCCGTTCGGCCGCCGGGCGTTGGGGCTGGCTGGAGCGCTGGCGTAGTTCGTCCAGCACTTCGCGCGCCTTGCTGGTAGCGGACCGGTCGGGAATCTTCACCGAGTTCTGGTCCATGTCGCCCGACCCCGGCAGCGGCCGGCCCAGCGGGTCGCGGCCGGCACCGGTCATGCCGCGCATCATGCCGCCGCTTCTTCCCGCCATCGCCTGCATCGCCTGCCGCCTGCCTTCCTGCAGCCGGGCCAGCGCTTGCGTCTGGGCCTCGACGGCCTCGTCCAGCTCACGATCGCCCAGGGCCCGGCTGGCGTGGCGCATCGCCTGCTCTCCCTGGCCGAGGGATTGGGGGATGTCGACGCCCAATTCGCCCAGCCCCTGCATCGCCTGGCCGAGGCGCTTGCGCAAGGATTCCTGGGCGGCGACCCCGCCGTCGTCGTGGCCTTTGCCCTTGCCCCCCTGGCCCGCTTTGCCCCCCTGGCCCGCTTTGCCCCGGTGGTCCGCTTTGCCCGTCTGCGCCTTGGCTCCATGCCCTGCGCCGTCGCGGGGGTCGCCCGTGGGGTCCGGCGATACCGCACCGGGCTGCTGCTGGCTTCGCCGGAAGGTCTGGTCGAGCAGGGACTGCTGGTCCCTGGTGATGGCATCGAGGTCGCTGAGTGTCCGTTGCGCCCGCCGCGCCTCTTCCGAAGAGCCTTGCCCGGCCGCTCCGGCCTTGAGGCCGTCGAGCAGCTGCCGCAGCTGCGACAGCATTTGCTGCGCCGCCTGCCGCGATCCGGTGCGCGACAGGTCGCGCATGCGGTCGAGCATGTTCTCCAACTCGTCGGGGGTGACGACCTGGTCGTCTGGCCCGCTGGGCAGCGGCTCCAGCCCCTGCCGTTCGGCCTGCTGGGCGAGGGCGTCGAGATACTGGCCCATGGCGGCCTGCAATTGTCCCATCAGCCGCTCGATCTCGGCTTCCGGCGCTTTGGCCGCCAGGGCTTCTTCGAGGTCGCGGGCGGCCTGGTCGAGGGCGCGTTCGGCGGCGGGCTTGTTGCCGTCTTCGATGCGCAGCGCCGTTTCCCACAGCATGTCGAGAACCGAAGGAACCGCTTCGGCGCTGTTGTCGTGCTCGAGGCGGGCCCCGGCGGTGGCCAGGGACAGGAACACCACCAGATCGTTGCCGAACGACTGCGGGGCGCCGGCGATGGCGGCGAGGCCGGCGATCACCGACGGGCGATCGCCCGGAGTTGCCGCCAGCCGGTGCCGCAAGGCGATGATGGCGCGAGCCACCGGATGGGTGAAGGTCCGCTCCGGCAGCGTGATGGTGACCGCGGCACCGGTGCCCTTCTGCCCGGCGCCGTTCTCGGCCTGCGGCCGGATCGTTACCGGCAGCCCGGCCCAGGGGTGGCCGGTCAGATCGTGCCAGGCGGCTTGGCGGACGTCCTTCGGGTGGCCGCCGCCCAATGGCAGATCGACCGTCAGCGGCTTGCCCGCCGGAGTGTCGACCCGGTTGATGACGGCTCGTGCCCTGGTCACGCCGTAGTCGTCATGGGCCGCGATATCGAGACGCAGCCGGCCGGCGGAGTCGGTTTCCGGCGGTGAGGCGAAGGCGATGCGGGGCGGCCGATCCTCGACTACCGCGATATCCCAGGCGGCGACGCGCCGCCATCCCTGGCGAACCACCAGGCGGTCGCCCTTGCTGATGACGGCCTCGAGCCGCTGGCTGTCGGGGCCCAGGGATTGGAAGGGGTGCACCTCGCCGCCGACGGCCAGTTCCGCCTGGCCGCCGCCGCCTTGCAGTTCCGCCAGGATCTTCGAGCCCGCCGGGACGGCCAGCCGCTGGCCGCGCATCCGGGGATCGAGCAGCATTGGCGCGATGCCGGTGTAGGCCGGCGGCGTGACCCACAGCTGCAGGATGGCCGGCGGACCGCCGAAACCGGCCAGATGCGGTTCGACCGCGCGGCTGAAGCGGGCCGGTGCATCCCGCCAGCCGGCCGCCAAGCCGATGGCCAGCAGCAGCAACGGCGCGAAGCGCAGCCCCCAGGGGTCGTGGCGGGCCAGTCCGGGAGAGGGAAGGCGCACCCTGAGATGGCGCACCACCTTGGCCAGGCGCTCCCGCTCAGCCTGCCACAGGGTGCAGGAAAGCGGATCCTCCGCGCCGGCGGCCAGGTGGTCGGCCAAGGTCTCGAGCGGCCGGTGCGTCAGTCCGCTGTCCATTTCCAGGCGGTGCCGGACTCGCGCCGGATCGGGTCGCCGCAGCCGCCGCAGCCGCCATGCCGCCGTCCCCGTTCCCGCCAGGAACAGGACAAGCACGCCGGCATGCAGCCAGCCCGGCAACATCGGCAACAGATCGAACAGCGCCACGGCCGAAAACAACGCCGCCAAAGCCGGCAAAGGCCACGCCAACGGCCATGCGGCCTCCCACCACAGGGCAAACCGGGCGAGATGCAACTGGCGCCGCAGCCGCGCCTGTTGCGCCGCCGCTTCGCGCTGCTCGCCGCCCTCCCGGATCACTCGGCCGGTTGGTGGAGCCATCGCGGTAAGGATTCCAAAGCCAGCATGTCCTCATATGTGGGGCGCGCGCGGACCACCGCAAACGCCGATCCCTTGACCATCACTTCCGGGACCAGGAGGCGCGAATTATAGGCCGACGACATGGTGGCGCCGTAGGCACCGGCGGTGGCGAAGGCGATCAGGTCGCCTTTCGTCAGGCCGGGGAGGCTGCGTTGCCGGGCGAAGGTGTCGCCGCTCTCGCAGACCGGGCCGACCACGTCGACGGGCAGCAATTCGGCGTCCGGCGGCGCTTCATTGATCGGCAGGATGTCGTGGTGGGCGTCATACATGGCCGGCCGCACCAGGTCGTTCATCGCCGCGTCGCAGACGACGAAGGTGCGCGTGGCGCCTTCCTTGACGCGGATCACCCGGCTGACCAGGATGCCGGCGTTGCCGACCAGCAGCCGGCCCGGCTCGACCACCAGAGCGCAGCCCAGGTCGCCCAGGGTGTCGCGGATGACGGCCGCGTAGTCGGCGGGCAGCGGTGGGACTTCGTCGCTGCTGTCGTAGGGCACGCCGAGCCCGCCGCCCAGATCGATGCGCCGGATGGCGAGGCCGTCGGCCTTGAGCATCAGCACCAGGTCCCGTACCCGGCGGAAGGCCTCGCGGAAGGGGTGCAGTTCGGTCAATTGCGAGCCGATATGAACGGCGACGCCGGTCACCTCGATGCCGGGCAGCGTGCCGGCCCAGCGCAGGACCTGGTGGGCCCGCGTCCACTCGATGCCGAACTTGTTCTCCTTGCGGCCGGTGGTGATCTTGGCGTGGGTGTTGGCGTCGACGTCGGGATTGACCCGGACGGCGATCGCGGCCCGGCGGCCTTTGGCCGCCGCCAGCTGGCTCAGTTCCTCCAGTTCGGCATCCGACTCGACGTTGATCTGCAGGATGTCCTGGTCGAGTGCGAATTCAAGCTCGCGCCGGGTCTTGCCGACGCCGGAGAAGACGATGCGCCGGGCCGGCACTCCGGCCGCCAGGGCGCGCCGCAGTTCACCTTCCGAGACCACGTCGGCGCCGGCGCCGAGATCGGCCAGGGTGCGGATGACGGCCAGGTTCGAGTTGGCCTTGACGGCGAAGCAGATGGTGGCGTCAAGCCCGCTCAAGGCGTCCCGCAACACCTCGAAGTGACGGACCAGGGTGGCCGTCGAGTAGCAGTAGAAGGGCGTGCCGACCTTGCCGGCCAGGCGGCCGATGGGGACATCCTCGGCGTAAAGTTCGCCGTTCTTGTAATGGAAGTGGTTCATTGCGGCACCTGGGGCTCGGGCGGGGCGGTCTGGATCGGCGGCAGGGGCGACATGGTGGGGGCTCCGAGCCCCTGGTCGAACGGCGTGTTGCCCGTGCCCGTCTGTGAATTCGGCAGGTTCGAGCCCGGCAGGACACGGGTCTGCGAATCGAGGATGGTGGCGCGGACGGACGGATCGATGTAGACCCCCGCCGGCGGCGCCTGGCCCGCCTTCGGCTGCGGCTTCTCCTGGGGCGCGGTCGGGCCGAGGGCGGGGTTGGGATAGACGCGCGGATAAACGGTTCCCGGCGGCGCTTGCGGCCGGCCGGGTTTGCCGCAGCCGGCGAGCGGTGTCAGGGCCGAGAGGACGATGAGAGCGGCGACTGTGCGGCGCATCGGGGCTTCTGTTCGGCTAGAGGAAGCGTTGGCGGGCCGCCTTGGCGGCGGCGGCGACGTTGGCCGGGGCGGTGCCGCCGAAGCTGGTGCGGCTGGCGGCCGAGGCCTCGGTACCGAGGACGCCGAACACCTCGGCGGTGATGCGCGGGTCCACCGCCTGCAGATCGGCCAGCGACAGCTCCTCCAGGGTGCAACCCTGGTCTTCGGCCAGGCGTACGATGCGTCCGGTGATGTGGTGGGCCTGGCGGAACGGCACGCCGGCGACCCGGACCAGCCAATCGGCGATGTCGGTGGCGGTGGTGAAGCCGGCGCCCGCCGAATCCTTCAACTGCAACGTGTTGACTGAGAGATCGCGGATCATCCCGGTCATCGCGGCGATCGACAGCTCCAGGGTGTCGGCGGCCTCGAACACCGGTTCCTTGTCGTCCTGCATGTCCTTGCTGTAGGCCAGCGGCAGTCCTTTCATCACCACCAGCAGGGCGTTGAGGGCGCCGATCACCCGGCCGGCCTTGGCCCGGACCAGTTCCGCCGCATCCGGATTGCGTTTCTGCGGCATGATCGACGAACCGGTGGTGAAGGCGTCGGACAAGGCGACGAAGCGGAATTGCGCGGTGGTCCAGATCACCAGTTCCTCGGCCAGCCGCGACAGATGCACGGCGCAGATGGCGCCGGCGGCCAGGAATTCCAGAGCGAAATCGCGGTCCGAGACGGCGTCCAGTGAATTGGCCGCCGGCCGGTCGAAGCCCAGCTCCCGCGCCGTGCGGTGGCGATCGATGGGAAACGACGTGCCGGCCAGGGCGGCGGCGCCCAGCGGGCATTCGTTGAGGCGCAGCCGGGCGTCGCGCAGGCGGCCGCGGTCGCGGCCGAACATCTCGACATAGGCCAGCAGGTGATGGCCGAACGTCACCGGCTGGGCGGCCTGCAGATGGGTGAAGCCGGGCATCACCGCATCGGCATGGGCTTCCGCCTTGTCGATCAGGGTGGCCTGCAACTCCTTCAGGGCGCCCTCCATGCCGTCCAGGGCGTCGCGCACCCACAGGCGGAAGTCGGTGGCGACCTGGTCGTTGCGCGACCGGGCGGTGTGCAGCCGGCCGGCGGCGTCGCCGATCAGTTCGGCCAGCCGCGCCTCGATGTTCATGTGGATGTCTTCCAGTTCGGTGCGGAAGACGAACTGGCCGCTCTCGATCTCGCGGTGGATCGTCTCGAGGCCGTCCAGGATGGCGGCACCGTCCTCGGGCGACAGGATCCCGGTTTCCACCAGCATCGCGCAATGGGCCTTCGAGCCGCGGATATCCTGGGCATAGAGGCGCTTGTCGAAATCGATGGAGGCGTTGATCCGCTGCATGACGGCGGAAGGCCCGCCGGCAAAGCGGCCGCCCCACATGGCGCTGGCGCCGGTCTGCTCTGGTGCTTTGCTCATTCTTCGCTCTTCGAGAAATCCAGGCCGGGTAACCTACATCGTTCCCGTCGCGGCGCAAAGCCTGCCGCATCGAACGCAGTGCATCGAACGCGCATCTCTTCCTCCGATGGCGAGGTTTCCGCTAAGATGCCGCCTCATTCGGGCGGGCGGAGATCCGGTGGAGGCATGAGGGACGGAAGTTTGGTGGAGCGGGCGGCCGGGGCGGCCCCGGCCGAGCGGCTGGCATCCCTCGATTCCCTGCGCGGAGCGGCGATCCTGGCCGTCCTTTGTTCGCATTTTCTCGGGGCCGTCGGCCTGGGCCGAGGTTTCGACGATGCCGTGGTCGACCTCGGCCGGGGCGGGGTGACCCTGTTCTTCCTGCTGAGCGGCTATCTGATTTTCCGCAATGTGCAGGTCCAGCCGGCATCCACCTTCCTGTGGCGCCGTTTTTTCAAGGTGATGCCGGCCTATTGGCTCAACATCGCGGTTATCCTGGTCGCCGACCTGTTGGATGCCGGCGCCGCCCATTTCCCGGCGCGGTCCTACCTGGCCTGCTTCTTCGCCATGTCGGACCTGTTGGGGGTCCAGGCGGTCAGCGGCGTGTTCTGGACCTTGCTGATCGAAATCAAGTTCTACGCCTTCATCGCCATCCAGTACCGGGTGCTGGGCCGCCGTCATCTCCATGCGGTGCTGGCGGCGCTGCTGCTGCTCGAACTGGCCTTCCGGGCCGATCGCGGGCATGGCAGCCTGACCCTGGCCTATTTCCCCGTCTTCTATCTGGGCATCGAAATCAGCCTGGCCGAGGCGGCCGGCTGGCATCCCCGGGCCATGCGCCGCTTGGCGGCGGTGGCGCTGCTGCTGGCCGGCAGCCTGTATCTGTGCCTCGATCAGCACAGGCTCGGCGCGGCCGGCTATCTGCTGGCCAGCGCCGCCGTGTTCGTCGTCGCCTTGCGCGGCCGGCTGAGCAATCGCCTGGCCGGGTTCATGGGACTGACTTCCTACAGCAACTATCTCTACCACTCCATCGTTGCCGGCGTGGTTTTCGCCTGGCTCGGCACCGGCCGCGGTCCGGTTGCCTCGCTGGCCGTCCTGGCCGCCGCCCTCCTGGCGGCGACGGCGGCCGCCACGGCGCTCTACCGCCTTGTTGAAGTGCCGATGGTCGGGCTGGGGCGGCGGTTGACGACGAGGAGGGCCCGATGAAGCGTCTTGCCGCCGGCATCATGGTGGCGCTGTCGGTCGCCGTCGCCGCTACGGCGATACGACAATCGGCCGCCGCCGAGCCGCGCCCGATGCTGCCCGATCCGATTTTCGCCGACGGCAGCGGCATGCCGGTGCACTTGTCGCAGTATCGCGGCCAGGTGGTGGTGATCACCTTCTGGGCCGGCAGCTGCGGCCCCTGCGTCAAGGGGATGCCTCTCCTCGACCGTTTGCAGGGCGAATTTCGCGGGCGCCCGGTGACGGTAATGGCGGTGGACGAGGACCAGGGCGGGATCGCCGCGGCGCGCCAGTTCCTGTTCCGCCAACGGCTCGGCTATCTGCGGCCCTTCGCCGATCCCGGCGCCACCGCGGCGCAGTGGCTGGGAGTAAGCGGCCTGCCGACGACGATCGTCGTCGATCGCCATGGCCGTCAGGCCATGCGCATCGCCGGCCTCTATCGGTGGGACGACCCCCAGGTCGCGGCGCGGCTGCAGTTTCTGCTGGCCGAACCGTGATGATGAACTCGGTCAGGTGGTGGTCCATGCCGGTTGAATCGGAGAAGCCCTCATCCAACGGACCATGACAGACCTCTTGGTTCCGGGGGCGCTTGAGGCCTCGGGGCGTTCTCGTCATTTCGGCGAAAGCGGGACTCCAGGCGGCGGCATGGACTCCCGCTTTCGCCGGAGTGACGGATAGAGCTGATCGACGAAGGATTCCCGATTGGTGCGGATCGTGCGAGCCGGGCCGCCCTGGCGCGATCTTCCCGAGGTTTTCGGCGCGTCGCCACAGACCTACCGTGCCGCGTCGAGATCCCACAGCTTGAGGTCGGCCGGCCGGCCGCGCGAATAGTTGAAGCCGGCGGCTTCCGCGACCAGATGAGCCCGGTGCCCGGCGGCCTGCATAGCGGTATCGAACTGGGCTTGCGAGGCCGCTTCCACCACCGCCACGCCGTTGGGATTGGCCAGCAGGAAGCGGGCGGCGCCGGCTCCGTCGGTCAGTTTGGTATCGGTTCCCATCAGGAAGACCAGGCTGGGCTCGTGGAACCCGGCCGCCGCCACCGGCGTGCCGGGTGGCAGCGCCGCGGCCACCTGTTGGCTCAGCCACAGGCGGTCGAGGCGCGGCAGAATGGTCTGGTAGATGGTGCCGTAGGCCAGCACGGCGCCAACCACCGCCGCCGCCATGGCGAGCTGGGGGCGGTTCCGCATGGCCAGGATCGCCGGGGCCACGCCGCCCAGCAAGGCGCCGGCCGCCGCCGGCAGGGACAGCCAGGTGAAGCCGTCACCCAGCTTCAGCGGCGCTGCCACCGCCGCCACCGCCAGCGCCAGCCCGACCAGCGACCAGACCGCATAGAATATGCGGCTCCAGCCGGCCCGCAGCACGTCGTCGCCGGCGCTGACGGCGAGACCGGCCAGCAGAGCCAGCGCCGGATAGGTCGGCAATACGTAATGGGGCAGTTTGGTCGGCACCACCTCGAACATGAGCCAGGCGGGAACGATCCAGGCGAGGCAGAACCGCAGGGAGGCGCTTTGCCGCGCCTTGACCGCACGGACGAAACCGGGAACGGCGAACAGCGACGCCGGCCACAGGGTGGCGGTCGTCAGCAGAAGGAAATATCCGGGCGGAGCGCCGTGGCTCTCCTGGGCGCCGAGCAGCTTGGGCAGCAGGTCGGTCTTCACCGCCTGGCCGATGAACTGGCCGTCAGTGGCGGTGCTGACCGCGGCGGCCCAGGGTCCGACGATGGCGGCGACAAGGATCAGCCCGGCGACCGGCCGGATGCCGGTCAGCCAGCCGACGCGGCGATCGGCCGCCCATAGCGAGCCGATGGTCAGCAGGCTGACCACCGGGACGATCGGTCCCTTGATCAGGATTCCCAGTCCCTGGGCCAGCCAGAACACCATGGCCAGGGCGTCGCCCGGCTTCTTCGCTCCGCCCCGTCCGGCCAGATAGAAGTGCCCGAGCACCCCTTGCGCCGCCACCACGCAGGCCAGTTGCACGGCATCGGTCTTGGCCTGATGCGCCTCGCTGACCAGGATGAAGGCGCCGGCCAGCAGGGCGGCGCCGGCCAGCGCCGCCGCTCGCCCGACCAGCGTCTGGCCGAAGCGGAAGGTCAGCAGGACGGCGGCCAGGGCGCCGAGGGCCGAGGGCAGGCGATAGGCCCAGATCGATTGCTCGGCATCGAACAGACGGGCGCTGGCCGCCTGCATCCAATAGATGCCGACCGGCTTCTTGGCCCGCGATTCGTCCTGAAACTTGATCCGCACATAGTCGCCGCTCTCCAGCATCTGATGGGATGCCTGGGCGAAGCGGGATTCGTCGCGGTCGATCGGTGGGACGGTGGCGATGCCGGGCAGATACAGGGCCAGCGACAGCAGAATCAGCAGGACGTAGGGGGTCCAGCGACGGGTGGCCCGGTCCCACAGGCCACCCCGAGCGGCGGCGAGGGATCTGTTGATTTCCAAGGGGTCCTTCGCTTCGCTCAGGATGAGGGTTTCCGCCAGTGCCGATTACCGCGTCGGCAGGGGCTTCTCGCCCGAGTAGTCGTAGAAGCCGCGGCCGGTCTTGCGGCCCAGCCAGCCGGCTTCGACGTATTTCACCAGGAGCGGGCAGGGGCGGTACTTGGTGTCGGCCAGGCCGTCATGCAGCACCTGCATCACCGACAGGCAGACGTCCAGGCCGATGAAGTCGGCCAGCTCCAACGGGCCCATGGGATGGTTGGCGCCCAGCTTCATCGCCGTGTCGATGGATTCCACCGAGCCGACGCCCTCGTAGAGGGTGTAGACCGCCTCGTTGATCATCGGCAGCAGGATGCGGTTGACGATGAAGGCGGGGAAGTCCTCGGCGCTGACCGGGATCTTCGACATGCGCAGGACCAGGTCGCGGACGGTGGCGAAGGTGTCCTCGGCCGTGGCGATGCCGCGGATCAGCTCCACCAGCTTCATCACCGGCACCGGGTTCATGAAATGCATGCCCATGAACCGGCCGGGTCGATCGGTGGCGGCGCCCAGGCGGGTGATCGAGATCGACGAGGTGTTCGAGGCGATGAAGGCTTCCGGCTTGAGGATCGGGCAAAGCTGAGCATAGATCTGCTTCTTCACCGCTTCATTTTCGGTGGCCGCCTCGATCACCAGGTCGCAGTCGGCCAGCATCGGATAGTCGGTGCCGGTGTCGATGCGGCCCAGCGCCGAGGCCTTGTCCTCTTCGGTCAGCTTGCCCTTGGCGATTTGCCGGTCGAAGTTCTTGCCGATGGTGGCGAGCGCCTTGGCCAGGGCGGGCTCCATCGCGTCGAGGAGCTTCACCTTGAAACCGGACGCGGCGGCGACATGGGCGATGCCGTTGCCCATCTGGCCGGCGCCGATCACGCCGATGATCTGGATCATGGATGAGTCCCCGTGGCTGTTGGCGGTTGCGTGATAGGTCACTTGCTTAACTCCGCTGCAAGCTGAGGCAAGGCCTGGAACAGGTCGGCGACCAATCCGTAGTCGGCGACCTGGAAGATCGGCGCTTCCTCGTCCTTGTTGATGGCGACGATGACCTTGCTGTCCTTCATTCCGGCCAGGTGCTGGATGGCCCCGGAG
>JAJXWP010000101.1 GCA_021781575.1 Pseudomonadota bacterium
ACATCGTCAACAGCGCCGAGCTGCCCTGGATTCTCGGCGGCAGCACGAGCGCCTGGTACAAGTCCTACTCCGCCTACGCCGGGGTGCAGGACGCGATGGTGCAGTGGTGGTACGGCCACAATGCAGTGGGCTTCTTCCTCACCACCGCCTTCCTCGGCATGATGTACTACTTCATTCCCAAGCAGGCCGGCCGCCCGATCTACTCGTATCGCCTGTCGGTGGTCCACTTCTGGTCGCTCAACTTCATCTACATGTGGGCCGGCCCGCACCACCTGCAGTACACCGCCCTGCCCGACTGGGCGCAAAGCCTGGGCATGGTGTTCTCGCTGATGCTGCTGGCGCCATCCTGGGGCGGCATGATGAACGGCATCATGACCCTGTCCGGCGCCTGGCATAAGCTTCGCACCGACCCCATCCTCAAGTTTCTCGTCACCGCGCTATCGTTCTACGGCATGTCGACCTTCGAAGGCCCGATGATGTCGATCAAGACCGTCAACGCATTGAGCCACTACACCGAATGGACCATCGGCCACGTGCACTCCGGCGCGCTCGGCTGGGTGGCGATGATCACCATCGGCTCCATGTACTACCTGATCCCGCGCCTGTTCGGCCGCGAGTCGATGTGGAGCACCAAGCTGATCGAATGGCACTTCTGGCTCTCCACCATCGGCGTCGTTCTGTACATTGCCTCGATGTGGATCGCGGGGGTGGCGCAGGGCCTGATGTGGCGCGCGGCGAACGCCGACGGCACGCTGACCTACAGCTTCGCCCAGGTGATCAAGACCATGTACCCGTTCTACGGCATCCGTCTGACCGGCGGCACGCTGTTCCTGACCGGCATGCTGATGATGGCCTTCAACGTCTGGCAGACCGTCCGCGCCGGCCGCGTCGTGAATGACGCCGCCATCCCGCAAGCCGTCCACGCCTAAGGAGACCGACCATGATTTCGCATGAGAGCATTGAAAAGAACCTCGGTCTGCTGATCGTGCTGACCATCCTCATCGTCAGCGTCGGCGGGCTGGTGCAGATCGTCCCGCTGTTCTTCCAGACGTCCACCACCACGCCGGTGGAGGGCCTCAAGCCCTATACGGCGCTTCAACTGATGGGGCGCGACATCTACATCCGCGAAGGCTGCGTCGGCTGCCATTCGCAGATGATCCGGCCATTCCGTGCCGAGACCGAGCGTTATGGCCATTACTCGGTGGCGGGCGAATATGTCTACGACCGGCCCTTCCTGTGGGGATCCAAGCGGACCGGCCCCGACCTGGCGCGCGTCGGCGGCCGCTATTCGGATGCCTGGCACGTGGCGCACCTGATGAACCCGCGCGACGTGGTGCCGGAATCCAACATGCCCGCCTATCCCTGGCTCGACCGCCCGCTCAAGGACACCGGCATCCAGGCCAAGATGCGCACGCTGGACCTCGTCGGCCACGGCTATACCGAGCAGGAGATCGCCGAAGCGCCCGCCGCGCTGGCAGGCAAGACCGAGCTCGAGGCCGTCATCGCCTACCTGCAGGTGCTGGGCACCCACGCCCCGAAGAACTGAGACCCGCATGGACAGCGGAACGATCAGCGGCATCATCACGGCGGTCTTCGTCCTGGTGTTCATCGGCATCGTCTGGTGGGCATTCAGCAAGGGCAACAAGCAGCGCTTCGAAGAGGACGCCAAGCTGCCCTTCAAGGATGACGACGACACGCCCGCCCAACAAGGAGACAAGAAATGAGTGATTTCACCAGCGGCTTCTGGCCGATCTACATCAGCGTCCTCACCCTGGCGAGCATCGTGGGCACCTGGGTGTTTCTCAAGTCGCAGACCACGCGCAAGTTCGCGCCCGGCGAGAAGGCCGAACTCATGGAGCACACCTGGGACGGCGACCTGCAGGATTTCAACAACCCGTTGCCGCGCTGGTGGCTGGGCCTGTTCTACGGCACCATGATTTTCGCGCTCGGCTACCTGGCGCTGTGGCCGGGGCTCGGCAATTACGCCGGGATGCTGAAATGGACGTCCATAGGGGAGTACGAGGCCGAAGTGAAAGCCGCCGAGGCCAAGTTCCAGCCGGTATACGCCGGCTTCATGAAGCAGGACATTGCCACCGTGGCCGCCGACCCCAACGCGCGCGCCATCGGCAAGCACCTGTTCCTGACCTACTGCTCGCAGTGCCACGGCTCCGATGCCACGGGCGCCAAGGGCTTCCCCAACCTCACCGACGGCGACTGGCTCTACGGCGGCGACCCCGACACCATCGTGGCCACCATCACCAACGGCCGCAACGGCGTGATGCCGCCGTGGGGCCAGGTCCTCGGCGCCGAGAAGGTCAGGCAGGTGGCCAACTACGTGCTGTCGCTGTCGGGCCGCAAGCACGACGCCACGCTGGCCGCTGCGGGCAAGACCGTATTCGCCGAGAACTGCGCCGCCTGCCACATGCCTGACGGCACCGGCATGAAGGCGCTGGGCGCCCCCAACCTCACCGACAAGGTATGGCTGTATGGCGGCAGCGAAGCGACGATCATCGAGACCATCAGCAAGGGCCGCAATGGCGTCATGCCCGCCCTGACCCAGACGCTCGGCACCACCTCCAACAAGGACGCCAAGCTGCATCTGCTGGCAGCGTATGTGTACGGGCTGGGGGGCGGAGTGGCCAACACCGCAGAACCTGCACCGGCGGCGCCGGCTGCCGAAGCGGCTGCGCCCGCCTCGCCGCAGGCGGCCAAGATGTACTTTGACACCGGCAAGGCGGAGATGAGCGCCGAAGCGACCGCGGCCCTGCAGCCCATCATCGATTTCGCCAAGGCCAATCCGGACGCCCGCATCGCCATCTCCGGCTACCATGATGCGACCGGCAGCGCGGCAGCCAACGCCGAGCTCGCCAAGAACCGCGCCAAGGCCGTTCGCGACGCGTTGACGGCGGCCGGAATTGCCGAAGACCGGATCGAGTTGCGCAAGCCCGAAGTGACGACGGGTGAAGGCGGACCGGCCGAAGCGCGCCGGGTGGAGGCCAGCATTATTTGACCCTCTGTTTCCTGCCGCATCCGGCCAGTCAGGATGCGGTGGGGAATTGCCCTATCCGTCCGTCCGGCTTCAGCCTGATAGGCCAATTCCTCAAAATCACACGATCCGGCCACATGGAACCTAACCCCGCCCCTGCGCCCAAGCACGCCGACCCCGCAACCGAGCAGCAGCTCTACGCGATCCGGGAGAAAAT
>JAJXWP010000062.1 GCA_021781575.1 Pseudomonadota bacterium
CTTCTGAGGCTTCGACACCCGGAGGATATCAATCCTTCCGAATGCCCGCCGCCTCATAGGATCTCCGGCCCGTTGTGCGCTCCGCGCACATCTTCGCTTCGCTACGATTCGGCCGCCGCCGCAATGGCGGCTGGCTGGCGGATTTCCTTGTTCCAGCGCCCATTGCGGGCGCGGCCGTGCCGCCCGCTTGCGGGCAAACGAAGCCCGCAGGGCGGCCCGGAGCATCGCGGAGGGTGGGCGAAGCCCACAACGGCGCGGATGCGCCCGCCCGGCGAGGGGCTTTGACAGACCTGGTGCAGTGAACCTTTTGAATAGGTCACTGCACTAGACAATTGTCAATGCCGGGACGGCGAGGGGAGCGTATTAAGGGACCACCGGGATCGCCTAGCAAGCTTTCCGGGTCATGCCAAGCTCCTGATCCGGAGGTTGTCCCCCAGGCCTCCGGACTTTTTTTGTCCAGGCGCCGGCCATCCGGGTTATACCCTTCCGTTCTTGCGCAGCATCCATGGAGCGGAGGAGGCAAGGGGGCGACTATGAACATCCTCCTCGGGGTGATGGTCCTGGCGGCGATAGCGGTGGCGACGGCCTTGGTCTTGCGCGCCGTTCCGTCGGCAGCGCGGGCGGTGCTGGGAGACGATCCTCCGGGGCGCCTGCATACGATGGACGGTCTGCGCGGTATTTGCGCCACGGCCGTGTTCATCCACCACAGCATCATCGAGCAGGCCTTTTGCGCCGGCGCTCCCTGGGCCGCGCCGGCCAGCAATTTCGATAATTTCCTCGGGCGGGGTGCGGTCGCCCTGTTCTTCATGGTCTCGGCCTATCTGTTCTGGGGCAGGCTGGACCGGGCCGGTGGACGTCTGGCCTGGCAGGCGTTCTTTGCGGAACGGCTCCGCCGCATCCTGCCCTTGTATGCGGTGGTGACCGCCGGCCTGTTGGTCATTGTCGGGGTGGAAACCGGCTGGAGCTTGCAGGTGCCGTTGACCGCCCTCCTGCAGCAGGCGCTTCGCTGGTTGCTGTTCGGTTTTTTCGGCTTTCCGGATATCAACGGACTGCCGCAAACAGTCACCCGCCTCAGCGTCCTTTGGTCGCTGCGCTTTGAATGGGTTTTCTATTTTTCCTTGCCCATTATGGGAATGATTCATGCTCGCCTGAAGCGGCCCTGGGTGATCTACGGGATTTTTATTGCGATCGGCCTCGGCGGCGGTGGAAAGGTGATGTTCCTATACTTCGCCGCAGGATGCCTTTGCGTGCCAATCCTCGCAGGAGCGGCGACGAAGGACCGGTTCAAGCTCTTGTGGAGCTGGGGTGGACTGGCATGCCTGGCCGGATTCATATGGCGGTTCCACGGTATCGAGGGCGTATTTCGGCCTTGGCTGCTGATCCCGGTTTTTGTCGCCGCCCTGCTGGGCCACGGCCCCTGGTCCGTGCTGCGTTGGCGCCCGCTGCGGTTCCTCGGGCGCATCAGCTACAGCATCTATCTGGTTCACAATCCGCTTCTGCACCTCTTCATCGTCGCCGGTATCGGCAGCGCGACCTATGCGCACCTGGCCCCGCTGCAGCTCTATGGCGTCGTCGCCTTGGTGGGGATGGGCCTGATCGGGATTTCCACCATGACCTACCTTCTGGTGGAGAAGCCGTGCCTGGCTCCCGCCACGGCTGCTTCGGCCTCCACCGTGACAGCCGCCACCTGAAGGACGGCCCGTCGTGAGCAAACGCCTGGCGAGCACTCTTGCCGCCATGACCCGCGGTATCCTGCGCCCCCTGCCGAAGTGGACGCGGATTTCCATTCTGGCCCGTCTCTCGGGCTTTCTGGTCCCGCGTGTTCCAGTGACCGTCGCCGGGCGTACCGTCCGCCTTTATACTCCCTCGAAGTCTTCCGTCTATTGGGCGCGCCATGGGATGGAGGCTGAACCGGACACACTGCGATGGATCGGGACGCTGCGGCCGGGTTCGGTTTTCTGGGACATCGGGGCAAGCGTCGGCCTTTATTCGCTGGCCGCCGGGCTGCACGGCCTTCGGGTGCTGGCATTCGAAGCCAATCCCTTCACCTATGAATGCCTGCTGCGCAATGTCGGTGAAAATCCTGGGCTCGACTCAGTGCGGCCCTATTGCCTGGCGCTGGCCGAGAGTTCAAGCCTGGGCGAACTGTTTCTGGCCAGCAACGAAGCGGGAACGGTTGGGAATGCCTTCGGGGACCCGACAGCCAGTTCCATCCGCGATCGGGCCGGTGACTTCTGCGTCGCGGCGGTTTCCGCGTCGATTGACGATCTCGTCGGCCGATTTTCGGCCGCCTTCCCCGAGCACATAAAGATCGACGTGGATAGCATCGAAGAACGGATCATCCTTGGCGGACGGAGCACCCTGTGCGATCCGCGAGTCCGTTCGGTCCTGGTCGAAATCGTCAGCGATACGCTGGAACACCGCGCGAGGGCCGAAACTATCGTCGCGATGATGCGCGACTTCGGCTTCGTGATCGACCCCCGCGTGAGTTCAGCTTCGGGCAACCGGCTGTTCGTCCGGCCGGAGGATCTCTTCGGTTAGAGGCGCTTGCTCAACGTAAAGACGCCGCGCATGTCGCCCAGCTTGAAGCCGGTCGCTTTGTCGCCGGGGTAGAGCGCCTGCAACTTGGCTTTGAGTTCCGGCGCGACCTGGGTGCCATGACAGGTCAGGCAGACCTGGCCGGTGGGAATTGCCTTGATGAATCGGAAGACCTTGACGCCGTTTTGGCTGACGATCTCGGCCCTGACCAGATTGGCAGCGGGTTCTCCCTTGGCGATGCGAGCTTGGAACTCCTTCATCACTTTGGTCTCGTAACCGTCGGGGGCGGATGCCGGATTACGCGGCTTCAGGCTGGTGCGTCCGACAGACCAGCCGCTGCGCCGGGAGATGTCGGCGGCGATCTGGGGCGCCTGTTCGTGGCAGATCGAGACTGCGCCCTGCGGCCCGCTGCTTTGCAGGGCACCTTTGAGGACGGTTTGCAGGTTGGTCGCGTATTCCTTGACCAAACCTTGCGCCTCGGCCTTGAGCTGCGCCGGCGCTTCTTCGGCGGAAGCGGGGATCGGCGCGGTGATTGCGGCGACGGCAAGCATCAAAGGAACGGCGACAGCGAATTTGCGCGACATAAGGTCTCTCTCCGGTAGAGCATATGGGGTGCCAGCAACGGGAAAACGCCGCGGTTGGGGGTGGGCCGCGGCGTTCCCTACGACCGAGGCTTGCAAGGAGGGCAGGGGAACCCCGCCTCGGCGAACCGGCGTGGTCGGCTATATATTCAACAACGCTAATGTATAAGCTCGCAGGGGCGCATGCAACTGGAAAGCGGCCGGGGCGCGCCTTCACCGAGGAGATTTTCTTTAAATCTCAACAATTGGCGGCGCCGATGCATTGTAGTTGATCGATGGCGCAGCGACAGCGGTTCGGCGACAGCTCGACGATGGCGCCCTGGCGTTTCAACTCGGCTACGGTGCGGCTGGCGTGCTCGGTCGTAATCCCCAGCATGGCGCCGAGATCCTCGCGCGATAATAATGTGACCGTTCCGTCCGGCTCGGCCAGATGGATCAGCAATCGGGCCAGCCGCTGCGGCGCCTTGCCGGTGGACAGTTCGGTCAGCCAGTCATCCGCCTGGTGCAAGGCCTCGTGCCAGCGCTGCATCAACTGGCCGTGCAGCCGCGGGGTTTCCCGCGACAGGCGGTCGACCACCTGTCGCGGAATCCGGCAGACCGAGGTGCGCTGCAAGGCAACCGCCGTGTGCTCGTAGGGTTGCCCCAGAGTGACCTCCAGGCCGGCGGTGGCGCCGCGCTTGAGCAGGCGAACGATGCGCTGGGTTCCGTCGGGAAGATACTGGACCAGCTTGATCAGGCCGGCGCGCAAGGTGTAGAGCGCCTGGCCGTCATCGCCGGCGGAATAGAGCACTTGCCCGGCATCGAAATCGATTTCCTCGATCGGCAAATGGATCAGCCGGAAGTCGGGCTCCTTGAGATCGGCGAACAACACAAGGTCTCGGATCCCGCAGTCCTGACACTGTGCGGTCTCCCGCCATACCGCTTCGATCTGGCCTCGCTTCATTTACTCCATCCCGGCATGCACGCGCCCCTGATCCATCGGCGAGGGACGAAACCAAGGCTAGTGCACTGAACCATTTGAATGGTTCAGTGCACTAGCCTTGTGGGAGATATCACAAAATCGCATATTCTAATATTTGATGATCGATGTCTGGGCAGGCACGCTGGCCAGACGGTGTATCAATGGATCACCTTCAACTCCAGGAGCAGGTCGGTGCCCACAACATTCTGGGATGAACGCTTTTCCGAGCAGGCCTTTGTCTACGGCACCGAGCCCAATGCATTCTTGGTCGAACAAGCCGTCCGTCTGGCGCCGGCCTCACGCATTCTTGTGCCCGGCGACGGCGAAGGCCGCAATGGCGTCTGGCTTGCGGGCCGCGGCCTGCGGGTGCTTTCCGTGGACGCCTCGGCGGTCGGCCTTGCCAAGGCAAGGCGCCTGGCAGAAGAACGTGGGGTTGATATTGCCACGGAGGTCGCCGACCTGGCTATCTGGAAATGGCCGGTAGCCGAGTTCGATGCGGTTGTCGCCGTGTTCCTCCACCTGCCGCCGGCGCATCGCGCCTCTATCCACGGTGCGATGGCCGCCGCGCTCAAGCCGGGCGGCATCGTCATCCTGGAAGCGTTTCGGCCGGAACAGCTCACCTTCGGGAGCGGCGGTCCCAAGGATCCGGCCTTGCTCTATACGGCGGAGCAGTTGAAGGCCGACTTCGCCGGACTGGAGATGCTTCTCCTCGACGATGCGGTGGTTGAACTCGGGGAAGGAAAACTCCACAGCGGAACAGCCGCCACCGTTCGCCTGGTTGCCCGCAGGAGCTGAACGCCAGTCCAAGAAAAGGGGAAACACCATGACCGGGCTTCATATTCCGCCGCGGATGATCTTGTTCTTTATCCTGCTGGCCACCATCGCCGCCGCCGGTTCCAGCATGGCGAACGCCATCATCGCTTGGAACCACGCCGGGCAGGCGAGCCAGGCGGGTTCGGTCGCCGGGACCTTGCGAAGCCTCGCCACGCTCAATTTTGCCGCGGTCATCCTGTGGGTGGTGGTGGGCGGGGGCATTCTCGCCATGATTTCCACTTCCATTCTTCGGCCGCTGAGGAAGGTTACCGGAGCGTTGACGGCGCTGGCGGCCGGCGACATCTCCGTCGCCGTCGACGGCGGGGACAGGCGCGACGAAATCGGCGACATGGCGAGAGCCGTCGAAGTCTTCAAGGCCAATGCCATCGACCGCCTGCGCCTTGCCGAGGCCGAGAAGGCCAGCCTTGCCCGGCGAGACGCGCGGCAGTCCCGCATCGAGGCGCTGACCAGGGAATTCGATGATGCGGTGCTGCTCATGCTGAACGCGGTGACGAAGGACGCCAGGACGATGACCGAGATGTCCGACGCGATGGCCGGCAATGCCGAGGAAGCCCAGCAGCGCAGCGCCAGCGTTTTGGCGGCGACCCGGCAGGCCAGCTCGAATGTCGATGTCATCGCCGCGGCCAATAGCAGGATGTTGACCGCCATCGGGCAGATCGGCGAGCAGGCGGCACGCTCGGCCGACACCGCACTGCAGGCGGTCCAGGAAGTGTCGACCACCAATCAGACAATGGAACGCCTGGCGGCTTCGGCTCTCCGGATCGGCGAAGTCACCACTTTGATCAGTGAAATCGCCAACCAGACCAATCTGCTGGCTCTCAATGCGACGATCGAGGCGGCCCGGGCCGGGGAAGCCGGCAAAGGATTTGCCGTCGTCGCCAACGAGGTGAAAAGCCTGGCCAATCAGACGGCCAAGGCGACCGGGGAGATCGCGACCCAGATCGGTGCCATTCAGGAGGAAACCAAGGAAGCGGTCACCGCCATCCGGCACGTGGCCGCGGTGATCGGGATGATCAATGACCTGGTGTCGAAAATCACCGCTTCGGTGGAAGAGGAGGGCGCCTCCATGCGCGGCGTGGTCCACAATGTCGAGCAGGCCTCGGTGGGCATCCGGGACGCTGCGGCCAATATCGACATGGTGGTCAGCGCCGCCGACGGGACCGGCCGCATGGCGGCGCAGGTGCAGTCGACGGCCCATGTGCTGATGAGCAGCAGCGGCAAGCTGCAGCGGGCGGTAGAGACGTTCCTCGACAGTGTGAAGAGGATCTGAGGGGGCTAGCCCAAGATCTGCGAAACGGAGTCGATCTGCGCCAAGGCGATCTTAGCGGGGGAGGCCTTGGCATCCTTCTTGCGCAAGGCGATGGCGGCGCTGACATCGTCCACGGTGCGTGTGGCGCAGCGGTCGGTCACCTCGAGCAGCACCGCGCTAGCCGACAACAAGGGGAAGGATTTTTTGTGGCCATCGCGGTCCTGGGCGATGATGTGGCCGCGCCGGCGTGCTTCGGTGTCGTAGAAGCTTTCCGCATCGGAGGTGAATTTGGCGATCAGACCACCGATGGCGGCCTGGGCGTCGGCGATAGCGGTACGGGACATGCCGATGAAGAAGTCATCGCCGCCGATATGGCCAAGGAACCAGGTCGCGGGAGTGGCCGCCTTACGCATCAGTTCGGCGAACAACAGAATGGCGCGGTCCCCCTGGCGGAAGCCGTATGTGTCATTGAACGGCTTGAAATTGTCGAAGTCGATATAGGCCAGAACGCCGCATTCTCCGCGCAACAAGAGCTTAGAGACGTAGTCATCGATCACAGCGTTGCCAGGCAGTTTGGTCAGCGGGTTCTCATCGCGCGCGCGGGCCAGGGTCTTCTCGTGCATAGCGCGGATCAGCGAGCGCGCGCTCAGAAAGCCGCAATAGCCCATTTGTTCGGCAATCAGGATTCCATCCGCATCCTCCTCGGTGGAGTAGATCGCCAGCAACTGATCGAGGGGCGTATTGATGTCGGCAATGGGGCAGCGCTCCATGAAATTGCGCAAGGTCAGGCCCAGACTGCGATTGGCGATCAAATCCTTGCCGAATGCTGAATAGGCGTAATTCCTCAAATCGCGTTCCCGAAGGACACCGATCGGCTGCCCTGGCCGGTCGATGACGGGAATCACCGTTTGGTTGGGATCCTTCGCCACACGGGCAAAGACCTCGGTCATCACCGTGTCGACCATGACGGGTGGGGTCTTGTCCAACTGGTCCGCGATCCATTTGTGGTCGATCTGCCGACGGCTTCGGTTGCGCCGCGCCGATGCCTCGATCTGTGCGAAATGGGTTCCCGCCTCAGCCGGGTCGAGAACCGGAGGTTGCAGGAAGAACCCTTGCACCAGATCACATCCCAACTCGCGGCAGACCGTCAGTTCGCGGGCGGTCTCGACACCCACGGCGATGACTTCGATACCCAAGGTGTGGGCGGTGTTCACCAACTGCGACAGGACAACCCGCTTGCGGGAGACGGTATCGATGTTTTCGATGAAGGTCCGGTCGATCTTGAGGAAGTCGAACTCGCAATGCTGCAGAAGGACAAGCCCGCTGCCGCTGCTGGCGAATCGATCGAGGGCTACCATGGCTTCCGGCCCGCGCAGTTGCCGGACCCACGCGGCGGCGGTGGCGGCGGGACCTTCATAACCGTCGATCTCGCTGACGATTTCCGCCGCGTGTGGAGCCAGAAGTTCACGACCGGTACGGGCCACCGTCGCCGATTCGGCGCCGAGGCGACAGTCGAGATTGGCGAACAAGAGGCGGTGGCGTATCGCTGGTAGGCGGGCGGCCTTCAGGGCGGCGCTACGGCGCACGGCGATCTCCAGATCAGCCAGCGTTCCCTGGGCGTGGTGAGCGTCGAATATCGCTCGGATATCGGCCACACCGGAGTGAGGGTCCGGGCGTGCAAGGATCTCATAGCCGAGACACTGGCCTGTATAAATGTTGGCGATTGGCTGAAATGCCGCCGTCAGCTGGAGATCAACGGCCTTCGCTGGCTTTGCAAGAGTCACTGGCAATACCGACCATATTGATCCCTATGCCGAGCGTCGCGGCGAAGATCCCTCCGGTGCGGCGTCATCGGACGATACCGCTAAATCTCCCATAAGCTCAATCAGGTGTCAGGAATGACACGCAAATTTAATTTGGCGCGCCATCCGACAGATGGGGGGCAAGGCGGCATCGCTCCTTCCTCTCCTCGTAGTGTTGATCAAGAGTTAATCTCCTTTCAGATTAGTGGAGCGCGAGCTAATCTGAACGGCGTTAGGGGCGGCGAGGTGAGCGAGGGGCGGGTATCCGGTGCGTTTTTCTCCATCTACCGAATGGCTGGACATGCTGCCGGCCTGCGTCGCGGTCATCGTTGGCGAAATCGTGCGCTACGCAAATCCTGCAGCGGCGAAGATGCTGGGCCTGCCTTCGGCGGCCGATATCGTCGGCCAAGCGGCACTGGATTTCGTCCACCCTCTTGACCGGCACCGGGTTCTGGCCCGTCTGCGCCGCGCCGAGAACAGCAATTCGACCAATCCGCCGACGGAAATGCGGATGCTCGATCGGCAAGGGCGCAGCGTGGTCGTCGCCATGGTCAGCACCCACATCGAGGATGCAGGGCAGGCGGGTGTGCTGGCCTGTTTCATCGACATGAGCGAGCGGGCGGCGATGGAAGAGCGGCTGCGGGAAAGCGACGAAAGCTTCCAGCGCATGATGAACAACATGCAAGACGTGTTCTATCGGACCGACGAGAACGGCGCCACCCGTTATGTCTGCCCTGCGGTGAGCAAGATCCTCGGCTATGACGCGACGGAAATCATCGGGCGGCCGGCGGCGGATTTCTATCCTGATCCCGCCGGCCGCGATGCCCTTGTCGCGGCCATTCGCCAGCACGGCTTCGTCAACGACTTTCCCGGTCAGATGCGTTGCAAGGATGGAAGGATCATCGACATATCCATCAGCACTCAGGCGCTGTTCGATGAACAGGGGCAGTTCGCCGGCGTCGAGGGAATCTGGCGCGACATCACCGAGCGCAAAAACCTGGAACGGCGGCTCCAGCGCATGGCGACACACGACGATCTCACCAGCATTCCCAATCGCCGCTTCATTCTCGATCACCTCGATCTTGCCCTGATGCGCTACCGGCGCAAGGGCCAGGCCTTGAGCGTGATGCTGCTTGACCTCGACCATTTCAAACGGATCAACGACACCTACGGCCATAAGGCGGGCGATGGCGTCCTGCGCCGCTTTGCCGAGGTGGTGGAGGCGCAACGCCGCGAGATCGATCTTTTCGGCCGGCTCGGCGGCGAGGAGTTCCTGCTGATTCTCGAGGATGCCGACGCCGGCGAGGCGAGCGGCGTGGCGGAGCGGATACGCCATGCCATCGAAGAGACCCTGTTCGATCTGGGCGACGGGCGAATCGGGCGATTTACCGTGAGCATTGGAGTAGCCACGGCCGAGAAGCGGGACCGACGGGTAGGTGACCTGCTGGAGCGGGCCGACCGCGCCCTTTACGCCGCCAAAGACGCGGGGCGCAACAGGGTGTGCGTGAAGGGGCTGCCGCCGGCGAAAGTCATACGGCCAGATTCTTGATGAACTGGTCGGCGACGGTGTCCCAGGAAAAGCATGCCGCGCGGGCCCGGCAACATTCCGGCGGAATGTCGAGAGCGGCCAGGGCCGCCGCTCGGAGGTCTTCCGACAATATGCCGGCATCGGAATCGCCGACGACGTCTACCGGGCCGGTAACGGGAAAGGCCGCCACCGGCACGCCGCACGCCAAGGCCTCCAGCATCACAAGGCCGAAGGTATCCGTTCTGCTGGGAAAAACGAACACATCGGCGCCATTGTAATAATGCACGAGTTCCGCATCGCCGGAGGCTGTAATGAAATTGGCCTTGGGATAGCGCCGCATCAATTCTTCCTTTTGAGGGCCACTGCCCACGATTACCTTGCTTCCAGGCAAGTCAAGCCCGAGGAAGGCCGGCAGATTCTTGTCCAACGTCACTCGGCCGGCATAGAGAAAGACTGGGCGGGGGAGGTGGGCAAAGCTGTCTTTCGGACCCGGCCTGAACACCCGGGTGTCGACGCCGTGCGACCATGGGCGCAAGTTGCGGAACCGCCAATCCTTCAACTCGGCCAGGATGCCGGGCGAGGGGACGAGGACGGCGCTGGATGGCGCGTGGAACCGACGGACCCAAGAGTATGGAACGGCCAGGGGCAAGCCGGTCCGGGCCCTGATGTATTGCGGAAACTTGGTGTGGTAGGCCGTCGTGAAGGGCCTGGCTTGGCGCAGGCACCAGGCGCGGGCGGCCCAGCCGAGCGGGCCTTCGGTGGCAATGTGTACGGCGTCGGGATGGAAGCCCGCCAGTTGCCGGGCCACCTCTCGGCCGGGAAAAATGGCGAGGGGTATCTGCGGGTAGGTGGGGCAGGGCAGCGTCTTGAATTGATCGGGAGAGACCACCTTTATGTCGTGTTTGTCTGCCGACAGATGCCCTGCCAGCGTGCCGAGTACCCGGACAACGCCATTCTCCTGGGGATACCAGGCGTCCGTAACGATGGCGATACGCACTGGCTCCTCCGGTCCGGCCTGAACGCGCAGTTACTTTTGAATAAGCGCCAAGGCGGCGACACTTCCGCACGCTGTCTTCTTACCGAAGGTAATGGCTCAAATCGTCACGGGGCGACAATGAACTTTCCATGAAAAGCCGTTAGAGTTCGTCAGTAATGGGGGATTCCTCGGCTCAAGCGCCGCTGTGCCGGTTTCGCCAGGCATCGCCACCACTGAGCGCCCAGGGGCGCTTACCGGCCCGCGCCGCCTCGACGATTTGCCGCTACCTCAGGGGCGCTTGTTGGTGAAGCTTCAGCCAGCAACTGTCCGCCGAGCCCTGGGTGCTCGGCAGCCATTCGGTGGCGGGCAGTGCGGCGGCCTCAGGGCCATAGGCGGCGTTCGCGGCCCAACGGCCGAACGCCCGGTCGAAGCCGAGGACGTGCTTGGTCGTCCAGCCCTGGATGAAGCTGCAGAAGGCGGCGGTCGCCGGCATCCGGCAAATTGATACGCGGCGCCATTCGAGCAGGCGCGTCACGACGTAGTTGTGATCCTTGGCGTGGGCGTCCCGAGCCGGGTAGCGCCACCGTTCCATGACGGCTTCCTCGGCCGCCATGTTGCGGGTGACGAACGAGACCAGCGCATCGACCTTCTGGCAGGTGGAGTTGCCGAGGCAGGCCTTGCCGTCGCACTCGACCCCCTGGTCGCATAGATGGGTGAGAAGAAAGAACAGGCTTTCGTTGGCGGCATCCAGGTCCTTGAGTCCCGTAACGAAATCATCGGACCAAAATAACGGCTGCATGCCCAGTCTCCGGTCGGAACAAACCCATATCATTTTTGCGGGCAGGCCGGATCCTAAAGGCGGCAAGAGCGCCGGGCAACGGTAAAGCGCCCTTCATCCCCCCAAGGTGATGCCGGCCACCCGCCCGATTGCGAAGGTGATTGCCGCTGCCGCGTAACCGATCGCCACCTGGCGCGCGCCGGCGAACATCGAGCCGATGCCGGTGAACAGCGAGGTGGCCACGCCGACAAGGAACAGCGCACCGCCGCAGGTGATGAGACTGGCGGCCAAAGCGGGCAGACCGGACAGAAAGAAATAGGGCAGAATGGGAAAAATGGCGCCGAGGGAAAACAGCCCGAATGACGCTCCGGCCGCCGCCCAGGCCGATCCGCCGAGGTCTTCCGGGTTGACCCCCAGTTCCTCGCGCGCCAGCGTATCGAGTGCCGTGTCCTTGTTGGCCATCATGCGATCGGCCAGGGACCGTGCTTCCGCCTCGCTCAATCCCTTGGCCTGATAGATCAGCACCAGCTCCTCGCGCTCCTCGCCGGGGATCTCGGCCAGTTCCGTGGCCTCGGTAGCGATTTGTCGCTGGTAGAGTTCGCGGGAGCTGTTGACCGAAAGCCATTCGCCCATGGCCATCGAACAGGCGCCGGCGACCAGGCCCGCCAGGCCGGTCAGCAGGATGGTGCGAGGCTCGGTCCCCGCGCCGGCAATGCCCATGACCAGGCTGAGATTGGACACCAGGCCGTCATTCGCTCCGAGCACCGCCGCTCGGAGAGCGTTGCCGCCCATCGCCCGGTGGCGGCCTTCGAGACGAGCCAGGGCGGGACCCGACATCCCCCGCGGGCCGGCGACCTGTTCAGCCACCGCCTGGACGATGCGGGCATGGGAACGCTCGGCCGCCGGGAGGCCGCCGGCGACGGCCTCCGGTTGGCTGTCATAGCTGCCGACATCGGCTCGCTCCTGCGCGTTGACCGTTCCCAGCACAACGTTTGGGCCGAAACGGCGGGCAATCCAGGCCAGCAGGCGCGTCCGCCAGCCGGGGCGGATCTTGGGGACCGGGCTCCCCGAGCGGGCCAATCTGCGGCGCCAGAAATCGGCGTGGGAGTCTTCGATCGTGGCCAGCCGCCGATAGACCTTCGCCAACTCTGGGTTGGGTTCCACCGAGGCTAACGTACGGTAGAGCGTGCTGCTGTCAACCTCTCCTTGCAGGTTGTTGCGATAGCGCCTTTCGGTGTCGGACGCGGGCATCGCTGGCCTCCTCTCATCAAGGCAGAATTGGGGTGTCCACGGCCTCTGGTAAAGATCGGGAATCGGGGCCGGTATGTCGGAACGGGGAGGCGCTCAGTGCCAAAGCGCACTTGCCATTCGATGCCCTTAAGCCCATATACGGCAGACGAAGTTTTGCTTTGGGTTCGCCCGCGCTCGCCGCTCGGCGCCGGTAGTGGTGTCTCCCAGACTAAATTCGGGTCCCGTTGCATAGGGCGCGGGACGGCGACAGACGGGGAGAATACCCATGTCCACCGGTACCGTTAAGTGGTTCAACACGACCAAGGGTTACGGCTTCATCAAGCCGGACGAGGGTGGGCAGGATGTGTTCCTGCACATTTCAGCGGTCGAACGCGCCGGTCTCGCCTCGGTGGCCGAAGGGCAGAAGCTTTCCTTCGACTTGCAGCGCGGCCGGAGTGGCAAGAACGAAGCCACGAACATCAAGCTTATCTGAGCGTCCCTGATTCATGGCGCTTTTTCTGGACCTCGGCCTGATCGAGCCGATTTGTCACGCCGTCGCGGCCGAAGGATACGCGGTGGCCACCCCCATTCAGGAACAGGCCATTCCCGCCGTGCTGGCGGGACGTGACGTCCTGGGTGTCGCCCAGACCGGTACAGGCAAGACGGCTGCGTTCGCCTTGCCGATCCTGCAGCGGCTGGCCAGCGATTCCCGGCGCGCGGCACCGCGCACGGTGCGGGCCCTGGTGCTGACGCCGACCCGTGAACTCGCTCAGCAGGTGGGGCGGAGCTTCCTCACCTATGGAGTCCATCTGCGCAGGAAATGCGTCGTCGTCACCGGCGGCGTCGGCATGAATCCGCAGATTGCCGCTCTCCAGGGTGGTGCCGACGTTCTGGTGGCGACACCGGGTCGGCTCCTCGACTTGGTCATGCGCGGAGCGGTGAAGCTCGACAAGGTGGAGAGCTTCGTGCTCGACGAAGCCGACCGCATGCTGGACATGGGCTTCATCCACGATGTGAAGAAGATCCTGGCCTTGTTGCCGGTCGCCCGGGTCAATCTTCTGTTCTCGGCGACCATGCCGCCGGCCGTTTCGACACTGGCCGGAAGCTTCCTCAAGAACCATCTGCGCATCGAAGTCACTCCCGCTTCGACCACGGTCGAGCGGATCGAACAGCGCGTGCTGTTCGTCGCCAAGGACAAGAAACGCCAGTTGCTGGTCGAAGTCCTGCGCGACAAGGCCGTGCGGCGCGCCATCGTCTTTGCCCGCACCAAGCATGGGGCCAACCGTTTGGCCGAACAACTGATCAAGAGCGGCGTCAAGGCCGAGGCTATCCACGGCAATAAATCCCAAGGTGCCAGGCAGCGGGCTCTGTCGGAATTCGAGGCGGGGCGCGTCAGTACCCTGGTCGCCACCGATATCGCGGCACGCGGCATCGATGTCGAAGGGGTCAGCCATGTGATCAATTTCGAGCTGCCCAACGAGCCGGAGAGCTACGTCCACCGCATCGGCCGGACCGCCAGGGCCGGCGCCGAGGGGATTGCTCTGTCGTTCTGCGATGCCGACGAGATCGCCTATCTGAAAGCGATCGAGAAGACCATCCGCCAGCCGGTTCCGGCCGACGAGAGCCATCCCTATCATTGCGCCGCGACTGCCGGGATGCGCCTGGCCAACACGGCCAAGCCGAAGGGCCGGCCGGGCAGGGGGCGTCCACGCGGCAACAGAAGCCGGGCGGCGTAAGAAGGATACGCCGGGCAGCGCCGGCGTCCCTGCCGGCGTCACCGGCACCGAGGCCGGCGCTACCGCGCGTCGATCGCCTACTTCAACAACTCCAGCACCTGGCCGGCGGCTTGCGGGATGTTGGTGCCGGGACCGAAGATGGCGGCGACACCGGCCTGTTTGAGGGCGTCGTAGTCCTGCGCCGGGACGACGCCGCCGACCACCACCACGATGTCCTCG
>JAJXWP010000028.1 GCA_021781575.1 Pseudomonadota bacterium
TTCGTCGATAATCGCCGATTCGTCGACGGTGGCGATGCCCGCCACCACGTCGCCGTCGCCGGGGATGATGTCGCCGGCCGCGACCGACACCAGGTCGCCGGCCCGCAAGCTGGCGGCCGGCACCGACTGCCATTTGGTGGCGTCGACGGCGGCGATCTTCCTGGCCATCGTATCGGTCTTGTCTTGCGCAGGAAGTCGGCCTGGGCCTTGCCGCGGCCCTCGGCCACCGCTTCGGCGAAATTGGCGAACAGCACGGTGAACCACAGCCAAGCGGCGATCTGGCCGACCACGGCGACGTTGACGTGAACGCCCTGGAAGACGTCCCGGAAGAACAGAACCGTGGACAGCAGGGCGACCACGCCGGTGGTGAACATCACCGGGTTTTTCACCAGCTCGCGCGGATCGAGCTTGCGGACCGAGGCGGCCACGGCCTCCCTGGCGATGGCCGGATCGAACAGCGAGATGGAATGAGGACGATGAATGCTCATGACATGCCTCAGAAGGTGGTGCCGGCGACCAGCGCCAGCTGTTCGACGATGGGGCCCAGGGCGAGAACGGGGAAGAAGGTCAGGCCGCCGACCACGATGATCACGGCGATCAGCAGGGCGACGAACAGCCAGCCATGGGTGGGAAAGGTGCCGGCCGAGGGTGGCACGATCTTCTTGGCGGCGACCGAACCGGCGATGGCCAGCGTCGGGATGATCACCAGGAAGCGGCCGATCAGCATCGCCAACCCCAGCATGGTGTTATGGTAGGGCGTGTTGGCCGAGAAGCCGGCGAAGGCCGAGCCGTTGTTGGCGGTGGCCGAGGTGTAGGCGTACAGCGCCTCGGTCAGCCCATGCGGCCCTGGCGCGGCGATGGCCGGCGTGGCGATGGGCAGGACGACACTGAGCGCGCCGAAGCCGAGGATCGACAGCGGGAAGATCATCAGGCACAGCACCGCCAGCTTGACCTCCTTGGCCTCCATCTTCTTGCCCAGATATTCCGGCGTGCGGCCCACCATCAGCCCGGCGATGAAGACGGCGATGATGACGTCGACGATCATACCGTGCAGGCCCGAGCCGACGCCGCCGAACACCACCTCGTTCAGCATCAGATTGAACAGCGGAACCATGCCGCCGATTGGCGTGAAACTGTCATGCATGGCGTTGACCGAACCGTTGGACGAGGCCGTGGTTGCGGCGGCCCAAATGGTTGAATTGGCGATGCCGAAGCGGACTTCCTTGCCCTCCATGTTGCCGCCGGGGGAATGGTCGCTGATGGTCTGGTCGATACCCAGCGGCTCGAACAGCGGATTGCCCTGGGCTTCCGCCCAGTAAGCGACGCCGATGCCGGTCACCAGCATCAGACCCATGGCGACGAACAGGGCACGGCCCTGCCGGCTGTCCTTGACCATGCGACCGAAGGCGAAGACCAGGCCGGCGGCGATGAAGATCAGCGAAACCATCTCCAAAAGGTTGGTCAACGGCGTCGGATTCTCGAAGGGATGGGCCGAGTTGACGTTGAAGAAGCCACCCCCGTTGCTGCCCAGCTGCTTGATGGCGATCTGCGAAGCGACCGGGCCCTGGGCGATGGTCTGCTTCACCCCTTCCAGGGTGGAGGCGTCTGTATAAGCGTCGAAGTTCTGCGGCACGCCCTGCCACACCAGAATAAGGGTGAAGACGATGGCCATCGGCAGCAGGATGTAGACGATCGAACGGATCGCATCGACGTAGAAATTGCCCAGCGTCTTGGCCGAACGGCGGGTGAAGCCGCGCACCAGCGCCACAAGCACCGCCATGCCGGTAGCCGCCGAGGTGAAGTTGTGCACCGTCATGCCCATCATTTGGGTCAGGTAGCTCATGGTGCTTTCGCCGCCGTAGCTCTGCCAATTGGTGTTGGTGGCGAAGCTGATGGCGGTGTTGAAGGCGAGGTCCGGGGTGACCGGCGCTTCGCCTGCTGGATTGAGCGGCAGCATGGCCTGCAGGCGCATGATCGCATACATCGCCACAATGCCGACCAGGCTGAAGGCGAGTACGGCGAAGGCGTAAGCTGTCCAATGCTGCTCCTGCTCGGGGTTGACGGCGCAAATTCGGTAGAGCCCGCGTTCGACGGGTCGGAGAAGCGGCGAGAGAAAGGTGCGTTCGCCCTGATAGATACGGGCCATGTAGAACCCGAGCGGTATGGCCCCGGCGGTAACGACGACGCAGTAAAGAACGATCTGAAGGATGCCGGCAGATGTCATGGTCTGCTCCTTTAGAAACGTTCGGGACGGACCAGGGCGTAGGCGAGGTAGGCGAACAACCCCGCCGACACGACGGCGCCGAGAATGAAATCGATGGTCATGACAGGCTCCGCTCTACAGAAGGTCGCAGCCGCGGACGAACAACGCGCCGCCAGCGAAAAAGGCGACGATAGCCGTCAGGAAAAGGATATCGAGCATGTTGGCTCTCCGGATTGCACCAGCCTGTAGTGCATAGCTCCAGATGCCATTAAGGTTCCATGTAGAAATCTAGGCATTCTGATAAACAGTTTGTAAAGACTGCATAATCATGCGGTAAATGATAGGTCAGCAGCTGTTATGTAGAAAAAAGACGACAGTATACCGTCAAAAATGTGACAAATATTAAATATAAGTTGGCAGAAATGCCGCATAATGTTTGCGGAATTCCGCATTCTAATTAACATCAAAGCGGTATTTTCGCCTTTGAACGGCGCGCGAGTGCATGTCCGCCCGCCGCCTGATCCGCCGAATCGCGCGCCTTTCCCCGCTCGAGTTCACCCGCACTGCGGCAAGTGGCCGCCAGCCGTGGATCCGGCTGTCCAACGGATCCAGGCCGCGCCGTCCGACGTGGCAAAGCTCCCAGCAGGCGAGGAGAATGCGGAGCAGTTCCCGCACACCGGGCGCTGCGCTACGAAAGGTGACAAGGCTCATTTCCCCACGGCCGTCAGGATCAAAGCGATCGCGGCTCTCGTCACGGCGAATCCGGAAAGGACCACCGTGACCCGAACCCATAGGGGCGGCGGATCGGACCTCACATACCACCGGCGCAGGCCTGCCAATTCGGAGATCTTCGTCACCGACAGGATCATGGAGATATCTCTTCAGGCGGCGGCGTTTTGCCGGCCGCTGCGGGCGGCGGCCATCTCCCCCGCTTTTGCCGCTTCGGCATCGACGATGGCGTCCAGGGCGTGCAGGACTGCAGCATGGCGGCTCTGGGCCAAGGGCGTCAGCGGCAACCGCAGCTCATCGCCGGCTAGACCCAGGCGGGCGAGCGCCCATTTGACCGGGATGGGGTTGGTCTCGACGCACATCGCCTCGCTCAGCGTGTCGATGAGGACGCGCAAATGCTGGAACAGCGAGAATTCATTGGCCTCCCAGACCGCGTGCAATGTGGCGCAAAGCGCCGGCGCGACGTTACCGGTCACCGAAATGCACCCCGCGCTGCCCAGCGCCAGGTATTCGCCAACCCGGCAATCGTCGCCGCACAGCAGGAGAAAGTCGTTCCTCAGCAGGCGGCGGATCGCCTTGGCCCGCTCCAGGTCGCCCGATGCGTCCTTGAGACCGACGATATTGGGCAAGTCGGCCAGGCGCTCGATGGTGTCGGTGGTGAGGCGGATGCCGCTCCGTGCCGGAACGTCGTAGACCAGCACCGGAAGATCGGAACAGGACTGCACCGCCTTGAAATGCTGATAGATCCCTTCCTGGGAGGGGCGGTTGTAATAGGGAACGACCGACAACACCGCGTCGGCGCCCAGTCGCGCCGCCTCCTGCACCAGATCTACCGCCGTCGCCGTGCAGTTCGATCCCGCTCCGGCAATCACCGGCACCCGGCCGGCCGCGACCTTGACAGCCAGTTCGATCAGCCGAAGCTGCTCGGCCCGGCTCAGCGTCGAAACCTCGCCGGTGGTGCCGCAGGGAACGAGCGCGGCGGTGCCGCGCTCGATCTGCCGCTGGCAGAGAAAGACGAAGGCATCTTCGTCGATTCGCCCTTTCTTGAAGGGGGTGACGAGCGCCGTCATGGATCCGCTCAAGCCGGCCTGTCGGTGATTGGGCAGGCGGGGGATGGCACAGTCGGTCATGCTGCCCATTTGACCCTCTCGGACCGATGGGCGGTGACCAGAAGGCGTCCGGCAGCCCGCCCATCGGCTCGGCTGCGGCCAGCTCGATCACGACCAGGCGAAGCCCTTCCGTATGCAGCACCGCAGAGGCGATATGCCCGTCGACCTCGGCGACGCCGGTGATCCACACCACGTCCGCAGGGTCCTTGCGCATACAAAGGGAGTCGGGATCGCCCCCCGTCGCCGAGCGGCAGCCGCAATGGGCCAGAGCGACCAGATGGGCGGACAACTTCCTCCCGATCACCATCACACGGTCGTCAGGGCGGATATCGGCGGCAGCGAGAAGGCGATCGATCGAGCCGTCAGCGGCTCCGACCGGGAACGCCATCGCTACAGGAATTTCAAACTTGGACTGCTGCATCGACATGGTCGACATAGCGTGGAATCCATTGCAATTGACGATGGAAGAATCCTATGCGGGCTGCCGATAAAGCCTCCATACGGTTGTTTGTCCCGCGCTCTTAGTTTTCTTTTATCGGACGGCGATGCCGCGGCGATGGATTGCCTGCCAGTCTCGTGCGCAACGACAATATTTCCGCCAATCCGACGTGATCCCGTTCCATCAGCTTCTGGACAATCGGATCGCACAGCATTTCGGACAGCCGCGGTTCCTCGCAGGGCCGCGACCATGGGGCCGGCTTCTTGACCGGGGCGCAATGGCGTTCATTCATGGGAAAGAACCTCCACTCTGACGGTGGCGAGGCCGTCATTAAGCATGGCCAGGTCGCGGGCAGCGCGCTCTGACAGGTCGATGATCCGCCCCGCGACGTACGGGCCGCGGTCGTTCACCTTGACGACGCAGCTGCGGCCATTTTTCAGGTTGGTCACGCGGACGAAGGTGCCCAAGGGCAGGTCGCGATGCGCCGCAGTGCGGAGATGTGGCGAATGGATCTCGCCGCTGGCGGTCGGCCGCCCGGCATGGCGCCCGCCATACCAGGAGGCGATGCCCTTCATCGGCGGCAGCGGCAAGGCGGCCACCTGCATTTCAGGCGACGCATCGGTCCCGCCCGCCAGCGCCGGCTGCGCCATCGCTGACAGCAAACCGGCGGCAAGGGCCGCGAAAAGCCGCGAACGGAGTACTCTCATACCTGCCATCCCATGAATGGTTGGGTCGGCAGAACCGATACCAGCGCCTGGCGGCGGCCCTCCATACGGTTTCGCGTAAACGAATAAAGGTCTCCTAAATGCGGCGTCGCGCCGAACCGACGGCGGTCGCGGGAAAATCGGCAACCGTCTCAGCTGGTGCCGGGGGGCAATCGGCAAACCTTATCCAACCTGCATGCGATCTTTACGGCGTGCTTATTTTTTGTCCCGGTATCCGTATCGATTCTTGATGCGGGCGCGGCTTACAAGAGACGGCTGGCCGCAGTGTGTCGGTGGGGGAGGAAGAATGGGAAACAGTCATGCCACGCATCCTGGTCGTCGATGACGAGCCGCAGATCCGCAGATTCCTGCGCATCAGCTTGGGGGCGAACGGTTACGAGGTGACCGAGGCCGAAACGGCGACGGCCGGAATCGACGCCCTGCGCAATGCGCCCGTCGATCTGGTCATTCTCGATCTCGGTCTGCCCGATATGGATGGCCAGGAGGCGATCAGCGCCATCCGCGAGTTCTCCTCGGTCACCATTCTCGTGCTGTCGGTGCGCGCCGATGAAACCGACAAGGTCGAGGCTTTGGACCGCGGCGCCAACGACTATATGGTCAAGCCGTTCGGAATCGGCGAACTCACGGCCCGGGTCCGCGCCGCCCTGCGGCAACGTGTGAGCGATGACAGCCGCCCCCAGGTTCTGCAGGTCGGATCCTTGCGGATCGACTTCACCCGAAGGGTCGTCAGCCGCAACGACACCGAAATACACTTGTCGAAACGGGAATACGAGTTGCTGAACTTCCTTGCCGCCAGTCCAGACCATGTGCTGACGCATAAGCAGATCCTGAAAGCCCTGTGGGGACCGGCGCATACGGAAGATACAGCCTATTTGCGGGTCTATATCAATCAACTGCGGCAGAAGCTGGAAGCCGACCCTTCGGCACCTCGCCTGATCGTCACGGAACCGGGGGTGGGCTATCGCCTGCGTCTCGATGACGATTGAGGGACGGCCGAAAGCCTTTATGAAAATTCAACGGCTTTCCCTGTGGATCCCTTATGCATCCACCTTCACAATTCGATCCACGTCCGTATCGACATGCAGGCGGAGCACTCTGATGACACCAAGGGTGCGGCGATTTCTTGATTTTGGGCAGGAATACAAGCCTGGCCTGATTCTGGTCGCGGTCGTCCTGCTCCTCGGCTTTGCATTTAGCCGGCTGATCGATAGCGCTCCGCGCAGTGAGGCAGACCTGAACGCGGCGATTAACCGCGTGTACAACCTGGCTGCGCAGCCGGTTGTTTGCCTTCCGGCAAAGGCGCCGCCGACCCGTTAAGCCAGCCTGGCCCAGGACCGGCCGGATCAGGATATTGGCGTCCAGCACCAGGGCCTGCCGGATCATTTGTCCGCTGCCTGGCGCGCCTTGAATTCCGCCACCAATTCGTCTTCGGACAGGCCTTTGGCGGCCAGCATCGCCTCCAGCTTCGCCGCTGCTTCCTTGAGAGCGTCCAGTTCCGCCTGCGTCCGTCCGCGCCGCGCCGGAATGTAATAACCGATCGTCTCGCCGTGCCGGGTGATGGCGACGGGGGACATGGCGTCCAAATAGGACGGCAGCTTCGCCCGGAATTCCTTCACGCCCACCTTGATCTCCATGGCGGCACCCTTCCTGTGTACTCAGGTGTACGCCTTAGCAGACTGACGCAGGATGATCCAGTTTGCCGACGGGATGGAACATTCCAAGAACCTGTTTCGGGCGCGCCGGAAACTGTCAGGAACCACTGGCGAATAGCTTTTCCGGTCCGCGGTGTATGGGAGTAGAGTGGGATTATGTCCGAGAAACTCGTCATCGACCTGCCGCCTTTCGTTGACCTTCCGCCCGATGTAGCAGACGATCAGGCGAACCTTCGTGGCGCAATTGCGGCTGTGCTGTACAAGCAAGGCCGTCTTTCGCCGCTTCAGGCCCAACGTCTGATGGGCGTCACAAGGCGGGAATTCGAGGAGCGGCTGAACGGACTCGGCTTCACCGTCATGGATGACGCTGACACTTCCGACGAAATTGCGGCCGCCGGACGGCTTGCCAAGCGTCAATGATCGTTGATTTCGTCAGCGACACAGGGCCGCTGATCTCTTTCGAAAAAATTCCGAACGGCTTTGCGACGTTGCGCCGATTGGCGCGCCGCGTGTTCGTGCCACTGGGCGTCAAGGAAGAATTGTCGTTCGGTGTCGGCGAAGAGTATTTCACACATCACGGGATTGGCGATTTCGTGGTGGTCACCTCGACGCTCCAGTGCCTGATCGAAACGGGCGAACTTCACCTTGGTGAACAGCAGGCAATCGCTCTGGCGGCGCAGATGGGGCTTCCACTGTTGATCGAGGAACGGTACGGGCGAACTGTGGCCAAAGGGCTTGGCATAACTGTCTCTGGCCCGGTGGGGCTGATCCTCGCTGGCTGCGACCAGGGGAGCCTCACCACCGAGGAAGGGCGCATGATGGTGGCGGCGCTGTTTGCCGCGCGCAGGATACCGCGCAGCCTGCTCGATAGCGCCAATGCGCAGTTGCGGGGGCATTGACGGGGCTTGTTGGCGGTAATGGAACATTCCAAGAACCGGCTTTCGTCGCGCCGGAAACCGTCAGGAACCATTGGCGAATAGTTTACACTCAAGCCACTGATTCCCAACGACAGTGCCATCCCAGGTGGCGATTTTCATGAATCGGATTTCACAGAAGTTTTCGTCACATGACAATCCCGTCGTGCGATTGATGCCGCGCATCAGTCGAAATCGCCGGCGAGAGGCAAAAACCGAGGCTCGCGTTTATTCGTCTCGAATGACGTTCCCGGCTCACGCCCAATGAGCGTAGGGTAGTCCAGACTGCCGACGGCGACGGAACATCTATGAACCGGTTACGGTTGCGAATGCGCGATCTGGCGTTGGCGGCGGTCCTGCCGATCATGGTTGTCGTCATGGTCGTCGTCATGGCGGGGGGCGGCGCCTGGGCGCAATGCCCGCTGCCCTCGGCCTCGGCGCGTGATCCAACCGTGCATCTGGTCATCCTCGAGCCGCGGCTGATCTATCGGCACGACCTCGATCTGGTGGGCCTTGCTTCGGTGCGCGACACCTTTGAGCGGGCGCCCGGCAGCGGGGTGATTCTCGGGCTGACCAAGCGTAACGACGAACTGAGGATCAGGGTGCGGTCGATCCTGCAGCCTTCGGTCGACGGCCGGACCTGCATCTGGGTCGACGAGGTGACGGCGCGTATCGGAGATCCGGAGATGGATGTCTATGTCGCCGCCAACTACCAGCCGGGGAGTTGCGAATACAATGTGGTGCTGGAGCATGAGAACCGGCATGTGGCGATCAACCGCAATGTGGTCGCCGCTTTCGGGCCGCGCATCGGCGCACAGCTGCGCGCCGCCGTGCGCCGCATGTTTCCGATGATCACGACAAACCCCAAGGATGCGGCGCGGCTACCGCAGATCCTGATCGATGCGGTGCGGCCGGTATTGACCGCCATGGAAGCAGAGCTGCGGCGGGAAAACGGCGCCATCGATACGCCGGAAAGTTATCGGCAAGCCCATGGCCGGTGTCGGAACTGGTTCCCGGCGGGAACGCGGATGCCTGCCCGGCGGTGAGGTCATGCGGGGGGGGGCGGCGCCGGCCGCCGTCTCACACCGAGAACGAGGTTCCGCAGCCGCAGGTCGAGGCGGCGTTGGGATTGTCGATGGTGAAGGAACTGCCCATCAGTCCGTCGACAAAGTCGACGGTGGCGCCGTGCAGCAGTTCGAGCGAGGTTTCGTCGACCACCAGGGTGACGTCGTGCTGCTCGAAGATCCGATCGTCGGGGTTGCGGGTCTCCTCAAGCGAGAAGCTATAGGAAAAGCCCGAACATCCGCCGCCGGATACGGACAGGCGCAGCATCAGCCCGTCCTTGCCTTCCATGGCCTTGAGCTTTTGCACCCTCAGGGCGGCGCTGGGAGTAAGGAAGAGTTGGCGATCGGCGACGGCTGCGTCCATGCAATGCTCCTGAACCTGGGGGGTCCTCCCTAATTTGGGAGGAACCCCAGGCTTGTCAACTTGCCAACAGCCTCGTCACGCCGGCGAGGTCTGGAACAGTTCCCGCTCCAGGACGTCCATGGTGGCGCGGCCGATATATTCGCTGGATGGGTCCAGGCCGTCCATGGCTTCCAGATAGGCCCGGGCGATGACCGGGCCGAGAGGCTTGGGATTGTACAGAAGCTTCTTGATCAGGAACGGGTTGTAGGTCAGCGGATTGTACCGCTTCGGCAGGTAGCCCCGCTCTTTCAGCAGGGCTTCGACGGGGGTGCCCGGTTGAACGCCGATAAAGAAGATGAACGGCAATACGTTGTCACGGCCGAACCAGCTATACAGCTCCTTGATCTTGATGATGGTCTGGCGCAGCGTCTCCTCGGTCTCGCCGGGGGCGTTCAAGGGCAGATACAGCTTGAGCTTCTGGTGGTTGATGTAGCCGGCGTCGCGGAACATGCGCAGGCTTTCCATCTGTTCGTCCAGGCGGTAGCCGAGCGTCAGCGCGTCGATGACTTCCTGCGAACCGGTGAACGACAGATCCAGGCTCGCCAGCCCGCTATCGATCATTTTCTTGGCGATCTCCGGGGTAATGTAGTTCAGCCGGATATAGCCCGTCCACGCGATCTCGAGCTTGCGGGCCAGGATCTCGTCGAGGATCCGCTCCATGTGGTAGGTCGACGGCTTGGTCGAACAGAACTGGGCGTCGGTGAACCAGATCTTCTTCACCCCGTAACGTTTGTTCAGCACCTCCACTTCGTTGACCACCTCGACCGGATCGCGATAGCGCTGCTTTGCCCCTTCGATCTTGTTGTAGAGACAGAAGTGACAGTTGTAGGGACAGCCCCGCTTGGTGTGCACCCCTACGTAATCGTCAAGATGTTTGGTGAAATCGGGAAAGATGGATTCGATGTAGGGAAAATCGACGGCGGTTTCCTGCCGCAGGTCGAATTCGCCTGTTCGGTGGTGCCGGTGGACCTTGCCCGAGCCATCCTTGTAGAAGACATCGCCGATCGGCTCGGCCTCGCCCTCGATGACCGACAGCATGGAATCCTGGCCTTCGCCCACCACCACATAGGTGTCGGTCGGGCATTGCTTGGCGACATATTCGCCGAAGATCGATACCGCCGTTCCGCCGACCACGATACGGGCTTGCGGCAGCATCCGCCGAACCAGCTTCAGGTAGCGGAAATTGTTAACCCGGTTGGAAAAATATTCATAAATGATGCTGAGCCCGTCGAACGCCGCCTTGATTCGGCGGTGCGGCTTGCGGGAGTGGTCGAAATTCATCACCACGTCGAGGGCGTCGTCGTCCGGGTTGGGTCCGAAGGACTGCATATTGCGCCAGGAGAAGGCGACCACGTCGGGACGCCGCGCCTGGATTTCCTCCACCAGCCGCCTCTGTCGCTCGGACTTCGGCACCATGGCGAAGTCCAGAATGTGCTGGCGTATTTCCGGGTGGCGCTTGTGGATGAAGTCGGCGACGTAGATCATGCCGCCGGGATAGATCTTCCAACAAGGAAAGCGTACGTAAAGAATTGATTGGACAGGCATCGAGATGGTTCCACACAATCGCTGAAGGATCGGGGATGGCTTATCCATTAGTGATATGCCTACACGGATAGGTAGGTAACCTACCTCCTGCCGGGTTAGGTTTCAAGAACCGCGATCCGACTTGCGGTTTGTTGCGCCCCGCTTACCGGTTGAACGAAGCGGCTGCACCGGGTAGTGTCCCCGAACAATGATATCCAGCCAGTTCCTAGCCTCCTACGCTTGTCATCCGGCCAAGTCCCGTGGGCGCCGCCATCCCGAGGCGGAGAGCGCGACGCGTTCGCCGTTCCAGCGCGACCGCGACCGCATCATTCATTCGGAAGCGTTCCGCAAGCTGCAGTACAAGACTCAGGTCTTCGTCTATCACGAGGGCGACAATTTCCGAACAAGACTCACCCACAGCCTCGAGGTGTCGCAGATCGCCAGATCGGTCTGCCGGGTTCTCGGCCTGGACGAAGACCTGGCGGAAGCGCTGGCTCTGGCGCACGATCTGGGCCATACCCCGTTCGGCCATGCCGGGGAGGACGCCCTGCAGGAGGTGACCGCCGAGGTCGGCGGGTTTGACCATAACGCGCAGTCGCTCCGTATCGTTACCAAGCTGGAGCGCCGCTATTTCCAGTTCGAGGGGCTGAACCTGACCTGGGAAACGCTGGAAGGGCTGGTCAAGCACAACGGTCCGCTGGTGGGGTTCCCGGGGGCCAAGCCTCTGCCCTTGGCCATCGCCGGCTACGCCGCCAAGGACGATCTGCAACTGGACAGCTACGCCAGTGCCGAGGCGCAGGTCGCCGCCCTGTCCGACGACATCGCCTACAACAACCACGACATCGATGACGGCCTTCGGGCCGGGCTGTTCACCATCGACGATCTTGCCGAGGTTCCGCTGGTCGGCCCGGTCTTCGCCAGCGTCAGGGCCGACTTTCCCGGAGGCGGCGACAGCCTGCTCATCCACGAGTCGGTGCGCCGGCTGATCGGCCTGATGGTGCGCGACCTGATCGAGGAGACCCGTCGCCGGGTCGCCCGGTTCGATCCACATTCAGCCGACGAGGTGAGGCAGCTGGGGGCGCCGCTGGTCGCCTTCTCGCCCGAAATGCGGGCCAACGACGCGGCACTGAAATCATTCCTGTTCCGCCACATGTACCGGCATTACAAGGTCAATCGCATGGCCAGCAAGGCGCGGCGCGTGGTGCGGGACCTCTATTGCCTGCTGACCAGCGAGCCGCAATGCCTGCCGCCCGAATGGCAGGCCTCCTGCGACGGCAAGGGGAAAGCCGGCACCGCCCGCGCCGTCGCCGACTTCATCGCCGGCATGACCGACCGCTTCGCCCTCGATGAGCACCGCCGCTTGTTCGACTTGCAAGAAAAGCCGTGAAATAGTTCTCTCCCATCATGCCCGGATATGTTCGGGCTTCCATGGTGCCCGGCCCGCTGGCGCCGCCAGCAAGAGTGATGATCCGTGCAACCCATGCGGGCCTTGGGGCGACGATGTCAGCTAGTGGACTCAAATGAACCTTTTCAAGACTTTTCGGGACGACATTATCACAGCGCTGGAGCGCCTTTCGGCCGAGGGAAAGCTGCCGGCGGGTCTCGACACCTCGAAAGTGACCGCCGAGCCGCCGCGCGACCCGGCGCATGGCGACCTGTCGACCAATGCCGCCATGGTGCTGGCCAAGGCCGCCGGCATGAAACCGCGCGACATCGCCGAGCTTCTCGCCGCCGAACTGCGCCGTTTGCCGGCGGTGACCGCGGCGGAGGCCGCCGGTCCCGGATTTCTCAATCTTCGTCTGGGCGAAAGCTTCTGGTACGAGCAGTTGGCCGATATCCTGCGGTCGGGCACCGCCTACGGCGATTCGGATCTGGGGCACGGCGTCAAGGTGAATGTGGAATATGTCTCGGCCAACCCGACCGGCCCCATGCATGTCGGCCATGGCAGGGGCGCGGTGATTGGCGATGCCTTGGCGTCGTTGCTGGCCAAGGTGGGGTTTGACGTCTGCCGCGAGTATTACATCAACGACGCCGGTGCCCAGGTGGACGTGCTCGCCCGTTCGGCCCATCTGCGTTATCGCGAAGCGCTGGGCGAGCCCCTTGCGGCAATTCCAGAGGGGTTCTATCCCGGCGAATACCTGATTCCCGTGGGGAGGGCGATCGCCGCCGCCGACGGTGCCAGGTGGAAGGACCTGCCGGAAGCCGAATGGCTGCCCTATTTCCGGCGCACCGCCATCGACGCCATGATGGAACTGATCCGCGGCGACCTCGATGCCCTGGGGGTGCGCCACGACGTCTTCAGCTCGGAACGGGCCCTGGTCGAGGCGGGCGGGGTCGACCGCGCCCTGGCCTTCCTCGAGGAAAAAGGGCTGATCTACCAGGGCGTGCTGGAGCCGCCGAAAGGCAAGCTGCCCGACGATTGGGAGCCCCGGCCGCAGACCCTGTTCCGCGCCACCGCGTTCGGCGACGATGTCGACCGGCCGTTGAGGAAATCGGACGGCAGCTGGACCTATTTCGCCTCCGACATCGCCTATCACCTGGACAAGTTCCGTCGCGGCCATGGCCAGATGATCGACGTCTGGGGCGCCGATCACGGCGGCTATGTGAAACGGATGCAGGCCGCGGTGCGGGCGGTGACGGAAGGCCGGGGGGAACTGGACGTCAAGCTTTGCCAGATGGTCAACCTGCTGAAGGACGGCGCGCCTTACAAGATGAGCAAGCGGGCCGGCACCTTCGTCACTCTACGCGACGTGGTGGACGAAGTAGGCAAGGGAGTGGTCCGCTTCATCATGCTGACCCGCAAGAACGACGCCCAGCTGGATTTCGATCTGGTCAAGGTTCTGGAGCAATCGCGCGACAATCCGGTCTTCTATGTCCAGTACGCGCACGCGCGGGCCCATTCGGTGCTGCGCCACGCCGCCGAGATGTTCGCCGGGGCCGATCTTTCCGCCGCGGCCCTGGCCGGGACGCCTCTCGGCCGCTTGACCGACCCGTCCGAGCTTGCTTTGATCAGGATCATGGCCGGCTGGCCGAGGCTGGTGGAAAGCGCGGCGGAGGCGCACGAGCCGCATCGCGTCGCCTTTTATCTATACGACCTTGCCGCGGCGTTTCACGGACTGTGGAACCGGGGGAAGGATGACACTACCCTGCGCTTTCTGGTCGCCGAGGATCGGCAACTGTCCTTCGCCAGACTGGCGATGGTGCGGGCGGTGGCCCTGGTGGTGGCGTCGGGCTTGGCGGTATTCGGCGTCGAGCCGGTGGAGGAGATGAGGTAAATGCCTATGCGCGATGATCGCGGCGATGTCGACCGCGAGATCCTCGACATCATCCCCGAGCGGTTCGACGCCGATCCGGACAGCCGTTATGCCCGAAAAAGCGCTCACACCCGCCTGATCCTGACCATCGCCCTGGTTTTCCTGGCGGTGGCCGCCCTGGGCGTCGCCGCCCGACACATCCTGTTCGGCGAGGCGCCGAAGAACGGTCAGGCCGGCGTTCCGGTGATCCATGCCGATGACAAGCCGATCAAGACCCGGCCGCAGGACCGCGGCGGCATGGACGTCCCCAACCAGGACAAGCTGGTCTACGAGCGCATGGGCGCCGGAGACACCGCGCCGCAGGCGGAACGCCTGTTGCCACCACCCGAACAGCCCGAGGCGCCGCCCGCCGAGCAACCGCGGATGCCGTCGATAAAGCCGGCATTCCCGGCACCCCCGGTCAAGGAAGCCTCGGCCGCGACCCGGCCTGCGGCGCCGGAGACGTCGCCGGAGACGTCGCCGGTGGGCACGCCACGGCCCGAGGCGGCGGTTACCGCACCATCCCAGCCGCCGGCACACCACGCCAAGCCGACCGCCGCGCACGCGCCGGCGGCGGCCGAGCCGGCGGCCAGGCCCCGGCCTGTCGCCGGCGGCCATTGGCTGGTCCAGTTGGGTGCCCTCAGGAGCGAGGCCGAAGCGAAGAAGGAATGGAACCGTCTGCGCGGCGTCGACAGGGATGTGCTGGGCGAGCTTCCCAGCAACATCGTGCGGGTCGACCTCGGGGCCAAGGGCGTCTTCTGGCGCCTGCGCGCCGGCCCGATGGAGGAGGCGCGGGCGCGCACGCTATGCGCGGCATTGGCGAAACGCAGCCAGGGGTGCATCGTTGCCAAGAAATAATCCCCCCTCGGCAGCCATCTACGGCTGCGCCGGGCCGCGCCTGAGCGATGAGGAAAAGCGCTTTTTCACCGCCGCCGATCCGCTTGGTTTCATCCTGTTCTCGCGCAATATCGACAGCCCGGGGCAGGTCCGCAGCCTGGTCGATGACCTGCGGGCGACGGTGGGACGGCGCGCCCCGGTGCTGATCGACCAGGAAGGCGGGCGGGTTCAACGCCTGAAGCCGCCCCATTGGCGCAAGCGGCCGCCGATGGCGGTATTCGGGCAGCTGGCGGGGCATGATCTTCCCTTGGCCCGGCGGGCGGCCCGCCTGAATGCCCGGCTGATGGCGGCGGACTTGGCCGAACTGGGGATCGACGTCGATTGCGCGCCGTTGCTCGACGTGCCGGTGCCGGGGGCCCATGACATCATCGGCGATCGGGCATTCGGCCTCGACCCGATGCTGGTGGCCGATCTCGGCCGCGCCGTCATGGACGGCCTGCTCGACGGCGGGGTGATGCCGGTGATCAAGCATATCCCCGGCCATGGCCGCGCCCTGGTGGACAGCCACCTGGACCTGCCGGTGGTCGATGCCGACGCGGCGACCCTGGCGGCGCGGGATTTCGCCGCCTTCCGTTGCTTGCGCGACGCGCCCTGGGCGATGACTGCCCATGTCGTCTACAAGGCGTTCGACGAGCGGCCCGCCACCATCTCGCGGCTGGTCATCGAGCAGGTGATCCGCGGCGCCATCGGCTGCGAGGCGTTGCTGCTGTCGGACGACCTGTCGATGAAGGCGCTGAGAGGTGATTTCGGCGATCGCGCGACGGCGACTCTCGATGCCGGCTGCGATGTCGTCCTGCATTGTAACGGTGATTTGGCCGAGATGCGGGCCATCGCCGCGGCCGTGCGACCGCTCGACGACGCGGCCGAGGAACGGCTGGCCCGCGCCGACACCATGTTGCGCCGTCGGCCGCTGGAGGACGGTGCCCAGGAAAGGCTCGATGGCTGGTTGTCGGGAGGCAGAGCATGATGAACGTGTCTCCCCACATGGCCGATGCGATCCGCCAGTTTTCGGTGTGGGTGATCCCGCTGATCCTGTCGATCACCCTGCACGAGGCGGCGCACGGACTGACCGCCTGGCGCCTGGGCGACGACACGGCCTGGCGGATGGGCCGGGTGTCGGCCAATCCGCTGAACCATATCGATCCCTTCGGCACCCTGTTGCTGCCCGGCATGTTGTTGCTGCTGGGCGGCGGCATCCTGTTCGGCTGGGCCAAGCCGGTACCGGTCAATTTCGGCCGGTTGCGGCCGCCACGCCTGGGCATGATCCTGGTCGCCCTCGCCGGGCCTGGCGCCAATCTGGCGCTGGCCATCATTTCGGCGCTGCTGATGTATGCGGTGGTTCATCTGCCGGCCATGCTGGAGGCCTGGGCGGCGGCCAACCTGCGCAACTCCGTGGAAATCAACCTGGTACTGGCGGTGTTCAACCTGCTGCCCCTGCCGCCGCTCGACGGAGGCCGGGTGGTGGTCGGCATCCTTCCGCGCCGCCTGGGCTGGCAGTTCTCCCGCGTCGAGCGCTACACCATGGTGATCCTGCTGGTCGGCCTGTTCCTGCTGCCCATGGTGGGCATCAACCTGTTCTATTGGGTTGTCGGGATTCCCGTCCAATACCTGATGCAGGCGCTCTACACGGTGACCGGCTTGGTGTAGGGCAGGGTGGGCACCGACGTCGTCTTCGACGCTTTCGATCAGCCCGAGCGGGCAGCCGCGGCGGACGATACGCTGGTCGTCGACCTCGACGGTTATGAGGGGCCGATCGATGTGCTGCTGGCCTTGGCCCGCGAGCAGAAGGTCGACTTGTCGCGGATCTCAATTCTCCAGCTGGTCGAGCAGTATCTGGGCTTCATCGCCCGGCGCTGCCGGGCCAACCTGGAACTGGCCGCCGACTATCTGGTGATGGCGGCCTGGCTGGCTTTTCTCAAGTCGCGTCTGCTGCTGCCGGAGCCGAGCGGTGACGACGAGCCCAGCGGTGAAGAGATGGCGGCGGCATTGGCTTTCCAGCTGCAGAGGCTGGAGGCGATGCGGCAGGCCGGGCAGGCGCTGTTGAGCCGCCCGCGGCTGGGCCGCGACCTGTGGCCGCGTGGTAAGCCGGAAGGCCTGGGGGTGGTGGCGCGGCCGGTGTGGGATATCGGCCTCTACGATCTGTTGCGCGCCTATGGCGAGGTGAAGGCGCGGGGGACGGTCACCACGCTGCAGATCGAGGCGCCCGATCTGTTCTCACCCGACGATGCCATCCAGCGGCTGTCCGCCATGCTGGGGCGCATGCCCCGCTGGTCGACACTGGCCAGCTTCCTGCCGGCGGGGCTCGGTGGCCTGCTTGCCAGGTCGGCATTGTCGGCGCATTTCTGCGCGGCGCTGGAGTTGTGCCGGCAGGGCCGGCTGGAGCTGCGGCAAGACGGCGGCACATTCGGCCCCATCTGGCTGCGCCCGCAGGACAGGGAGGAGGGGGAGGAGGCTGGGCGATGACCGATTTTCAGCATGTTCGGATGGTCGAGGCGCTGCTGTTCGCCTCGGCCGAACCGATCGACGAGGGGACCCTGGCCCAGCGCCTGCCGCAGGGTATCGATGTCGCGGCCGTTCTGGCCGATTTGCGCGATACCTATGCGGAGCGCGGGGTCAACTTGGTGCGACGTGACGGCCGCTGGGCCTTCCGCACCGCGCCCGATCTGGCGGCGGCGCTGACCGTCGAGGCGGCGGTCGAGCGCAAGCTGTCGCGGGCGGCGGTCGAGACCCTGGCCATCATCGCCTATCACCAGCCGGTCACCCGCGCCGAGATAGAGGAGATCCGCGGCGTGGCCCTGTCCAAAGGAACGCTGGACGCCCTGTTCGAGGCCGGCTGGGTGCGGCCGCGCGGCCGCAAGCGCACGCCCGGTCGGCCGGTGCTGTGGGCGACCACGGACGCCTTTCTCGACCATTTCGGCCTGACCGCCCTCGATGACCTGCCCGGCCTCGACGAGTTGAAGGCGGCCGGCCTGCTCGACGCCCGCCCGGTGCTGTCCAGTTACGCCAACCGTGCCGGCGACCAGGGTGAGCCGGTGGACGTGGACGAGGACCTCGACGAAGACGCCCTGGAACGACGGGCGATGGAGGCCCTGAACCTGGGTTAACCAATTTCTAAGCCGTCGCCTGCCAACATGGCGGGACGATGAAAGCCGCGGTCAAGATTCCCCTGGTTTATCTCCTTGCTTCGGCTGCCTGGATCGGCGGCTCGGATGTCCTGTCGGCGCATTTTTTTTCCTCGGAATTTGCCGCCATCAGCCTCTACAAAGGATGGGCCTTCTCTCTGCTGAGCGCCGGGCTGCTGTTTCTGCTGCTGCGCCGTGAGGCCGGCAAGCGCGACGCGGTGGAGACCCGGTTGCGCCATCTGGCCATGTATGATCCCCTCACCGGCCTGCTGAACCGCGCCTCCTTCGCCGAAAACCTCGATTTCGCCGTGGCCCGGGCGTCGCGCGACGGCCGCAGGGTCGGCGTCGTGTTCGTCGACCTGGATGGGTTCAAGGGGATCAACGACGCCTATGGACACCATGTCGGCGACCAGGTGTTGAAAGAGGTCGCCGGCCGCATTCAGCGCGTGGTCCGGTCCGACGACCATGCCTGTCGTTTCGGCGGCGACGAGTTCGTCATTCTGTTCCAGGGCGAACGGGAGGAAGGCGGCGAGCGCCTGGCCGAACGGCTGATGGAAGCGGTCCAGGCGCCGGTTCGGCTCGACGGAAGAACAGTGGCGGTGAGCGCCAGCGTCGGCTACGCAGTCTATCCCGACCACGGTGTCCTGGGCGAAGATCTGCTGCGAGCGGCCGACCTGGCGATGTACCGGGTCAAGGAACTGGGCAAGAACGCCACGCTCGAGGCGCCGCCTTTCGCCGCCTGACACCATTCAATCAGGCGGTTCACGCCAACTGACCGTGCGAAATGGGCTCAGGGCGCGTCCGGGCATTGCCCGGCGCGGTTTCTTTTGCCATGATCCGCCGAACCGAATTGGGAGAAGTTGCACAGATGGGTTCAATGAGCTTATGGCATTGGCTGGTGGTGCTGGCCATCGTCCTGCTGCTGTTCGGCACCGGGCGGGTGTCCAACCTGATGGGAGACTTGGCCAAGGGCGTGAAGGCGTTCAAGAAGGGCCTGCAGGAGGACGAGGACGACGCTCAGCCACGCAGCGAGCAGCCGAAGGTGCTCACCGCCGACGCGGCGAAGCCGGTTCCGTCGACCGAAAAGGATGAGGCGGCGAAACATTAGCCGGGAACGCCCGCCATGTTTGATATCGCCTGGTCGGAACTGGCTCTGATCGGCGCCGTGGCGCTGGTCGTCATCGGGCCGAAGGACCTGCCCAAGGTGATGCGCACCTTAGGCCAGTGGACTCGGAAGGCGCGGCTTCTCGCCAACGAATTCCAGCATAATGTCGACGAGATGATGCGGCAGGCCGAACTGGACGACGTCCGGCGCCAGATTCAGTCGGTCAATCCGGCGGCAGTGAAGGCGAAAGTCGAGGAAATGGTCGGCGCCAAGGAAATCGAAGAGGCGCTGGTCGCCCGACCGGCATTCGCCGTCGTTGAGCCCCAGACGGCATCCGCCGTCGTTGAGCCCCAGACGGCATCCGCCGTCGTTGAGCCCCAGACGGCATCCGCCGTCGTTGAGCCGACCCCGGCATCCGCCGTCGTTGAGCCGACCCCGGCATCCGCCGTCGTTGAGCCGACCCCGGCATCCGCCGTCGTTGAGCCGACCCCGGCCGAGGTGGCCGTCGCGCCGGCCGCACCGGTCGATCATGCCGGCACCGCTCGGGCGGATGACAAGAAACAAAGCGAAACCCACCCGTGACGGAAAATCCCGACGACAACAAGATGCCGCTGCTCGAGCATCTGATCGAGTTGCGGCGGCGGCTGATGATCTCGTCGGTTGCCTTTTTCGTCGTGTTCGGCGTGTGCTACTATTTCGCCAAGGACATCTACGGCTTCCTGGTCCATCCACTGGCCGAGATCCTGGCCGCGCATGGCGACCACAACCGGCGGATGATCTACACCGCCCTGACCGAGGCCTTCTTCACCTATATGAAGGTGGCGGCCTTCGCCGCGGCGTTCCTGTGCTTTCCGGTATGGGCCGGGCAGTTGTGGGCGTTCGTCGCGCCGGGTCTCTACAAGCACGAAAAGAAGGCCTTCGCACCGTTCCTGGTGGCCACTCCGATCCTCTTTCTTGCCGGCGCCGCCACGGTCTATTTCCTTGTGCTGCCGGTCGCCTGGAAGTTTTTCATTTCGTTCGAGTCCATGGGGGTCGACACCGGTGGCCTGCCCATCCAGTTGGAAGCCAAGGTCGGCGAATACCTGTCGCTGGTGATGAAGCTGATCTTCGCTTTCGGCATCGCCTTCCAGATGCCGGTGCTGCTGACCCTGCTCAGCCGAGTGGGCATCATCACCGCCGCCGACCTGGTGGCCAAGCGGCGCTATGCGATCGTTGTCATCTTCATCGTCGCCGCCGTGCTGACGCCGCCCGACATGATCAGCCAGCTGTCCCTGGCCGTCCCCATGCTGGTTCTCTACGAGATCTCGATTCTGTCCTGTCGCTGGGTGGAGAGGGATCGTCGACAGGTCGAGGACGCCAAGCCGGAAGATCCCATCGAGGAAACCGATTTCAATGCCTGATGCTACTCCCCTCAAGGTCGCGGTCGTCCCGGTGACGCCGTTCGAACAGAATTGCTCGCTGGTCTGGTGCACGCGGACCATGAAGGGCGCGGTCGTCGACCCTGGCGGCGACCTCGACGAGGTGACCGCGGCGGCCGCCGACAACAATGTGACCGTCGAGAGAATCCTGGTCACCCACGGCCATCTCGACCATGCCGGCGCGGCGGCGGACCTGGCCGAGCGCCTGGGGGTGCCGATCGAAGGACCGCAACGGGAAGACGCGTTCTGGATCGACCGCATGGTCGAAACCGGCCAGGCCTACGGCATGTCGCATTGCCGCTCGTTCACGCCCGACCGCTGGCTGGAAGACGGGGACTCGGTGATGGTCGGCGAGGAGCGATTCCAGGTCATCCATTGCCCGGGCCATACGCCGGGTCATGTGGTCTTCTACCATGCCGTGGCGCGGCTGGCCTTCGTCGGCGACGTCCTGTTCCGCGGCTCGATCGGCCGCACCGACTTTCCGCGCGGCGACCACCCGGCGCTGATCCGCTCGATCCGCACCAAGCTTTGGCCTTTGGGCGACGATGTGAGCTTCGTCCCCGGTCACGGGCCGGCATCGACCTTCGGGTTCGAGCGGCGCAGCAATCCGTTCGTCGGCGACGGCCTCGGCGACTGACAAGCCGATCCGCCACGGCCGTGTCTCCGGCGAACAGAAGCCGGGAGCGGGTGCGGCGGAACCATTCGGCGAGGTCGGCCGTTAACTCTCCCGAAGACGGAGGGTGCATATGTCGATCATCGCGTGGGTGGTTCTTGGACTCATTGCCGGGTTTATCGCCAGCAAGATCGTCAACAAGAGCGGAGCGGGTATAATCCTGGACATCGTTCTCGGGGTCGTCGGTGCGTTCGTCGGGGGCATCATCTTCGACTTCGTCGGCGGCAGCGGCGTGACCGGATTCAATCTATGGAGTCTGTTCGTCGCCGTGGTCGGGGCGATCGTCGTATTGGTGATCTATCACGCCATCGCCGGGCGGCGCAGTTCACCTACCCCCTGAGCCAGGCCAAGGCGCCGCGGCCGGCCGCGGCGCCCGTGGCGAAGCAGGCTTGCAGCAGGTAGCCGCCGGTCGGCGCCTCCCAGTCGAGCATCTCACCGGCGACGAACACACCGGGGCGGGCGCGCAGCATGAAGCGGTCGTCAAGCTCGCCCAGGTCGATGCCGCCTGCGGTGGAGATCGCCCGCTCCAGGGGCTGGCAGCCGGTGAGGACCAGGGGAACGGCCTTGATCAAGGCGACCAGGTCCGCCGCCTGGTCGGGAAGGGATGGTCCGGCGGCTTCCCGCAGCAGGTTGATCGCGACGGGTGCGAGGCCCAGCGTTTTCTTCAAGAACGTGGATTGGGATTGGCCGCGCCGCGGCCGGTCAAGCCGGCGGGCCAAGTCCGGCGCGGCGATGTCGGGGCAGAGGTCGACCGTGGCCACGGCGCGGTCGTGGTCGGCGATGGCGTCACGCAGAAAGGCGGACAAGGCATAGACCGGGCCGCCCTCGATGCCGTAGGCGGTGACCATCGCCTCGCCGCGGACGGTGCGGCCGGCGAAGGACAGCGCCACGGTCTTCAAGGGGTGGCCCTCAAACCGCTGGCGGAAGACCTCCGACCAGGCGATGGTGAAACCGCAATTGGCCGGCCGCAGGGGCGTCACCGACAGGCCCTCCGCCGCCACGGCGCCGACCCAGCTGCCGTCCGAGCCCAATTTCGGCCAGCTGGCTCCGCCCAGGGCGAGGATCGTCACCGCGGGGTTCACCGTCTCGGTTGTTCCGTCCCGCCGGCGGAAGATCAGGCGGCCGGCCGGGTCCCAGCCGGCCCAATGGCGGCGCAGCTGAAAGCGGACGCCTTGCGCCGCCAGCCGGGCCAGCCAGGCCCGCAACAACGGCGACGCCTTGAGCGATCTGGGGAAGACCCGGCCGCTGGAGCCGACGAAGATGGGTTGGCCGAGATCCTCGCACCAGCGGCAGAGTGCCGCGGGGGGAAAGGCGCGAATGGCATCCTCCAGGGCCGGCCGGGCCGAACCATAGCGCGACAGCAAGCGTTCCAGCTGTTCCGAATGGGTGAGGTTGAGGCCGCCGCGGCCGGCCATCAGCAGCTTGCGCCCCACCGACGGCATGCGGTCGTAGACGGTGACGGCCAGCCCCGCCCCGCTCAGCACCTCGGCGGCCATCAGGCCGGCCGGCCCGCCGCCGATCACCGCCACCACCGGACCCATCGCCGCACCTCCCTGCTATTGTCCTGAAGCCTGGCCCGCACTATAACCGGCAGCAACGAATTGGTCCCTCGTGCTCTGACCCATTCGGGCGGCCGGCCATCCGAATGAGTGAGAGCGCAATGTTTCAAGCGTTTGCGCGGTGATGCCGACGCTTGATGGTGACGCAAGTCCCGGCATCGCCGCACAAGGGGAATCATGCACGACATCAAGTTCATTCGCGACAATCCGGCTGCCTTCGACGCGGGTCTGGCCCGCCGCGGCCTGGCCGCCGCCTCGTTGGCCGTTCTCCAGCTCGACCAGCGGCGCCGCGCCGCGCAAACCGCCTTCCAGGAGATGCAGGCGCGGCGCAATGAGGTGTCGAAGCAGATCGGCCAGGTCAAGAAGCAAGGCGGCGACGCTCAGGCGCTGATGGACGAGGTGGCGTCGCTGAAGGATCGAACCGCCGCCGCCGAGGCCGAGGAAAAAGCGGCAGCCGAAGAAATGGACGGCCTCTTGATGGCGATCCCCAACCTGCCGGGCGATGACGTGCCGGCCGGCACGGACGAGACGGCCAATGTGGAGCTGCGCCGGGTCGGTGAGCCGAGGGCTTTCGATTTCCAGCCGCTGGAGCACGACGCCGTCGGCGAGAAACTGGGGATGATGGATTTTGGCGCCGCGGCCAAACTGTCCGGGGCGCGCTTCGTCGTGCTGAAAGGCCTGCTGGCGCGGCTGGAGAGGGCGCTCGGCGCCTTCATGCTCGACCTGCATACCGGGCAATTCGGCTATACTGAAGTCAATCCGCCGTTCCTCGTCCGCGACGAGGCGCTGTACGGCACCGGGCAATTGCCGAAATTCGGCGAAGACCTGTTCCGCGCCAACACCGGCCATTGGCTGATCCCCACCGCCGAAGTGCCGTTGACCAATCTGGTCAATGGCGAAATCCTCGACGAGGCGGCCCTGCCGCTGCGGTTCACCGCGCAAACCCAGTGCTTCCGCTCGGAGGCCGGGGCGGCCGGAAAGGATACCCGCGGAATGATCCGGCAGCACCAGTTCAGCAAGGTGGAACTGGTCAGCATCGCCCATCCCGAGCACTCGGAGGAAGAGCATCGGCGGATGACCGCCTGTGCCGAGGAAGTACTGAAGCGTCTTGGCCTGCCTTACCGCGTCATCGTCCTGTGCACCGGCGACATGGGTTTTTCGGCCCGCAAGACCTACGACATCGAGGTCTGGCTGCCGGGGCAGAACGCCTATCGCGAGATCTCCAGCTGCTCAGATTGCGGCGATTTCCAGGCGCGACGGATGAACGCCCGGTTCCGCCCGACGGGCGAGAAGGGGACCCGCTTCGTCCACACGTTGAACGGTTCCGGCCTGGCGGTCGGCCGGACGCTGGTCGCGGTGCTGGAAAATTACCAGCAGGCGGACGGTGGCGTCGCCGTGCCCGAAGCGCTGCGCCCGTACATGGGCGGGATCGACGTCATTTCCCCGCATGTTTGATCCGCTGCCCGATCTGTCTGCGGCCCGCATCCTCGTCAGCAATGACGACGGCATCGACGCGCCGGGGCTCAAGGTCCTCGAGCGGGTGGCCAAGGCCCTGTCGAGGGACGTCTGGGTTGTCGCGCCCGAGGCCGAGCAAAGCGCCGTCGCCCATTCCCTGACGGTGCGCCGGCCGCTGCGTATCCGCCAATTGGCGCGCCGGCGCTACGCCGTCGACGGAACGCCGACCGACAGCGTATTGCTGGGAATCCGCCATGTCCTCAAGGGCAAGCGGCCGGATCTGCTGTTGTCCGGGGTGAACCGCGGCGCCAATCTGGGCGAGGATGTGACCTATTCGGGAACGGTGGCGGCGGCCATGGAGGGAACCCTGCTGGGAATCCCCTCCATCGCCCTTTCCCAGATGATCGCCGGCGACCAGCCGGTGCGATGGTCGACCGCCGAGCATTGGGCGGGCATCGTCATCCGTCGCCTGATGTCCAGCGGCTGGCCGCACAACGTGCTGATCAACGTCAATTTTCCCGATCTGCCCCACGGCCAGGTGGCCGGTATCGAGGTGGTCCGGCAAGGTAAGCGGAAGTTGGGCGACGAATTGTCGGAACGCATCGACCCGCGCGGCCAGACCTATTTCTGGGTGGGCGGCCAGCGGCTCGAGGATCGCGGCATTCCGGGCACCGATCTCGAGGCGGTATGTCGTGGCGCCGTGTCGGTGACGCCGCTCTGCGTCGATTTCACCGCGACCGAGGCGATGACGCGCTTGCAGACGGCCTTCCGATGAGCGGCGAAGCGCGAAAAATCCGCCTGATCATGGACTTGCGGCGCTCCGGCGTCACCGATACGCGAGTCCTGTCGGCGATCGAGCGCGTGTCGCGCGACCTGTTCGTTCCCGAGCCCTTCCTCGACCAGGCCTACGAGAACACCGCCCTTCCCATCGGGCAGGGGCAGACGGTCAGCCAGCCCCTGGTGGTGGCCTTGATGACCCAGGCGCTGGAACTGGGCGACCGGATGAAGGTGCTGGAGATTGGTACCGGCTCCGGTTATCAGGCAGCGGTGCTGGCCAAGCTGTGCCGCCGGGTGTACACGGTCGAGCGCTACAAGGCGCTGCTCGCCGAAGCCGAGCGCCGGTTTCGTACCCTGCAGGTGCACAACATCACCGCCATCGCCGGCGACGGCAGCCGCGGCTGGCCCGAGCAGGCGCCCTTCGACCGCATTCTGGTTACGGCGGCCGCCGAACGGATGCCGTCGGCGCTGTTTGACCAACTGGCCGAAGGAGGGGTGATGGTTCTCCCCATGGGTTGCCAGGGCGCCGAGCAGGAGGTGCAGCGGGTCCGCAAGCGCGACGGCAAGGCCGAAGTCGAGCGGTTGTTTCCGGTGCGTTTCGTTCCGTTGGTGGCGGGCGACCTTCCGGAATAGGAGGGACGGCCGATTGAGTGGTGCGGCCATTGAAGGGGCGGGGCTGCTCATATAGTGTCATCGCCTATGATCAGTTCCGAGCTTCTACAATCGTCCTGCCGCTCGGCCGCCATCGCCGCCGTCCTCGGACTGGCCGTGCTGACCGCCGGCTGTGTCGCGGGCGGCTACGGGGGTGGCCCGGTCGACTATCGCGAGGGCTCCGTCTATGGACGGGGGCTGCCGAATGGCGGCACCTACACGGTCCAGCGGGGCGACACCATCTACGGGATCGCCCGGGAAAACGATGTCTCGGTCCGCGCCCTGATCGATGCCAACGGCCTGCAGCCGCCGTTCCAGCTGATGGTCGGGCAGGTTCTGAGCCTGCCCCGCGGCGGCGGCTATGTGGTGGTCAGGGGCGACACCCTGACCGGCGTGGCGCGCAAGACCGGTGTGCCATTCTCCACCCTGGTGCGGATGAACCAATTGTCGCCGCCCTACATCCTGAGGGTCGGCCAACGTTTGCGCTTGCCGGCGGGCAATGGCGGCGAACCGGTCTACGCCGCCCTGCCGCCATCGGTCGAGACGCCGGCGCCGCCGGCGGCCGGCGCGCAGCTCACCCCGCCGCCGCCGGTGGCGCCGCCGTCCGCTTCGCCGCTCGCCGAGCGTTCGGAGGGATATTCGCCTGTGGACAATCGGCAGGCCGGGGCGACGCCTGGCGCGGCGCCCGGTCCGGCGGTCAGCCCGCCTTCTTCGGAACAGCCCGCCGCCGGCGAGCATGTGGCCAGCGCGGCGACTCCGGCCCCTTTGCCGCCGCCGCCGCCCATGGCCGGACACGGCTTCAGCTGGCCGGTGCGCGGCGAGATCATCAGCGCGTTCGGCTCGACCGGCAAGGGCCAGCATAACGACGGCATCAATATCGCCGTGCCCCGCGGCACGCCGGTGCTTGCCGCCGCCGACGGGGTGGTCGCCTATGCCGGAAACGAGCTGCGTGGCTTCGGCAACCTGCTGCTGATCAAGCATGCCGACGGATGGATGACCGCCTATGCCCATAACGAGACTCTGCTGGTCAAGCGGGGCGACCGGGTGGCGCGCGGCCAGCGGATCGCCCGGGTCGGCGATTCCGGCGGCGTCAGCCAGCCGCAGCTGCATTTCGAGGTGCGGCAGGGAACCCGCGCCGTCGATCCGCTGACCATGCTGGGCGGAAAGGTCACACCGGCGGCGTCGAAGGCCGATTCGTCGGATCCGGGCTGATCAGGTGGGCCGAACGGCCGTCCCAATTTGTGGATATCGGGCGGCGGAACTTCGGGGTATCTTTGGAATTATCGTAATCCGTGGTCCGCGCCGCAAGCCGGGCCAAGGGAAGTCGCAAGCGATTTCCGAGGAGGACCAGCCATGGCGAAATTCGCGATCTCGGTATTCGCCACGATCGATGCCTCGTCCTTGGTCGAGGGTCGTGACGACGCGGAACGTCTCGTCGAACTGCTGAGCAAAGAGTTCGACTCGATGAGCTATTGTGTCGAACTGGTGGAGACAGGCGCCGACGGGATCTCGTCGGATGAGGTGGAGGCGCCGACCTATCACTGAAAGTGGAACAGCGGATCGGGGCCTTGGTTCCCCGCCGTCGCGATCGGACCGGTCGGGCCGCTGCGATGGGCGCAAGCCGCCGGCCCTACCCGGCGTGTTGGCCCGAGGTCGAAATCCGCGGCGGAGTTCGCGTCACCGCAGCGACTTGCCCAGGCGGCCGGCCAGGTCCTGGATGAATTGCCAGGCCACGCGGCCCGAGCGCGAGCCGCGGGTCATCGACCATTCCAGGGCCTCGGCGCGCAATTGCTCGATGGCGAGGGGCAGGCGGTACGCCGCCGCATAGCCCTCGACGATGGCGAAGAACGTTGCCTGGTCCAGGTTGTGGAAGCCCAGCCACAGGCCGAAGCGGTCGGACAGCGATACCTTTTCCTCGGTTGCCTCGCCGGGATGGATGGCGGTGGCGCGTTCGTTCTCGATCATTTCGCGCGACATCAGATGGCGCCTGTTCGAGGTGGCGTAGAACACGACGTTGTCCGGCCGCCCTTCAACGCCGCCTTCCAACACCGCTTTCAGCGACTTGTAGCTTTCATCCGCCGCTTCGAAGGAAAGATCGTCGCAGAACAGCAGGACGCGGCGGGCGCTGGCACGCAGCAGGCCGAGCAGGCGCGGCAGGGTGGGGATGTCCTCGCGGTGGATTTCGACAAGGGCCAGGGCGCCGGGGCGCTCGACGTTGATCGCGGCATGCACCGCCTTGACCAGCGACGATTTGCCGGTACCGCGGGCCCCCCACAACAACGCGTTGTTGGCCGGCAGGCCCTGGGCGAAGCGCCGCGTGTTGTCGAGCAGGATGTCCCTCTGGCGCTCGATCCCTTTCAGCAGGTCCACCTCGACGCGGTTGACCCGGGTTACCGGCTCGAGGCCTTCCGGCTGGGCATGCCAGACGAACGCGTCGGCCTCGTCGAGGGCGGTGACGCGAGGCGGCGGCGGAGCCAGCCGGTCGAGAGCGTCGGCGATCCGACCCAAGAGGTTGGCGATGGCGGGATCTGTGTCGGTCATGGGCCGGAGCGTAGCATGGGCCGGACCCGCGGCAAAGAGCGGGCGCCGTCGGCGGCGCCCGATTGACCGGCAATCTGCCGGTTAACATTTGCAACTGGCTGCAAGCCCGTTATAGTCCGGCTTCTTCGAAGGCGATCCGCAAGTTCAGGAGATCCGCATGTTCATTTCAGAGGCTTACGCGCAGGCGGCCGGCGCTCCGGGAGCGGGCGGCTTCGAAAGTCTGCAGCAATTCCTTCCCCTGGTCCTCATCTTCGTCGTCTTCTACTTCTTGCTGCTGCGCCCGCAGCAGAAGAAGATGAAGGCGCACCGCGAGATGGTCTCCCAGCTGCGGCGCGGCGATCGGGTGCTGACCCAGGGCGGCATCGTCGGACAGATCGCCAAGGTCCTCAATGATGCCGAGGTGTCGGTCGAGATTTCCGAAGGGGTGAGGGTGCGCGTCATGCGTAGCGCCATCTCCGAGGTGCTGGCGAAGCCCGAGCCGGTGGGCGGTTCGAAGGACGCCAAGGAGACCAAGGACGTCAAAGAGGCGAACGACGAGCCGGACGCTGCGACGCCGGCTGCCGGCGGCCAGACCCCGTCGGAAGAGAAGAGCGGTTCCATTCTCGGCAAGCTGCTCGGCAAGAAGTAGACGGCTTTTCCGGCAGCCCCATGATGGCGCGCATTCGGGAGGCGATAGGTCGTGCCGCCCCCACCGGGCAGGGATGACGGAACGATAGAAGTCAGGATCAGGATGCATTCCTAATGAACCGCTATCCTCGCTGGAAGTACATCATCATCCTCATCGCAATGCTGTTGGGGGTGCTCTACTCGCTGCCCAATTTGTTCGGCGAGGTCCCGGCAGTGCAGGTGTCGCCGGCCAATTCGGTGGCGCAGGTCAACCCGGCGCTGCTGCAGAAGGTCGAAGACACCCTGAAGCAGGATCAGCTGCCCTACCAAGGGATCATTTCGGATTCCAACGGCATCAAGATCCGGCTGGCCGACACCGATACTCAGCTGCGAGCGAAGGATGCGTTGCAGCGGGTGTTGGGCGACGATTACACGGTGGCGCTGAATCTGCTGTCCGCCTCGCCGCAATGGCTGGCCAGCATCGGCGCGCTTCCCATGTATCTCGGCCTGGATTTGCGCGGCGGCGTGCATTTCCTCATGCAGGTCGACATGAAATCGGCCCTCGACAAGCAGCTTGACCGGCAGACCGGCGATGTGCGCAACGCCTTGCGCGAGGCCCGGGTGCCGCTGGCCGGCGTCGCCCGGCAGGGGCAGAGCCTGGTGGTCAAGTTCCGCGATCCCGAGCTTCGCGCCCAGGGAGCGGAAGTGTTGCGCAAGGCGCTGCACGAGATGTCGGTGACCCAGATCGACGACACCCATCTTTCCTGCACGCTGACCCCCGAGGCACTGACCAAGTTCCAGCAGGCGGCCTTGCAGCAGAACATCCTGACGCTGCGCAACCGGGTCAACGAACTGGGCGTCGCCGAACCGGTGATTCAGCAGCAGGGCAACGACCGCGTCGTGGTGGAACTGCCGGGCGTGCAGGATACCGCCAAGGCCAAGGACATCCTGGGCCGCACCGCCAGCCTCGAGATCCGCATGGTCGACGAGGAACACTCGGATCCGCAAAGCCTGCAGAACGCCGCCCGCGGCCTGGTGCCGCCCGGCGACGACTTCTATATCGGTGGACGCAACGCCCAGCCTTTGCTGGTCAAGAAGACCATCATCCTGACTGGCGAGAACATTTCCAACGCATCGGCCGGGTTCGACGGACGGACCAACGAGCCGGCGGTGGACATCAGCCTCGATACCCGCGGTGCCCGCATCTTCTCGCGCATCACCCGCGACAATGTCGGCAAGCGGATGGCCATCCTGCTGGTGGAAAAGGGCAAGGCCGAGGTAGTCACCGCTCCGGTGATCCGCCAGGAGATCGACGGCGGGCAGGTGCAGATCACCGGCCGTATGTCTGTCAAGGACGCCAACGACACGGCGCTGCTGCTGCGTGCCGGCGCCCTGGCCGCGCCCATGGAGATCATCGAGGAGCGCACCATCGGCCCCAGCCTGGGCGCCGAGAATATCGCCAAGGGCGTTCATTCGGTGCTGTGGGGCTTCGTCGGCATCGCCGTGTTCATGTCGATCTATTATCGGGTGGTCGGCCTGTTCTCGACCCTGGCCCTGGCCAGCAACGTGCTGTTCCTGGTGGCCCTGTTGTCGCTGATGCAGGCCACCTTGACGCTGCCCGGCATCGCCGCCATTGCGCTGACCGTCGGCATGGCGATTGACGCCAATGTGCTGATCAACGAACGCATCCGCGAGGAGCTGCGGGCGGGCCATACCCCTCATGCGGCGATCCATGCCGGCTATGAACGGGCATTCGCCACCATTCTCGACTCCAACGTCACCAACTTCATCGCCGGCGTCGCCCTCTTCGCCTATGGCACCGGGCCGGTCCGCGGTTTCGCCGTGGTCCTGTGCCTTGGCATCCTGACCTCGATGTTCAGCGCCGTCCTGGTTTCGCGGGCGCTGGTCAACCTGACTTACGGCCGCCGCCGCAAGATCGCGCAGCTGTCGATTTGATCGGAAGGACGGAGTAGACCCAGATGGAATTCTTCCGCTTCAAGCGCGACATCCCGTTCATGACCTACGCCCGGTCGACCACCGTGGCGTCGCTAATCACCTTCATCCTGGCGGTGTTCTTCCTGGCGACGCGGGGGCTCAATTTCGGGGTGGAATTCACCGGCGGCACGGTCATCGAAGTCCACTATGCCCAGGCGGCGCAGCCGGCCAAGGTGCAGGCGGCCTTGGTCAAGGCGGGGTTCGCCGACAGCTCGGTACAGAATTTCGGCACGTCGTCGGACGTGATCATCCGCATGCCGCTGAAGCAGGGCGTTTCGTCGGCACAGCTGTCCGAGCGGGTCCTGACCGCATTGCGAGCCGATCAGCCGCAGGTCGAGTTGCGCCGGGTCGAGTTCATCGGGCCCCAGGTGGGCAAGGAACTGGTGACCGACGGGTCGATCGCCCTGGCGCTGGTCTGCGCCGGGATCATGGCCTACCTGGCCTTCCGGTTCGAGTGGCGCTTCGCCGTCGCGGCTATCATCGCCAACCTGCACGATGTGGTGATCATTCTTGGCTTCTTCGCCTTCTTCCGCTGGGAGTTCACCCTGACGGTCCTGGCCGCGGTGCTGTCGGTTCTGGGCTACTCGGTCAATGAATCGGTGGTGGTGTTCGACCGGATTCGGGAAAACTTCCGCAAATACAAGAAGGCGAGCGTCCCCGAAATCATCAACAACGCCATCACGGCGACCATGTCGCGAACCATCATCACCCACGGATGCACGGAATTGGTGGTGGTGTCGATGCTGCTGTTCGGCGGCGAGACCCTTCACAACTTCGCCTTGGCGCTGACCATCGGCATCGTCTTCGGCATTTATTCGTCGGTCCTGGTGTCGAGCCCGATCGTCATGTGGCTGGGTGCCTCGCGAGCCCATTTCGTCAAGGTCGATGCGCCACCGCAGGCCGCCAACGCGAAACCCTGACGATATTTTTTTGCTGGCGGCCGCGCGTCGCGGCTGCCATATGAGTCGCCATGGAATTCTCTCCGCTCAATCCCGCCGGCCGCCAGTTGATCCAAAGCTATGGGGATGGCGGCTTCCGGATCAGCGGCGCCAGGCATGAGGGCTCGGTGCTGGTGTTTCCGCTCGCCACGATGGCCTGGTCCGTGGCCGCCGTCGATGAACTGTCGGTCGACAGCCTGCAACAGGTGGCGGCGGCGGCGCCCAGGGTGGACATCCTGGTCCTCGGCACCGGCCAACGGATGCTGGCCGTCCCGTCCCCGATACGGCGCCACTTTCGTGCCGCCGGCATCACCTTCGAGGTGATGGACACCGGGGCGGCCTGCCGCACCTACAATGTGCTGATGGGCGACGACCGCCGGGTCGCCGCGGCATTGATCGCCATCGGCTGATGGCGTAGGGCGGCCCGCGGCCGCCACACCTTCATAGTGCAGTGGCTCATTCAAAAGGTTCACTGCACCAGGCCTATCAAAGCCCCTTGCCGGCCGGCCGCCGTTGAGACGGCGGCCAAGGGCGCGGATGCGCCCGCCCGGCGAGGGGCAGAAACAAAGGTGCACTGCTGTCGAACGTCTACTTGTGCGGCGCCTTGTCCAGGTTTTTCGCGGCGAAATCCCAGTTGGCCAGATTTGCCAGCACCGTCGAGACAAAGTCGGGGCGGCGGTTCTGGTAGTCCAGATAATAGGCGTGTTCCCACACATCGACGGTGAACAAGGCGGTCTGGCCGTGGACCAGCGGCGTGTCGGCATTGGCGGTCTTGGTCACTTTGAGCGTCCCGCCATCCAGCACCAGCCAGGCCCAGCCACTGCCGAACTGGGTGGTGGCGGCGGTCTTGAAGTCCTCGACGAACTTGCCGTAGCTGCCGAAGTCAGCCTCGATCTTCGACAGCAACTGGCCTTGCGGCGTTCCGCCGCCGGCCGGCTTCAGGCAATTCCAGAAGAAGCTGTGGTTCCACACCTGGGCGCCATTGTTGAAGATGCCGATCTTCGACGGGTCGCCGGCGACGGCCTTGACCACGTCTTCCAGCGCCTTGCCGGCGTAGGGCGTGTCCTTCGTCAGATTGTTGTAGTTCGTGACATAGGCGGCGTGGTGCTTGCCATGATGGAACGACAAGGTATTGGCCGACATGTGCGGCTCCAGCGCCTTGGCGTCGAACGGAAGCGGGGGTAGCTCAATAGCCATCGGGTACCTCGAATTAGTTTGGAAACGCTCTAAACGATGCTCCAAAGATAGGTGCCGAGCGGGGGTTTGTGAAGTGGCAAACAACCTTCCCGGTTTCGGGTGGGGTTTTAAGACCCTTCGCCGGGCGTGGGGCAAGAAACGCCGGAGGGCAGAGAACGGCGCCGGAACGGCGGTTCCGTTCAGCCTATGGATTATTACCTGACGCAATTGGGGAAGGCGAGAAAGAAGAAGGCATCTCGCCGTTGAAGGGTTCGAGATGGCCGGAAGTGATGGTCGGCGTAATGACCGGAGCCGGCCGGGTCGAACAGGCGGTCAGGGGTCGATGGGCTGCGCCGGCGGCGGGACTCAAGGCAAGGCTTGCGGCAGGCAGGCTGACTGCCCCGTCACCCAGGTGAGGAATTCGGCGGCCGGCATTGGGCGGGCAAAGAAGTAGCCTTGCGCCGTCTGGCAGCCCCATTCGGCCAGGCAGTCCGCTTGGCGCGCCGTCTCCACGCCTTCGGCGACGACGCTCAGCCGCAGTGAATTACCCAGGGCGATGATGGTCCGGCAGATTTGCGCATCGTCCTCATTGTTGTCGGCGTCAAGGACGAAGGTGCGATCGATCTTCAAGGTGTCGATGGGCAGTCGCTTCAAATAGGCCAGACTGGAATACCCGGTGCCGAAATCGTCGACGGCGATGGTGATGCCGCTGGCCCGCAACTTGCCGAGCAGGCGGATGGCCCGGTCGGGATCGTTCATCACCATGCTCTCGGTCAATTCGATTTCCATGGTGGCGGGCTCCAGGCCATAGGCGTCGAGCATCGCCCGGATGGTGTCTTCGAGGCAGCCTTCATGCAACTGGGTGGCCGAGACGTTGATCGCCATTCGCATCCCGCCGAAGCCTTGCTTGCGCAGTTGGGCAAGGGTCCGGCAGGATTGATCGAGGACCCATTCCCCCAACGAGATGATCAACCCGGCCTCTTCCGCCAAAGGGATGAAGTCAGCCGGAGAGATCAGGCCGCGTTCGGGATGGCGCCAGCGCACCAGCGCCTCGGCGCCGCAGGGAAGGCGGGTGGCGAGGGAGATCTTCGGCTGGACGAACAGCTCCAACTGTTGCTTGTCGATCGCCAGCCGAAGGTCGGATACCAGTTGAAGGCGCTCTTCGGCGCGGTAGGTCATCGCCGCGTTGAAGAAGCGGAAGGTGCTCTTGCCGGCGGCCTTGGCGGCATACATGGCGGCATCGGCGTTCTTCATCAGGCTGACCACGTTCATGCCGTCATCGGGGAACAGGGCGATGCCGATGGAGCCGCTGACATGGACCCGCACGGGCCCCAGATCGACCGGTCGGTTGACCGCCTCGATGATGCGCTCCGCCACGGCGGCGACTTCGGCTTCGTTCTCGGGATCGGTCAAGACCACGACAAATTCATCGCCGCCGAGGCGCGACAGGGTATCGCAGCCGCGGACCGCTGTTCGCAGGCGGTCGCCCATGACCTGCAGCAGGGCGTCGCCGTGGTCGTGGCCCAAGGTGTCGTTGACCACCTTGAACTGGTCGAGATCAAGGAACAGCACGGCCAGCCGCTGTCTTTCGCGTTCGGCGACGGCGATGCCATGTTCCAGGCGGTCGGTCAGCAGCAGGCGGTTGGGCAGTTCGGTCAGCGCGTCGTGAAACGCCAGATGCTGGATCCGTTCGTCCTTGCGGCGCAGTTCGGTAATATCGTTGAAGATCGCCACGAACTGGGCCGCCGCAGGGTGTGGCCCGGGGATGCGGGTGATGGTCTGATGCTGCAGGTAGACCTCGCCATTCTTCCGGCGGTTCCAGATCTCTCCCTGCCATTGGCCGGTGTCCAGCAGCCTGGTCCACAGCTGTTTGTAAAATGTCTCGTCGTGGCGGTCGGATTTGAGGATGCGGGGTGTCTGGCCGATGGCCTCTTCGGCCCGGAAGCCGGTGATCTCGGAAAATGCCGGGTTGACCGAAACGATCGTCCCCTCGCTATCGGTGATGACGATGCCTTCGATGGTGTTGCGATAGACGCTGGCGGCCAGTTGCAGCGCCGCCTCGTCGGCCTTGCGCGCCGAGATGTCGCGCCACGCACAGTGGATCACCGTCCGTCCGTCGAGGCTCATCGGAGTAAGCGTGACCTCGGCCGGGAAGGTCGTGCCGTCGGCCTTGCGATGGGTCCACTCGAACCGCCGGAAGCCGCCACCCACCATGGTTCCTAAGATCCGTTCGGCCTTCATCAAGGAGCGTTCGCCATCCGGCTGGAATTCCGGCGACAGGTCGGACGGGTGGCTGCGCAGCAGGCCTTCCTTGCTGGTATAGCCGAGAAGCCGGACGGCTGCCTCGTTGCAGTCGATGAAACGGTTGTCCTCGATGATCCAGGTGGGATCGGGGGACTGGTCGAACAGTCGCCTGAAGCGCTCCTCGCAGGTCGTCAAGCCATCCTCGTGCCGGCATAAGAAAAAGGTGCTTTTGAGGAAGGCGATAATAGTGTGCGCCGGCCGTGCTGACAATGCGCCCTGGCGCTTCTACATCAGTACACCGACTTCGACTTTTCCCCGACGATCGAGAACGTCGACGGTAACGCTACCGCTGGGATGGCGAGACAGGCGCAAGTCGACGGCGGCGCCGCCGACGGCGAGGCCCCACACCTCCACCTGGGGCAGGGCCGGAGGCAGGCGTGGCCGGTCGAAGACGACCCGCGCCGGCTGGGCGTGTACTCGGAGGCCCAGGGAGGCCTGCAGGAGCATGAACACGGCGCCGCTGGACCACGCCTGGGGTATGCAGGCGACCGGGTAGAGGGTCGGCCCCTGGCCGCCCTGTCGGGCGAAGCCGCAGAACAGCTCGGGCAGCCGCTGCAGGTCGACCGCCGATGCGGCATCGAACATGGCGGCGAGGATGCGCTCCACCCCGTCCATTTCGCCGTACTGGGACAGGCCGGCGGCGATCATTGCATTGTCGTGTGGCCACACCGAGCCGTTATGATAGGACATCGGGTTGTAACGCATTTCGCCCTGGCCGAGGGTGCGGACCCCCCAGCCCGAGAACAGGTCCTCCGAAGTCAGCGACGCGGCGGTAAGGCGGGCCCGTTCCGGCGAGGCGAGCCCGCTGAACAGGACATGCCCGGGATTGGAGCTGCGCACGCGGCACGGCCGCTTCCTGCCGTCCAGCGCCAGGGCATAGGTTTGCAGGTCTTCCAGCCAGAAGGCGTCCTCGAAGCGGCCGCGCAGGGTTTCCGCCTGCTCGTCGAGGCGCCGCCCCTGTTCCGCCTGGCCGAGCATCCGTGCCAGGCGCGCCGCTCCGCGCTTCGCCGCATAGACATAGCCCTGGATCTCGCATAGCGCGATCGGTCCGGGGGCCAGCGAGCCGTCGGCGTGGGATACCGAATCGTCGCTGTCCTTCCAGCCCTGGTTGGACAATCCGTCCGGCCGCTTGCGCGCATATTCGATGAAGCCGTCGCCGTCCATGTCGCCGTAGCGGTCGATCCATTCGAGCGCCCGTTCCACATTGGGCCACAAGCCGCGCAGGAATTCCTCGTCGCCGGAGCGCTCGCCATAGGCGGCGGCGAGGATGATGAACAGCGGCGTGGAATCGGCGCTGCCGTAGTAGCGGGAATAGGGGACTTCGCCCAGATTGGCCATTTCGCCCTGCCGGGCTTCGTGCAGGATTTTTCCCGGCTCGGCATCGCGTGCCGGATCTTCGTCCGATGCCTGGCAGGCGGCCAGAGTGGCCAGCACGCCTCGGGCAAGGCCGGGATTGAGCCACAGGACCTGCAGGGCGGTGATCAGACCGTCGCGCCCGAAGACCGTGCTGAACCAGGGTACCCCGGCGTAAGGGTAGGGGCCTTCGGGGAGATGGCTGACCAGCATGGCCAGGTCGGCGCTGGACCGCGCCAGCCAGTGGTTGAATTGTTCGTTCGACGAACGGACCCGGGCGACGTCGGGCGTCTGCAACTGGTCGACCAGCGCCCGCTGATGCGCTTCGAAGCGGGCGAGGGACGGAGCCTCGACGGCGCCGCTGTCGAAGGCGATGGTATGCAGGAGCTCGAACGGGCGCTTGGCCGGGAGGCGCAGGACGAACCGGGCGCTGCCGGGGGAGATCTCCGCCGGCGTTTCGGAGAAGTCGATGCGGGTCCGTCGGGTGATCCCGTCAAGGCCGTCATAGAGCAGCGACACCGTCCGGTCGGCCACTTCCACATGGCGATGGCCGCGGGCTTTGCGCCGCATTCCGCGGACCTCGAAGACATCGGCGAAATCGGCATCGAAAATGAAGCTTACTTCGCTGTCGAGCGCCTGCTCGCCGTAGTTCTGGATCCGGGTGCGGCAGTAGAACGCCCCCTGGTAAAGGAACATCGAGCGGAAGATATGGATGCTGCCGCGCTGCAGGATCCGGTCCTCCTCCTCCATCTGGATGTCGGGATTGGTCAGGTCCACGGCGACAAAGGCGTTGCGCTCGTGCACGGTCGAGGACAACAGCAGCGGGCGCTGCTTCCCCAGCCGCAGTTCGTGGTGGGACAGCATCCGGGTGCCGGCGTGGTAAATGCCCTGCTCGCCGCCGCCGATGGTTCCGGTATCGCCGTAGCGGTCGAGGACGGCGAAGCTGTCGCCCTCCTTGAGGGTCAGCCGATTGCTCGCCAGTCGCGGCGAAGTCGCCAGGATATAGGCGTGGCCTTTGAACCTTATGATGTCGCTCACGTCACTCCACCGGGGCCAGGGTGGTGTCCGCCGTCGTGGGCGACAGCTGCCGGTAAAGGTCCAGATAGTCGTCGGCCATGCGGCTCGCCGAAAAGCGCCTTTCGAAGGTGATACGGCAGCGCCGCCGATCAAGGGCCAGGACGTCGTCGATCGCCTGTGCCGCCTGCTCGACGTCGTCGACCACCCGTCCGGTGACCCCGTCCTCGACGACTTCGGGTACGGCGCCGCTTCGGAAGGCCAGGACCGGCGTGCCGCAGGCCATCGCCTCGATCATCACCAGGCCGAACGGCTCGGGCCATTCGACGGGAAACAGCAGCGCCGCCGCGTCACCCAGGAAACCCGCCTTGTGGCGTTCGTCGATCTCGCCGACGAATTCCACCAGCGAGCTATCGAAGAGGTGCCGGATGCTGTCGAAATATTCGCGATCCAGGGCGTCGATCTTGGCGGCCACCTTCAACGGCAGGCCGCTCCGCCGGGCGATGGCGATGGCGCGGTCGACGCCCTTTTCCGGCGAAATGCGCCCGAGGAACGCCAGATAGCCACCCTTGCCCTGGCCCGGCGCGAGGCTGCCTTCCGGCAGTCCGTGATAAACCGTTCCGCGCCAATTCAACAGAGGTAATGGCCGACGCTGGGCGTCGGATATAGAGGAGAGCGGCAGGCCATCGAAGACGCGGTACAAGGCCTGATAATCCGGAAGGTCCAGCCGGCCGTGCAAGGTGCTCAGCACTGGGACCTGGCAGCGCTTGGCGAAAGGATAGTGTAAATATTCTGTATGAAAATGTATAATATCAAACTCATTGCGAAGTTGTAACACGGCTTCAAGTTGCAAAATATGATAAAGAATTCTATCTTTACAGACATTGTCGAGGCGTAGGGAGGTTTTGCATGTTGAGATAAGTCGTGCCGATGTGATCGAATCCCCACTTGCGAATAATGTAACCTGGTGCCCTCTCTGCACCAATTCTTCTGTAAGATAAGAAACTACTCTCTCCGTGCCGCCGTAAAGCTTCGGGGGGACGGCCTCATGCAAAGGCGATACCTGGGCGATGCGCATTCCTCCTCCTTATTTCCGACACATTTCCTCGCTAAGCCGTATTCTTATGAAGTGTTATTTAGGCTGGCAGCCCCCTGGAAACATTGACCTTTGGGGGAAGAAACCCGCTGAGGATCTGGGGATACTTGACAGCGTATCTCGGGTGTCGCACAATTCCATCACGGTACGGAGCCCGTGTCGGGGCCGCACCGCTTGCCCGACCGAGAAAGGTGGGCATAGGTCGTGTCGCTTCAGAGGGAGGATATGACAATGGCTGTGATCGTTCGTCATCCCGGTTAGAGCTGCGCCTGTTTGGCCGCCCTCGCTGCCTGCGAGAGGCGGGGATCTTTAGTTTTTCCGGGAGAAGAATCGATGTCTGCAATCTCTACCGCATTGCCCGTGCTTTCAGCCGATGGCGGTCTTGCCAAGTATCTGCGCGAGATACGGTCCTTTCCGGTCCTCCAGCCGGAGGAGGAATACATGCTCGCCAAACGCTGGCAGGAGCACGAGGACGTTGACGCCGCGCACCGCTTGGTGACCAGCCATTTGCGCCTGGTGGCCAAGATGGCTCTCGGCTTCCGTCACTACGGCCTGCCGCTGGCCGACCTGATCAGCGAAGGCAACCTGGGACTGATGCGCGCCGTCAAGAAATTCGATCCCGACAAGGGGTTCCGCCTGGCGACCTACGCCATGTGGTGGGTGAAGGCGGCGCTGCACGAATATGTGCTCTCCAGCTGGTCGATGGTGCGCCTCGGCAGCGTGGCGGCGCACAAGAAGCTGTTCTTCAACCTGCGCCGGGTCAAGGCCAAGCTGCGCATCTTCGACGCCGATGGGCTGAGCAGCGACGACGTCAAGCGCATCGCCCATGAACTGGACGTGCCGGAAGCCGAAGTGCAGCTGATGAACCAGCGCCTGGCGGCCCGCGACTCCTCGCTCAATACGCCGGTTTCGGCCGATATCACCGTCGAGCGCCAGGATCTTCTGGTGGATGATCGAGCCAACCAGGAAGTCCAGCTGGCCGAGCACGAGGAAGCCCGTTTGGGCAGCCGGCTGCTGGCCGAGGGGCTGAAGATTCTGGACAAGCGGGAACTCGATATCCTGACCGAGCGGCGCCTGCGCGAAAACCCGCTGACCCTCGAGGAATTGGGCACGCGGTACGGGGTCAGCCGCGAGCGCATCCGGCAAATCGAGAACCGTGCCTTCCTCAAGCTGCAGCAGGCAGTCATGGCTGCCGCCGCACAGCAGCCGGGCGGGCTGGAAGCGGCGGGCTGACCACCAGCGCTCCCGTCCCGGCGGCTTGTTAAGAGCCCCTGAAGTGATCGGCGATTGCTTCATCAGCTCTTAAGATGGGTGGATGGCCGGGGCGAAATCCGGCTATGACCACCGGCGAGAGGTGCCCGCCATGGTGTTCGAAGCCCTGCCACCCGTCAGCGATTTCCGGCGTGACGCCATTCGCCGCGCCTGCCTTGCCGATGAGACGCAGCTCGTCGAGGCGCTGCTCGGCCAAGCCGCCTTCGCCCCGGATGCGGCAGGGCGCGTCGCTGCCGAGGCGTCGCAGCTGGTGGCCGGGGTGCGAGCCCGCAAGCCGGCCGGCCTTGACGCCTTTCTTCAGGAATATGGCCTGTCGAGCCAGGAAGGCGTGGTGCTCATGTGCCTTGCCGAGGCGTTGTTGCGGGTCCCCGACGACCAGACGCGTGATCTGCTGATCCGTGACAAGCTGCTCACCGGCGACTGGAGCCGGCACCTGGGGCGCAGCGGCTCGCTGCTGGTGAATGCCTCGACCTGGGCTCTGATGCTGACCGGGCGGGTGATTCAGCCCGATCGCGAGGCCGAGCGGAATCCCGCCGCCTTCTGGCGAAGGCTTGCCGCCCGCTCGGGAGAACCGATGATCCGCCAGGCTGTAGTCCAGGCGATGCGCATCATCGGCCGCCAGTTCGTCATGGGCCGCACCATCGACGAAGCGCTGCACCGGGCCGGCGGCGATCGGGCGCGCGGCTACAGGCATTCCTTCGACATGCTGGGCGAAGCCGCCCGCACCGCGGCCGATGCGGAGCGCTACCTCGAAGCCTATTCCGCCGCCATCTCGGCGATCGGGCAGGCCGCTTCCGGAAAAGGGCCGGTCGAAGGCCCGGGAATTTCGGTGAAGCTGTCGGCGTTGCATCCCCGCTACGAGTTCGCACAGCACCGGCGGGTGATGGCGGAACTGATGCCGCGCCTCGGCCGGCTGGTCGAGGAAGCCGCGTCCCGCGACATCGCGCTATGCATCGACGCCGAGGAGGCCGACCGCCTTGACCTGTCACTGGATGTGGTCGCCGCCGCGCTGGACCTCGCACCCCGGCGCTGGGAAGGGTTCGGACTGGCGGTCCAGGCCTATCAGAAGCGGGCGCCGCTGGTCGTCGACTGGGTCGCCGAGGCGGCGCGGGCGCGCGGCATGCGGGTGCAAATGCGCCTGGTCAAAGGCGCCTACTGGGACAGCGAGATCAAACGGGCGCAGGAGCGCGGTCTTGCCGGCTATCCGGTCTACACCCGCAAGGAGGCGACCGACGTGTCCTATCTGGCCTGCGCCAAGCGAATGGCGGCGGCCGACGACGTCGTGTTTCCCCAGTTTGCCACGCACAACGCCCATACCCTGGCGGCGGTGCGGGAAATCGTTGGCCGCTGGCGGGCCCACGAGTTTCAGCGCCTGCACGGCATGGGCGAGGCGCTTTACGATCAGGTGGTGGACAAGGGCGCGGCTTGCCGGGTCTACGCCCCGGTGGGCAGCCACCAGGATCTGCTGCCTTATCTGGTCCGCCGACTGCTGGAGAACGGCGCCAATACCTCCTTCGTCAACCGTTTGGCCGACGCCGAGGCGCCGCTCGCCGAGCTGCTCGCCGACCCCGTCGAGACACTGTTGGCGCGGGCATCGAAGCCGCATCCGGCGATACCTCTGCCGGCCGATGTCTATCGCCCGGAGCGGCGCAACTCCGCCGGGCTTGACCTGGCCGACCCGTCGACCGTCGGACCGCTGGCCGAAGCCATGGCCGATGCCGCCAGCCGGTCGTGGGTGGCTTCGCCGCTGATCGGCGGCAAGGTGGCGACGGGAGAAAGCCGGCCGGTCACCGACCCCTCGGATGTTGGCCACGAGGTTGGCGTGGTTACCGAGGCCGGCGATGAACAGGTGGGGCAGGCGGTGGCCGTGGCCTATGCGGCGGCGGCGCGCTGGGACGCCGTGGCGGTGGAAGACCGCGCCACCATCCTTGAGCGCGCGGCCGAGCTTTACCAGGAGGCGCGCGCCGAACTGATGGCGCTGCTGGTGCGCGAGGCCGGCAAGACCATCCCCGACGCCTTGGCCGAGTTGCGCGAGGCCGTCGATTACCTCCGCTATTATGCGGTGCGGGCGCGGGCCGATTTCGCCGCGGATGGGATCGCCCTGCCGGGTCCGACCGGCGAGGGCAACCGCCTGATCCTGCACGGGCGCGGGGCATTCGCCTGCATCAGCCCGTGGAACTTTCCCCTGGCGATCTTCACCGGCCAGGTGGCCGCGGCGCTGGCCGCCGGCAATGCGGTGGTGGCCAAGCCGGCCGAGCAGACGCCGCTGGTCGCCGCCCAGGCGGTGCGCCTGCTGCATCAGGCCGGGGTGCCGGCCGAGGTGCTTGGCCTGCTTCCCGGAGACGGTCGGGTCGGCGCCCGGCTGGTGGCCGACGGCCGGATCGCCGGCATCGCCTTCACCGGATCCACCGAGACCGCCTGGGCCATCAACCGGGCACTGGCCGGCCGCAATGGACCGATCGTTCCGCTGATCGCCGAGACCGGTGGCCAGAATGCGATGATCGTCGATTCCTCGGCATTGGCCGAGCAGGTGGCGCAGGACGTCCTGGCCTCGGCCTTCCAGAGCGCCGGGCAGCGCTGTTCAGCGTTGCGCCTGCTGTTCGTCCAGGACGAGGTCGCCGACAAGATCATCGCGATGATCGCCGGAGCCATGGCCGAGCTCAGTATCGGCGATCCGGGCCTGCTGGCCACGGATGTCGGGCCGGTGATCGACGCCGCGGCGCGGGAGGCGCTGGCGGCCCACGCCGTCCGCATGGAGAGCGTCGGCCGCCTGCGCTATGCCTGCGCGTTGCCGGCCAGTGCCGAGCATGGCACCTTCTTCGCCCCGCGCCTGGTCGAAATCGACCGGCCTGGGCGCCTGGAAGGCGAGGTGTTCGGCCCGTTCCTGCATGTGGTGCGTTACCCGGCGTCGCGCCTGGACCAGGTGATCGAAGCGGTGGCGGCGACCGGCTATGGGCTGACCTTGGGCATCCACAGCCGGATCGATGCCACCATCCGCCACATCGTCGGGCGGCTGCGGGTCGGCAATATTTATGTCAACCGCAGCATCATCGGCGCCGTGGTCGGCACGCAGCCGTTCGGCGGCGAAGGGCTGTCGGGCACCGGCCCGAAGGCCGGCGGCCCCCGCTACCTGTACCGCTTCGCCACCGAGCGCTGCATCGCCGTCAATACCGCGGCCGCCGGCGGTAATGCTGCCCTGCTGTCGCAGATGGAATAGTTGCTTACCGTTTTGCCGCGCAGGTGTTGACGCCCAGCAGGGTGTAGGCGGGGCAGAAGCCGATGCCGGCGGTGGCCAGGGGCACGACGCCGATCCAGGCCCATATGGGGCCGCCCAGCAGAGCAGCCCAGGCAACGAGGGCAAGGCCGACGAGGGCTCGGGCCGCGCGGTCGATGGTGCCGATATTCTTGGTCATGGAAATCTCGCAGTCGCCAAAGGTCGTTGATAGCCGTAGAGAGCCATGAAAACGCCTTTAACGTCAGTAACCTAGTCACAAACTTGTCTTGTTTGCAAGTTCGCTCAAGGCGGCACGCTCGGTCAATTCTATTCGCCCTCGGAAAAGCTTGACCCAGCCGCGCCGCTCGAAGTCCTTGAGCTGCCGGCTGATCACTTCGCGGGCCGTCCCCAGTTCTGTCGCCAATTCATAATGCGTCGCCTTGAGCTCGCTACCGGCGCCGGTATGGCCGATCAGCAACTGGGCGAGGCGCATGTCGATGCGGCCGAAGGCGACTTCTTCGATCAGGCACAGCAGGTCGGAAATGCGGGTCGAATAGACGGAAAACACGAAACGGCGGAACGGCGCCGAACTGGCCAGAAGGGAATGGAACACTTCGGCGGACAGCAGCACCGCCTTGACCTCGGACTCGGCGACGGCTTGGGCACCGTATTCCCGCCCGGTCATCAAGGACGAGGTGTTGAGAACGCAGGACTGACCTTCCTCGACGCGGTAAAGAACGATTTCGCGGCCGGTCTCCGATAGCTTCTGCACGCGGACGACACCTTCGATGACCAGTGTGTAATCGTTCGACGGCGTTCCGTCCTGGAACACCACGCTGCCGGCCGGAATGGTGACCAGGCGGGCGTTCTGCACCATCCGGGCGAGCGACGGCCGGTCAAGGCCCTCGAGCATCGGAAAAGCAGAGATCCAGGTTTCCTTTGATTGCGACATGCTCGCCATCCTGCCTGCTTCGGCAATATTTGGCCAGGGTTCCTCTTGCCTGATTGCGACAAATGTTAGAACCCCTGCCTCAGGGTACGAGGATATATAACGCTGCTATTTCGCTCGTCATATTGCGCTTTCCTGCCGGCAATACCTACGCTGTGCATGGTGGTGAATGCGATGTCTTCACCGGAGATCAACTTGCAGCAATACCTCCCGGTCACCGGGCAAGGCGGCCGATAGGTCGAAAGACCGCTGGTGAGGCTCCGACGGATGGCCGCCACGCCATCCGTCCTGACCGGGCGATAGCGACAATCGGGGAGAAACAATGGATATCGCGGCCAAGGCGGGTGATTCGGCGGAGATCTCTCCCCTTCTTCTGGCGGCCTTCGACAGCCTGTCGGAAGGAGTCCTGGTGTTTGATGCCGAGGATCGGCTGGCCTTCTGGAACTCGCGCCTGGCCGTACTGGTGCCGGAGCTGATCGGGGACCTGGAGGCGGGCCGCCATCTGGATCTGGTATCGGCCCGCCTCGATTCCTTGGACGACGGCCGGATGGTCCGCCAATGGCGGCGGGGAGCCGAAGGCGGCGTGGTCATCACCATCCGCCCGCTTGGCGTATCAGGCCGGCGCGAGCGCGAGCTTCGCAGCGATCAGCAGCGCTGGCGCGACATCGCCGAAGCGCTAGCCGACTGGATCTGGGAATGTGACGCGCGGGGCGAACTGACCTACGTCTCCCACGGGTTCTGCCGGATCGCCGGGACATGCTACGGCGAGCTGGACCGATCCGACTGTGTCGACCGGCTGTTCTGTGAACGGGCCGACTGGAGTTCGCTGCTTCCCGGTTTTCAGGATCGGCAGGCTTTCCGCGGTTTCCGCATCTCGGCCTGCGTCGGCGGGCGGTTGCGGCACTTCAGCATTTCGGGAAAGCCGACCTACGACGATGAAGGCGGGTTCACCGGCTTCCGTGGCGGCGGCTGCGACATCACCGCCCAGGTCGAGGCCAAGGAAAGCTCGGAACGGGTCAAGGCCAGGCTGCTGGACGGCATCGAACACCTGTCCCACGGCTTGGCCATCTTCGACGAGGAGGATCGCCTCGTCATCTGCAATGACCGCTTCCGCAAGTCCATACCGCAACTGGCCGATCGCATCTCCGCCGGCGTCAGTTTCGCCGATCTGACCCGCGCCATGGCGCAAATCTGCTGGTCCGACGACGGCGAGGCCGAGCGCTGGATCAACGAGCAGATGGAATGCCACCGCCTTGGCCTGACCCACGAGCGGCGTGCGCCGGACGGCCGCTGGTTCCTGATCAAGGACATGCGGCTGAAAGACGGCTCGACCATCGTCACCCGCACCGACATCACCGAACTGAAACGCCGCGAGCAGGCGGTGCGCGCCAGCGAAGCCCGCTTCCGCACCGTCTTTCAGCATGCCGCCATCGGTATCGCGGTGGTCCAGCCGGGCGGGCGGATCAGCCAGGCCAACGAGGCGCTGGGCGCCATGCTGGGATACCGGCCGCACGAACTGGAGCGCCTGCGCTATTCCGACCTGGTCCATCCCGACTATCTGGAAGGCGAAGCCAAGCTGGCGCGCCGTCTGGTCGACGGTGAAATCGATTGCTACCAGCAGGAAACCCGCTATCTGCGTCGCGACGGGCGAGTGATCTGGGGCTCCCTGACGGTATCCATCGTCCGTGGAGAAGGTGCCGAACGCTTCGGCATCGTGATGATCGAGAACATCGACGAGCGCAAGCGCGCCGAGGCCGATCTGTCGACCTTCCGCGCGGTGGTCGAGGCTTCGGCGGAGGCCATCGCCATCCTGTCCACCGACGGTCAGCCGTTCTACATCAATTCGGCCCATGAGAAGCTGTTCGGTCGCGACCTGTCCGACGCCTCCCAGGTCGGCTACCTGGGCCATTACGCCCCGGAGGCGCGGGCTGTCGTCCAGCGCGAGGTCCTGCCCGCCTTGCAGCGGGGAGACAACTGGGAAGGGGTGATGGACGCCATCGACGCCGACGGGCGGGTCTTCGCCCTTTGGCAGCGTGCCGGCGTGGTGCTGGACGAAACGGACCAGCCGCGGCTCTATTTCGCCTTCATGCACGACCACACCAGCCAGCAGCAGGTTCAGGACGAGCTGTTCAAGGCGAAGGAGGCGGCCGAACAGGCGAATGTCGCCAAGACCCGCTTCCTTGCCGCCGCCAGCCACGATCTGCGGCAGCCGTTGCAGGCGCTGTCCATGTTCGTCGCGGTGCTGTCGAACCGCGAACATGCACCCGAGGATACGGCGCTGATCAAGCGCATCGAGGATTCGGTCAACGCCGTCGAGGTCTTGCTCAACGGCCTCCTCGACGTGTCGAAGCTGGAGGCCGGGCTGGTCGTGCCCGAGTTGTCGGCGTTCAGCGTCGCCCCGATGATTGATCGCCTGGCGGCGGAATTCGAGCCGCAGGTGGCGGAACTGGGGCTGGCGCTCCGGGCCGTGCGGTCCCACGCCATGGTGAAAAGCGATCCCGCGCTGCTGGAACGGGTCTTGCGCAACCTGCTCAGCAATGCCGTCCGCTACACGCCGAAGGGGCGCATCCTGTTCGGTTGCCGGCGGCACGGCGACCGGCTCAGGATGGAGGTATGGGATACCGGCATCGGCATTCCGGAAAGCCAGATCAAGCTGATCTTCCGCGAGTTCCATCAGTTGGGCAATCCAGGGCGCGATCGGCGCCAGGGACTGGGCCTGGGCCTCGCCATCGTCGAGCGCCTGGTGCAACTGCTCGGCCATTCGATCTCGGTCACTTCGGCGCCCGGCAGGGGTTCGGGCTTCGTCGTCGAGGTGCCGCTGGCCAGGCAGCCACAGATGACCGCCCAGCCGAAGCAGCTGAGCCTCGGCATCCGGCGTCATGCGCTGTCGGTGATCGTCATCGAAGACGAGCCGGATGTCCTGGAGAGCACGCGGCTGCTTCTGGAAAGCTGGGGCCATCGGGTGTTCGCGGCGCTCGATTGCGGGGGAGCGCTGCGCCTGCTGCCGCAGATCGGCAAACGGCCGGACCTCATTCTCGCCGATTATCGCCTGCAGAACGGAGCGACCGGTGGCCAGGCCATCCACCGCATCCGAACCCGCCTGAAGTCGGTCATTCCGGCCATCATCCTGACCGGCGATACGGCTCCGGAACGCCTGCGCCAGGCGCAGGCCAGCGGGCACGGCCTGCTGCACAAGCCGGTACAGCCGGTGGCCTTGCGCCAGATGATCGACGAGGTGCTGAGCTGCACCGCGCGCTCACCCAGGGCGGCGGCGGGATAAGGCGGCGGCGCGAAGAGGCTGTTGACCTACATCACGGCGTCATGCCCGGGCTTGATCCGGGCATCCAAGTGCTGCGGCGCCCACACCCGTCGAAGGCCGGGTCAAGCCCCGGCGACGGGTCCTGCAAGGCGTCTTTCGGCGGGCCTTCCGTCGTCTCACCGCCGGTCCAGACTTCGAATGCGCGCTCATCGACGGCACCATCGTCCGGGTCCGCCGCAACCTTAGGGGGATCAGACGCGGAAATCTCCGGTTCCCGCGGTGCCCGGGCGCCGCTCGGGCCCAGTGTTTGACGCGACTATTTCGCGCCAAACGCTTAGTTTGATCTTAAGTTGTGCCGGGAATAATGGTGGCGCAGCGGTAGTTTCGGTTCAGGCAGGTGAGACGGCCCATGTTCAGGCGGAAGAACCCCAGCATTCAACTCGGCGACCAGTTCATCAAGGCGGGTGATCCGCACGGCAAGGTGTGGGTCGTGGTGCGGTTATGGACGCCGGGGGACGGAATTCCTCATGCGCGGATGAAGAGCACCGGCCACCAGTGCGAATCGCGGGTCATTTCATTGTCGGCCCTGACCGATCCGCATTTCTTCAAGCCGGCGGTGCCCGCCGCGGCGGAATAGGCCCCCGGTTTCCCTTCGGTCCGCTCAGCCGGCCGGCATGATGACGCCGCCCTCGACATGGAAGACCTGGTGCGCCAGCGCCAGCAGCGGGCGGCGTTGGGTCAGCAGGATGAGGGTGCGACCGGCGAGGATGGGGCCGAGCCTGTCGGCCAGGCCTTCCAGGCATTGATCGCTCCAGCTGGCGCAGGGGTCGTCGAGCAGCAGGACGGACGGTGCGTCGACCAGGACGCGGGCCAGGACGATGGCTTGCCGTTGCCCGGCCGACAGGCTTGAGCCGAACTCGTCGATCCGCCGCTCCGGGCCATAGGCCGACAACAGCTTGCCGATGCCGGCCAGTTCGGCGGCCTGTTCGATCGCCTGGTTCTCCGCATCGGACTGTAGGGGACTGAGGTTGTCGCGCAGGGTGCCGGCAAACAGGGCCGGCTCCTGCGGGACATAGCCGAATAGGGTGGCCAGGTGCGGCGATGTCTGCAGATGGCGGCCGTCGATTTGCACATCGCCCGCCTGGGGGATGACGAGGCCCAGCAGCAGTTTCGCCACCGTGGTCTTGCCGCTGCCCGCCGGCCCGGTAAGAGCAATACGCTCGCCTGCGCCGATGCGAAGGTTGCAGCCGTCGAGAATCGCCGTTTCCGCTTTCGGGTAATGGAAGGTGACGTCGGCCATGGCGATCGACTGGCGGAGTTCGGGGCGGAGCAGCCGCGGCTCGGTGCGCCGTTGTTCCGCCGCCTTCGGGCGCAGGTCGCGCAGGCTGGCCAGGCCTTCGCGCGTCCCCGGCCAGCGGGCCAGGAGGGTGGCCGCCTCGCCCATCGCCGCCAACAATTGGGCGGCAAGGAGCAGGCAAACGGCCAAGGTGGCGGCCTCCATGCGATGGGCTGCGACCAGCCGGGTTCCCCACACGGCCATGCCGGTCAGCGTGACCGCCTGAAGTGATTGGGGCAGCCGGCGGATGCCGATATCGACGAAGCCGGCCGCCAAGGCGGATGTCCCGGTGGCGGCCAGGTGTTGCGCCCATTTCCGCTCCCAGCGCTTGGCGAACCCTGAGGCGCGGATGGTGTCGGCCGATCCGAGAGTTTCCACCAGAAAGGCCTGCTGGCGCGCTTCGTCGCCGATGTGGTGCCGGATGATCGGGCCGCAGGCCGGGTGGAAACCGAGGCCGAGCACCAGGAAGGCCGGCGCCGCCATCAGCGGCACGGCGATCAGCGGGCCGCCCAGCCAAAGCAGTGCGACCCACACCGCCGCCAGCAGCGGCGCTTCGGCCAGCAGCGCGGCCAGCGAACCGGCCATGCCCGCCCGCTCGGCCTGGATGGCCTTCAGCGCCGCGGCGCAGGCGCCGCTAGGCCCGGCCTGGCTGTGGCCGAGCAGGCGGCGGAAGAAGCGCAGGCTGAGATCCGCTTCCACCTCCCCGACGAACCTCTGCAGCAGCAGATGGCGAACCGCCCGCAACAATCCATCGACAGCCAGCGCCATGGCCGCCGCCGTCGCCACCATGCGCGGAGCCGTCCCCCAGTGATGGGCGAAATGGGGCAGGAGCATCGCCAGCAGCAAAGCGACGGCGTCGCCCGGCAGGGCGGCGATGACCGCCGGCAGGTATCGATGCCATTCCGCCGCCGGCCGGCCGGGCGTGACCGATGGCTGTTCTTCATCGTCGGTGGGAAGTTGGCAAGGCGTCAGGGCGATCATCAGGCCGGTGTAGCGTGCGGCAAGGGTCGTGGCGGGTATCACCACCGGGCCGATGGCGTCGGCAAGCAGGGCTTCGCCCGATCCGTCGCGTTGCCAGGCGGTCAGCGCGCAGACATCTCCCTCGGCCAGAATCAACAAGGCGGGCAGGAGGTCGGCCGACATGGCGGCCAGCGGCCTGGCCTGCGGCATGGCGGTGAAGCCGGCCCGCCTCGCGGCCCGGGGTATATCGGTCACGGACAGACGCCCCGAGGAATCGACCGCCAGTCCGGCGGCGAGCATTTCCTCGTCGATCTGGTGGTGATGCCTCCGGGCCAGCCCGGCCAGGCATCCGAGAGCCGCATCCGCGGAGCATCGGTCATATTCGGTGAAGCGTGCGGAGGTGTAGGTCATGGCCTTGGACCCGCCGGCATGTAAGGTTCTGGGGCGAATTGCTGATCGGGCGGGGCGGTGCCCTGTGGGCGCGCGCCGCTCCGCATACGATTTGGGGTGGGCCAAGGCCATCGAATGGCGCCTAACCCCGAAGATAGGGCCGTTGCGGCGGAAGGAGGGCGGAGGAGGTCCGCCGGATCGCGGATGCGGAGATAAGGCGGACCGACGGGATCAGCTTAGGAAGGTGTCGGCGTGAATGGTGCTGGGGTCGACACCCATCAGGATGACCGAGTGCCCATCGGGCAGGTTGAGCACGGTGTTGTGGGCCGATGCCGCCGACGCCATTGCCGTGCCGGACGAAGCGCCCGAGGCGGTCGGCGAGGCCGAGCCGGTGCCGCTTGGCGTGCCGCTGCTGGCGCTTGTAGGGGTGGCCGCCGCGCCGGAGGTGGAGCTCATCGCCGGGCTGCCGCTCACCCCACTGGTTCCGCTGCTGCCGGCCGCTCCATGGGCCGCGCCGGTGCTGCTGGTTCCACTGGCTCCGCTGGCTCCGGCGGTCCCGCCGCCGGCGGTCGCCGCGGTGGCGGTGGGGCTGCCGGCCGAAGCCTCATGGGCGGTTGCCAGGACGGCCGAGGCGCTGACGCCGTTGGCCAGGACGATATGGTCCAGCGCCGGATTGAAATCGACGATCACGTCATTGGCGCCGTGACCGAGGACGAAGGTATCGGCGCCGCCGTTGCCGACGAAAACGTCCGTTCCCGTGCCGTCGGTGAACAGGTCGGGTTCAGGCCCGCCGATCAGCACGTCGTGCCCGGCGCCGGCGGTGAGGTGGGTCGTCGCCGCCGCCTCGGCTTGCGCCGCGGTCATCGCCGGGGGGGTGGCGGAGGTTGGCGTGCCCGAGGAGGAAGAGGAGGGAGTCCCGGACGAAGTCGTCGTATGAGTGCCGGCGGCTGCTCCGGTCGCCGAAGAGGTTCCGGTCGAGGTGCTGCCCTGTGATGTGCTGCCCTGTGATGTGCTGCCCGGTGATGTGCTGCCCGGTGATGTGCTGGTCGGGGTGGCGGCGCCGGTCGATGCGCCGGCCGGTGTGGCTCCGCTCGTCGATGTGCCGCCGGCGGCGGCGCCGGTCGAACTCGTCGTCGAGGCGGAACTGCCCGGCGGCGAAAGATTGGTGATCACCAGAACGTCGTTGCCGGGGCCGGCCTGCAATGTGTTGCCGGGGAAGCCGATTACCAGGTCGCCGGCGCCGGTGCCGGTGACCGTGGCGGTGGGGGTCTGCGCCACGTCGATATTGGTGATGCCGCCGGTGGCGGCCGAAGGCATGGGTGTCGTCGCGGCCGATCCTGACATGCCGGTCGCTCCGGTCGAACCGGTCATTCCATTCGTCGATGTGGTAGCCATCGCACTAACTCCAGCAAAGTTTGCGAAACTGCCAGTCAAAACGCCGCTAATGGCAAGGTGGTTCATGCCCATTAGCCTGGCCATACAAAGGAATGCCGCAAATCCACTTTGGCGCGGGGTCGCTTTTCCCAGACGATGGCAGAGCTAATCTGCTTTCGGGGAAATCCAGGCCAGGAAATTTTGCGAGAGAATTATTTGGATAGGTCGGAGGATCATCTTTGACGCAGAGCGTTCGTCTGCCATCAGGTGGGTTGGCGTTCCTCGAGAGGGGCATTCAACCCGAAATTTATTGAGCGGAAGGCCACACTGTGGTTGCCGGTGCCGCGATCGACCAGCGGCCGCCCGACCATCACCGAGGGCGTGCGGCGGTAAAGTCGATAGACGATTTGCGGCAGCCAGCAGCGGGCGCTGGGGGCGCGTTCGCCGGCGGCGCGAAAGTCGCCGGCGGTGTTGAAGAACAGAGCCTCGCCGCCATGGGCGTCGGCATCCACCACGACGGCCAGGGGAAAACCGGGGTGGCGCATGAATTCGATCCCCGGGCGGACATTTATCCGGCCGCTCTTGCGTTCGACCACCACGACGCGCGGCACCGGTCCGGAGAACACGTCACGCAGGCAAGCCGCGGCGGCGCGGGAAATGCCTTCGGCGCCGACCTCGCTGGGAACGGCGTGATCGAAAGCCTGGCCGAGGAACGTCGCGACGGCGGTCTTCAGATGGTCCTGCGGATCGGGCTGGCCGGGGACCGGATCACCATCGAACGAGCGCAGGATCGGGCGGGTGAAGCTTTCCGCCGCCGCGCGGAAATCGTCTTCGCCGTGAAAGAAGAAGCCGTATCCCGTGTTATCCGGCCGTCGCAGAAAGACAGCCTCGGGAAACCTGGCGATCGCTCCGCTCATGAACAGTCTCCCGGAAAACGCGACTGTTCATTAAACCACCAAGATTTCTGAGAGGAAAGGGCCACGGAGGACTGAAGCACGATCCGCAGATGAGCGCAGATGTCGCAGATACCTGGTCTGCGTTCATCTGCGTCATCTGCGGATGCTTGCTCTTACTCGGCCGCCAGGTTGGTGCCGGCGATCCGCTTCAGGATGTCGTAGCGGCGGCGCATTTGTTCGTCGGCTTCCGCCACCAGCTTTTCGTAATTCGCGTGGTCGTTCTGGTCGGTGATGCGGAACCGCGTCTCCGAGGCCATGAAGTCTTGCAGCGACAGGCTCGGATCGGCGGCATCGAGTTCCAGGGCGCTGCGGCCGGTGCCGAGGAGGCGCGGGTCGTAGCGGTACAGCGGCCAGTAGCCGCTTTGCACGGCCTGCTTCTGCCGATCGAGACTGGCCGACATATCATAGCCGTGGGCGATGCAGTGGGAATAGCCGATCACCAGCGACACGCCGTCGTAGGAAGCGGCATCCTGCAGCGCCTTCACCGTTTGCGCGTCCTTGGCGCCGAACGCCACCGACGCGACATAGACGTTGCCGTAGGCCAGGGCGATGAGGCCCAGATCCTTCTTCGGCCGCGTCTTGCCGGCCATGGCGAACTTGGCCGAGGCGCCCAGCGGGGTGGCCTTGGATTGCTGGCCGCCGGTGTTGGAATAGACCTCGGTGTCGAGGACCAGGATGTTGACGTTGCGGCCCGACGCCAGGACATGATCCAGGCCGCCATAGCCGATGTCATAGGCCCAGCCGTCGCCGCCGACGATCCACACCACCTTGTCGACCAGGTAGTCGGCGACTTCGTCCAGGCGAACAGCCTCGGCGTCCTTGCGGCCGGCGATCAGCCGGCGCAGCTCGGCGACCCGCTGCCGCTGCACCTTGACGCCGGCATCGGTGTCCTGCTTGCCATAGAGCAGTTCGTTGACCAGCGGCTCGGGCAGGTCGCCGGCCAGCCGCTTCAGCAGTTCGCGGGCGTGCTGCTTGTGCTGGTCGAGCGACAGGCGGAAGCCCAGGCCGAACTCGGCGTTGTCCTCGAACAGCGAATTGGCCCAGGCCGGTCCCCGGCCCGCCTGGTCGACGGTGTAGGGGGTGGTCGGCAGGTTGCCGCCGTAGATGGACGAGCAGCCGGTGGCGTTGGCCATCATGACGCGGTCGCCGAACAGCTGGGTCAGCGACTTGATGTAGGGTGTTTCGCCGCAACCCAGGCAGGCGCCGGAGAACTCGAACAGCGGCTTGATGAACTGCGCCGTCTTCATGTTCAGCCGGATATCGGCCCGCTCGACATCGGGCAACGACAGGAAATAGTCGAAATTGGCCTTCTCATCGGCCAGTACCGGCGTCTTCGCCACCATGGCCAGGGCCAGGTGCTCGGGGTCGGCCTTGTCCTTGCCCGGGCAGACCTTCACGCACAACTGGCAGCCGGTGCAATCTTCCGGCGCCACCTGCAGCAGATAGGTGCCCCCCTTCATCTCAGGCCCCTTGTAGGGCATGGTCTTCAGGCTGGCCGGGGCGCCGGCCATCGCTTCGGGATGGACGATCTTGGCGCGGATGGCCGAGTGGGGGCAGACCATGGCGCATTTGTTGCACTGGATGCAAAGCGAGGCTTCCCAGGCGGGGATTTCGTCGGCGATGTTGCGCTTTTCGAACTTTGCCGTGCCGACCGGCCAGGTACCGTCGACCGGGAAGGCGCTGACCGGCAGCAGGTCGCCCTTGCCCGCCAGCATCATGGCGGTGACCCGCTTGACGAAGTCGGGGGCGTCATGCGGCACGATCGGTGGCACGTCGTGGGTCGCCGTGATCCGGCCGGGGAGGACCGCCTCTTGCAGGTTGGCCAGGGTGGCGTCGACCGCCGCCCAGTTCTTCTCGACCACCTTGCGGCTCTTGCGGCCGTAGGTCTTTTCGATCGCCTTCTTGATCTGGGCGATGGCCTCGTCGCGCGGCAGCACCTGGGACAGGGCGAAGAAGCAGGTCTGCATGACGGTGTTGATGCGACCGCCCATGCCGGCGGCGTGCGCCACCTTGCGGGCATCGATGGTGTAGATCTTCAGATTCTTGTCGAGGGCTTCCTGCTGGACCGAGCGCGGCAGCTTGTCCCACAGTTCCTCGGCCGAATAGGGCGAGTTGAGCAGGAAGGTGGCGCCGGGCGCGGCATATTGCAGGACGTCGTACTTCTCGAGGAAGACGAAGTGATGGCAGGCGACGAACTCGGCCTTCTGCACCAGGTAGGGCGAGCGGATGACCTGCGGGCTGAAGCGCAGGTGGGAAATGGTCACCGCGCCGGACTTCTTCGAATCGTAGACGAAGTAGCCCTGGGCGTAGAGCGGCGTGTTGTCGGCGATGATCTTGATCGAGTTCTTGTTGGCGCCCACCGTGCCGTCGGCGCCCAGGCCGAAGAACACCGCCCGCTTGACCTCGCCGGCGGCCAGCCTGAAGGATTCATCGACGGGCAGCGACAGGCCGGTGACGTCGTCATTGATGCCGACGGTGAAGCGGCGCTTCGGCTTGTCCTTGCACAGCTCGTCGAACACCGCCTTGACCATGGCGGGAGTGAATTCCTTCGACGACAGGCCATAGCGGCCGCCGATGGTCAGCGGGTCGGCCGCCGTGGCGCGCAGGCCGGTGGCGCGGGCCTCGGCCAGGGCCGATACCACGTCGACATAGAGCGGCTCACCGACGGCGCCCGGTTCTTTGCAGCGGTCGAGCACGGCGATGGCGCGGACCGACGGCGGCAGGGCGGCGACGAAATCGTCGATCGAGAACGGCCGGTAAAGCCGGACCTTGAGCAGGCCGACCTTGGCGCCGTCGCGGTTCATCGTGGCGATCGTGTGCTCGGTGGTGTCGGCGCCCGACCCCATCACCACGACCACCTGTTCGGCCTCGGGATGGCCGACATAGTCGAACAGCTTGTATTGGCGCCCGGTGATCTTGGCGAAGCGGTCCATCTCGGCCTGCACGATGCCGGGCAGGGAATTATAGAACGGGTTGCGGGCTTCCTGCGCCTGGAAGAAGGTATCCGGGTTCTGCGCCGTGCCGCGGACAACCGGGTGATCGGGGCTCAAGGACCGGCGGCGGAAGGCGTGGATCAGCTCTTCGTCGAGCAGCGCCCGCAGCTCGTCATCGCTCAGCGCGACGATCTTCGCCACCTCGTGCGAGGTACGGAAGCCGTCGAAGAAATGCAGGAACGGCACGCGCGAGCGCAGGGTCGCGGCCTGGGCGATGGCCGCCATATCCTGGGCCTCCTGCACCGAGGCCGAGGCCAGCATGGCGAAGCCGGTCTGGCGGGTCGCCATGACGTCGGAATGGTCGCCGAAGATCGACAGGGCATGGGTGGCGACGGTGCGCGCCGACACATGCATGACGAAGGGCGTAAGTTCGCCGGCGATCTTGTACATGTTGGGGATCATCAGCAGCAGGCCCTGGGAGGCGGTGAAGGTGGTCCCCAGGGAACCGGCCTGGATGGCGCCGTGCACGGCGCCGGCCGCACCGGCCTCGGACTGCATTTCGGTGATTTCGGGGACCAGACCCCAGATGTTCTTCTTGCCCTCCGAAGCCCACTGGTCGGCAAGTTCGCCCATGGTCGAAGAGGGGGTGATCGGGTAGATTACGGCGATTTCGTTGCTGCGGAAGGCTACCGAGGCGCAGGCTTCGTTACCGTCGAGGGTAATCATGTGTTGCTTGGGCATGGGATGGTCCCCAAAATGACAATCGACGCGATTTAAGCTCTTCTGAAACGATTTTTAAAGCAGTTGATGGCGCGGTTCAGCAGAAAGTCCTATATCCGATGACCTGGCTCGGAATAAAAGGGAACGGCTGCATTGGCGAAGCCCGCGCCCCGGGATGAATGGATGACTCGTTTTCTCTTGGTTACCGCGATCGCCTTGCTGCTTGCCGGCTGTGGCGGCGCCTTTCCCGACCGCGAAGTGGCCAATCCCGCACAGCCGAAGGTCGACCTGCAGCGCCCGACGCCCGCCGAGTTGTTTGTCCGCCTCGACCGCAACGGCGACGGCGCGCTGGAGCGCGACGAAGTCGACGGCCATTGGGGTGACGTCTTCGACATGCTCGATCAGCGCGGCGACGGCCGCTTGACTCCGGCCGAGTTCCTGGCGCTGCCAAGCCCCCGCATGACCATTCGCACCCAGTTCATGGAGATGGTCGATCCGGCCCGCTACGGCGCCTTCAGCCGCTTGGACCGCAGCGGCGACGGCTTCGTCACGCGCCAGGAATTCATGGCGGGGACGGACTGGCTGTTCGCCGCCCTGGACCGCAACCACGACGGCCGCCTCACCCCCGAGGAGCTGGGCGTGGTGCTTCGCGACGAACCGGTCAACCAAGGGATTCTGCGTTTGCCGCCGCCGCCGGCGCCCCGTCTTCCGCCAACGGTCGTCGGCCCGGTGGCCCCGGCCCCTGCGGCGCCGACCGTCTCCCCGCCGCCGCCGGCGCCCGACCGCAGCGAACCGCCGCCGCCACCACCGCGGCTGCCCTGAAGCCATCTACGGCTGAGAGTGCCGCGGCACAGGGATGCCCGGATCACATCCGCAGACTCAGATCAAATTGGGGAAATGGCGGGAGTGACGGGGCTCGAACCCGCGACCTCCGGCGTGACAGGCCGGCGCTCTAACCAACTGAGCTACACCCCCCTTGCCGAGGGAGGCGGACGTATAGCAGAACAGATCGGCATGACGCAAGCGGGCATTTTTGCGGCCGCTCGGAAATCTGATTACTCCAACCCTTCCCCTTCCGGGCATCCCTCGGACGCACTGTCCGGCACTGCCGGCCGAACATGGTAACCCATCGGAGAACCGCCCCGGTGCGGAGAATGGCTCGGAGGCCTGGCCGGGCGGGGCAAGAGTCGACCTGCCTCTCTGGGGCGGGCCACGACGAGGAGAAGCCCATGCACCGCCGTCTGCCCATTGTCTTGTCGCGACTGCTCGCCTTCGGGATGTTGGCGTCGCTGCCGGCCTGTGCCCAGCCGCCCGGCGATCAGGTCATCGGCCCCGAGCCGAAGATCGGCTGTTGCTGGGGAAGCGCTCCCGACCCCGACTCGCCGGCGGTCAGCCGGGTTATAGAGATATCCATTCCGGCTGTTGCCGAGGCTCCCCTGCCGCCAGAGGACTGGATAAATCGGGCGGGGGAGGATTAAGCTGGCGCATTCGGCCGATCAGCGCGGAGGAAACTGCATGGGCGAGGTCATCAACCTGAACCGCTTCCGCAAAGCGCGCGCGCGCAGCCAGGAAGCCAAGCAGGCCGACGAGAACCGGACCCGCTACGGCCGCGGCAAGGACGACAAGCGCCGGGGCAAGGCCGAACAGGACCGCGCCACCAAGGATCTGGACGGCAAGAAGCTGGAATGAACTGGTTCCTGTGGCCCGGTGACCGCGTCTGCGACCTGTTGCACCTGCGCGACCCGGACGACCGGCAAGCCTTCCGGACCTTCGCCAACATCATTATCTGGGGAGCGGCGATCGTTATCGCCGCGCTCCTGGCCGGCAGGTTCGGGTAGTGGCGACACTCCGACGGATGGTCCGCACATCACCCGTCGGATTTCCACCACTACGGTTCCCACGGGCGGGCCAGCCGATCGTAGGTTTTCCAGTTCTCCGCCGCCTGGTCCAGCAGATCGTCGACATGGGCGGCGTGCCAGCCGGCGATGATGCCCGCCGCCCACAGCCGCTCGGGGTCGGCGGTTTCCTCGGCGTGAGTCTTGAGCCGGCGGCAGCTGGTCGCGATGTCGTTGAGCAGGCCCAGCCGGTCTTGCACGGCGCCAAGCGCCGCGACCATCTTCTTCGGTTTGCCGCGCGGGTACAGCGACGAAAAGAAATCAACGGCGTAGCGAAGTTTCTTGACGTTGATGCGAAGGCGATGGCGTTGCGCCGGATCCAGCTCGCGCAACCGCCGCATGGCGCGGCGGACCTTGCGGTGGCGACTGGTCAAGGTGGCCTGGCCGAGTGCTTTGGCCGGCTGGTCGAGCAGCATCCGTCGATCGGCATCGCCGCTGTCAAGCCAGTCTCCGCCCTCGCTCCATTCCGCCAGCCGCAACAGCAGGTCGGTCGACCGTGGGTCTTCCAGCAGCCCGAGCACCTCGGCATGGGCGGCCCCCCGGCGGGCTTCGAAATCGGCCAGGAGCGAAGCCAGGCCCGGGGCGTCGGCGGCATTGCCGGCGACCGGCTGCAATATGTCGGCGATGAACACGTCGATGTCGCGCGCCTGCCCCAGGCGCCCGCTCAGCCACCGCAACTGTTCGCGCAGCCAGAGGGAATCCGGCGTGTCGAGCAGCGCCTTGAAGGCGTTCATGGCGGAACGCAGGCGGCGCAGGGCCACCCGCATCTGGTGGATGGCCTCGGCGTCGCGGCTGGCCGCCAGGCAGTCCTGATTGGCCAGGTAGTGGCTCAGGCAGGCCCGGGCGATGGAGCGCAGCGCCTCGCCGGCGGACAGGTCGCGGGCGAGGGCCACGGCCGCCGCCTTCACCGGTGTGGGCTTCGAGCCTTCCAGCAGGGCGTAGCCGCGCTGGGCCTTGGTGAGCAGGGCGAGGCGGCCGGGAATGTCGGCGTGGAGTTCCCGCGCCAGGGCGAACAGTTGATGCAGCCCGCCGCGCTTCAGTTCGAGTTCGGCCTCGCTGATCGGTGCCTCGTTGCCGGCGGCGACGACCCGTCCGTCGTCCAGCGCCAGGTCCACTTCCCAGCCGCCGTTGCCGAGACGGTAGGCGGTTCGGCGCACCTCGGTGCTGAACACCGGCTGCAGGCTCTGCAAGAGCCCGTCGTCGGCGAACAGTCCGGCCAGTTCGCCCGAGCGCAGCGGCGCCAGATCCGGCTGGTCGCCGGCGATCTCCCATTCCCACTCGTTTCGTGACCAGCCGCCCGCCGCGGGATCGCCGGCGGTCTTCAGGGTTTGGATCCGCCGTCGGCCGATATGGCGGACGCGGAGAACCGTTTTGCGGTTGCGCAGGTCGAAACCGGGGGTGTCGAAATAGACCGACAGTTCGCGGCGGGTCACCGGCCGGGCGAGCTTCCATCGGTTGACCAGCGGGTGGCTCCGCAACCGCCGCAGGGCGGTCGAGTCGAGCTGCAATTTCAACTCGGTCTCTGTGGGCATGAAGGGAAGGTCCATCGGCCGAAAACCAATCATAGCCCAAGGAACAAGGGCGGAAAAGAGACGCCCCTTTGGCCTTTTGGGCTATGCTTTCGATTCTCGTCGGTTGCATGCCCGAGGCAGCTTTGTCATCCTGCCATTCCGAAACGGATTCTTGCCCGCCGCGCTTCGGCGGCAAGGGCGCTGACCGGTCGCAAGGGGGCATCATGGCGCTGGCAAGGCGGTGGGTGGCGGTCGCCCTATGTGTCGCGGGTCTGTCGGCTTGCGGCGCCACCTATAACGACTCGGACCGCTTCTGGAACGACGCTTTCTTCTGGAACCAGGGCAAGACCAGCGCCGCCGCCATGGCGGCCTTGTCGAAAGGCGACTTCGTCCAGGCCGAGAGCCTGGGCAATGACGCCATGCGCCAAAATCCCAAGGATCCTTACGCGTTGCTGGCTCTCGCCGTGGTCTATGAGAACACCGCGCGCCCGGACCTCGCCCGGCAGTATTTCCAGGTGCTGGCATCGATGAATCCCCAGGCCACGGCGTTGATCGGGGTCGGACCGAAGGCCGAGCGCCGCACCATCGCCGACATCGCCCGCCTGCACCTGGCGGCATTGGGGGCAACGCCGCCGGCGGCGAATACCGATTCCATGGCCCAGCCGGCCTTGCTGAAGGTGCCGCCGCCCCCCGCCGTGAGCGAGGCCGAGCTGGGGGCGAACGACGACACCAACATCATTTTGCGTTTTCAAACCTTGCGCCGGCTGCTCGACGACGGCCTGATCACCCGCGACGAATACAATCGGCGGCGAGGGGCCAATCTCGGCGCCCTGCTGCCCTATACCGCTCCCGCCCCGGCGGACGGGCTGGGCCGCCCCGCCCCGGCGCCGGACCAGGTGGTGCAGCGCCTGCGCTTTCTCGCCGAGGCTTACCGGCAGCGCGGCATGACGGCGGACGAGCAGGCGGCCGAACGGGCGATCATTCTTGATGCGCTGCTGCCGGCAGTGGTGGCCCGGCGGGCCGACCCGCCGCCGCCCCTGACCGACCAGCTGCAGGTCGCCGCCGTCGTCGGCCGCATGGAGAAGCTGCGTGCCGCCAACGTCATCACCGAGGGCGAGGAAAATCGCGAAAAGGCCGCGGCATTCCGGGATTTGCAGATGCACCAGGCCGCCGCCGAGGCCTCGGCCCGCTCGGCCGCCGGGCTGGCGCCGCCGCCCCTGGCGGCGCCGACCGGGCCGGGGATTCGCCTTGCCGCCTATCGCACCGAGGACCGCGCCCGCCGCGCCTGGGCCGGCTTGCGCCGCGCCTTTTCCGCCGATCTGGCCGATCTGCAGCCGGTGGTCAGCAAGGTCCACCTGCGGCGCCATCGGGTGGCCTATCGTCTGAGCGCCGGGCCGCTGCCGAACCGCCGGGCGGCGTTCGACCTCTGCCGGAGGCTGCGCCATTACGGCCACGCCTGCGAGGTCACAGTGCTCCCCTAATGACTTGCCTTCGGAGGTCGTAGCGGCTATAGTGGTTTTTCGCTTGGTTTCAGGCGTCTTTCCTCAACACCAGCCCCGAACGCTTCCTTGTCGAACAAGGTGCGGGGGGTGGTGTCGTCTCCGGGGAATGGCGTCCGCATCGCTCGAAAAAACCTGGTTGACAGGGTTGGCGAGCGGGCGTAGAAACCCGCCTCCGCTGGACGGCACCGAGGGCTGTGGCTCTGGTGAAAAACGGCGGAAAAAAAAGAGGTTGACGAGCTTTGCCGGGTA
>JAJXWP010000029.1 GCA_021781575.1 Pseudomonadota bacterium
CCGCCGCTGGCATCGGCGCAGCTATCGCTGGCGCTCTGATATACCGATCCAAAGAGCCGGATGCGTGATCCGCACGTCCGGTTCTGTGAGAGGCGCGGGAGAGCAATCTCCCGTGCCTACTCGACTGAGCCGGGGGTGGAAAGGCCGCCCATTTCATTCCGGCGCACCCACCTAGTGCACCGACACAAACTGAAGATTCAGTTTGTGTCGGTGCACTAGCCTTGGTTTTCGCCCCTCGCCGGGCGGGTGCATCCGCACCCTTGGCCGCCGCCTCAACGGCGGCTGGCTGGCGGTTTTCCTTGTTCCAGCGCCCATTGCGGGCGCGGCCAAGGACGCGGACGCGCCCGCCCGGCGAGGGGCTTTGATAGGCCTGGTGCAGTGAACCTTTTGAATAGCTCACTGCCCTAGGTCACGAACAGGTGGACCATCCCTCAACGGCGGAGGCGTGGTGGAAACGGAACGGCGGAGGCGCGGGCGCACGGCCAATCTGATGGTTGCGGCCCTCGGCGTGGTATTCGGCGACATCGGCACCAGCCCGCTTTATGCCCTGCGCGAATGCTTTCTCGGCGGAATCCAGCCCAGCCCTGACCATGTGCTGGGTGTGTTGTCGCTGTTGTTCTGGGCCATCGCCGTGGTGGTTTCGGTGAAATATGTAGCCATCGTGCTGCGCGCCGACAACCGCGGCGAGGGTGGCGTCATGGCGCTGATGGCGCTGGCCCAGCGGCATCGTACGGATCGTCCTCGGTTGTCGCGTGCGGTCGCCGCCATCGGCTTGGCCGGCGCCGCCCTGTTCTTTGGCGACGCGCTGGTCACCCCGGCCATTTCCGTATTGAGCGCGGTAGAGGGGGTCCGGATCGCAGTGCCGCGTTTCGGCCACTGGGTGATCCCCATCGCCATCGTCATCCTGATCGCCTTGTTCTCGGTTCAGCGGCGCGGTACGGCAAAGGTCGGCGCCTTGTTCGGCCCGGTGATGGTGGTTTGGTTCGCCAGCCTTGCCATCCTAGGCGGAACGCAGATCGCCGAGCGACCGCAGGTATTGGCGGCGATCAATCCGATCCATGCAGTGGCTCTGATCGTCGAGGAGCCGCTGCACGCCTTCCTGCTGCTGGGTGCGCTGGTGCTGGTATTGACCGGCGTCGAGGCCCTGTACGCCGATCTCGGGCATTTCAACAGGCGCTCGATCCGCAGCGCCTGGTTCGCCGTCGCCATGCCGGCCTTGTTGCTGAACTATTTCGGCCAGGGGGCGCTGCTGCTCGGTGATGCCCGGGCGCTGGACAATCCGTTCTACCGGCTGGCGCCGGCCTGGGCGCTGGTGCCCATGATCCTGTTGGCCTCGGCGGCGACCGTCATCGCCTCGCAGGCGGTGATTTCCGGAGCCTACTCCATTGTCCGCCAGGCCATGCTGCTGCGCTACTGGCCGCGCATGGAGGTCTGCCACACCTCGTCGGAAGATGAAGGGCAGATTTATCTGCCGACGGTGAACTGGGAAATGCTGGGCGCGGTCCTGGTCCTGGTCCTGGGATTCCGCTCGTCGAGCAATCTGGCAGCCGCCTACGGCCTGGCGGTCACCGGCACCATGGTGGCGACGACACTGATGATTGTGGTGGTCGCCCGGCGCGTCTGGACGTGGCCGATGGCGCTTTGCTTGGTGGCGGGCGGGCCGCTGCTGATCATCGATACCGCCTTCCTGGCCTCCAACGCCCTGAAATTTCTGTCCGGCGGTTGGCTGCCGCTGGCGATCGCCGTGGTATTCCTGCTGGTCATGTCCACCTGGCGGCAAGGCAAGCGACTGGTGGCGCAACGCCTTCGGCACGAGGTGATGGCGCTCGAGGATTTCGTCGCCGATCCCAGCCCGGTGGAACACCGCGCTTCGGGGACGGCCATCTTCCTGAACAGCATTCCCGAGATCGTTCCGCCGGCGCTGATGCACAACCTGGCGCATAACGGCGTTCTGCACCAGCGCAACATCATCGTCGGCGTGTCCAGCGAAATGGTTGCGCATGTACGCCCCGAGCGGCGTTGCGCGGTCGAAGACCTCGGACATGGATTTTATCGGGTGAAGCTGCGGTTCGGCTTCATGGAGGTGCGCGACGTCCCGGTGGCGCTGGAGCGCTGTTGCCCGGCGCTGCTGGCCGCCGCACCGCGCATCTCGTATTTCATCGGCCGCGAGAACCTGCGGGCGACGCCGGCGCCCGGCATGGCGTTGTGGCGCGAGCGGCTGTTCCTGGCGCTCAGCCGGAATGCCGCGGACGCGACGAGCTTCTTCCGGCTGCCACCGGATCGGGTGGTCGAAATTGGCCTGCAGGTGGAATTGTAATCGACTGCTGTCGGGGTGCCTCCCGTCGCCGGCCCTGGTTCCGCCGAGGGTCGGTGGGCCGTTCAGCGGGAGTTCAACCGGCGCATGAAGCGACGGCTGCAGGACTTGGACATCGAGATCGCCAACCCGACCCATTCAGGGGAGTTGCGGCGCGAGCGCCCCGAACCGGGCAAACGCTGGGCGCAACGCATCTTCCGGGGAGAAGGTGTCATCATTGGTCTGTACGATAAAGATGTAATGAAAATGATGTAGCAGCAATGTAGGTAGAATGCATCACGAAGCGTATAATTTACCTGTAAGCATATACGCCACTAAGCGTTAATATATGACAGGTTGTGTTGGCGTGTCGAGCTTTGGTGTTTTCGCTGCCGGCTGGGTAGAGGCTATGTGTTCTGTGCTCGTAGTTGATGACGATGATGCGATCAGGAGTGCAATGGTCATGCTTCTCCGGATGTGGGGGCAGAACGCCGCGGGAGCGGCGACGGTCGCCGAGGCGATCAGTGCCGCGGCGGCGCTGCCTCCCGACGTGCTTCTGGTCGACTATCGACTGCGCAACGACGAGACTGGAGTCATGGTGATCGAGGCGGTGCGCCGGAGGGCGGGTACCGCAGTGCCGGCCGTGGTGCTGACCGGCGATACCGCGCCGGAGCCCTTGAAGGACTTGGCCGAAAGGGGCATACCGGTTCTGCACAAACCGGTGATCCCGCAGCAGATCCGGTCGTTGGTCGCCACCCTGTGCCGCCGTCCAGCCTGCCACGCTTGAGCGGGGTCTCCCTGTCCGAGCCGCCGTCGGCCGGCAAGGCAACCCCGCGGACCTCGGGGCTCAGGTTGACAATTTCCGACCGAGCCTGCGTTCCACCGACTCGATCTTGGAGTCGAGACGCCCGCTTGCTCCGGCACGGTAGTCGATTTTGATGCTGGTGGAAATCCGCTCGCAATCCGTCCGCATCGCCTCGAAGCAGGCGGTGACGACAGCCATCACCTCGGACCACTCGCCTTCGATGATCGTACCCATGGCAGTCAGCCGATAGGGCAGGCCGCTCTTGTCGATAATGTCCAAAGACCGCGCGACATAGGGGCTGAGGCTCTCTCCTTGATTCATCGGCGACATGGCGAATTCGAGCAGGATCATTCTTGTTCCTTCCATCAGGAGCGCGCGCTCTCCATCGTTGCGAGCGGCCGGTCGGCCGTACAGTAACAGATATTCCGGCCAGATCGACGAGGACGCCGGCGATTCAGGGCGCAGCATAACGCCCATCGCCGGGTGGGCACATCGGCGCCCGCCCGGCGATGCGTGCCGTCAGATGCCCTCTCAGATGAACCAGTGGGCATTCGGGCTTTCGGTGACGCCGAGCAGGGTGACGGTGCTGCCGTCGTTGAAGGATATCGCCTCGGAAGGCATGGGCGCACCGCCCAGGCCGAGGGTGGCCGGTGTCGCCGTGGCGACGTGGGCGGCCGTATAGCTCAGCCCCTGAGCCAGAGCGATTCGTTCGCCGTCGGCCGGGTTGAAATTTGTAATGTAATCGGTGGCGCCGGCAGCGTGGCCGAAAACGTCGTTGGTTCCGGCGTTGCCGGTCATGATATTGGTCCCCGGCCCACCGATGATCAGGTTCGGGCCGCTGCCGCCGATCAGGTGATCGACACCGGTATTGCCGACGATCACGACGGGCGAGGAACTGGCGTGGGCATCGACGGTAGCGTTGCCCGGTCCGGCCACATAGACGGTTTCAGCACCGGATGTAACTGCATTGTTCGACGACTGCAGAGAAAATGCCGTGTTGGCCGAGCTTGTACTGGGAGAAACAGCAGAAACTGTCGGAACATTGTGAGTCAGTCCGAATATGCTTCCGATTTGTTGGAAGATGCTTGCCATGGGGCCTCCTTGTGGTGGGAAACTGAGGGAGGCCACCCGCACCCTCCGTCAGATTCCCCCTGCCATGCAATGGGTTGATGGGCCGCCTGATCGAGGCGCTTGGAAACCACGCGTCCGCGGCAGGCGGGTCACTGGGCTGGGCGATATCTTGTTCAACCCCGAAGGTAAGACGGGAGTTCCCGCGGCCATGGCCGTGGCGGACGGGGCGAAGCGAGGAAAGGGGTACGTCGGCGCGACCGTTGGGTCCGGTGGCTCAGGTCCGAACCGTAGACCGTTGCCTTCAAGCGTCCGTCAACGACGGCGGCTGTGGTGGTCATTTCTTCTGTTTGCCCGGCCGTTGCGGGTCCGACAGGATGGTCGCCTGACCGCTGTCCCGGTATTCGGGTGCCGACTTCAACTGGTCTTTCGTCAGCGAAATAACGACATGGTGATCGGTCGGATCGACCTTTATCTTGCTCCAGGGGACAGCCACCATGTGTCGGTTGATCGCCATCAGTCCGCCGACCCCGACGATCGCCGCAAAGACGCGACCGTTGGTGCCGATCAGGAGGTCGTCGACGGTACCAAGGTCCCTGCCTTCGGCATCATAGGCTGGTTTGCCGATGATATCACGGGCGCGCAGCGTATCGGTCAGGACGCCGTTCAACTCCGGCGTGCGGTCAGCCTGCCGGGCGCAGGGCGTGGCCGCCGGAAGGACGAGCAAGCCCGCCATAGCCGCCATCGTCACGAAGTGATTCGGCATGCTGCCTCACAGTGTTTCATCGACTGCAGGCCGCGCCATGGTGGTCACCCTCCCGGCGGGTAGTGCGGCATATCAGCATTGCCCATGCGACCCCTTCCAGGCCGGCCGGGCTTTACTGGTTTTCCTCTCCGACACCCTTGAATACATCCGCCATCGACGAATACTCGGCGCTTGGTAAGCGTTCGATGGCTTCCAACGCCTTTTGAGAGGCATTATTCCGGCGGGCGTATTCGACGATACTGTTCTTGTTGCATGGAAAATTGATACCCGCCAAAGCCTGGGCGATATCATGGGTGGCTGATTGCGGTGCTTGCGGCATATTTGCTCTCCTCATGCATTGGATCCCCAATGCAGGTCAAACACAGCCAATCGGGTTGCTGTTCACCGAAATGGCCATCCGGCCGCCGACCACCCACCAATTCGTGGTCGGGTCGTCCGAACCGTTGACTTTCCCGGGTCTGGGGAAATCCGCCGCCACGCCCATGGTGGCCCTGCTCGTGAGGCATGACGGTCCCGGCAATGCCGGCATTGGGGCGAACGGCGCCGTTACGAGCGCCGACCGCGGGGCAGCACCATCGGCAGGAATTCCTCCTGGCCGCCGCGGTTGAGGTTGAGGGCGACGGACTGCTGGCCCTTATGCTCCGCGGCGTCGATCGCCTGTCTGGCTTGGCCCGGCGAATTGACCGGTACATGGCCGACCTGCTGAATGACATCGCCAGGGCGAACCCCCGACTGATCTGCCGGGCTGCCCGGGACAACATTGAGCACGAAGGCGCCATGAATGTGCTGCGGGAGGTCGAAGCCTTGCTGCCGCGCCACGTCCAAGGTCTCGAGTTGCAGGCCGACACTCGCCGAGCTGTGCCCCGCCGCTGCCGCATGCTGCCCATTGTTGCCCTCGTTCAACTGCCCGACTGTCACCTTGAGACTCGTTTGTTTGCCGTTGCGCAGGAGGTCGACCGGCACAGTCTTGCCGGGAGGCGTGTTGGCGACGTCCCAGGTCAGATCCCGCACATGGCTGATCTCGTTTGCGCCGAATTTCAAGATCACGTCACCGGGCTTCATTCCTGACTGGGCGGCCGGGCCGCCGGGGGTGATCGAGGCGACGACCGCGCCGTTGGTGTTGTGAACGCCGAGTGCATCCTCGGTCGCCGGGGTGATTCCCTCGACGGTTACGCCCAGCCAGCCGCGAACCACCTTGCCCGAACGTTTGAGGTCTTCGATCACCGGCTTGGCCAGGTCCGACGGAATGGCGAAGCCGATCCCGATGCTTCCTCCGCCGCCAGGCGATAGGATGGCTGTGTTGATGCCGATGACGTTGCCCTTTTCGTCGAAGGTCGGGCCGCCCGAATTGCCCTGGTTGATCGGCGCGTCGATCTGCAGGAATTGGTCGTAAGGTTGCTGCCGGATGTTCCGGCCGCGCGCTGACAGGATCCCGGCAGTGACCGTGCCGCCCAATCCAAAGGGATTGCCGACGCAGACCACCCAGTCGCCGACAGCGGCTTTGCCGCTGTCACCCCACTCGACGAACGGCAACGGATGGTTCGCATTGACCTTCAGCAACGCCAGGTCGGTCAATTTGTCGTGACCCACCACCTGGGCGTCCAGTGTGGTGCCGTCCTGGAGCGTCACGGCGATCTTTGTCCCGTTCCGGATGACGTGGTTATTGGTCACGATATAGCCGGCCGGATCGATGATGAAACCCGAGCCTAGGGCGGTCAGCGGCCCCGTCGATTGCGGTCCAGGCATGCCGAAGAATTGGAAGAAATTGCGGAATGGCGATCCCGGCGGGAACTGCGGGAATTGAGGCAGTTCCTGGCGATTGGCGGCAGTTTCGAGTTCAGTGGTGGCGATGTTCACCACAGCCGGTTTCACCCGTTCGATGAGGGGGGAAAAGCTTCCCGGCAGGGCCTGGGAGGGAGGGGGCGGCGGAGAGGCCGCCTGGGGCGCCGCGGCTTCCGCGCCGCCCGCGACCGCCAGGACGATGAGCGCCTTTGCCATGGACTTCAACACGGTTTCGTATGCCATTTTGCCTCTCCCCGTTGCGCGCTCGGCCGGGCTGGGAAAAAAGCCCGCATGTTATTCAACGATTGGCCCGGAGTTTGGTGCGGCGACTGCCGAATTTTCGCCGGGGGTGGCGGAGAACGGCGTCAGGCGTCGGCTTGTTATCGAATTCAAGCAGTTGGTGGCCCGATCTGAAGGCGGCTGCCCGTGACGACCCGGAGGAACGATGACCGAAGCCGAACGCTTGGCGGCATTTGTCGGCCGCGTGCGCTACGACGATCTGTCGGATGGCGCGCGTCGCCAGATCGGTATTCGCGTCCTCGATTCCCTCGGATGCGCAATTGGCGCCTTGGACGCCAAGCCGCTGGCGGCCCTCGCCGCGCAACTGGATGACTTCGGGGGCAATCCGTTGTGCACGGTGATCGGCCGGAGCGCCAAGACCGCGCCTGACCGAGCGGCATTCTGCAACGGCGCGCTTACCCGCTATCTCGACTTCATGGATGCCTATCTAGCCAAAGGGGAGTCCTGCCATCCGAGCGACAACTTGGCGCCGGTGCTGGCGGCCGCGGAATATGCCGACGCCGACGGGCGGCAGTTCCTGACGGCGCTGGCCGTGGCCTACCAGGTGCAGGCTCGTCTCAGCGACGAGGCCCCGGTACGCGACCGTGGCTTCGATCATACGACACAGGGTGCCTTCGCCGTCGGAGCCGGCGTCGCCAAGGCGCTGGGGTTGGACGCGGCGCGCACCGCCCATGCTATCGCCCTCAGCGGCACGGGAAATGTGGCGCTGAGGGCCACCCGTACCGGGGCCTTGTCCCAGTGGAAGGGGCTTGCCTATGCCAACACGTCATTTTCCGGCACCCACGCCGCTTTCCTTGCCATGCGCGGCATTACCGGGCCGTTGCAGGTGTTCGAGGGCAACAAGGGATTCAAGGAAAGCGTCAGCGGTCCTTTCGTCATCGATTGGGAGGGTGAAAATCTGGAGCGGGTCGAGCGCACCGCGGTGAAGAAGTACGATGCCGAGATCCACGCCCAGTCGGCGATCGAGGGGATCCTCGATCTGCAGTCCCGCCACGGCTTCGATAGCGGCCAGATCTCGGCCATCGACGTCGACATCTTTGACGTCGCCCACAAGATCATCGGCGGCGGGGAAGAGGGCGACAAGACTCGGGTCGAGACCAAGGAGCAGGCCGACCACAGTCTGCCTTACATGTTGGCCGCGGCGTTGTGCGACGGTGAACTGCGGCCCGCCCAATACAAGCCCGAGCGTATTGTCGCCGATGATGTGCAGGCCTTGCTGCGGCGGGTGCATATCCGCTCGGATTCACGACTGTCGGCGCGGTTTCCTGCTGAACTGCCCTGCCGCGTCGCGGTGACGCTGGGTGACGGCCGCCGATACGTTGTCGAGAAGCGGGACTACGAGGGCTATCACACGCGTCCGATGTCGTGGGAGGCTGTGTGCCGGAAGTTCCATCGGCTGGCCGCGCCGTTCCTGCCCGGCGACCGGCGCAATGCAATTGCCGAGGTGGTGGCCACTCTGGCCGACCGCAAGGTCCGGGATCTTGCTTCGCTGCTCGGCCAATTCTCGGGGTGACTTCAACCACAGGAGGATCGATATGAGCGATCGCGCCTTCTCTTCCATTCCGCTCAACCGGCGCCCGGCCAAGCCACGCATTCGGGGCGTCACCGAAATCCGCGGGCCCTATTACACGGTGATGGGGCGGCGCTATCTGGAAGATATTCTCGAGACCATGCATCCCTATGTGGACGGGCTGAAATTCGCCGGCGGCTCCTTCGCCCTGATGCCCCGGGATCGGGTCAAGGAATTGATCGACCTGGCCCATCGCTATGGCGTCTACGTCTCTACCGGCGGGTGGATTGAGCATGTGCTTCGCTATGGCGAAGACGGAGTCGAGACCTATCTCGCCGAAGCGCAAGCCCTGGGATTCGATGTGATCGAGCTGTCCTCGGGCTTCATCAGCCTGCCCGAAGACGCTCTGCTGCGGCTGGTGGCACGGGTGGCCAAGGCGGGGCTGAAGGCAAAGCCGGAGCTGGGCATTCAATTCGGTGCCGGCGGAGCCACTCCCGCCGCGGAGTTGGCGGCGGAAGGTACCCGCGATGCCGGCTGGGTGATCGGCCGGGCCAGGGCTTGCCTGGACGCCGGGGCGGCGGTGATCATGATCGAGTCCGAAGGCATCACGGAAAACGTCGCCACTTGGCGGACCGACGTGATTGCCCGTATCATCGATGCGGTGGGGCTGGAGTGCACCATGTTCGAAGCGGCCGACCCGGCGGTGTTCGAGTGGTACGTGAAGAACTATGGCAACGATGTGAATCTGTTCATCGACCACAGCCAGATCGTTCAACTCGAATGCCTCCGTTCGGGCATCTGCGGAACCAAGAGCAGCTGGGGACGGATCGCCACCTATGGGGGCGACTGAGCCTTGGTGGCGCCCCGGCGGCCATCGCCGCGCCATGCGCTGCTGGGCGCCGTCCTATGGTTCCTGGAAGGCTGCGCCGCCGCGCCGGTCGCGCCTTATCGCGGCGAACAGCCGCTGGACCGGACGGTTTTTGTGCTCACCGCCAGCTGGCATACCGAGATCGGCCTGTCGGGTGACGACATCACCGGACCCCTGGCCACCCTCCGCCGGAGCTTTCCCCGGGCGCAATACCTGGTTTTCGGCTGGGGCGCCGAGGGTTACTATATGGCGCGCCACCCGGATTTCGCCGATCTGCTGAGGGCCGTTGCCCCGGGCCCGGCAGTGATGCTGGTCATCCCGGTGCAAACCGCGCTATCGGACAGCTTCGGCGGTGACACGCGGATTGTGGCAGTTCCGGCAGCCCCCGGGGGCGTCGCGCGGTTGTCGCAATTTCTTTGGAGCTACCTGAGCAAGGCACCCGACGGATCTCTGCGCGCCGTCGGCAGCGGGCCTTATCCCGGCAGCGTCTTCTATGCCGCCCAGGGGACCTACGACATCAGCCACACCTGCAACAGCTTCACCGCCGAGGGCCTGTACTCGGCCGGCCTACCGGTGGACCCGTCGGGGGTGATTCGCGCCGAGCAGGTGATCGATCAGCTGCAAACGGTGGGTCGTCAAATAAGATAGGCGACAAAAAATTTCGGCAGATTTCCGGCGGGGCAAGAGAGTAGTTTACCGACCGAAAACCCCTGTGGCCGACTATGTGCGGTGTCGGCGTCATTCTTCGACGGTAACTGGGCGATGTTGCGCGAGCCTACCAAGCCTCGATTCCTCACCCGACGCGCCATGCTGCTGGGCGGCGGAAAGCTTGCCCTGCTCGGCGTGCTGATGGGGCGGCTTTACTATCTTCAGGTCATCGAGGCCGACCGCTACACCATGCTGTCGGACAAGAATCGCATCAGCATCCGTATCCTGGCCCCGCCGCGCGGCCATATCCTTGACCGCTTCGGCGTCCCGATGGCGACCAACGCGCCGACCTATAGGGCCGAAGTCGTTGCCGAGGAGGCCGACGATGTCGAGGACACGTTGGATGAACTGGCCAAGCTGATCCCGATCACCGACAGCGAGCGCCGACGAGTCCTGCGCGACGTGCGGAGGAAACACAAGTTCGTCCCCGTGGTCATCTGCGACAAGCTGAGCTGGGACCAGATGGCCCGCATCGAACTCAACACGCTTGAGCTGCCGGGGGTTTCCAGCACGCAAGGGCTGACCCGCGTCTATCCATTCGGCAAGACGGCGTCGCATCTGGTGGGGTATGTGGCGGCGGTTGCCGAGAAGGATCTGAGCGGCGACGATCCGCTGCTGGAGCTTCCCGATTTCCGTATCGGCAGGAACGGCATCGAGAAGTCGTTCGACCTTGAACTCCGCGGCGTCGCCGGCAACAGCCAGGTCGAGGTCGACTCTGTTGGCCGCGTGGTGCGAGAACTGGCGCGCAAGGAGGGGACGCCAGGGCGCGACGTCGTGCTGGGGATCGACATGGCCCTGCAGGACGCGGCGGAACGGGCCTGTGCCGAGCAGGGAAGCGCCTCCTGCGTGGTGATGGACGCTTGGACGGGGGAGGTGCTGGCCCTGGTGTCGACGCCCAGCTACGACCCCACGGCGTTTGCCGCCGGCCTCAGTTCGGCCCAATGGAAGGAGCTTGTCACCGACCCCCAGCGCCCGTTGAGCGACAAGGCGATCAGCGGCGTGTACGCGCCCGGCTCGACCTTCAAGCCTCTGATGGCCGTCGCCGGTCTGGAGGACGGGGTGATCACCGCCGACACCGAGTTCTTTTGCCCGGGCACCTTTCACCTCGGCAATTCGGTGTTCCATTGCTGGAAGAAGGGCGGCCACGGTCATCTGTCGGTGCGCCGGGCGATCAAGGAATCCTGCGACGTATTTTTCTACAGCCTGGCCAACCTGCTGGGTATCGATCGCATGGCGGCGATGGCCACGCGGTTCGGGCTGGGACAGACGCTGGGGATCGAAATTCCCGGCGAACATGCTGGCCTGATACCGACGGCCGCTTGGAAAAAGGCGACGACGGGTGTGTCGTGGCAACGTGGCGAAACGATCAGTTGTGGCATCGGGCAGAGCTACATTTCGGTCACCCCGTTGCAGCTATGCACCTATACCGCGCGGCTCATCACCGGGCTGGCGGTGCGGCCGACGCTGGTGAGATCGCAGGGCATCATGAAGGCGGCGGCGCCGATGAAGCCCGTCCCCAACCCGGCCTTCGGACCGCTGGGGCTGAGCCGCGAACATGTGGATCTGGTGCTCAACGGCATGTATGGCGTAGTCAACGAACCGCATGGCACGGCCTATCACGCCCGCATCGAGGATCCGACCATGCTCATGGGCGGCAAGACCGGGACGGCGCAAGTGCACCATATCAGCGCGGCCGAGCGCGAGCACGGCCATTTGACCGGGACCAGCGTGCCGTGGAAGTACCGTGACCACGCGCTGTTCATCGCTTTTGCCCCCTTCGACAGTCCCCGCTATGTCTGCGCAGTGGTGGTGGAACATGGGGGGCTGATTGGCGGCGAGGGTGGCGCCGTCGCCGCACCAATCGCTCACGACGTGCTGCTCGAGGCGCAAAAGCGCGATCCGGCGAGGAAAATGCCTGACCGCCCGTTCACCGCCGAAACCACCGTGGCCGGAACCTGAATCGCCGTCGCTTGCCGAGGGCCCGGCAACGCCTGCTGGCTTTCCCGATGAACCTGCCCGGCGCGGCAAGGTTCATTGGACGTGATGTTCGGCGGGCGGAGGCGGCGATGGATCGCATTGAAAACCAGACCTTCGAGGAATTGGCCATCGGTCAGGCGGCCAGCCTGGTCCGCACCTTCACCTACAAGGACATGGATCCACTGGCCGATTGGGCCAGGGACATGGATCCTGTGCATATGGATGAGCGCCTGGCGAGGAGCGAACTGTTCAGCCGCCTGGCCGCGCAAGCCATGTGGGGGGAAACCCTTCTGGCGACCGTCCTCGCCGCACGGCTGCCCGGACCCGGAACGGCGCTTGCCAGCAAATCGCTGGCATTTCACGGCTCGATTGCGCTGGGCGACACGATTACCGTCACCGTCAAGGTGGTGGGGAAAGAAGAGCAAGGGCGGCGGGTTGTCCTTGATTGCCGGGCGATCAACCAGCATGGCCAGGTGGTGATGGCGGGGAAAGCCGAAGTGATAGCCCCGGCCGAAAAGGTGGCAAGGTCACGGGAAGTCTTGAAGGAGGTGGAACTGCTGGCCAGGGGCAGCCGGTACCGCCAATTGGTCGGGAAGACGCGGGATCTGGAGCCGATCCGCACCGCCGTTGTTCACCCCGTCGATGCCGCTTCCCTGGTCGGGGCGATCGAGGCGGCCCGGCAATCACTCATCGTGCCCGTCCTGGTCGGGCCGGTGGAAAGAATTCGGCGTGCAGCCCGGCGGGCCGACCTGGATCTCTCGGGTTACGACCTGATCACCACGGAGCATAGCGACGAAGCCGCCGCCCGGGCGGTGGCGCTGGCCCGGGCGGGAGAGGTCGAGGCGCTGATGAAAGGCGCCTTGCATACCGACGATCTTTTGCGCGCGGTGGTGGACGAAGCCCGCGGCTTGCGTACTGCCCGGCGGATCAGCCATGTTTTCGCCATCGACTTGCCCGGCTACCCCCGTCCGCTGTTCATCACCGACGCGGCGATCAACGTGGAGCCAAGTCTCGACGACAAACGCGACATCGTGCAGAACGCCATCGATCTGGCGCATGTCTTGGGCATCGAGATGCCGCGGGTGGCAATTCTCTCGGCGGTGGAGACGGTATCTCCCAAGCTGCATTCGACGATGGATGCGGCGGCGCTGTGCAAGATGGCCGATCGCGGGCAGATCAGCGGCGGCATTGTCGATGGCCCCCTGGCCTTCGACGCCGCCGTCTCCGCAGAGGCGGCAAAGACCAAGGGTATCGTCTCTCCGGTCGCCGGCCGCGCCGACATCTTCGTCGTCCCTAATCTCGATTCCGGAAACATGCTGGCCAAGCAACTGGAGTACCTGGCCGGGGCCGAAGTCGCCGGCATCGTCCTGGGTGCCCGGGTGCCGATCATCCTGACCAGCCGGGCCGACAAAACACGGGCCCGGCTGGCCTCCTGCGCGATCGCAATGTTGCTGGCGCATCACAAGAAGGCGAGGCTCAATCCGCCGGGAAAGCGACGGTGCTGAGCAAGGCGAGATCGGCCAGACGGCTGTCGAGCCGCGTGTGCTGGACGACGACCGGGCGGTCCGACTCGATCAGGCTGGAATAATCGGTGTCGCGGGGGATCGGCAGATCGTTGAAACGGAAATGGCGTGTGCGGCGGGCCGGGACGGTCAGTTCGAACGGCCCGTCGGGATCGCGGTCGGTGAAAAATATGGTTATTTTCAGATGGGCGTCGGCAGTTCCGGCGTTGAGGACGCACATGGTCTCGTGGCTTTCCATCTGCGGCGAGGGGCCTCGCCCGGCGTTCGGAATAAAGCCTTCGGCGATGACCCAGCGTGTCCGTCCGAGGGTCTGTGGCATCGGTGCAGCCTCCGATCGAGCCGCGGCGGCGGCGATATGGACGAAAACAAGAGGAATGCGGCCGATGTTCTTGAGCCTTGGCGCTTGATTCAGAACCGGTAGCCCAGGATCGCGTCCACGGTGAACTGGGTCGCCGTCTCGGTGATCGGACTGCTGGCGGCATCGCCCAGCAGGCGCTGGTAGGCGGCGTCGGCGCTAACCAGCCAGTGGCTGCCGAACAGATAGACCATGGTGGCGCCGAAGCCGGCGTCGTGAAAGCCGCCGGAGGCCGTGAAGGCCGGCAGGCGCGATCCCTGCGCCCGGTGGGGGTCGACGCCGAAATAAGCGTTCATATAGGTGCCGTTGGCCATGCCGAGAGTGGGGCCGGCGAAGAGGAACAGCGTCTTGCCGATCGGTACCGGTACATAGGCGCCGAGGTCGCCGATGACGCCGTTATGGCCGCCGAGTCCCTTGCGCAGATCCGCGGCAAGGACGAATGGCTCCAGGAAATACTGGGCGAACAGCTTTGGTTCGGCCGCCGGTCCAATATTCGGCAGATGGGCGAGACGCGGATCCTCCCAACGGTAGCGGCCAATATCGTATGAGACGGCAATGCCCGCCCGATACCCTTTACCATGCAGCAGATTGACGCCAACACCTTCGGCGATCGAGGCAAACGCGACATCTTCATAACGAAGATCCACCAGCCCTGCCGGCTCGGGCATGTAGCGCCTGGCACCCGGGTAGTCGGGCGCCATCGCGGCGCCGATCCCGACAATGGTGCGCCACTCCGGTACCGGCCCCTTGTAGGTGGCCAGCGCTTGGCCGGCCGAGTATTGCCAGTTGGCAAGAGGCATGGGGGTTTGAGCCGCGGCGGGGCAGGAGAGGAACAGGAAGAGGAACAGGCAGGTGCCGACGTACCGTACCCAGTCCCAAGACACCATGCCGCACCCCGCTCGCGTCGTTGCCCGATGGACCAGCGGCGATCTTGCCCCGGCGTCAACCTGGATGTCGTCCTGTCCACAGGGGATATGGACTTCAGTGCACGCGGCTCTGTGAATGGAGGATGTAACTCAGGTTAATGGCGGAAACCAGCCGCGATGTGATCATAGTGCGCCTCGCCGGATGGCTCCGCCCGGCGGGGGTCTAAGATGGCCCTGGTGCTGTGATCCTTTTGAATAAGCCACCGCACTGATGCGGGTCAAACCAAAGGCAACCAGAGGAGGCGAGTCATGGCAGAACATCAACCCGTACCGGTGAAGAAGGAGGCGGGGGTTCCAACCGATCCCATGATGCGGAGGCCATTCCTCAGTTTGCGCGACGAGATCGACCGGGTGTTCGATGAATTCATGTCCTGGTCACCATTTCGAGCAAGCGCCTGGGAGCGTCCGCTGGCGCGCCTCGGCATGCGCGGCGGGGATCTGAGCGCCGACGTCATCGAAAAAGGCGATCGCTATGAGATCGACGTGGACGTGCCGGGCATGTCCAAGGATAACATCGAGATCGCCCTTGCCAACGGCGGCCTGAGGGTCCGTTGCCAGGCGGTGGAAGAAAAAGAGGAATCCGGGAAGGAATACTATAGTCGCGAGCGCTATCATGAAACCTGCTCGCGCGATTTCGAGATTCCCGCTGGCGTCGACGTCGATAAAATTGCCGCCGACCTGGAGAACGGGGTCTTGAAGATTGTCTTGCCAAAGACCGCGGAGGCCCAGAAGCAGCCTCGAAAGATTGAGATCAGGCCGCACTGAACCGTGTCGATCGACGCGTTCCTGCATGGCCGGGCGGGGAAGACTTCCCCCTCCCGGCCGCTTTCACGTGGTGTCGGCCAAGTCGGGTTCGCCGATATGCGCCAGCAGGAAGCGGCGACATTGGTCACGCAGCCAGCAGGCTCGGCCCCAGTTATCGGCGGCAGGTGCGGCCGTGGATTTGATCGGCTGGCCGATGGTGACGGTGATCGTAGCCGGATGGGGGAACCAGGACCCGTCGCGCAGCACCGAGCGCGTGCCGCGGATCGCCACCGGGACGACGGGCAATGATTGTTCGCAGGCGAATTGGAAGGCCCCCATGTGAAATGGTCTGAGGCCGGGAATGCGGGTCAGGGTGCCTTCGGGGAAGAACACCGGGCTGGCTCCCTGGCGCGGCCCGCCGAGGAGCGTGCGGGCGTCGGAGATGCTGCGGGAGCGGTCGAAGCGCTCGACGAAGCAGGTCTCCAGGCGCCGCAAAGGCAGGGACGTCACCCGGCTGCCGAGCAATTCGGCCTTGGCGATGAAGGCAAGGCGGCCGGGCAGCACGGCCGCCAGGACGAAACCGTCGAGATAACTCGAATGGTTGGCGACGAACACCACCGGACCGGTCGGTACCCGGCCGGTCCGATGCAGGACCAGCGGTGTTCCACTTGCCGCGGCCAGTCCTTTCAACAGGCTGCGAAGCAGGCGCCATCGTCGGTCGATGCCGGGGGTAACCATCACCATGCACCAGGCGCACAGCCCGAATGCTGCCGTCGCGGTCCAGGCCAAGGCAGCGACGAACGTCGCCCGCAGCGCGGCCGAGAAGCGGCGCAACTCGCCGCGAGCCGCTTGCGCCTTCAAGTCCGCCAGCTGACGCCAGGCGGCGGGACGCGCCCGGCCGATCCTGCCCTCGTCGAAAAGCTTGCGGCAGGCGGCACGCCGGAGCTTGCCGCTGGATGTCTTGAGCAGCGTGTTGGGTGGCGCCAGCACCACCTGATCGGGCGGCATGCCGAGAATACCGTCCACCGTCCCGGCCACGGTCTGTTCCAGCAGCGTTCGCCGGGCGTTGTCGGTGAGGCGGGTCTCCGCCACCACGACCAGGCGTTCGGTGCCTTGCTTGCGGTCCGGGACACCGAAGGCCACCACACCACCCCGGCGGATGCCTTCGATATCGGCGACGACCTGTTCGATTTCCTCGGGGTAGATGTTGCGGCCGGCCTTGATGATCATGTCCTTCCGCCGGCCGGTGACGTACAGTTCGCCACCGGCGATATACCCGAGATCGCCGCTGTCCAGCCAGTCGCCGTGGAACAACTCGGCGGTGGCGTGGGGATTGCGGAGATATCCCGAGGTGGCCGAGGGGCCGCGGAACTGGATGCGTCCCTGTCGGCGGTCAGGCAGTTCGTGGTCCTGATCGTCGACCACTCGGACCTCGTGGCCGGGGAGAGGCCGCCCGCAGGAAACGAACCGCAGCGGCCGAAGGTCGTCGTCGGCAGCGGCAGCGGCCAAGCCCTCGGCGGTCAGGGATCGACGATCCACCGCGTCGATCAGCGGCCCGCGGCCCAGCGGCGGAAAGGTCAGGCCCACCGATGCTTCGGCGAGCCCGTAGACCGGCATCATGGCCTGGCGGCGGAGGCCGCAAGGAGCCAGTCGTTGGATGAAGCGCTCCATCGTCTCGGCGTTGACGGCTTCGGCGCCGTTATGCACGGCCCGCAGGCTGGACAGGTCGAGACCGGCCAGATCCGCCTGAGCCAAGCGATGGACGCACAGGTCGAAGGCGAAATTGGGTGCTGCGGTAAGGCTGCCGCGATAGCGGTGGATTGCCCGCAGCCAACGGACCGGACGGGCGATGAACGACAGGGGTGACATCAGTACCAGCGGGATCCCGTGATAAAGGCTTCCTAACCATGCGGCGATCAATCCCATGTCGTGGTAGAGGGGCAGCCAGCTGACGGTGACGTCTGCCGGCCCGATGGCGATGGCTCGGCCGATGGCCCGGACATTGGCCAAGAGGTTGGCATGGCTGAGGATCACCCCCTTGGGCCCACCGGTGCTTCCCGAGGTGTACTGCAGCAGTGCCGTTTCCGCCGCTGATGCCCTGGGCTGGGCGGCTGCCTCTGCGCCGACCAGGTCGGCGGGCGAGACGATCGCTTTCAGCGTTTCGACCGACTCGAGCAGAAGGCCGGCGGCTGGCCGCAACTCGGCGCTGGTGATCAGCAAAGGCGCCCGGGCATTAGCCAGGATGGCGGCCTGGCGGCGGAGATGATCCTCGATATGAGCCAGGCGGAACGGGGGATAGAGCGGAACCGCCACCCCGCCGCAGAGCAGCACGCCGACGAAGGATCGAAAATAGTCGGCCCCGCTGGGCAGCATCAAAGCCACCGGGTCACCGGGAGCAACGCCACGGCACCGCAGACCGTCCGCCAGGCGCCGCGCTTCGCTCAGAAGCTCACCATAGGTCAGGGTCTCACCCTCGCCATCGTCCGCGTAAAAGCGAAGGTGCACTGCGCCCGGCCTGTGCCTGGCGTGCCACTCGACGACCTCGATCCAGGTCTGGGCATGATCGGGCGGGCCGAAAGCCACCATCGGTGGCGGCGCGAGGGGGGGAGGCGCCGGGGAAGTCCGATAGGGCGCCGGCGGCGCGGCGCGGAGCGCCCGCAACAGATCCCTCGGCGTCTCCGCCTCGGCCGCCACGCGGTCTGGCAGGCTGACGGCAAATCGCCCTTCCAGACGGGACAGGAGTTGGACCCGCCCCAGGCTGTCATAGCCCAGTTCCCGATCCAGGCGGGTGTCCAGGCCGATCTGCCGGCGAACCGCACCGGGGTGCAACTCGGCGGCCACCGCCGCGACTTCGGCCAGGAGAGCGGAAATATCGGTCCCCTTGTCACGCTCGACCATACGCCTGCGGTTCCTGATCAGGAGGGCAAGGCGAAAGGCGCCGGCACCGCTCCCTGGGGATTGAGAGGCGGGACGGTGGCGATGCCGACGCCCAGGGCGGCCCGAACGGCGAGGGGGAGTGTCGCATCGTTGCGGTCCACCCATCGTATTGCCGGTCTGGGAGACGCATCCCGGCACTACCAGCGATTTCACCGCGGCTCGGGCGCACTTTCACTAACCTGGATCAACCTGGCCCATTACGTCATCTCGCCGGGCGGGTGCATGCGCTCCGCGCACATCTTCGCTTCGCTACGAGTCAGCCGCGCCCGCAATGGGCGCTGGAAAATTAGATTTGCCGGAGGGTGTCGACGAACTGCTCGAATTCGCCGCGCAGGGTGTCAGCCTGACGCCGCAGGTCCTGGGCCGAGGCGAGGACCTGCCGGGCCGCGCTTCCCGTGTCCGACGCTCCCTGGCTCATTTCCGCAATGCGGGAGGACACTTCCGCATTGCCGGTACCAGCGGCCCGGCTGCTGTGGGAAATCCCCCGCGTCGCGGCCTCCTGGCGGTCGACGGCATGTGCCACCGCCGACGAGATCTCGCTGAGGCGCCGGATCGTCCCGCCGATGCCGCGGATTGCCCCCACGGCTTCGGCCGTCGCTCCCTGGATGGCGCCGATCTGCTCGGCGATCTCTTCGGTGGCCCGCGCCGTTTGTGTCGCCAGGGTCTTCACCTCGCCGGCCACTACGGCGAATCCGCGCCCAGCCTCTCCGGCACGAGCCGCTTCGATGGTGGCGTTGAGAGCGAGAAGATTGGTTTGAGTGGCGATGATCTGGATCAGATTCACCACTTCGCCGATCCTTTGTGCCGCTCCGGCAAGACTTTCCACCACAAGGTTGGCCTTTTCGGCCTCTTGCGCAGCCTCGGCGGTGATCGATGCGGAATCGGCGACACGGGTACCGATTTCGGAGATCGACGTGTTCAGTTGCTCGGCGGAGGCGACGATCGCGCGAACGTTGCTTGAGGCATTTTCCGATGCTGCGCCGGCGGCCTGCGCCTGATCCGCGGTGCGCCCGGCGATGCCGGTCATGCTCTCAGATGTCCTCTGAAGGGTGCCGGCGGCATTGCTCACTTCGCTCGCGGCGCCTCGGATCCTGGTGCTGAACGACAGGATATGCCGCTCCAGAGCCTGCTGCCGGGCCTGTTGGCGTGCCCGCTCGGCCGCCTCGGCGGCGTGGCTGTCTTCAATCCCGCGAATATTTTCGGCGATGGCAGCTTGCATCCTGGCCAGGGCGTTGAGCAGCCGCGACGTCTCGCTGCGGGACGGGCGCGCGACGATGGCGTTGTCGAGCTTTCCTTCGGCAATCGCCTTGGCGATGGCGACCGCGCGCAGCAGCGACGGAACGACCAGCTGGGACATGGCGAAGCTCACTGCCAAGGCGAGGGCGGCGCAAGAGATCGACGCGACCAGGAGAGCCCGGCCGTTCTTTCGCTTGGCCTGTTCGAGGCTCTGGCGATAGCCGAGGGCATCGGTATTGAATCGCTGCATCAGGCTGGCAATGCCGGTGTTGATGTCGGCCAGGCGATTGGCCAGGGCGAAGGCCCCGGTTTCGGTATCGACCTGGCTCAGGGCCTGCAGCTTCCTGCCGAGGGCCAGGCCCTGCACCTTGGTGTCGGCGGTAATCGAGCGCTGCACCGTGGCATCCATCTCGCGGACAATTTGGGCCAACTCGGCTTTGTCCTCGTCGTCGTCAATGGACGCATCGGACCGGTGCAAGGCGGCAAAGCGCGCAAAGTCCGTCTGCAGGCGATGGGCGAAATCGAGCCCAGTAAACGCCTTGTCATAAATGTCGGTGGCAAGGTGCTCGAGCGTGACCTCCTGGCTGTGCGAGAACAGTGCAAAAATAAGAAGAACTATGACCGAGCTGAGTGCTGATAGGACCATTGTCACACGCATTGGCATCGGCGCTGTTCTCCCTCCATCATTCCAGGCATAGGCGGCGGAAACGTATTTCCCTTTTTTCCCAGGATAGGACAACGTGCTCGGCGCGAGACATTGAACTTAGGTCGCAATGGCGGCGCCTCGGGCAAAGCGGGCGATGCGCCGCGTTACCCGCAAGAATGGCACGAACAACTGTTCATGGCTGTGTTACCCTGGGTTTCAATAGAGGCAAAATGCCCAGTCTTTCTTGAGGGTGGCGGTGAAACCGATCCAGGGGCGGAATTTCGTGACACAGGACATCCTTGCGCCAATTGAGGACAGCGATATCGATTCGCTGTTCATCCTTCCATTGAATATCTTGCCGATCGAGACGGTGCTGCTACAGCCGGCCCGAATGATCAAGAACAGCCATTTGCAAAGCGTCGTGGAAATATTTCGGGATGACCAGGCGGGGTCAGGGCAGCTAAGCGTAGAGGCTCTTCCCCAAAAATTCGCCTGGCCGGAAGGGTGCGTCCATCCTGACCATGCCCTGTTGCGGCAGCTTGCATTGCTTCCCAGCTTTGATGTCTATTCTTTGCGCATTGCACTGCGACATTGCGGAATACAGGTCAGCGATATCGATTCACTGCAACTGTCGGAACGCAAGAGGGCCGAGCTTGGTCAATATATGCTGGCGTTCACCCGGCCTTTGGTGAAGATGATATTTGGCAATGAGACGACGGATATTACCTCGTTCGAGGGTGTCATCAGGCTGTTCCAAGATCCGGACGTCGCGCTGGCCCGCGAGCGCCTGGGCAATTTGGCGAGACGGCTGGATGTCCCGGTGACGGAAATCCCGCAATTTCTCGAAGACTACGGGGACACCTTCCTATCTCTGTCCTATTTCCGACATTGCCTTGATCGCCTGGCTCCCTATTTCGGCGCTTGTATCAGGGCATTGACGATGGTTCGTAACAGCTACCAACTGAAGCGGGATTTCAATCTGATGCGGTCATGCGACCTCATCGAATCGGTCCTGGGGGGGTTGCGATCGGGGATAAGCGATCGCCTGGCGGTGATCGAGAACCATACGCGCCATCTGTTCAACAATATGACGCAGGAGGAATTCCGCGCGGTCAAGGCACTCATCGAACGCCAGCATGTGACGATCGGAGCGATCCTGTGCAACTTGACGGTCAAGCTGAACAGCTTCGCCCGCACATTCCCCCACGACAACGCCGGCGGACCGGTGAAACGAGCCGATTTCATGCAGAACGAGATGATCAAGGGAATTGACATCATGCGGCGGGTGGCTCGCAGCGGGTAGCAAATTCAACAGGTCAGGGGAGCCCGATCACTCGTGCGGCGCCGCGGATCAGGCCGACGGCGGGAGCCGGATACACGCCGAGCCAGACCAGTACGCCGGTCAGGCCGGCCAAGGTCGCCAGCCCCAGGACGGACCCCGTGCCCGCCTCGGCCCTCTGTGGGATCTCCGCGGTGCCCGGCATGCAGATGACGACGATGACCCGCAGGTAATAGAAAAGGCCGATGACGCTGCCGACGACCAGGGCGCCGACCAGCGGCCAGGCGCCCTGGTGTATGCCGGCCGCCGCGGCGTAGATCTTGGCGAAGAATCCCATGGTCAGCGGTAGGCCGGCCAGCGACAGCAGACTGAGGATGAATGCGCCGGCCAGCCAGGGGCGCCTCCAGGCCAAGCCTCTATAATCTTCCAGAGCGACGATCTCGGTCGAGCCGTTGCCGGTGGACAACACGGTGACGACGCCGAACGCTGCCAAAGTGGTGACGCCGTAGGCGGTCAGGTAGTAGAGGACCGCCTCGACGGCCGCGGCTCCCGTAGCGAGAAAGGCGACCAACAGATAGCCGAGATGGGCGACCGAGGAGTAAGCCAGCAGCCTCTTGACGTTATTTTGCAGCAAGGCCAACAGGTTGCCGGCCAGCATCGAGGCAATGGCGAAAACGCCGACCATCAGGTCGACGGTGGGATCCCGGAACACCCCGGCAGCCAGAAAATAACGCAGCAGAAGGGCGAAGACCGCGCTTTTCGACACCACCGCGACGAAGCCGGTTACCGGGGCCGGCGCCCCCTCGTAAACATCGGCTACCCACAGGTGAAAGGGGGCCAACGACAGCTTGAAGGCGACTCCACTGAAGATCAGCGCCACGCCGCTGATCCACAAGAGGTCGCGGCCCTGACCTTCGCCCGCCTGCGCCACCGCCATGCGGGCGAACTCCATGGTACCCAGCCGACTGTAGACAAGCGCCATGCCGAACAGCAGCAGCGCCGACGACATGGCGGCCAGGATCAGGTATTTGATTGCCGCTTCCAGCGGGAGCGGAGGGTCGGACGGATAGGCGATCAGCCCGAGCAGGGGGATGGTCAGCGTCTCGAGGCCGAGAAAGAACGAGACGAAATGGCTGCCGGCGATGAGGGCCAGCCCCCCTAGGGTGGTCAGCAGCAACAGGGCATAGAACTCGTCCGCCGAACTGCCCAGATGCTGAAGGTAACCGTGGGCCAGCAGCAACACGGCAAAGCTTTCGGCAATGATCAGGCCCATCAGCAGCAGGGCATAACCGTCGATGGCGAACAGCGGCGTAACCTGGCGCGGCGCCGCCAGGGCAGCCGGCCAAAGGCTGGCGAATGTCAGCACCAATCCCACCGCCGCCAGGATCGCTGCCTGGCGATGATCACGCCGCAAGGCGATACCCAGGACCACGATGCTCAATGCGGCTCCCAGGACGACCAACGGAAGGATGGCGAGGATGTCGTCTCCGCTCATGGGATCCTCGCGAATGCGGTGATATTGTCCAGGCCGGGGGCTACGGCATCGAACACCGGCTGCGGCGCCATGCCGAACCACACCAGGCCGGCCATCATGATCCCCATGACAAACAAGTGGCGCGGCGCCAGGTCTGGCGGCGCCCCGCCGGTCCCCGACGGAGGACCGTGGAAGACCCGCTGGATCAGCAGCAGGGCATAGAGCGCGCTGGCCACCAGCCCGGCTGCCGCCGCCGCGGCAAACGCGGGAGCAATGCGATAGGTGCCGAGCAGAACCAGGAACTCGCCGACGAAATCACCCAGGCCGGGCAGGCCGAGGGAGGCGACGGCGAAAAACATGGCGATCGCCGCAAGGCGCGGCATGCTGGTCCACAGGCCGCCCATCTTGCCCATGTCGCGGGTCTTCAGTCGTTCTTGCAGGGCTCCGACCAGGATGAACAGCGCGCCTGTACTGAGGCCGTGAGCCAGCATCTGCATCACCACGCCCTGCAAGGCAAGTCCGTTCCAGGCATAGATTCCCAGGAGGACGAAGCCGAGGTGGCTGACGCTGCTATAGGCCACCAGCCTTTTGAGGTCGGTCTGGGCGAAGGCCAGGGTCGCGCCGTAAATGATGCCCGCCACTCCCATTCCCATGGCGAAGGGGGCGAAATGCACCGAAGCGTCGGGAAACAGTGGAATGACGAAGCGCAGCAAGCCGTAGGCTCCTGTCTTCAGCAGGAGCCCGGCCAGCACGACGCTGCCGGCGGTGGGAGCCTCGGTATGGGCATCGGGCAGCCAGGTGTGGAAGGGCACCGCCGGCAGCTTCACCGCAAAGGCGATGAAAAAACCCAGCATCAGCAGTGTGTCTGTGCCTGGTGAAAGATGAATTTTCAGGAGGGTGAGGTAGTCGAATGTTACGACGTGGGATTGGCGGAAATAAAGAAACGATAAAGTCAGGATGGCGATGAGCAAAAGAAGGCCACCACCTTGGGTGAACAGGAAGAACTTGATCGCCGCATAGACCCGCCGCTCATGCCCCCACACGACTATCAGGAAATACATTGGAATCAGCATGAGTTCCCAGAAAAAAAAGAACAACAGCAGATCCAGTGCGAGAAAAACACCGACCACACCGGTAAGGGTCAAGAGAAGATTAAAGTGGAAGAAGCCAACCTTTTCGGTGATTTCGGTCCATGAGGCGAGGACCGACAGGATTCCCAACACCGCTGTCAGCAGGATCAGAGCGAAGGAAAGGCCATCCATGGCGAGATGGAAGCGGATGCCCAGGGGTGGAGCCCATGGGAGATCGACTTCCGCCAGCCAACGGCCGTGCCCACCCGTCACCGGCACCAGCAGCAGGGCGAGTTCGGCAAACAGGGCAACCAGGGAGATCCATCGGGCCCATGCGGGGCTCCGTCGTGCTGCCAACCAGGCAAGACAGCCGCCGAGAAGAGGGATCAGCACCAGCCAAACCAGGGTCATGTGAACACCGAAATGGCAATCGCGACGATGGAACCGGCGGCAATGCCGGCGGCATACCAGCGCAGGCGCCCGGTCTGAGAACCACTGAGCAACCGGTAGATCTGCCGACAGAAGGCGGCGAGCGCGGTGTAGAAGCTGTCGACGACATCGGCGCGGTTGCGCGACAGAAGCCAAAGAAACGGCCGCACCAGAAGCCGGTCATAGGCCAGGTCGAAGCCCCAGCCGATGCTCCACCAGTAGCCTACCAGGCGGGCCGGGGGGGCATTCAGGGCGGTGGTGAACCAGTGCCGCACGGCGATCAGATAGGCGACGCCTACTCCGGCCAGGGCGATCAGTGCGGAGGCCAGCGTCACCCCGGCCTCGGCTTCCGCCCGCGCCGGTGCGGAGGGCAAGGTCTTGCCCAGGAAGTCGGAGAACAGCGGGCTGCCGCCCAGCGCCGAAGGTAGCTGGACGAACCCGCCCACTACCGCAAGGATGGACAGGACGATCAAAGGAACGGCGATGCGGCGGCCGGTGGGGCGGTGCGGCTTGTGCCTTTCCGGGCCGCCGAAGACGATGAATACGGCGCGGAAAATGTATATAGCGGTCAGAAAGGCGCCCAGCAGCCCGGCTCCGCCGAGCCATGGGCTGTCGGCCCAGGCGGCGGCCACGATCAGATCCTTGCTGTAGAATCCGGCGGTCACCACCGGCAGCGCCGCCAGCGAGGCGGAGCCGATCAGGAAGCTCCAGAAGGCCAGGGGCATCTGCCGGCGCAATCCTCCCAGGCGGAAAATGTCCTGCTCCTCGTGCATGCGGTGGATCACCACCCCCGCCGACAGGAAGAGCAAGGCTTTGAAAAAGGCGTGGGTCATCAGGTGAAAGATGCCGGCGGCCCAGGCGCCCACTCCCAGGGCGAGGAACATGTAGCCGATCTGACTGATGGTGGAATAGGCGAGGATCCTCTTGATATCCCGCTGGGTCAACGCGCTGAACGACGCCACCAGCAGGGTGGCGGCGCCGATCGCCGCGACAGCCAGCTTGACCGGTGGCGCCAGCTCGTAAAGCACATGGGTGCGGGCGATCAGGTAGACACCGGCCGTCACCATGGTGGCGGCGTGGATCAGGGCGGAAACAGGGGTTGGGCCGGCCATGGCGTCGGGAAGCCAGGTTTGCAGCGGCAGTTGCGCCGACTTGCCGATCGCGCCGCCCAGCAGCAAGGCCGCCGCCGCCACGGCGGCCAGCGACCCCGGCGGCCACTGTTGCTGAGCGCGAGCCATCACCGTCTGGATGTCGAAGCTGCCCAGGCGAGTGTAAATGAGCAGCAATCCGACGGTCATCAGGGCATCGCCTACTCTTGTCACGACGAACGCCTTGCGGGCCGCCAGCCCGTTGGCCGAATTGGGGTACCAGAAGCCGATCAGCAGGTAGCTGCACAGGCCCACCCCTTCCCAGCCGACGTAAAGGAACAGCAGGTTGTCCGCCAGCACCAGCACCAGCATGGCGGCGACGAACAGGTTCATCGAGGCGAAGAAGCGGTCGTAGCCTTCATCCGCCGCCATGTATTCGGCCGAATAAAGGTGAATGAGGAAACCGACGAAGGTGACCACCAGAATCATCACCAGCGACAGGGAATCGAGCCGGAAGCCGAATCGGGGGGCGAAGCCGGCCAGGGTCATCCAGGGCCAGGCGGTGTCGACCGGCATTTCCGACCCGCGGAGGAAATCGGCGGCTATCAGCAATGCCAGGACCGCCGAAATGCCGACCGAACCGACGCCGATGGCTTCGATGGCGCGTTTCGGCAGACGGCCTGCCGTAAGATACAGGATGACGAAACCCAAGAGGGGCAGGGCGGGTAGCAAGGGAAGGGGCATCTCACCCTCGCATTCGGCTGATCGCATCGGCGTCGAGGGTCGCCTTGCGGCGATGGATGCGCAAAATTATCGCCAGACCGACCGCCACCTCGGCCGCCGCCAGGGCAAGGATCATAATGAACATCGCCTGCCCGTCGGCTTGGTGCCATCGGGAGCCGGCGGCGACGAAGGCCAAGCCGGTGGCGTTCAGCATGACCTCGGCCGACATCAGGATGAAGACCAGGTTGCGCCGCGCCAGCAAACCGGCCATGCCAAGAACGAACAGCACGGCGGCCAGCAGCAGGCCTCGGGACAGCGGGATCATGATGACCGCCCGAGGTGAAAGGCGGCGATCAATCCGGCCAGCAATAGCATGGAGGCCAGTTCTACGGCGAGCACGTAAGGCCCGAACAGCAAGGCGCCGACCGGTTCCGGAGAGACCACCGCGCCGCCGGCGGGAGCGCTGCCTGTTCTCAGCAGATAGACCAGTTCGCCGAGCAGCACCGCCGACAGCACTGTCGGCCCGACCCAAATTGCGGGGACCAGCCAGCCGCGTTCCTGTCTGGTGGCGTCGGCGCCCAGGTTGAGCATCATGACGACGAAAGCGAACAACACCATGATCGCTCCGGCATAGACGATTGCTTCCAAGGCGGCGGCGAAGGGTGCCCCGAGCACATAGAAGACCACCGCCACGGCGAGCAGTGAGACGATCAGCGAGAGCAGGGCGTGAACGGCGTTGGCGCTGATGATGACCTGCAAGGTGGCGGCGACGGCGACCACGGCGGCGAGGTAGAAGGTGACGGTCATGGCAAGGTCTCCTTCTTCGCAATGCAAGCTTTGCAACCGCCAGGTGCTGGCGCCGTCCGGCGCGCCCCGACGGACGGCCGTCACGGCAACAGCGTCTTCGGGTCGAAGGGTGGCTCCTCGTTTTCCGCCTGCCCCTTGTCTTTGCCGGGAATGGCCAGGCCGGCCACCCGGTAGAAGCTGTAGCCGGGGTATTTGCCGACGCCGCTGATCAGCAGGTCCTCTTTCTCGTAAACAAGGTTGCGGCGGTCATATTCGCTCATCTCGAAGTCTGGGGTGAGTTGGATGGCGTAGGTCGGGCAGGCGTCCTCGCAATAGCCGCAAAAGATGCACCGGGAAAAATTGATGCGGAAATATTCCGGATACCATCGGCCGCCGGGCAATTCGCCTTTCTGCAGGGCGATGCAGTCCACCGGGCAGGCGACGGCGCACAGATAACAGGCGACGCAGCGCTCTTCGCCGTCGGGATCGCGGGACAGGATGATCCGTCCGCGCCACCGCGGCGCCAGATAGGCTTTCCGCTCGGGATATTCGATGGTTTCCCGACGGTGGAACAGGTGCAGGAAGATCAGCCAAAGGGTTTTCAGCAGGCTGTACATGGTCAAAAGGCCAGCAGGACGGCGGCGGTAACCATCAGGTTGAGCAGCGCCAACGGCAGCAGCAGTTTCCAGCCGAAGGCCATCAGTTGATCGTAGCGGGGGCGGGGCAAGGCGGCGCGCAGCAGGATGAAGAAGGCGACGAACGCGCCGGTCTTGATCAGGAACCACAACAGCGGCGGAAGGACCGGCCCAAGCCAGCCGCCGAAGAACAGGGTGGCCAGCATGGCCGAGACCAGAACGATGCCCACATACTCGCCGATGAAGAAGATGCCGAACTTCATGCCGGAATATTCGGTGTGAAAACCGGCAGTCAGTTCGCTTTCCGCTTCCGGCAGGTCGAACGGCAGGCGGTGGATGGCGGCTATTCCGGCAGTCATGAACACCAGGAAGCCAAGGAACTGTGGGACGACGAACCACATTCCTGCCTGCGCCGCGACGATCTGGCGAAGGTCGAACGACCGGGCCTGAAGGACCACCCCCAGCAGGGACAGGCCGAGAAACACCTCATAGCTCAGCATCTGCGCCACCGCGCGCAGGGAGCCCAGGATGGCGTATTTGTTGTTGGACGCCCAGCCGCCGAGGACCGTGCTGTAGACCGACAGCGAGATCATCGCCAGGATGAACAGCAGGCCGACGCCATCCACCGGCCAGACGCCGATGCCGGGCGTCACCGGAATGGCGGCGAAACCGAGCAGCAGCGCGGCCATGACGATTGCCGGTGCGAGGATGAAACCGATGCGGTCGGCGAAGGGCGGAACCCAATCCTCCTTGAACAGGATCTTGATCATGTCGGCGACCACCTGCAGAAGGCCGGCGGGCCCCACCCGGTTGGGCCCGAGGCGGTCCTGCCACAACCCGAGCAGACGCCGCTCGACCCAGGTGAGCAGCGCAGCGGTGATCACCAGCACCAGCAGGATGCCGAATACATTGGCCAGGCCGGCCATCATGGCGTGCCCTCGCAGGCCTTTATCTCACCCCAGCCGGGCAGGATGAGGCCGATGCTCTCCGGTGTGCCGGCGAGCAAGCCGCCGGTGCCCGGCGGCAAGGCAGGATGCAGGGTGGCCGGCATGCGGCGGATCTCGCCGCCCAGGCGAAGTTCCACAAGCGCGCCTTCGGTGATTCCCAGGCGAGCAGCGTCGGCCGGGGGCAGGGCCACGGTGGGGGAGGTGAGGATTTCCGCGATGGGCGCAGACATTCGGCTCAGCTCTTCGCTGCCGAATATGGCGTAGAGAGGCTCTATCCACCAGCGTCCGCGCCGCGGCGCGAAGGGACGCGGCACCTCTCCGAGATAGGTTCGCCTCGCCTGCCGGCTGCGATGAATCAGAAGGCTGCCGGCCGGGCCTCCCCGCAATGGTCCGCCGACCTCTTGTTGGAATTTGTTGATCGCCTGAACGGAATTCCATGCCGGGGCCCACACGAAGGGAATCAGCGATGGAGGCGGCTTGGTGGCGGCGCCTTCCATGCTGTAGGCCAGCGGGGTGTCGGGATCTTCGGCGGGCTTTGGTTCGTGCATGGTGCGGTCGGCATGCAGCGCCGTCCGCCCGCTGTAGCGTTGCGGCTGCCGTGGTATCTTGGCTCCGGCGATGCGAAAGCCGGCGCCGGGCGCGGCGTTGGTGATGTCGGACAAGCCGGGCAGCGCTTTGGCGCAGGCGGCCGTCACGTCGTCCAGTTGCCGCCAGGGCAAGGGTTCCCCCTCATGGCGGACCGCCGCCATGTCGCGCAGCCAGCGCCAGCTCTCCTGGATGCCGCCGGATGGCGGCCGTACCGAGAAGAAACGTTGGGCTCGCCCTTCATTGTTGACCAGGGTGCCGTCACTCTCGGCGAAATCGGCAGCGGGCAAGAAAATTTCGGCCCGGGCCGCCGTTTGGTGGGACGAATGGTCGATGACCAGCAGATGGCGAAGCCGGTTCAGGCAGGCATCCACCGCCGAGCGTTCCGCCCGCCGGTAAAGGTCGTTCTCCAGGACGATAAAGGTATCAACCGCGCCGGCGTCGACGGCTGCGAAAGCCTCGGCGAGGTTGCCTCCGCCCATCAGGGCCAGGCCCAGGCTGTCGCATTCGGGCACCACCATGGAAAGCTGCGCCGCGCGCCCGCGGCGACACAGGGCCCAGGCAAGGTTGGCCGCCGCTTCGATCACCGCCCGGCTGCCGCTGGAGGTGCCGGCGACGATGAGTGGCCGCTGGGCCTCGGCCAATGCCTGGGCGACGACCTGCGCCTGCGAAAGGAACTCGGCCGAGCCGTCGGAGACTTTCGGGGCATCGTCGTCTATCGCCTGGGCGATGGCATATCCCAGGCGCGCCACTTCCATGTCGGGCAATCGAAAGACTGCGGTGGCCAGATTGTCCAACCGGGTAGCATCGAGAGTGGCGATGAAAAGAGGACTTTTTTCCTGCTGCGCGGCGTCACGCACGGCGTTGTCGAGCCAGGAGGGAATCCCCAGTCGGCCGGCGATGGCGAAAGCCTGTCGGCGGGTTGCCTGGCGCAGGGCCAAGGCCAGGCGCGGGGCCGTGTTGGGCAGGTCCTCACCCAGCACCAGGACGGCGTCGGCCTGCTCGGCGTCGGCCAGGGTGGCGGCCGGCGCGGGGCCCTTTTGCAGGATGTCGATGATCAAGGACAGCAACCGCTGCTCTTCCGCTGCCAGGCCGAGGTGGAACCGGTCCGGGCCGACCAGTTGGCGGAGGGCGAAATTGGCCTCCAGCGAGGCCCGGGGCGAACCGATTCCGATCGGCTTGGCGGCCGGCAAGATCCCTGCCAGGTGGCGCAGCGTCGCGTCCCGGGTCAATGGATGGCTCTGCCGCAAAGGCTGGCGGATGCGTTCCGGAAGGTCGGCGAAGCCGTGGCCGAAGCGCCCCCGGTCGCACAGGAAATAACCATTGATCTGGTGATGATAGCGGTTTAACAGGCGGCGCAGATGGCCGGCCCGGGCATTGACGGTGACGTTGCAGCCCAGGCCGCAATGGACGCAGACCGATGGCGCGCCGGCCATGTCCCATTTGCGGGCGTAAAGGCGCCCCAAGGGCTTGTCGGTGAACACTCCGGTCGGGCATATCTCGACCAGGTTGCCGCTGAACTCGTTCTCCAGCCGGCCGTCCTCGGCCCGCCCGAAATAGACGTAGCGATGGCTGGCGAAGACATCAAAATCCTGTCCACCGGCATAATCCCGGTAGAAGCGGACACACCGATAGCAGGCGATGCATCGGTTCATTTCGTGGGCGACGAACGGGCCCAGATATTGGTTGCGGAAGGTGCGCTTATGAAACCGGTAGCGGCGCCGGACGTGACCCGTCATCACCGTCATGTCCTGCAGATGGCATTCACCGCCCTCCGGGCAGACCGGGCAGTCGTGCGGATGGTTGGTCATCAGCCATTCGATCACAGAGGCGCGGAACGACTTGGCTTCGCCGTCCTCGATCGACAAATGCATGCCGTCGGCCACCGGCGTCATGCAGGCCATGACCAGCCGCCCCGCGTGGTCCCCGGCATCGCGGAATTGCTTCACCGCGCATTGCCGGCAGGCGCCCACCGAGCCCAGGGCCGGATGCCAGCAGAAATACGGCAGGTTGAAGCCGAGCGACAGGCAGGCGTGCAGCAGGTTGTCGCCGGCTTCGACCTGGAAGGCCCGGCCGTCGATGGTCAGCGTCACCGCCATGGGCACCGTCCTTCGGCGATGTGCCGTTCGAAGTCCGCGCGGAAATACTTGAGGCCGCTGGCCAGCGGTTCCATGGCACCCGGAGCCAGGGCGCAGAAGGTCTTGCCCATTCCCAGGTGATCCACATGCATGGCCAGCAGGTCAAGATCCTCGGGCCGGCCCCGCCCGTCCTCGATGGCTTCGAGGATCCGCTCCGTCCATGGCAACCCGTCTCGGCAAGGCGTGCACCAGCCGCAGGATTCCTGAGCGAAGAAGTGTTCGAGGTTCTGTAGCATGCCGACCGGGCAGGTCCGGTCGTCGAGGATCACCATGGTGCCGGTACCGAGACGGCTGCCGGCCTTTTCCACCGAGGCAAAATCCATGGCGACGTCGAGATGCTCGGCGGTGAGGAATTCCGTCGACGCGCCACCCGGCAGGAAGCCGCGCAGCCGATATCCGTCCTGCATGCCGCCGGCATGCTCTTCGATGATTTCCCGCACCGTCGTTCCCATGGGAAGTTCCCAGGCGCCCGGCCTTCTCACGCGACCGCTGGCGCCGTAGATCTTGGTGCCGCCGTCCTCGCCGCGGCTCAAGGCCCGAAACCAGGCGGCACCGTGACGGATGATGTGCGGGACATTGCACAGGGTCTCGACGTTGTTGACCACGGTGGGGCAACCCCACAGCCCGCTGGTTTGCGGAAACGGCGGCTTCGCCCGGGGAATTGCCCGCCGTCCTTCCAGCGACGTCAGCAACGCCGTTTCCTCGCCGCAGATGTAGCGCCCGGCACTGGAATGCAGTTGGATGTCCAGGTCGAAGCCCGAGCCGAACAGACCTTGCCCGACCAATCCCGCGGCCGCCGCCTCTTCCAGCGCCACTTCCAGCCGTTGCGCCGCCAGGACGTATTCGCCGCGCAGAAAAATGATGGCGTGGGAGGCGCGGACGGCGAAGGCGCTGATAATGACGCCCTCGATGAGTTGGTGTGGATTGCCTTCCAGCAGCAGCCGGTCCTTGAACGTTCCCGGTTCCATCTCGTCGCCGTTGACCACCAGGTAGCGATCGCCGCCGTCGGGCTTGGGCAGGAAGCCCCACTTCCGTCCGGTGGAAAATCCCGCCCCGCCGCGCCCGCGTAGCGCGGCGGCGGTGACCTCCTCCCTGACCTTGTCGGGCGTCATCTCGCGCAACGCCTTGGCGGCCCCCAGGTAACCGCCGGAGCGCCGATAATCGGCGATGCCCGGAGGAGGGGCGCCGGGGCGGATCGCTGCGGTCAACGGGCGGCTCATCGCATCGTCGGTCACCGGTAACCCTCCAGTGCCTGGTCCAGCTTGGCCGGTGTAACCTCGCCATGGAGATCCTCGTCGACCATGACGGTCGGCGCGTGGTCGCAGGCGCCGAGACAGACGACCGGCAACAGGGTGAAGCGATCATCGGCGGTGGTTCCGCCCCATTGTACCTCCAACTGCCGCCGCAGATGGTCACCGAGCAGCCGACAGCCCATGATCCAGCAGGAGACGCTGTCGCAGACCAGGATCACGTGGCGGCCGACCGGCTGGCGGTAGATCAGGTTGTGGAAGGTGGCGACCCCGTCGAGGCTGTCCGGCGACATGTCGAGAAGCGATGCCACCGCCCCCAAGTCTTCGTCGGAGACCCAGCGGCTGGTCCGCTGAACCATTTTCAGCGCTTCCACCGCGGCTCCCGATTTCTGCCGGTAATGGCTGGTGAGCCGGGTGATTTCGGCGATCTGCTGGTCCGTCAACGCCATGTTTTCCTCATTATCGGTCGACGTCGGCCATGACAAAATCGATGCTGCCCAGGATGGCGATCAGATCCGGCAGCAAATGCCCGCGGCACATCTGCGGGATCATCTGCAAATGCGGAAAGGACGGCGTGCGGATGCGGGTGCGATAGGAAATAGTTCCGCCATCACTGGTCAGGTAATAGCCGTTCAGTCCCTTGGTCGCCTCGACGCAGGCCAGGGCCTCACCGGGAGGGATCACCGGCCCCCAGCTGACGTTGAGGAAGTGATCGATCAATGTCTCGATGTCGTGCATGGTGCGCGCCTTGTCGGGCGGCGTGGTCAGCGGGTGCTCGGACTTGTAGGGGCCGGCCGGCATACCGGCCAGGCACTGGGCGACAATGCGCAGGCTCTGGCGGATTTCCTCGGCCCGCACGGCGGTGCGGTCGTAGCAGTCGCCACGGCTGCCGGTGGGAATGTCGAAGTCGAACGAGTCGTAGCCGGAATAAGGTCGCTTCTTGCGGAGATCCCACTCCAGGCCGCAGGCGCGCAAATTCGGACCGGTGACACCCCAGGCGACGGCGGTGTCGATGTCGTAGGCGCCGACACCCTGGGTGCGCATTTTGAACAACCGGTTGTTCAGCACCAGGTCCTCATATTCGTCGAGGCGCGGCGGCAGATACTCGACGAAGGCCCTGACCATGGCGTCCCAGCCATCCGGCAGGTCCTGCGCCACCCCGCCGATGCGGAACCAGCCGGGATGCATGCGGGCGCCGCAGATCGCCTCGATGATCTCGAACACCCGCTCGCGGTCGGTAAACATGTAGAACACCGGTGACAGCGCGCCGACGTCCTGGGCCATGGTTCCGTAGAAGACGAGATGGCTGGCGATGCGGAACAATTCGACCAGCATGACCCGGATCACCTGCGCCCGCGGTGGCACGGTGATGCCGGCCAGGTTCTCCACTGCCAGCACATAGGGCAGGTTGTTGTTGACGCCGCCCAGGTAGTCGACCCGGTCGGTATAGGGGATGTAGGTGTGCCAGGACTGGCGCTCGCCCATCTTTTCGGCGCCGCGGTGGTGGTAGCCGATATCGGGAACGGCATCGACGATGGTTTCCCCCTCCAACTGAAGGACGACGCGGAACACGCCATGGACGCTGGGATGATTGGGGCCGAGATTGAGGAACATGAACTCTGCCGATTCGCTCTGGCGCGCCATACCCCAGTCCTCGGGTCGGAAGCGCAACGCCTCCTGTTCCGCCGCCTGCTTGCCTTCGGGCAGGGAGAACGTCCCCATCTCGGTGGCGCGCGCCGGATAGTCCTTGCGCAGCGGGTGGCCTTCCCAGGTCGGCGGCAGCAGGATGCGCCAGGGATGGGGGTGGCCGGCGAAGACGATGCCGAACATGTCCCAGGCCTCGCGCTCGTACCAGTTGGCCGCCGCCCAGATATCCGTAACCGTGGGCAGTGAGGGAGGGTCGCCGGTCAGGGGCACCTTCAGCCTGATCTGCTCCGCCGCGTGAAGGCACATCAGGTGATAGACGACGGAGAAATCCCGCTGCGGCCCGTCGTCGGGATGCCGGCGCATGCGCTCGTCGATCGCCGTCAGGTCGAACAGCATCGGGTAAGCGGGATCTGCCTCGTCCTTCAGGTAGCGCAGGACGTCATGCAGCAGCGCCGGAGCGACCCACAGGGTCGGCGTACCGTCCCGCGTGGCTTGGCGCGGGCCGGCCCCGAAACGGCTCTGCAAGCCGCCGGTGATGTCGGCTTTGGCTAGCGGTTCCATCGGTTACACCCGATCAGGCGGCGGCAAGGTCGTGGCTCCTCGGCGGTCGATCCGCTTGAGATCGCGCCGGCTGGGCGGCGGTGGCCGTTCGACGCCCTGGGGCCCGATCATCCAGCTGAGTGGCCGGCGCTCAGTCCCCACCGACTGCTGCAGCAGGGTCAGCCCCTCCAGCAGCGCGTCCGGGCGTGGCGGGCAGCCCGGCACGTAGACATCAACCGGGAGGAAGCTGTCGACGCCCTGGACCACGCTGTAGATGTCATACATGCCTCCGGAATTGGCGCAGGAGCCCATGGAAATCACCCAGCGGGGTGCCATCATCTGCTCGTAAAGCCGCTTGATCACCGGGGCCATCTTGATGAACACGGTGCCGGAAATGACAATGAGATCCGCCTCGCGCGGGGTGGCGCGCAGGACCTCGGCGCCAAAGCGGGCGATGTCATATTTGCTGGTGAAGGCGGTGGCCATTTCCACGTAGCAGCAGGACAGGCCGAAGTTGAACGGCCAAAGGGAATTCTTCCGCCCCCAGGCGACCATATCCTGCAACTTGGCCAGGATCAGGTGGCGCCGGACGGCGTCGTCGAAGCTGCCGCCGGATCCGCTCATCGGCGCGGCGCCCAGTCGAGGCCGCCCAGCCGCCACAGATAGGCCAGGGCGACCAGAAGGACGGCGACGAAGATCAACATTTCCCAATATCCCGGCCAGCCGACCTGGCGGAAGGCGATGGCCCAGGCCGTGACGAATACCGTCTCCACATCGAAGACAACGAAGAACATCGCCACCAGATAGAACCGGACGGGGAACCGATAGCGGGCGGTACCGACGCTGACGATGCCCGACTCGAACGGTTCCACCGTGGCCTTTTCGCGGTGTCGCGGCCCGAGCACGGCCGATGCGCCGATCATCACGGCGATCAGGACGATGGTTGCCGCAGCGTAAAGCAGGAACTGCCAAGCCGGTGGTCCGTTCATCGTCACGCGCCATCGGGTTGTGGTGTCGCCATGAAAGGCTAACCGTTGGGGCGGCCCCAGGTTCCCGTCATGGCAGGAGATGGCCGTTCACCGGAAATTAGCAGCCTCCGGAGTACCCTTTCCGGAGAGGTGCGCGATGCAGCGTATCGGCGTTTCTGCCATCCTTCTTGTGGCCCTGTCCGTCGCCGCCCGGGCGGCGGACCTGCCGGATTCGCGGATTACGCCGGGCGCGCTGCTGCCGGCCACGGCGAACCAGGTCTGCACCCCCGGCTATGCCAGGACCCGGCGCCATGTGACGGCCGCGGTAAGGCGACAGGTCTTCGCGTCCTATGGCCTGGATGGCAATCACACCGGCTATTGCGCAGGGCGGCAGGGCTGCGAGATCGATCACCTGGTCAGCCTCGAGTTGGGCGGCAGCAACGATCCGGCGAATTTGTGGCCGGAGAGCTACGACAGCCAGCCGTGGAACGCCCACCGCAAGGATCGCCTGGAGAATGCGCTGCATCGGCTGGTGTGCTCGGGGCGGCTTGGCCTGGGCGAAGCCCAGCGGGCGATTTCCACCGATTGGATCGCCGCCTACGGGCGGTATGTCGGCCAGCCGGTAGCCGCCTTGGTTCGCGCCCCACGGCGGCCGGCACCACGATAGGCCGGTGGCACAAGCTTGGCGCACTCGACAGGCCTGGCGGATTACCGTAAACACTTGGCTGCGAGCGGGTGGGACGGAACAGGGGAGATTGGGCGTGAAGAAAGCTGTCGTCTTGATCGCTCTTGTCCTGCCGATGCTGGCGCTGCCGGCTATGGCGCAGACCGTGGATGTGGCGAAAGGGGCAAAATCCTTCGCTTGCCAAGAGAAGGAGCTGTTTGCTCGCCTGTCCTATTTCTTGGAAATGAACGACATGTCGGATTATTACACGGAAGCCCCGCAGGACTTCCGTTCGGGAAAATGTATCGCCTTCGCCCAGGGACGGAAGGCCCAGGTAGTGGAATCCGACTCGCGAGGATTGGTGAAGGTGCGTTTCTCCGATGACCCGACCGAGTATTGGACGGATCCTCGGATGGTCAAATGAACGAGGCCGTCAGCCCAATCCTGGATTCCTTCGGTTGCACCCGCTCACCTCCGGCGCTTCGCCGAAGGCTGGCGGGTTTCGATTGCCGGCCCGCGCCGCCTGACTGGCGCGGCGGCGGCCGACTGGTCAAGGGCGGCCAGCTCGACGAATAGCGAACCGAACACCGCCTCGGGGGGGGTGCCGTATTTCTGCGCGAATTCGGCGCGGCGCAGGTCGTCGAACCGTTCCATCCTCATCGGCGCGAACAATGTGCGGAACAGCCGGACGAACGCGGCCTCGCCAAAGGCATGGGCCAATTTCTGGTCACTGTTCTTCGGCACGAACATGTTGCTCCCCAGCGATACCGAATGCGGGTCGGTATTCATGACGATGAGGAACCATTCCTTGCGCGCGTCGAAGCGCTTGAAGCTGCGGGCGACGGCGACCTGGGTGGCTTCGACGATGTCCCGGATCCGTGCGTCGGCGTGGAATGCGTCCATCGGCACAAACTCTCCACCGGCCCGCAGCTGATTGGCCACTTCGGTGCACCGGTCCTTGTAGTCGGTGTAGATGTCGTCGCCCAACATCATGCGAAGTGCCGAGAAGAATTGCGGCAGGTTCTTGCGCTCAAATCCGGAATTCGGATCATCCAGGAGCGGTACCAGCAAGTCCGTGATCGCCCTGCCAAAGAAGTCGGTGCGTTTGCGTTCGGTCTTGACCAGTTCGAAGAAGGCGGCGCAACCATCGGCGTGGAGATCGTAATAGGTCGCCAGGGCGCCTTCAGCCCCCATGACGGCGTGGGCGATGCGTCTGACCGTATCGACCGGTACGGTGTCGCCGCTTACCGCGGTTTCGAGCAGGTCAAGGAAGGCGCGCATGGCCAGCACCGCGGCCTCGCGACAACGGTTGCCGTGCCGCGGCTGCAGTTCAGGCGGCCGGTCGGCGCCTTCGTTGTTTTCCGCTTCCTCCATTCCTTGAATTTCCAGCCGCAATCGGTAGGAGGTCTCTCATTCGAATCGAACCTCGAAGACTATGCTATCACCACTGGGCATATATTACTACAGTCGAGTGTCTGACTAATAAATCAGCCGCTGGGTGGGGGCTGCCCGGCGAATTGCTTAGCAGGCAGAACTTCATCTCATAGGCCCGACTGTTGTTCACCATGGCAAGGAGTGGGCCATCGACTAAATTAGTGCCGCCTATATCTGCTGAGCTCTATACCCTCGAGGAACGCAACATCACCGGCGGCTGATCGATCACTTCCGTCCCGACATCTGGCGGGCGAAGGCCGCGCCCGTCGGCCGCAGCGATCCATCGTCGTTGAACAGCGACACCGAGCCGGCGGTATCGAGGCTGTACCACACGGCGACTTTCAGTTGGGAGGCGAAGGCGGCGCGCAGCAGCGGACGGACGAACATGGGGTCTGCATCCCATGGTCGCAGCCGAATATCGTTGGACATCGTCGGCTTGCCGGAAAGCCGCGACAGGAGATTGGCCGTGGTGGCCAACGTCGCGGCGTCGTGGCCGTGCCAATGGAAATTCAGGACATCGATGGGTGCGGCACGATAGATCGGCATCAGGCGGTCGGCACCGGCCAGCATGCGCGCCCGCTGCGCCGCCGGAACGTCCTTGCTGGCCCGATAGGCGCAGAGTGATGCGCCGGCTTGCCTGTCGGCTTCTCCGTAGAAGGCGTTGCGAGCGAAGTCGCAGGCCTGATCGGGCTTGCCGTCGTCGAGCAGGGTGAACCATGCGAGCGACGCCGCCGCGTCGGCGGACAGGCCGCCATTGGCACAGGCAATGCCGCGGGCGTGGGCCAGGGCGCAGCCGGCGGCCAGTTCGATCGCGTAAAGATCGGGGGCGGCGGAATAGCGGGGCGACAGGTTCTCCTCGTTCTCGATGACGAGAACAGCCGGGTTCCAGGCGTCGAGAACGGATGCCAGGATAGTCTTATAGGATTGCATGGGGACCGCCCGAGCGTCGCGGTTGTCACTGCGCACGGTCAGCACAATGTTCAGCCCCAAGTGGCGCAGCGCGGCGCAGTCCGGGCATGGGGTGCCGGGTCGCCAACGATCGATGAACACGGCCGGCGGACGGAACCAGGCGACGCCGAGCCCGGCGGCGCGCGCGGCAAGGAGCGACAGCGGCTCGCCGGCGGCCGGCCAGAGCATCAGGCCGAACGGGTTATTCGCCAGCGCCGGCGGAATGCCGGCGAGGAGGAGGAGGATGGCAAGACACAAATGTCGCATGGGCGGAAATGATGCGGGGAAACGCCGGATGGGGCAAGGCGAGGAAAAATTTGCTGAGGCAACGCAAGGGCGCCTTGCATCCGGGGAGCGTTTCCGCGAAAAGAGAGTGCCTTCCACCAGCCAGGAGACATTTTGGTGGACACTGTAGTCTTGCCGGGCCGGGCTGCCCTTTCCGAGCAGCAGATCGATCCCGGCCTCGACCTGTATGCCGAGATCGACCGCTTGCGCCGGGAGCGCAATGCGGTGATTCTGGCCCATTACTATCAGGACGGCGAATTGCAGGATCTCGCCGATTTCGTCGGCGATTCCCTGGACCTGTCGCGCAAGGCGGCGGGCACCGATGCCGATGTGATCGTATTCCTCGGCGTCCGCTTCATGGCGGAAGTCGCCAAGATCGTCAGCCCGCAGAAGAAGGTTCTTCTGCCCGACGTCGAAGCGGGGTGCTCCCTCGAGGACTCCTGCCGTCCCCAGCCCTTTGCCGAGTTCCGCAAGCAGCACCCCGAGCATCTGGCGGTGACCTACATCAACTGTTCGGCTGAAGTGAAGGCGCTGTCGGACGTCATCGTCACCTCGTCCAACGCCGAGACCATCCTCAATCAGTTGCCGAAGGATCGGCCGGTGCTGTTTGCCCCCGACCGCCATCTGGGGGCCTATCTGGCCAGGAAGACCGGCCGCGAAATGACGCTATGGCCGGGCAGCTGCATCGTCCACGAGCAGTTTTCCGAGCGTGAACTGGTGAAGCTCAAGGTGCAGCATGCGAAAGCGCTCGTCGCCGCCCATCCGGAATGCCCCGAGGTGATCCTGCGCGAAGCCGATCATGTCGGCTCGACACGCTCAATTCTCGATTTTGTCCTCGCTAGCCCGGCGCAGGAATTCATCATCGCCACCGAGCCGCATATCATCCACCAGATGGAGAAGGCGGCGCCGCACAAGAGATTCATTCCGGCGCCGGGGATGGACGACGGTTGCGACTGCGCCCGTTGCCCGTTCATGGCGAAAAATACGCTGGAAAAACTCTATCTGTGCCTGGTCAACGATGCGCCGCGGGTCGAGATGCCGGAAGAGCTGCGCCAGGCCGCACTGAAGCCGCTGCAGCGCATGCTGGATATGTCGGTGTCGGTGAATGTCCGTTCCGCCCTCGCCTGAGCTGGCCTCGGCCGTCGGCCGGCTGATCGACGCGGCGCTGGCCGAGGACATCGGCGCGGGGGACGTGACCAGCGGTTCGGTGATCCCGGAAGGGTTACGGTTCCGGGGGGTGATGGCGGCCCGCGAGGAGATGGTGGTGGCCGGCCTGCCATTCGCCGTCGAGGTGTTTCACCGGGTGGTGCCGGAGGCGCGGGTGGCGCCGGCGGTCGCCGACGGCGACAAGGTTGCCCCCGGACAAGTGTTGGCCCGGCTGGAGGGGCCGGCGCGAGGCCTGCTGACCGCTGAACGGACGGCACTCAATCTTTTGCAGCATCTGTCGGGTATCGCCACCCTGACCCGGCGTTACGTCGACGCTATTGCCGGTACCGGCGCGACCCTGCTCGATACCCGCAAGACCATTCCCGGGCTGCGCCACGCCGCCAAATACGCGACTCGCATGGGCGGCGCTCGCAACCACCGCATGGGGCTATACGACGGCGTGCTGATCAAGGACAACCATATCGCCGTCTGCGGCTCGGTGGGGGAGGCGGTGCGCCGGGCACGGACGTCGGGCAGCGGCGAGGTGGAAGTCGAATGCGACACGATCGAGCAGGTGGCTGAGGCGGTCGCCGCCGGCGCCGATATCATCCTGCTCGACAACATGGCGCCGCCCTCGCTGCGGCGGGCCGTCGCCATGGTCGGCGGCCGTGCCCGGACCGAGGCTTCGGGCGGGGTTAATCTCGATACCATCCGGGCCATAGCCGAGACCGGGGTGGATTTCGTCTCGGTGGGGCGGCTGACCCAGTCCGCTCGCGCCGTGGATATCGGCCTGGACTGGACTGCCGAGTGATGAGCGCTTCCCCTTCCTATGATGTCCTGGTGGTCGGCAGCGGCGCTGCCGGCTTGACCGTCGCCCTGCAACTCGCGCCCAAGGCGCGAGTGGCCGTTCTGTCGAAGTCGGATCTTGCCGAAAGCAGCACTCTGCATGCGCAAGGCGGCATCGCCGCAGTGCTCGACGCCACCGATTCGACCGAGTTCCACGTCGCCGACACGCTGGTGGCCGGCGCCGGCTTGTGTGACGCCGACGTGGTGCGCTTCGTCGTCGAAAATGCCCGCGAGGCGATCTCGCGGCTGATCGGCTACGGTGTCGCTTTCGACCGGGAAGAGCCGGCGGCTCCCGGGAATGGCGACGAGGAGCCTCACTACCACCTGACCCGCGAGGGCGGGCACAGCCATCGGCGCATCATTCACGCCGCCGATGCCACTGGACGGGCCGTCGAGACGACGCTCGAACAGCGGGCACGGGAAACCGCCAATCTGGACATCTTCGAGCACCAGCTGACCATCGATGTGCTGCGCGAGAAGGACAAGTCGGGCAAGCCCGGGCGCTGCGTCGGCGTTTACGCGCTGAACCGCAAGAACGGCCAGGTGCAGCTGTTCCGCGCGAAGACCGTCGTTCTCGCGACGGGCGGCGCAAGCAAGGTCTATCTCTATTCGTCCAATCCCGACGGTTGCACCGGCGACGGTATTGCCATGGCCTGGCGGGCCGGATGTCGTGTCGCCAACCTGGAATTCATGCAGTTCCACCCGACGGTGCTCTACCATCCTCAGGCCAAATCCTTCCTCATTTCGGAAGCCGTGCGAGGCGAAGGCGGGCGGCTACTGGTGCCGACCACCGGCGAGCGCTTCATGCCGCGCTTCGATTCCCGGGGCGAATTGGCGCCGCGCGACGTGGTGGCAAGGGCAATCGACCACGAGATGAAGCGCCTTGGCCTCGACTATGTGCATCTCGACATCAGCCATCAGCCGGCCGAGTTCATAACCAGCCATTTCCCGACGATCCATGCCAAATGCCTGGAACATGGCATCGACATGACCCGCGAGCCGATCCCCGTGGTGCCGGCGGCCCATTATACCTGCGGCGGCGTGATGACCGACAAGCGCGGACGCACCGACGTGCCGGGGCTCTACGTGGTCGGCGAGGCGGCCTTCACCGGCCTGCACGGTGCCAACCGCATGGCCAGCAACTCGCTGCTCGAATGCCTGGTGTATGGCACCGCCGCGGCCGAGGACATCCTGGCGCGGCTGCCAAGCTTGCCCAACCCGGGCGATCTTCCGGCCTGGGACGAGAGCTGGGTGACCAATTCCGACGAGGAAGTCGTGGTGTCCCATAACTGGGAGGAATTGCGTCGCTTCATGTGGGACTATGTAGGCATCGTGCGGACCACCAAGCGGCTGGAGCGGGCTCAGCATCGCATCGACCTCCTGCTGTCGGAGATCGAGGAATACTACGGGTCGTTCCGGGTCACCAACGATCTCCTGGAGCTACGCAACCTGGCGCTGGTGGCCAAGCTGATCATCCGCTCGGCCTTGGCCCGGCGTGAGAGCCGCGGCTTGCACTACACTCTGGATTTTCCTTATCCAGACCCGGTCGCGGCGCCGCAGAACACCATCCTGACGCCCAAGCGCTTTCGCCTCGCCCCGGCGGACTAAGGCCTGCTGAAATACGGGAAATCGCCATGCCCGGCCTCGTGCCGGGCATCAACGACCTGCGGCGCCGCGAGGCGCGTTGCCAAGGGCAACGCCGATCAGGTCACTCCACCCGGTATCCGAGGCGCATCACGCCCCACCGCCGACCCTTGACGATGACCGGAACCGACAGGTCCTTCATCAGCAGGAATTTGCCGCCCCCCATGTCGCGGCGGTAGGCCTGAAGGTAGAAGGGCTTGGTATTCTGCGCCGCCCGCTGGGCGGTACGGTCGTTGTAGATGCGCCTGTTGCGGCAGTTGGCGTTGTTCCATACCGGATCCGGTCCTTGCGGCTTGGAAACGCGGCGGTTGTGGGTCGGCAGATAGCCGTTCTGGTCATTGGCCGCGCAATATTCCACCCGCCGATCGAGGTCCAGCATCGGGTCGAGAATATCGGGCAGCACCAAGTCGGTAAATTCGGTGCAGCGGGTCAGGTACTGCACCGGATCGGTGCCGGCAACCGCCCGGTAGTCGGTATCGAACAGGTCGTCGAGGCCGATCCGCCCGGCATCCACCGCCTGCTCGAACGCTTCGGTCATGCGGCGCCCGGCCGAGATGATCGCCTCGATGAACAGGGTATCGCCGGTCTTCAAGCCGGAACCGGCGATCAGATTCATCAGGTCTTCGCCCTGGTCGAGGACCTTGACCACCCGTTGGTCGGCCGTACGCAGGATCTCCGAGGTCTTCTTCACCCCTTCGAAGAAGGAATCTATTTCCGCCAGGACTTCCCGGCAATGCTCCAGGCTTCCGGTGGCCGCCGCCGAGATGCTGTTGACCTGCGTTTCCACCATGCCGATCGCGGTGTTGAACCCTTCCAGCGCGCCGTTGATCACCCCGACGCCCTGGCTGACCGAATCGGCGACGCCGACGGTGCTGCTGCTGGTGGCAATCAACTGCCCGATGTCGTTGGACAACACGTTCACCGTGCCGTCGATCCCAGAGGTGGCGGTGTCGGCCTGGCGGGCCAGGGTCTTGACCTCGGTGGCAACGACGGCGAATCCCTTGCCGGCGTCGCCCGCCCGTGCCGCCTCGATGGTGGCGTTCAGCGCCAGCAGATTGGTCTGGCGGGCGATGGTCTGGATGTTGCGCGACATGCCGCGCACCGCGCCCAAGGAGGAATCCAGCGAGTTCAGGCGCTCTTCAATGCCGCGGACGGACTGCACCAACTGGTGGATCTCGTCGAGAGCGCCCGCGACCGTAGCCAGCGAGCGGCTGGAATGGGCCGCCGCCTGGCCGGTCGCCTGACCGGTCTCCCGACCGGCCTGTTCCATGCCGGCTACCGCCTCGTTAAGGGTATGGATCAGTCCGCGGAGCTGGGTGAACAGCGTCTCCTGGTGGCCGACAAAGCCGACCATGTTCTGGATGCCGCCGGCGATTTCGGCCACCTGCAGGCTCAGCGACTCGACCTTGTCGAGAAGCCGGGGGGCGAGGGCTTCGAGTCTGCTGCCATCCATCGCCACTGGGTCGACACTCATCGGCCCGGCTCACTCGATCCGGTAGCCGAGGCGCAGGCCGCCCCAATGTCGGCCCTTGACCATGAGCGGCATGGACAGATCCTTCATCAGAACGAATCGTCCGCCGCCGAGGTCGCGGCGATAGGTCTGCAGCAGGAACGGCTGGGTATTCTGCGCCGCGCGAAGGCCCGTGCGGTCATTGAAGACTCGCCGGTTGCGGCAGTTGGCGTTGTTCCAGACCGGATCCTTCCCCTGCGGCTTGGAATACACCAGGTTGTGCGTCGGCAGGTAACCATTGCGGTCGACCGTGACGCAAAAGGCGACGCGCTTGTCGACATTCAGCATCGGCTCCTGCACCGCCGGCAGCACGCTGTCGGCAAAGTCGGTGAAGCGCGCGGCGAACTGCTGCGGATCGGTGCCGTCGATCGGTCGGTACTGTTCATCGAACAGGTCGGACAGGCTGATCCGCCCCTCGTCGAGCGCCTTCTCGAAGATCTCCATCACCTGCCGCGCGGCGCTGGACAAGGCTTCGATGAACGGCGTGTCGCTGGTCTTCAGCCCCGCCCCGGCGATCAGGTTCATCAGGTCCTCTCCCTGTTGGAGAACCTTGCCTACCCGCTCGTCGGCATTGCGCAGGCTTTCCGAAGTCTTCTTCACGCCGTCGAAGAACTGCTCGATCTCGCCAAGGACTTCCTGGCAGTGGGCCAGGCTGTCGCTGGCCGCCGAGGAGATGCTGGTCACCTTGTTTTCCACGGTGCCTATGGCGGCGTGGAACCCTTCCAGGGCGCTATTGATCACTCCGACGCCCTGGCTGACCGAATCGGCGACGCCGACGGTGGCGGTGCTGGTGTCGATCAACTGCCCGATGTTGTTGGACAACACGTTTACCGTGCCGTCGATGCCGGTGGTGGCGGTGTCGGCCTGGCGGGCCAGGGTCTTGACCTCGGTGGCGACGACGGCGAATCCCTTGCCGGCGTCGCCCGCCCGTGCCGCCTCGATGGTGGCGTTCAGCGCCAACAGATTGGTCTGGCGGGCGATGGTCTGGATGTTGCGCGACATGCCGCGCACCGCGCCCAATGACGATTCGAGCGACCCCAGGCGCTCTTCGATGCCGCGCACGGCGTCGACCAGTTCCCGCACTTCGCCCAGGGCAGAGGCCACGGCGGTCAACGACTGCACCGACTGGTTGGCGGCCTGGCCGGTGACCGCGGTGGTCTGCCGGCCGGCCTCGTCGATCTCGCCGATGGACGCGCGCAGGCCGTGAGTCAGATTGCGCAGGTGTCCGAAGAGTTCCTCCTGGTGGCCGACGAAGGCGGTCATGCCTTGAATGGTTCCGGCGATCTCGGCGACCTCGAGACTCAGTCCCTCAACCTTGTCGAGCAGGCTTGCCGCAAAATGCTCAAGCTGTTCGGTTGTGTCCGCCCTCTGCTGTATCATGCCGACGTTCCCTGTCTGGTGCCGCGGGGCCGTACATCGCGGCTCCACGATTTTGATATTTGTCGATAAATTATATCGGGTTCATCCCTGTCGCTCACGCGTTTTTCGTTCCCCAAGGAATACGGTCATAGGTTTGTTCGAGCGAGCAGCCGCTCGGCCGCCCGGCGGCCGGACTGCAGAGCGCCCTCCAGGGTGCAGGGCAAGCCGGTAGCGGTCCAGTCGCCGGCCAAAACCATGTTCGGCCCGACCTCCGGCGCCGGGCGCAAGGCTTCGACTTCGGCGCTGTGGAACAGCGTGGCCCGTTTCTCCTTGATTACCCTTGTCGCCAGGGGATCTCCCTGCAGGCCGAGCGCCTTTACGGCGTCGGCCCAAAGCCGCGCGGCAACTTCGTCCGCCGGCCGTTCGGCCAAGGCCGCCGCCGCCGAGACGGTGACCGACAAAATCCCGTCGCGCAGAAACAGCCACTGCGCCGTTCCGCCAAGCAGGCCGAGAAAGCCCCCCGACGGATATCGGGCAGGGTCGGCGGCAAGGCGGAAATGGGCATTGACGATGGGGCTGGCGGGTAGCTCGGGCAGGCCCGGCAGCAGGCTGGCCGCCACCGCCCAGGGAACGGCGATGACCACCTGGTCCTTCGCCGCGAGCCTGATGGTGCGGTCATCGAACACCAGTTCGGCCGCCGCGCCGCCGGCATCGCGGACCAGCCGCCGGAGCGGGTGATGCAGGCGAAGTTGGGCGCCGGCGGCGGCCAGGGCGGCCAAAGCCGGCTGGACGAAGGTCTCGGACAGGCCGTTGCGCGCCAGGAACGGTTGGCTGGCGGCTTGGCCGCGCCACAGCGTCCGCGCCAGAACCCGGCGGAACACCCCGGCCGCGGCCACATCGGAGGGGGTGTTCATCACGGCCACCCCGAGAGGATCCCAGAAGCGGCGGAAGTTGCTCGAGCGGCCAAGGCAGGCCGAGATGCTGCTTCCGCAGGCCCGCCGCATGCGCCAGGCCGAGGCGAGGATCGAAGGAAGCAGCCGGGCCGGCGTCGCCGTCCATTCCCGGCCGCTGTCCAGGTCCAGCATGGGAAAGGCGGCGGGGCCGGCCACCAACCCGTCGGTGCCGCCGATTCGCCGGAGATATCGAAAAACGGCCTGATTGCCGCCTACCACCATATGCGTGCCGTTATCGATCAGGCGGCCGAGGCTGGGCTCTATCCACGAACGGCAGCGACCGCCGGCGTGGCCGGCCGACTCGTGGATCACCACGTCGAGTCCGGCGTCGCGGGCATCCAGGGCACAGGAAAGGCCGGCCAGGCCGGCTCCGACAATATGCACGGTCATCGGCGAATTTGCTTGCAGGCAAGACGAACAGTCGTCAAACGGGTCACCGGAACGTTCTCCCCGAAGGCGAAGCGGCCTATATATCACACCAGCCGGCACCTGCAGGAAAAAGTAGACATTCGTTCATGGCAGCTCCGTTGTCCTATTCTGCCGAGGAGGTGCGCCGCTACGATCGCGACCGTTTCGGTACGGCACTGTTCGCCCCGGCCCAGGACCGCGAGGCACTGTTCAGCCTTTATGCCTTCAATACGGAAGTGTCACGGGTCCGCGAACTCGTCACCGAACCCTTGTTGGGCAGAATCCGGCTGCAATGGTGGCGCGACGCCATCGCCGGGCTTTACCAGGGGCGGCGCATGGCCCATCCGGTGGCCGCACCGCTGGCCGATGCGATTGCAGGCCGGCGGTTGTCGCGCGAATGGTTCGACCGTCTTCTCGATGCGCGTGAGTTGGATCTGGAAGACGCCGCTCCGGCGGACCGGACGGCGCTCGAGGCTTATGCGGAAGGCACCTCCGCCAGCTTGACCCTTCTGGCGCTCGAGGTTCTCGGCGTTCGCGACCAGGCGGCGGCCCAGGCGGCCCATCACGTCGGAGTTGCCTGGGCGCTGACCGGGTTGCTCCGGGCGGTGCCGTTCCACGCCTCGATGGGACGCCTTTGCCTGCCGGCGGATCTGCTGGCCGAGCATGGCGTGTCGGCCGAGGATCTGCTCGCCGGCCGCCGCCCTCCGGGGTTGCCTGCGGTGGCGGAGGCGCTGGCCGGGCTGGCCCGCCGCCATCTGGCGCAAGCGCGCGTGCTGCGCCGCCAAGTGCCGCGGGCGGCGCTTCCGGCCCTGTTGGTCGCACCGCTGGCGGAAGCATATCTGAATTCCCTGCGGCGCTCGGGCGGCGATCTGATGGACACCGGCTGGTCGGCGCCCCGCCCGCGGCCGGTTCGCCTCGGCTGGACAGTTTTTGTCGGCCGCTACTGAGCGAGCCATAGTTCAGCCATTTTTCCATGCATCCTAGAGCACAGTTCGAAGGCGCCGCGGTCACGCGGGGGGTGGAAAGGTCGCTGCGCCATAGTCATTGGACAGGAACGATGACAACTGGCCGCGAGGATGTCATGTATAATCCAACTGTTCCCTTGATTCATCCAGGAGAGCAACTTCGGGAAGAGTTCGTCAAGCCCCGGGGACTTTCCGTCGAGCGTTTGGCGACCGACATCGGGGTTCCCATCAACCACGTCCAGGCCCTGATGGCCGAGAAGCGCGAGGTGAGCGTCGAGATGGCGCTGCGTCTCGCCCGCTACTTTGGCACCTCACCGAAATTCTGGCTCGATCTACAGCGGGATTACGATCTCTGGCTGACCGAAGTCAGCACCGGCGCGCAGATTGCGGCGCGGGTTCGGCCGTATTCGAGCTGAGCAGCCACTCCGCAAGGTCCCTCAGCGCCCGCGCCGTGTAGAGCTTCTTGCGCTCGCGCCCCTTGATCCTTCGGCCCCGTTCGTCGCGGTCGTCGGACGGCTCAGGGAACAGGCCGAAATTGATGTTCATCGGCTGGAAGGTTTCGGCCCGGGCGCCCCCGGTGATATGGTTGAGCAGGGCTCCGACGGCCGTCGTCGGCGGAGGGCGCAAGGCGGCCACGCCCAGCCTGTCGGCGGCGGCAAAGCGGCCGGCCAGCAGGCCGACGGCGGCGCTTTCCACATAACCCTCGCAGCCGGTGATCTGGCCGGCGAAGCGCAAGCCCGGCCGTGCCTTCAGGCGCAGGAACGGGTCGAGCAGCCGCGGACTGTTGATGAAGGTGTTGCGATGCATGCCGCCCAACCGGGCGAATTCGGCCGCCTCCAGTCCGGGGATCCGGCGGAAGATGCGCAACTGCTCACTATGCTTCAGCTTCGTCTGGAAGCCGACCAGGTTGTAAAGGGTCCCCAGTGCGTTGTCCTGGCGCAGCTGGACCACGGCGTGGGGCTTGACCGTCGGCTCGTGCGGATTGGTCAGGCCGACCGGCTTCAGCGGACCGAAGGCCAGGGTACCGCGGCCCCGCTCGGCCATCACTTCGATGGGCAGGCAGCCTTCGAAATAGGGCGTTCCCTCCCAATCCTTCGGCAGGTGCTTGTCGCCGGCCAGCAGGTCGTCGACGAAGGCTTCATATTGCGCGCGGCTCAGCGGCAGATTGATGTAGTCGGTGCCGGATCCCTTGTCGTAGCGGGACTGGAACCAGGCCTTGGTGAAATCGATGCTGTCCCTGGTGACGATCGGGGCGATGGCGTCGAAGAAGCTGAGGGAGGCTTCGCCGGTGAACTGCCGGATGGCCTCGGCCAGGGCGGGCGAGGTGAGGGGGCCGCTGGCAACGATCACCGAATCCCAGTCCTCCGGCGGCAAGCCGGTGACCTCTTCGCGGTGGATGGTGACCAGCGGGTGGCTGGTCAGCGCCGACTCGACTCCGGCGGCGAATGCCTCGCGGTCGACCGCCAGGGCACCGCCGGCGGGCACTTTGTGCGTGTCGGCCTGCGCCAGGATCAGCGAGCCGAGGCGGCGCATCTCCTCGTGCAGCAAGCCGACGGCGTTGTAGTCGGCGTCGTCCGAGCGCAGAGAATTCGAGCATACGAGTTCAGCCAGCCGGTCGCCGCCATGAGCTTCGGTCCGCCGCAGGGGGCGCATTTCGTGGAGTTCGACGGGAATGCCGGCCGAGGCCAGCTGCCAGGTCGCTTCGCTGCCGGCGAGGCCGCCCCCGATCACATGTACGACTTTCATGCGGCCTGACTTAAGCCGGCGCGCCGTTCTTGTCCAGTGGACAATCCGCCGCTGCGCGAGGTGGCGTCCCTGCCGCCATGGGCGAAATCCCGCTGGCCTTGTTCGCTCGGACGCTTGACGGGGCGCCGCCGAAGAAGAGATACAAGAACGGCGGAGCGAAGCGAAGGAGCGCGAGCGATGAGCGGTGACATGGGAAACCAGCTGACGTCCCTGCTGGCGGTGGGAGGCATGGCGCTGCTGGCGTTCCGTGGCTACCAGATGTGGCGAACGCGCCGGTACGCCATCCAACCGGCGGAGCTTTACCGTCGGCTGTCCAACGGCGAGGACCTGCTGGTTCTGGATGTGCGCAGCGCCGCGGAATTCGCCGGCAAGCTGGGCCATGTCGACGGGGCGGTCAACCTGCCCATCGGCGAACTGCCGGGCCGGCTGGCCGCATTGAAAGAGCAACTCGGCAATCATCGCGATACTACCGTGGTCATCACCTGCCTGCATGGACCGCGCGCATCGAGCGGCCTCACTCATATGCAACGGGCCGGATTTCGCAATCTGCACATCCTGAAGGGGGGCATGGCGGCGTGGAATTCGGCCGGATTGCCGGTGCGCCGGAGGTGAACTTTATCAGTTCCAAGCAGTCCGGGAACGCCGTATAAGCGTTGCCCTTCTGAAAGCGCACCCTTACGAACAGCGCGAGGGGACGCGACACGGAAAGGTGAACCATGGGCAACAGCAGCTACTACGTGGTCGGCGGCGAATACGCCGACACCACGTTCACCCTCATCGCTCCCGGCAAGACCGAGGAGCGGTACGGGCCCTTCAGTGAAAAGGAGGCGCACGACACCTGGCGGGCACTGACCGGCAAGACAGTCGACAATGCTTTGATCCGCTATCGCATCCGCCCGGAGGAGGAGGTTGCCGGCCCGGTCTGGCATGTGGTCGGCGGCGAATATGCCACTACCGAATTCGCCAGGATCGCCTCCGGTCACAAGCTGGAATCCTATGGGCCGTTCACCCGCTCGGAGGCGCTGGCGGTGTGGCGATCCATCACCGCCAAGAGCGTCGACAACGCCATGGTTCGCTACGACATCGTTACTGCCGAGGAGATGGACGTCATCCGCGACGGGGCCTGACGAGACGGTCAAGCCCGCTTCAGCACCTTGCTCAAATAGGGCTTGAGGTAATGGCCGGTATGGCTCTCCGGCACCATGGCGACCTGTTCGGGCGTCCCGGCCGCCACCACCCGGCCACCGCCGTTGCCGCCGTCGGGGCCCAGGTCGATGATCCAGTCGGCCGTCTTGACCACCTCGAGATTGTGCTCGATGACCAGGACGGTATTTCCGGCATCGACAAGGGCGTGAAGGACTTCCAGGAGTTTCTTCACATCATCGAAGTGCAGGCCGGTGGTCGGTTCGTCGAGAATATAAAGGGTGCCGCCGGTGGCACGGCGCGACAGCTCCTTGGCCAACTTGACCCGTTGCGCTTCGCCGCCGGACAGTGTGGTCGCCTGCTGGCCCAGATGGATATAGCCAAGGCCGACGCGCTTCAGCGTTTCCATCTTCTCGCGGATCGCCGGCACCGCCTTGAAGAAGCTCGCCGCTTCTTCGACCGTCATATCAAGCACATCAGATATGCTCTTGCCTTTAAAAATAATTTCCAATGTTTCTCGGTTGTAGCGCTTGCCCTTGCAAACGTCGCATTCGACATAGACGTCGGGCAGAAAATGCATCTCGATCTTGATCACGCCGTCGCCCTGGCAGGCCTCGCATCGTCCACCCTTGACATTGAAGCTGAAACGGCCGGGCTTGTAGCCGCGGGCCTGGGCCTCGGGCAGGTTGGTGAACCAGTCGCGGATCGGCGTGAACGCGCCGGTGTAGGTGGCGGGGTTGGAGCGTGGCGTGCGGCCAATGGGCGACTGGTCGATATCGACGATCTTGTCGATGAACTCCAGGCCGTCGATCCTTTCGTGCGGTGCGGCATGCTCGCGCGCCCCATTAAGGCGCCGTGCCAGGGCCTTGTACAAGGTCTCGATGACCAGGGTCGACTTGCCGCCGCCCGAGACTCCGGTGACGCAGATGAAGGCGCCTAGCGGGAAGTCGACCGTGAGGTCCTTCAGGTTGTTACCGCGCGCGCCCACCACCGACAGCCGTCGGCCGCTACCGCGCCGCCGCTCGGCCGGCAGCGGGATCTGCCGCATGCCGGTAAGGTACTGGCCGGTCAGGCTGGCCGGATTCTGCATTACCTGCTCGGGTGTCCCTTCGGCGACGATTTCCCCGCCGTGAATGCCGGCGCCCGGCCCCATGTCGATAAGGTAGTCGGCGGTGCGGATGGCATCCTCGTCGTGCTCGACGACGATGACCGAGTTGCCCAGGTCGCGCAGGCGTTTGAGCGTCGCCAGGAGGCGGTCGTTATCGCGCTGGTGCAGGCCGATGGACGGTTCGTCCAGTACGTAGAGGACGCCGGTAAGGCCCGAACCGATCTGTGACGCCAGCCGGATCCGCTGCGATTCACCACCGGATAGGGTTCCCGAATTACGCGCCAGGGTCAGGTAGTCGAGCCCCACATCGTCGAGAAAACCCAGGCGCTCATTGATTTCGCGGAGGATTCGTCGGGCGATCTCGCGGTCTTTGGGCTTCAGATATTGGTCGAGTTCGCTGAACCACTGCTTCGCCTCGGCGATGGAGAAGGCGCAGACTTGGGAAATGTCCGCGCCGCGCAGCTTCACCGCCAGGGCCTCCGGCTTGAGGCGCGCCCCCCGGCAGGTCTCGCACGGAGCGGTAACCTGGAAGCGGGACAGATCCTCGCGCACCCAGCTGGAATCGGTTTCCTTGAACCGCCGCTCCATGTTGGGGATGACCCCTTCGAACGGTCGCTCGCTGACATAGCTGCGCGCTCCGTCCTCATAGCGCATCGGCACCACTTCCGCCCCCGAGCCGTAAAGGATGGCGTGGCGCGCCCGTTCGGGGATCTCGGCGAAGGGTTGGTCCAGGCGGAACCGGTAATGGCGTGCCAAGCTATCCACGGTCTGCAGATAATATTGCGAGGAAGAGCCCGCCCAGGGCGCCACGGCGCCGTCACGCAGCGACTTGCGGTCGTCGGGCACCACCAGATCCTCGGCGAAATGCATGGTGACCCCCAGGCCGTCGCAAGCCGGGCAGGCGCCGTAGGGGTTGTTGAAGGAGAACAGGCGCGGTTCGATCTCGTCGATGGTGAAGCCCGACACCGGGCAGGCGAATTTGGCTGAAAACACCGTACGTTCCTGGGTCTCGGCATTTTCTGCGATGGCGATGCCGTCGGCCAGTTCGAGCGCCGTCTCCAGGCTGTCGGCCAGGCGAGTGGCGATGCCGTCCTTCACCACCAGACGGTCGACCACCACCTCGATGTCATGCTTGACCTTCTTGTTGAGCGCCGGCACCTCGTCGATCTCGTAAAGTTGGCCGTCCACCTTGACGCGTTGGAAGCCCTTCTTCTGGAGGTCTTGCAGGTCCTTGCGGTATTCGCCCTTGCGTCCGCGCACCACCGGAGCAAGCAAATAAAGGCGCGTGCCCTCGGGCAGGCTCAAGGTGCGATCGACCATCTGGGAGACGGTCTGGCTCTCGATCGGCAGGCCCGTGGCCGGCGAATGGGGCACGCCGACTCGGGCGAACAGAAGGCGCAGATAGTCGTAGATTTCGGTCACCGTGCCGACGGTCGAACGAGGATTCTTCGAGGTGGTCTTCTGCTCGATGGAGATGGCCGGAGACAGGCCCTCGATCAGGTCGACATCGGGCTTGGCCATCAGTTCGAGAAACTGGCGGGCATAGGCGGACAGGGATTCGACGTAGCGCCGCTGGCCCTCCGCATAGATGGTGTCGAAGGCCAGCGACGACTTTCCCGATCCGGAAAGCCCGGTGATGACCACCAGCCTGTCCCGCGGAATATCGACGTCGACGTTCTTCAGATTATGTTCGCGCGCGCCGCGCACGCGGATGAAGGAAGTCATGATCCTCCGCAACGGGATTGGCGATTCGTCCAAAAACGACGGGCGAAACGATGGCCGAACCTATGGGCTGAACGGCGCCTGTGGCCGCTCCGATGCTCAAGGAGGGAGGTATGCCGCCCAGCGCTACGAGATAGGTACGAAAAATGGCTTGGTCAATGCAAGCCGCGCGGTGGCCGGCATGGCATGTTCGGACAGGCGGCGGTATGGTTCGACCGGTCACCCCCTGATCTTGGCCAGGAAATCGTCCACGCCGCCACGCAGGGCGCCGGCCTGGGCGGACAGGGTCTGCACGGCATTCAACACCAGTCCGGCCGAGCCGTGCGCCTGGTCGGCCGCCATGTTGACCCCGGCGACGTTGTCCGATACGGCCCGGGTGCCGGCGGCGGCCTCCTGGATGTTGCGGGCGATCTCATGGGTCGCCCGGCCCTGGCTTTCCACCGCTTCGGCGACCGTGGCGGCGATGGTGTTGATCTGGCCGATGGTGGTGGATATGCCGCGGATGACCTCGACCGCACCGCGGGCGGCCTCCTGCACCGAAGCGATCTGCTGGCGAATCTCGTCGGTAGCCTTGGCGCTTTGGTTGGCCAAGTCTTTCACCTCGCCGGCGACCACGCTGAATCCTTTGCCGGCTTCGCCGGCGCGTGCCGCTTCGATGGTGGCGTTGAGCGCCAACAGGTTGGTCTGGCTGGCGATGGAATTGATCAGATTGACCACTTCATCGATGCGGTCGGCCGCCACCGCCAGGTCTTGCACCATGGAGTTGGCCCGCCCGGCCTCCTCGACGGCGTCGGCGGCGATGGTCGAGGCCTTGCCGACATGACGGGTGATCTCGCCGACCGAGGCGGTGAGTTCCTCCGCCGCCGCCGCCACGGTTTCCACATTGGCGGTGGTGTGCTCAGCCGCCTGGTGGACGGCATTGGCTTTGCGGCTGACTTCCTCGGCAAGGCCGGTCATGGTGCCGGCGGCGCCCTTCAGTTCGTCCGCCGCCAGGCCGACGCTACCCGCCACCGACGAGATGGAGGCGCCGAAGCGATCGGCCATCTCGTTCAGTGCCCGCTTGCGTTCCGCTTCCGCCTGGCGCTTGGCTTCCTCCTGAGATGCCTGGAGGCGGCTCATTTCGATGGCATTGTCCTTGAATACGGCGACGGCCCGCGCCATTTCGCCGATCTCATCGCGGCCATCGGCGGCCGGAACGGCCACGTCGGTGTCGCCCGCGGCAAGCCGCGCCATCGACCCCGTGATGGCCGAAATCGGCTTGCTGATGCGGGCGGCGAAGAACAGTCCGGCGGCGCCGGCCACCAGCAGGATGACCAGCCCGCCGCCGATCAGCGAGGTTCGCATGGCCGCCACCGGGGCGAGGATCTCGGCGACGTCCGCCTGCACCAGGAGGGTCCAGCGGCTGCCGCCATAAGTCAGCGGCAGATAGGCTGCCAGGACCGAACGGCCCGTTGCATCGACCGCGGATACGATGCCGCGGGCGCCACCCAGGCCAGCTTCCACCGCCTGCCGATCGACGCTTCCGATCTCGGACACGGCCTGGCCGGCAAAGCGCGAGCCGTTGCGGCGCTGACCGTCCGCACCGACCAGAATGGCTTCCCCGGTCTTGCCCATGCCGGAAGGGTCGTTGAGCATCGCATCGAGGCGTGCGACGGGCATTTCCAGCATCAACACCCCGATGAAATCGTCGCCGCTGTCTACGATCGGGCTGGCGACGAATGCCACCGGGCCGCCCGCCGGCCCATAAGGTGCGAAGTCGGCGAACAGCACCGACCCGGCCTTCGGCTGATCGAACAGTGTCTTGAACAGCCTGCCTGGTGCCGTTCCGGCGAAGGCTGGCGAGGTCAGGTCTTCCATCAGGTCGGAATGCTTGGCCGCGGTGTAGACGATCCGTCCGACCGAGTTGACCAGCAGGATATCGCCGAGCCGGCGCTTCTCCAGGATCTTGCGGAAGGTCGGATGGTAATCGGCGTGCGCCAGCCCCCAGTCGGAGCCATCCAGGGTGCCGGTGTACAAGTAACGCTTGGCCGGCGGCTCGGGGTTCTTGTCTATGAAGGCCGTCCGAATATATTGCACCGGGTCGACGCCCGCGGTCTTCATGCGGTTGATGGCGTCGCCCAATTTGCCGACGGCGGCGACCACCGCAGCATCGGCGGCAAGGATCTGGGCATCCTGGCCGAACACATCGAGCATGGCCGAAATTTCACCGGCGCGAGCCTGGGCCAGACCGGAGAGGCGTTGCTTGGCCGCGCCGACCAGTTGCGAGGACGACTGGACGTAGCCGACAAGTCCGGACAGGACCGCCGAGGACAAGACCAGAGAAACGATCGCAGCGGGCAGTTTCCGGGCAATGCGCATAGACTCCCCCCCCTTGCAGCCTACCGCCCGACAGTGATCATTCGGCGCGGTTCGGTACTTCTGATTGCAGCACCGATTGATTGTTCATTCAACTGGATTTCCTCTCATGGGCGGTACGACCGAAGAGGCCAGGGCGCCGTCGAACGGAGGGCGATCGCCCCGCCAGGCCCATTAGGGCGCGCCGGGAGAAATGCCTTTTTATCTTAAGTGATTCTCATTACCGCTTGTCACTGCTGCCAAATTCCCGGTCGTTCAGCCACCGCTGCGGTCTAGGATCAACGTCTGGTGACACATGCTGGATGTCGTAGGATCAAGGGAGCACGAATATGAGGAGGATGTCGGCTACCTGTCCTTGGTTGCTGCTGGCCGCTGGCCTGGAGATAGGCCTCTCGGCCTGCATCGACGATGGCTTGAGTGGTTTGCCCGATCGGGCGATGATCACCGCCGGGCGGGCACGCGGTGCGATCGGCCTGCTGCCGCAACGCCCGGAGGCGCCGGGCGGCTGGGCGGTGTCGGCGGCCGCCAGCCGCCTCGGCGAGGTGGCGGTTCCGGTCGCCGGCCTGGACGGCGTCCTCGCCGAGGTCGCTGCCGGCCATGCCGTGGTGATCGGGCAGGGGGTCCATGCACCGGCTGTGGCCACGGGTTACGATCTGCGTGCGGGCACCATGACCGTGCTGGGCGGCGACGGGCGAAGCGGCGCCCAACCTTTGGCCCGCTGGCGCCGCCACTGGGAGGCTGGAGGCCTGTGGGCGGTGGCGGTGATGCTGCCGGGCGAATTGCCGGTGGCGGGCGATCAGGAGTCCTACCTGCGCGCCGCGGCGCGGGTCGAGCAGGCGGCTTCCCCCTGGGAAGCGGTTCTCGTCTACGATGCCGGCTTGGCTCGCTGGCCGGACAATGCGGGAGCGCTGAGCGGCCTTGGCAACAGCCTGTTCCATCTGGGCGATGCCAAAGGGGCGGCGGCCGCCTTTGCCGCTGCCATCGAGCGCAGCAACGATGCCTCCGAGCGTGAACGCATCCGCCATCTGGCCGCCGACGCCATCGGGACGGGGGTGGCGGCGCAACCGGTCTCGGCCACCGAAAAATCTCTTTCCGACCCCGGCCAGTAGCGATATGTTTGTTCACCTTTTATTCGAGGAGCGGAGGCCATGGCCGGCAGCGTCAACAAGGTGATCCTTATCGGCAATCTGGGGCGGGACCCCGAGGTGCGCCACGGGCAGGATGGTTCGAAGATCGTCAGTCTCAATGTCGCCACCTCGGAACAATGGAAGGATCGCGGTTCGGGCGAACGCCGGGAGAAGACCGAATGGCACCGCGTTGTGGTGTTCAACGATCGCATCGCCGACATAGCCGAGCGCTACCTGAAAAAGGGCAGCAAGGTCTATATCGAAGGTGCGCTGCAGACCCGTAAGTGGACTGATCAATCGGGAGCCGAGCGCTATTCGACCGAGGTGGTGATCAGCAAGTTCCGGGGTGAACTGACACTGCTCGACAGCCGCGGCGAAGGCGGTGGAGCGGGCGGCTGGGATGCGCCGCCCGCCGCCGATTACGGCAACGGCCGCCCGGCCGCGGGCGGAGGCCGCGCTCCGGCGGGTGGTGGTGGTGCTGGTGGTGGCGGCTGGGACGCTCCACCGGACCTGGACGACGAGATTCCTTTCTAATTGTCACCAATTTTAGCTATCAATAAGTAAGGCGGAGGTCGCAAGGCTTCCGCCATTTTGCGCATTGCGTTCCCGTTTTGTTCGACTCTATTATGAGTGGGCTTATGGTCACCAAAAAGAGGCGTCAATAGTGGACAATCCGTACCGAACGAAAACAGTCGTTATGGGCAACGGTGAACCTGTTAAAAAGCGCAGGCATCATCATGTCTGGCAGGAATATTTGAGGGCCTGGGCGCAGCCCGACGGCAAAATCCTTTGTAAAATGCACGGGAAAATCATCCCTACCGGAACCTCACAAGTGGCGGTCGAGAGCTTCTTCTATAAGATCCCGCGATTAACCGAGGCCGATGTAGCTTTGATCAGATTTCTTGTGATCGATGTGAATGCAGTCCATCCACGCACAAGAAAAGCCCATGAAGATTTCCTGGCTTTGGTAACGGCCCCGACCGCATACGAGGGCGAATCAGAGGAGGTGGATGATCTCATCCATACATTCCGGTGCAACGCGCTCGAGGACTATCATGCGGGGATAGAAGGGGCCTTTTTACCTTTGCTCAAGCGGGCTTTGGAGAAGGATCTCAGCTTCTATGCTGACGAGCAGAGCTGTATTTCCCTGTTCCTTTTTCTGGCCTCTCAGCATATGCGCACCAAGGGGATCAGGGTTAAAACTATCGACCGCGTGCGAACTGGAAACGGGCTGGACATCTCGCGTGTTTGGATCGTCATGAGTCATATGCTCGCGTTCAACATTGGCATGGGCCGCTTTCTGGCCAGGAAGAAGATCCGATTGGTGTTGGTCGAGAATGCGACGGATCTTGAATTTATTGCCGGGGATCAACCGCTCATCAACCTGCATGGCGATGGCGAGACAAGTCCGGATACCCTCTCCTGGTACTATCCAATTTCGCCACGCCTCGCGCTGTTGCTTCCAGAAGTAGGGGAGGAACCGGTGATCTCGACCGCCACGCTCACCTCAGAGCAAGTGAGGAAATTAAACCTCCACATGGCGGCTGCGAGCCACAGACAGGTCTTCGCCCATTCCCGGTTTACGCTCGACGCGTTGTCGGCTCCTATACGATGAATGCTGGGCCCACTTTGTTTGTGAGGTACGCATAACCGTTCAGAGTCAGCCGGTGCCACAACTCCCGTCCGGAGGGCGAAAACGGTTTGACGGCACCTATAGGTCATTGCTGTTCCGTAATCTGGCGCCGGGATACCATTCTTGGGGGTGTCAGCCAGAAGGCAACGGCGAAAAATTCGCCTTGACGTATAGGGTATGGCTCTACAGAAATAATCCCCTGCGGGAGTGCGGCCGATGAACGGCCGGCCGATGAACGGCCGGCCGAGACACGGCGACCCCGGGGGAGGCGCATGGTGGTCCACGACCATCTGATGCAATACGACTTCGTCGTTATCGGCTCCGGTTTTGGCGGCAGCGTATCCGCCCTGCGCTTGGCCGAAAAAGGCTATCGGGTCGCCGTTGTCGAGCAGGGGCGGCGGTGGACCGAGGCCAATCTGCCCGACAGCAACTGGAACTTAGGCAGGTGGATCTGGTGGCCGGCGCTGGGCCTGCGGGGATTCTTCAGCCTGCGCTTCTTCCGGCACGCGGTGGTCCTGCATGGCAATGCCGTGGGCGGCGGTTCCATCACCTATGGCAATACCCTGCTGATCCCGCCCGACAAGGTGTGGAAGCAAGGAAGCTGGGTCGGACTGAACGACTGGGAGGCCATCATGCCCGGCCATTACGCCACGGCCAGGCGGATGCTCGGCGTGACCACCAACCGTCGCCTTGGGCCCGCCGATCTTCACTTGCGGGAGATGGCGAGGCTGGCCGGAGTGGAACACAGCTTCTACCCCACCGAGGTGGCGGTATTCTTCGGCAGCGAGGGCGATCCCCCCGGCACGCCGCATGCCGACCCCTATTTCGCCGGCGAAGGACCTGCGCGCCAATCCTGCAACGGCTGCGGCGGCTGTCTGGTTGGCTGCCGATACAACGCCAAGAACACGTTGGACAAGAACTACCTCTACCTTGCCGAGCGGAAAGGGGCCTCGATCCTGGCCGGCACCAAGGTGATGGACGTTCGCCCGCTGGCCGGCATGGAGGACGGCTCGGCCGGCTACGAAATCCAGGTCGCACCCAGTTTCTCGGGATCGAAGCGCCTGAGCATGACTTGTCGCGGCGTCATCTTCGCGGCGTCGTCGCTCGGCACCCAGGACCTTCTGTTTCGCCTGAGGGAACGGAAATCGCTGCCGAACATTTCCGACGCCTTGGGCAGGGGCGTGCGGACCAACGCCGAAGCCATCATCGGCGTGCGCTTTCCCGGCACCAAGGCCAATCTGTCGGACGGCATTGCCATCGGTTCGGGCATCCACATCGACGAGCAAACCCATATCGAGGCGGTCCGCTATCCCAATGGCTCGGACGCTCTGGGCTTGCTGGCTACCCTGCTGGTGCCCGGGCGGCGCGGGCGGAGCCGGATCGGGGCATGGACCGGCGGGTTGCTTCGGCACTTGGCGACACGGCCGGTGGATACCCTCCGTTTTCTGAGGCCGCGCAATTTCGCCAGGGAAACGATTATTTTCCTGTGCATGCAGACCGTGGAGGGGCAACTCGCCATGCGCCTTAAGCGGTGCTGGCTCTGGCCGTTTTCCAAGCGGCTTGCCACCTATGGCGACAAGGTCCCGGCGTTCATTCCCGAGGCCAACGCGTTCGCCGTCAACGCGGCAAGGGCGGCCGGCGGAATTGCCATGACTTCGCTGAGCGAAATCCTGCTCGATATACCGATCACCGCCCATTGCATGGGCGGCGCCGCCATGGCGCGCAGCCGCGCCGATGGGGTATGCGACGGAAAAAATCGTGTCTTCGGCTATCGCAATATGTATATCTGCGACGGCTCGATGCTCGGCAGCAATCTCGGGGTCAATCCCAGCCTGACCATCGCCGCCCTGACGGAACACGCCATGAGTCACATTCCTCATCGCGGCGGCCAGACCTGGGACGCGACGGGGGAGGAGGCGTGAATTGACCGAACATCCCCCGCAACAGGCGCTCCCGGCTCAAGAGCTCGAGGAGGTGTTCCGCCGTCAACACAATGCCTCCCGCGTTTCCGCGCCGCCCGGCCATGCCGAGCGGGTGGAGGTGTGCCTGGCATGGGCACTGGATTGGAGGTGAAAGTCCTTCGCGGGGCGAGTTGGTAGCAACCGCGAGTCAGAGGCAACTGCACGCAGGACGGAAGCCGCAAGGCGGAAGTTCTGGCGCCGC
>JAJXWP010000102.1 GCA_021781575.1 Pseudomonadota bacterium
TTCTCCCGTTCGTGGACAAGGTCGTCAAGGATTGGAACGACCAGGCCGACGAGTTCAATCGATGGACCGCCCTCGGGTGGGACGAGCGTGACGCCCTGCTGCGCAACGCGGCTGGGCTGTAAGGGAGAGGAACGTGACGGCCAAGAATATCAGCCAGGCGCTTCACGAAGCGACCGCAGCAGCGCACCAGATTTCTGGCGCACTGATGACCGATGACGCGAGAGTTGCCGCCGACCGTTTGGCGCTGGCCCGTGACATGTTGATCGCCGCTGCGGAAGCCGTTACGGCAGCCACCCACGCGGTCAAAGCCCGCATTCAGCCATGCGCTGATTGTCGTGGGACCGGGGCGGTTCAGCGGGAGCCGTGGCGGTGCCCAGCATGCGGCGGCAATGGCTACATGACCGCAAATTAAGTGAGAGGAACGTGACCATCGGGAACGCCGACCGTTACCTGAAGATCGTGAACTGGGCGCTGCGCCGCTACACTGATCGCGCAACCGGCCGCATTCTGATCAGCATCGGAGGTCGCCCGTCGATCTATTCTCGCATCGAAGCGGCGGCGTTTCGCCGCTACAGCGCATGAGTGGATAGGCCAATGGCTGACGAAGATGCCGCGAAGAACCGCCTCTGGCGCCGCCAGTCGAATGGCCGTTGGGAATGCATCCATGAACTTCATGGCGACCCGATGGACTTGTGGTTGCTGCTAAAATCCGCCATGCGCGGGGAGACGACCGAATATATCTTCTGGCACCGTAATCCGAGCCAGGACAGTCTTTGAAGGAGAGGATGATGGCTGACATTGAAGATCTGCTGCCGGAAGGGCCGGATTATTACGATCCCGAAGGATGCGACCACATCGGGATCGTCTCCATCAGCGAGACCGAGTGCCAGTGTATGGACTGTCTGCGGGTATGGCCGAAGGAGCCCGGCTTCAAATCGGATTGGCCGCAGCACGACCGCGGATGATCGGCAAGGGAGCGTTGAATGTTCGCCATTCGCGTTCGGCTCGCCAACCAAGTAATGCGTTTGGCACTCTGGCTTCTGCCGGAATGTCGGTACAAGCGCGAACTCGTGTTGGCACTGGCCGACCTGAAAGCGGATGTCATCCTCGCCGTCTCCGCGGCGTCGGAATAGGAGAGGATGACGACCATGGTCACCCCCGAGGAACCGGTGCCCGGCCCGACGAAGGCAATGAAGCGCGCCCTGGCATTTGTTCGCGAGCAGGGCGGCGAGGTCATCGATTGGCCGGTAGGCGTCGCCACCCCGGCCGTGCGTGACCGATGTGCAAACGCGGGATGGTTGACCAAGGACCGTCCGTTGCCGGGTTCGAAATTGGTCCGGTGGCGCTTGACGCCTGCCGGTATCGCAGCCCTGTAAAGGAGCGACATCTTGGCCAAAACCGATACTTACGAGATGCCTCCACACGGCTGGACATGCTTCTTTTGCGGGGACACATTCACGACTGTCGGTGCCGCGCAGGATCACTTCGGGGGCGATCTGATGAGCGCTGCCGCTTGCCAGATTAAGGCCGGTGAAGAGATGGGGCTGTTGATGGCACTGCGGAAGGCCGAGGCGGAATTAGCGCGGTATCGCGTCGAGGACAGCGACGCTGATCGGCGCTACTACGCCATGCAGGCTGAACACGCCGCCGCGCTTCAGCGGGCTGAGGAAGACGGTTATGCGCGCGGTTTACGTGATGCAATTTGCGTCGGGTTCGACGCCTGACAATCAAGGGAGGCCCAGTTGAGCGAGACCTTTCAATCCCGCGTTGCTCCCTGGATGCAGGCGTGCTTCGGCCCCGAGATCAGCGGCGACAAGATCGAGCGCAACCACCGCTTTCTGGAAGAGGCGCTTGAGCTTGTCCAGGCGAACGGCTGCACACGCGACGAAGCGCATGAAATTGTTGATTACGTGTTCAACCGGCCTGTCGGCGAGATCCACCAGGAGATCGGCGGGGTCATGGTGACAACTGCGGCGCTCTGCCTGGCGATCGGCGAGGATATGCACAAGGCGGCGGAAACCGAATTGGCTCGCATCTGGACCAAGGTAGAGCAGATCCGGGCAAAGCAGGCGGCGAAGCCGAAACACTCGCCCTGCCTCAAGCTGTCTGAAATGGGGCCGACGATGGAATGGTCTTATCTGGTTGCCAAGATCGGTCGCCGCGTTGGCGCCCTGAGTCCCTTCTTCGGGATCAACGACGCCGAGCGTGACGCAGTCGCTGCGATGCAAGGACAGCCCTGGACGTCGCAACGTGAGCAGACGTTGCGCGCCGTCGCTCAGAAACTCGGCCTCGACGGCTTGTTCGTCGAATTCGGCCGGTGAAGAAGGGCTTCAAGGTGAGTGGCTGCATTCTCGTAGTATGAGGTTCGGTGCTCCCCCTCGACGCCGCCAAGGGCGAGATCGCCGACTTGGCCGAGGAGTGGTACGGCCCCGCGCACTTGCAGAAGCCCTACTCGGGAAACGGTGAGGCGCCATGGTGGGCGGGCGTCACTTTGGCCACTCTGCGCCAATATTCTTGGCCGGAGAAGGGTTACGAGGATGACCATGTTTTCGAGCCGACCAAGGAACAGAAGCAAAGGGCCAAGGAAATTATCGCCACGCTGCCCGACGAACTGCGCAAGCACATGACGCCCATCGGCCGTTATGTGCTGCCGTGCCCGTAAACCTGAGGAGCGATTTCCGTGAAAGTAGGACCATATTTGGTTGACTTCTGGTTTCACTGGCGGCGGCCAAACATGGCCCCGTGCTGGAAGACGTGGATTGGGTCAAAGGGTGACTGCCGGGTATGGCACATAGGGGTCGGCCCGTTCAGTCTCGGTCTACGCAGAGGCAGATAGGGAGGCCGAAGTGGCTGGCAGCATCGATGTTAAATGCCCGCGTTGCGGCAAGCCAGCGCAGGCGTCTCCTTCAAAGGGCATGTGGTGCCCGCACTGCAAGAATGCATGAGGAGAGAATTGTGGCCTACAGGCTCGAACGCTTCGGCGACAAAGATTGCCAGCGCATCGTCAATGAAGATGGCGCGGTCGTCGCCTTTGCCATGGCCTACGCCAATGGCGCCTGGGGTCTGCACGA
>JAJXWP010000063.1 GCA_021781575.1 Pseudomonadota bacterium
CTCGCGGCGCCAGAACTTCCGCCTTGCGGCTTCCGTCCTGCGTGCAGTTGCCTCTGACTCGCGGTTGCTACCAACTCGCCCCGCGAAGGACTTTCACCTCCAATCCAGTGCCCATGCCAGGCACACCACCTCCGCCCGGCTGCTCCCGGAAACACGGGCCGTCTTGTTGCCCGACGACATTCCGTTCCGGCTCGCCGCCGCGTCGATGCTGAGAGGGCTGACTGCCCACATGCTGCTGACCCGCACCTATCCGGTGGGGCCAGGGGCGGTGCTGCTGGTCCATGCGGCGGCCGGCGGGCTGGGCGGACTGTTGACCCGCTGGGCCAAGCGTCTTGGCGCCACCGTCATCGGCACGGTCGGTAGCGAGATCAAGGCGGCGCAGGCCCGCGCGCATGGGGCGGATCACCTCATCGTCGGCCGCGATGCCAATGTCCCCGCCGCCGTGGCCGAGCTGACCGCCGGCCGCGGTGTCGATTTCGCCATCGACGGCATCGGCGGCGACCTGCTGGCGAAGACACTGGCCTGTGTGCGCAAGTTCGGCACGGTCGCCAGCATCGGCCAGGCGGCGGGACCGATCCCTCCGGTCACCGTCGAATCCCTGGGGCCGGTGCGTTCCCTCACCCTGGCGCGCCCCAGCGTGATGGCCTACGCTGCCGAACCCGACACCTACCGCGCTTCCGCTGCCGTCATCCTGGACGTCATCCGGGCCGGGATAGCCGCCGACATCGGCGGTAACTACCCGCTCGCGGAGGCCGCCCGGGCACAGGCCGACCTGGAGGCCGGGCGCACCGCCGGAAGCCTGCTGCTGATCCCCTGACCGTTTTGGGGAACCGCCCATCCGCGCCGTCATCTTCCTCGACGAGGTCCCGGCGGCTTCACGACGGAAAGAAGCGGTCGCGATAGTCCGGCAGCGGCTGAATTCAGGGCGTCAGCAACGCGAACAGATCATCGCACAACTGTTCGGTCTCGGGTGAGGAGCAGGCAGCCGAAGTGTCCATCGGCAAGAATTTTCCCGGGCAAGTTACAATTCCCTTACATTAGCAACATCATATATATAGAGTCGTTAACCACATTTGCAGGGTTGGCGTCCAAAAGCAGGGCCAAGACCGCGCCGCCGCCCGAGGGGGAGGGGGAACCGGTGAAGCAGATAGATGTCGGAACCGAAATCGCCAAAGCGTTCGGAGCCCATGGCGCCTGGAGGACGCGCATCGCCCACGCGATCAAGACCGGCCAGAGCAATCACAATCCGGCCGAGGTCGGCGACGACCACCGCTGTGCTTTTGGTGAATGGCTGCACGCGGAAATACTGCCATCGGAAATCCGCTCGTCCCGGGACTATGCCGAAGTCGTCCATCTCCACGCGAAATTCCACGGCGCCGCCAGCACGGCCTTGAAAAAGGTACTGGATGGTGACGGCAAAGGCGCCCATGCCGACCTGCATGGGGGAAGCTTTGCCATCGCAGCGGAGGCACTGTCGAAAGCCCTGATCCGCTGGCAACGCAACGCCACCACCAGTTGCTCGGAAAGCGGCATGACGGTGGCGTGCTACGTCACCAAAGGCCGCATCGCTCTGCGCCTGTGGGTCATCACCCTGATCCCGATCGCCACCTCCCTCATTCTGCCGGCTGTCGGCGCAACCGCCACGGGTGCCGCCGTAGCCTGTGCGGCGACCGCTGCTTTGGCCTTTTTCCTCATCCGCGCGGTGGTTGATCCGATGCGAATGCTGACCGAAGCCATGCGCCGCTTGGTCAGCGGTGACGACCACGTGGTCATCCCCGCCCTCGGCCGCGCCGACGAAGTGGGGGAAATGGCCCGCTCAACCCTGGCGTTCCAGCAGCAGGCGTTGACGGTGGAACGACTGACCGCCGAGGCCGAGCAGGAGAAATCCAGGATCATCGGCCGCCAGAAGAAGATGGACGAGGCCACCAGCCGATTCGACGCCACGGCCCTCGCCATGATCGCCAAAATGAAGCAGGCAGTGAGCCAGTTGCACAATTCCGCCGATACCCTGTCCGCCAATGCCGAGCAGACACAGCGGCAAAGTGCAGCCGTGGCGGCGGCGACGGATCAGGCGACCGCAAACGTCGAGACCGTATCGGCGGCGGGCAACCAACTGATGGCCTCGATCCAGGCAATTTCCCAGCAGGTCCAGCATTCGGCGGCCACGGCCAAGGCGGCCTTTGTGGAAGCGGATGAAACCAACCGCAAGATCGGCGGGCTGGCGGCGGCGGCGCAAAAGATCGGGGAAATTGTCAGCATGATCAACAGCATCGCCTCGCAGACCAATCTGCTCGCCCTGAACGCCACCATCGAGAGCGCCCGCGCCGGAGAAGCCGGCAAGGGTTTCGCCGTGGTGGCACACGAGGTGAAAAATCTGGCGGGCCAGACATCGAAGGCCACCGAAGACATTGCCGCCCAGGTCGCCGCGGTGCAGAGCGAAACCGACGAGGCGGTCGGGGCGATCGAGCGGATCTCGCAGACCATCGGCCGCATCAACGATATGGCGACGACCATCGCCGGAGCGGTGGAAGAACAGGGCGCCGCCACCGCCGAGATCGCCCGCAACGTGGAGCAGGCAGCGGTCGGCACCCGTGAAGTGGCCGACAACATTTCCGGCGTCGCCGCGGCATCGACCGAAATCGGAACAATGGCCCAGGATGTATTCCAGGCGGCCAACCAGCTTCTGAGCGAAAGCCTGATCCTGGAACAGGAGGTTCAGCGGTTCCTTGCCGAAGTGAGGGAGGCGTGACCGCGGGACCGGTTGCTCGAAATCGGGATCAGGCGGCCGCCGCGGCAATCCGGGGCAGGTGATACCCGTCGAAGAAGTCCTCCGCCTGGCGGCGGAAATGAGCCATGCCCTTCAACACGCGCACCGGAATATGCGCCTTCGGCCGGACCATCTTCAGGGGATCCAGCTCCATCCTGCCGATACCGTGCAGCACGCCGAGCAACAGCGCGTAGTAGACGAGGAAAGATCCCCAGTCCTTTTCCCCGGCCGTCGACAGCAGGCCGGCGGCATCGCTGCGAAAGGCACGGAAGCAATCGTCGCCGTCGGCATAGCCGCAGGCGATCCGGTTGGCGTAATACTCAGACGACATCTTGTAGGCGAGATGCCAGTGAGAAGGCATCTCGCAGGTCAGGTTGGCCAGACTCTCCCGGCGGCGGACCGCGATGTCAGAAACATGGGCCAGTTCGTGGGCGATGGTGAAGGGCCGGCAGGAGGATAGGTACATGGTCATCTCCAGCCCATCGCCGCTGCCGGTGCGCCGCGGCACCACCTTGCCGTCATAGCCGGGCAGGTGCGCCTTCTCGATCGCCATCAGTTCGCCGAGGTGATGTTCGCCGGCATGGAACTGTGCCATCAACTGGCGAATGGAATGCTCTTCCATCGCGTCGAAACCGAGAATCTGCACCATTTGGGGCTACCGCCTCTGTGCCATTACCGTTGGAGGTAGGGTGTCGGAGAGGGGGGCAGCCTGTCATTACCGAAAAGGGGGTAGCGAACGGGCTACCCTGGCATGGCACCACAGGACAAGGCCGGCAGCGGAGCATCAGCAACCTCCGCCGCGGGCTGAGGAGCCGGCTGGCCGGCGGCGAAGGTCTGCGCCGGGGCGCCTTGCCATTCGCTATGGGCGGGGATTTCCTCGCCCTTCATGATGATGGTCAGATGGCCGATGCGGGAAAAATCGCCGACCTTGGTGTCGTAGAGAACGGTGGAGTTACAGCCCACCGTGACGCCCTGGCCGAGAAACACCTTGCCGACCTTCATCACCCGATCTTCATAAAGATGCGTCTGCAATGCGGCGGACGCATTGATGGCGCAGAAGTCGCCCACGTCGACGCAGTCGAACTCGGTGATGTCGGTGGTGTCGATGAACACGCCCCGGCCGAAGCGGCTGCCAAACAGCCGCAGCATCCAAGGCAGCATCGGGGTGCCCCGCAGATGGTCAAGCAGGACCTTGCCGGCCATGCCCCAGTAAACGACCGCCACCGCTTCGGTCCGCAACGCCCACCACGACCACATGGGCCGGGCCGTCGGCTTGTAGGCTCCCATCATTATCCATTTGATGGCCGCGGCAACCACCGCCATGGCGACGGAAATGGCGACGCTGGCTGCCATGAACAACGGCACGACGGTGCCGTAGGCGCGGTTGAGGATGGAGGGAGCGAGCACTTCGACGGCGATGGTGCCGAAGGTGATGTACAGCATGGTCGGCAACGACACCCGGAACGCTTCGAAAACCGCCCGGCCGAGACGCCGCCCCAACGAGGGCTCGAAGGTCCAGTTGGCGGCCACGTCGTCGAAGCGCTGGCGGCCCGGCAACTTGATCGGTGGGCTGCCGAACCAGGTATCGTCCACGGCCATCTCGTCATTGGAGGCGGGTGGTCGCGACTTGATGCCGATCAGAGTGCCCTCGGGAATCTCGGTGCCGGGAGGAATGACCGCACTGTTGCCGACAAACACCCGGGCCCCGGTCTTCACCGGCTTCAGGAACATCCAGCCGCGGCGAATGTCTTCGTCGCCCAGCAGCACTTCGTCGGCGATGAAGCATTTTTCGCCGATCTCGGTCACGTCATAGCGCCCCGCCAGCCCGGTCGAAATCTCGGCGCCCTTGCCGATTTTCGCCCCCATCAGGCGGTACCAGCTGCACATGTAAACCGTCGCGTAAAGCGAACTCAGCGTATCGAGCGTGAGGTCGCTGGCCAGGGCGACGATCCATTTGCGCAGATAGAACCAGCTATAGATGGAATAGGTCCCGGCCCGCACCCGCGGCAGCACGGACCACCGCACCATGGCGATCAGCAGGACGGTGACGGCCACCAGCAGCATGGCCGTCGGCCAAGCCAGCAACGGCAAGAAATGCAGGTAATCGAGGCCGAGCAGCGAGGCGACGGCGTCGCTCAGATCGTCCAGGAAATAGAACGCCGGAATGACCGGGACCAGACTGATCGGCGGCAGCAGCAGAAGTGCCAGAAGATACGCGATAACCAGCGCGCTCTTCCGCAACAGGCCCGCCTTGGCCGGCTCCGGCAGGTCTTTGCGATCGACCTCGCCGATCTTGCGGCCCGGCGAGCCTTCCCAGCGTTCCCAGGCGCCGACCGCACTGCCCGGCGGCAGCATGGTCAGATCGTTGAGTTCGGCGCCCTCGCCGACCGTCGCGTCACGCCCCAGTGCGCAGGAGGTGCCGATCAGCGCCTCGTTCCCGATGTCAATGCGGCCGATGATGAGTTCATTGTCGACGACTTCGACATTGGCCAAATTCGTCTTCCCACCGATGACCGCGCCATCACCGATGCGAATCAGATCGACGGCGCCGGCCTCGATATCGCCGATGATGGCGCTCCGGCCCACCTTGGCGCCGAGAAGGCGCAGATAACCGCGCATGATCGGCGTGCCCTGCAGCCAGGTCATATGGATCAGCGAGGTAAAACGCTCGGCCAACCACCAGCGATAGTAATAAACGCCCCACAGGGGATAGCGCCCCGGCTTGGTGCGGCCGATGACCACCCATTTGGCGACGATGGAGAGCAGGGCCGTGCTGAGGTCGATCACCGTGTAGGTGGCGAGCAGGGCCGATGATTCCTTGATGAAGTTGTGGGTGTCGCCGGAGAAGAACTGGTAGGCGACGAAGACCCCCAGCCATGGCGCCGTGGTCAGCGACAAGATAACGGGCAGGGCGGCGGCCTGCGCCAAGCCGCAGAGGAGACGGCGCAGCAGAGGCGGCGGGGCAAAGGCCCGTGAGCGGGGGGCGGCGGACGTCGCCGGCTGCTGGGCGATACGGGAATCCAGGCGCATCGCCATGGCGCGGAGGGTCCGCGCCGCATAGACGTCCTGCAGCGTCAATCCGGATAGCGCCGGGACCTCGCGCACCGCCGAGACGAAACGGGCGGCAATCAGCGAATGGCCGCCCAGATCAACAAAGAAGTCGGCTTCGAACGGGATGGCCTGGTTGGGGAAGACACGCTGGGCGGCCGCCAGCAGGGTGGCCTCGGTGGGCGTCGTCGCCTCCTCCTGCCGCTCGCCTTCGACGGCTGTCAGCAGCGCGCGCTGCAACGCCTTGCGATCGACTTTGCCGGAAGTGAGCCGCGGCAGTTCCGCCACCACTTCGAAATGCGACGGCACCATATAACCGGGCAGCTGCGCCAGCAGGGCCTCACGCAGCGCAGCACGATCGAGGCCGGCCTCGGGCAAGGGAACCAGGAAGGCGACCAGCCGGTCCGTCCCTTCGTCCTGCCGCAGCACCACGGTCGCCTGGGCAATTCCGGGGCATTGCGACAGGCGCGCCTCGATCTCTCCCAATTCGACGCGAAACCCGCGGATCTTTACCTGGTCATCGATCCGCCCGTGAAAGACAAGGAACCCCTTGGCGTCGATGCTGACCGCGTCGCCCGAGCGATAGAGCACGGGGTCCGGCCCATCGGTGCGGAACGGATTGGCGATGAATTTAGAGGCAGTGAGTTCGGGTCGCTGCAGATATCCTCCGGCGACCCCCGGGCCACCGATCAGCAGTTCGCCCTCGGCCCCCGGCGGCACCAGATTCAGTGACTCGTCCACCACATAGCAGGTGTAGTTGGGAATGGGCTGGCCAATGGTTACCGGTTCGTCCGGGCGCACCTCGGCAACCGTGGCGACCACTGTCGTTTCGGTCGGTCCATAGCTGTTGAGGATCCGCCTGCCCGGCCGGCACCACCGGGCCGCCACGGTCGGCGGGCATGCCTCGCCGCCCAGGACGATCAGCCGCAGGCTCGGCACGTCGGCGGTGAGCATCGCCAGCAGGGTCGGCACTGCCGACATCACGGTGACACCGGCTTCGGCCATTACCTGGGCCAGCCGGTCGACCTCCTGCAGACTGTGCCGGCCGGCGATCCACATCCGAGCCCCCGTCAGATAGGGCAGGAAGATTTCCTCGAGCGACAGGTCGAAGGCCACCGACGCTCCCTGGAACACCACGTCGTCGGCCCGCACGCCATAGACCGTGTTCACCGAACGCAGGTAATGGCAAATGTTGCGGTGGCTGATCACCACCCCCTTGGGCCGGCCGGTCGAGCCCGAGGTATAGATCACATAGGCCGGATCTCCCGGGGAGAGGCCGGCCGCCCGCAGATCCGGCGCCTCGGCCGATGACGCGGCGGCATCTTGCAAATCGGCGAACGGCAGAATGACCGCAGGCTGGGCACCCGCCTTGGCCGCGGTCAAGGCGTCGACAATCACCGCGGCGGCAGAACAATCCTTGAGACAGGCGGCCACGCGCTCGGCCGGCACGTCGAAGTCGAACGGCAGATAAGCGGCGCCCGCCTTCAGGATGCCGAGGAGGGCGGCATGCAGGTCGAGCGAGCGCGCCATCCACAGGCCGACGAAGGCGCCGCGACCGATGCCCCGGGCCCGCAATGCATTCGCCACCCGGTTGGCCGCCGCCTCCAGTTCCCCATAGGTGATGGTCTGACCGTCGAAGACAGCGGCCGGCTGCGTCGGCTGACGCACCGCCGTGGCCGAGAAAATCTCGGGCAACAATTCGTCGCGCAGAAGAATTTGGTCCAGCTTCCCAGCGAAGACCAGAGGCAGGATCGACGGAGTGATTTGGTTCATGATATCCAGCATTGTCGTTCCGCGTCGGCAGCGTAACCGTAGCGAACGACAGAGTTTCCCGTTTCCGTAGTGCGGGCGAACGCCGGCCCGGTTCGGCACTGGCCTGCCACGAGGCACACCAGCCTGCCAAGCCTACACATAGGTGATACCGCTTAAGGCGGCGGCAAGAAAGAGCTCTTTTCGCTAAGAAGTGATATGTCTCATTCCGGCAAAACCGCAATAGGGCGGTCACCCTGCCGGCGAGATATCGTTGCGGCTTGGCATATGGCTCCGGCTTTGCCGAAGCCCGGCTCAGGCGCCGCTCGGGCTTATCATCTGGCTCCGGCTCCGCCGAAGCCCGGCTCAGGCGCCGCTCGGGCTTATCATCTGGCTCCGGCTCCGCCGAAGCCCGGCTCAGGCGCCGCTCGGGCTTATCATCTGGCTCCGGCTCCGCCGAAGCCCGGCTCAGGCGCCGCTCGGGCTTTGGGGGGTGTCTTCCTGGCGAGCAGCCGTCGGCAGTTCGATGTTGACCTCCAGGATCGACAGGTTCTGCTCCCGGTCGAGCTTGATCTGCACGCGCTGATCATCGATCTCAACATATTTGCGGATCACCTCGATGATCTCGCGCTGCAGCTTGGGCAGAAAGTCCGCGCCGGCCAAGCCGGCGCGCTCATGCGCCAGCAGGATCTGCAGGCGTTCGCGCGCCGCCGTGGCCGAGCCGCGTGACGGCCGGCTGAAAAGACTGAAAAGGCTCATGCGCTTCTCCGCAGCAGCCGCTCGATCAAGCCGCGCTTAGGCGAACGGGGAATGGCAATGTCGCTTTGCTCGCCGAGGATGCGGCCGACCGCTGCCAGATAACTCTTGCCGGCGGGGGACTTGTCGTCAAGCACCACCGGCATGCCGACATTCGATGCCTGCAGTACCGACGGGCATTCCGGAATGACCCCGAGCAGCGGCACGGCCAGGATCTCCTGCACGTCCTCGACCTTCATCATCTCGGCCTTTTCCACCCGCTCGGCGTCGTAGCGCGTAATCAGCAGATGCTGCGCCATCTTCTCGCCTTGCTCGGCCTTGTGCGACTTGCTGGTCAAGAGGCCGATCATGCGATCGGAATCCCGCACCGAAGACACTTCCGGATTGCTCACCACGATGGCCTCGTCGGCGAAATACATGGCGAGAAAGGCGCCGCGCTCGATCCCGGCCGGGCTGTCGCAGATGACATAGTCGAATTCGGCTGCGAGTTCGGTCATCACCCGCTCGACGCCTTCCTTGGTCAGGGCGTCCTTGTCACGGGTCTGGGAGGTGGCGAGGATCGACAGGGTGTCGACCCGCTTGTCCCTGATCAGTGCCTGGTTGAGCCGGGCATCGCCGTTGATCACGTTGATGAAGTCGAACACCACCCGCCGCTCGCAGCCCATGACCAGGTCGACGTTCCGCAGGCCCACGTCGAAATCGATGATGACGGTCTTGTGCCCGCGCAGCGCCAAGCCGGTGGCGATGGCCGCCGAAGTGGTGGTCTTGCCGACTCCGCCCTTGCCGGAAGTGACGACGATGATCTTTGCCAAGGCGATTTCCTCTTCTCTTCCCTTAAAGCCGCTCGAAGACGAGCCGATCGCCGGCCAGGCGGATCTGCACCGGCTTGCCGATGAAATCCGGGTCCATCTGCTCGCTGACCAGATAGGTGCCGGCGATGGATATCAGGTCGGCATCCAGGGCGCCACAAAAGATGCGTGCCGATGCGTCGCCGCCCATTCCCGCCAGGGCGCGGCCGCGCAACGGCCCATAGACGTGGATATGGCCGTCGGCCAGCAACTCGGCGCCACGACTGACTTGCGCGGTGACGATAAGATCGGATTCACGGGCATAGACCTGCTGCCCGGAGCGCACCGGCTCGGCGATCACCCGGGCGGCGCTCGGTCGCGGCACCGGCGCCCCGCGTCCGCGCACGGCCTTCGCCTCGGTGACCCTTCCGGCCGGAAAGACCGACAGCCCGACGGCCAGCGCCGCCTGCTCCCACTCGGCGGTGGCTCCCTGGAAGCCCACCGGGATCAAGTCGAGGCGGCGCAGTTCGGCGCAGAACCCGGCGAGATCGATGGGTGCCGAGCGGGCCAGTGGGGCGAAATCGAGTACGATCGGGGCGTTCCGGTAAAATCCCGGAGCCAGGGACAGGGTCGCCGCCAATTGCCCGAAAAAAGTCCTGCTGCGTGGATTGGCCACCTTGAGGGTAAGCAGGGTGAAACTCGATCCACGAATCTGGAATGGCGGCGACGGATCGGCGATCGTGCTGTCGGAGCGCGACAAAGGTCCCATGAGCCTCTCTGTCCGGAAAGTGAGCCAGACACTGTAAGGCTCATTGGTTAAGGTAGTGTTCCGTTGGCGTCAGCGGTCCATGGCTACCTGCAGCCGGGCCTGCTTAACCTGGGCGACCACATAGTCGAGGAGCGAACGGCGGCCCGTCAAGATGTCAACTCGTGCCACTGTGCCCGGCTCGATGGGCAGCGACTGCCCGTCTCCCGATAGCGAGGCGGCGGTGCGCAGGCGGACGAGGAAGGTTGGTCGGCCATCGTGTTCGGCCAGGCTGACCTGTTCCAGCGTCGCCGGCAGGCTGCCCCAGACGTGGCCGGCGCCGTCGATGCGCACCGACGCCGTTTGCCCTGGGCGCAAGCTGCCGAGATCGGCGGGGCTGACCTTGCCCTCGACGAACACCGAGCCGTCGTCGGAAGCCAAAGCCATCAAGGTGGCGCCCGGCCGGACCAGGCGGCCCGCCTTCGAAATGTCGATATTCCGGACGACACCGTCATGCGGCGCACGCACCTCGTAGCTCACCGCCCGGCTGGCCAGGCGGGCGAGAGTGGCGTCCGCCGCGGCGATATCGGCGCGGGTCTTGCCAAGGTCCTGCAGCGCCTGCTCGGCGAAGGCCTGCCGCCGTTCCTCGATGCGCCGTTGGGCCTCATCGACGGCGGCGGCGGCGGCCGTCAGCTGGCTGCGGGTGGCCTCCGCATCGCCTTCGGCATCGTTTACCTGTCGCTCAAGGCGCAGCATCTCCACTTTTGACTTCAGACCCTGGCCGGCCAATTCTCGCCCCATCGCCAGTTCCTGATCGAGCAGCTTCAGGCTGCGCTCGGTCGTTTGCAGCCGTTCCTGCAACACTGCCTGCTCGCTTTGCCGCTGAATCAACTGGCGGCCGAGGATCTGGATATCCGAATCCAGTTGCGCACGGCGGATGCGGAACAGCGCCTTTTCGCGAACTCCAGCATCCACCGCATGCGCCGCCACATCGGCCGGCAGATGAAACGCGCCCCCGGTCGCTTCCGCCTCAAGGCGCGCCACATCGGCCGCCAGAACCAGCCTGCGGGCGCGCTGCGCGTCCATTTCGGCCTCTACGCCGGCATCGTCGAGCCGCGCCAGAACCTGGCCCTCCGTCACATGATCCCCATCGGCAACCAACACCTCACGCAGGACGCCGCCATCGGAGGCGGCAACCGGCTGCACCTGCACCGACGGCACGATGCGGCCTTGCGCCTCGGTCACCACGTCGAGCGAGGCAAAATGCAACCATACCGCCCCCGCGGCCACCGAGGCAGTGCCCAGCGGAGCGACCAGCCGAACGAACAAGGAGGGCCAACGGCGGGGCGCACCTTTCGGCTCACGCACGCGGTCGGCAGTGGGAAGGGACATGAAGCACCTCTCGGCAATGACACGAATAAGGGATCATGGACCGACAAATTGTCGAACCTGTGTTGAAGGTGGTCGGCTGACCTGAACCCGAAAAGCAACGGTGGCCGAATGGCAGGAGGGCTCTCCGGCCGACGTCCGAGGCGATGCTCATTGGAGAGGATCAGCCGGCAATCGAGGACCGTACGAAATCCGGGTTAACTCTTTCGATCAGGAAACCCCGGACTAACGGGACGATGCATGATTTCGAGGGATCCCGCACTGCACCAAAAGAGGTACCGCCAAAGTGCAAAGCGGGCGCCGCCGTCGCCCGGCTTGTTCGGCGAGCCACCCGGGGCCGGCGGCACGGTGCCCCGCATACTGCGGAATTTTTATGCGGTTCTTATGCCTAGCGCCGCTTTCCACATGGATCTTTAATGGTGATCGGCGTTACCCAGTCCCATCCTGGTGTCTCGGGAGGATCCCATGGAGGACGTCCTGTTTATTGCGGCCGTGGTCGCCTTCTTCATCCTTGGTGCAGGCTTCGTGCACGCCTGCGATCATTTCTGAAAGAGGCCGACAATGACCTTCGATCTCGTCCTGGGCGGCGCGGTGGCTTTCGGCCTGCTCGTCTATCTCGCCTATGCGCTGATCCGCCCCGAGCGCTTCTGAAGGAGCGGGCCATGACCTCAGCCGGTATTCTGCAGATCGTCCTTTTCTGTGCCGCCGTCATCATCGGCGCCATCCCGCTCGGCAACTACATGGCCCGGGTGTACGAGGGCGAACGGACATGGCTGTCGCCCGTCCTGCACCCCGTCGAAACGCTCCTCTATAGGCTTTGTGCGGTCCGGCCCGACCAGGAGCAGCACTGGACCGCCTACGCCTTCGGGCTGCTCGCCTTCAACCTGGTCGGCTTGCTGACCATGTACGCCGTGCTCCGGCTGCAGGCCCTGCTGCCGTTGAACCCGGCCGGCCAATCCGCCGTTCCGCCCGACTTGGCATTCAATACCGCGATCAGCTTCGCCACCAACACCAACTGGCAGAACTACGGCGGCGAAAGCACCATGAGCTATCTCAGCCAGATGCTCGGCATGACGGTGCACAACTTCACCTCGGCGGCCACCGGCATGGCGGTGGCCATTGCCCTGACGCGGGCCTTCACCCGCCGCTCGATGAAAACCGTGGGCAATTTTTACGTCGACCTGATCCGCGGCATCCTTTACCTGCTGCTGCCGCTGGCGGTGATCTTTACGATCTTCCTGGTCTGGCAGGGGGTTCCGCAGAACCTCGACCCTTATGCCGGCGCCACCGCCCTGGAAGGGGGCAGGCAGATCATCGCCCAAGGCCCGGTGGCCTCGCAGGACGCCATCAAGCTGCTGGGCACCAACGGTGGCGGCTTCTTCAATACCAACTCCGCTCACCCTTACGAGAACCCCACGCCGCTGTCCAATTTCGCGCAGATGTGGGCCTTGCTGGTGATTTCGGCCGGGATGGTGGTCACCTTCGGCCGCATGGTCAAGGACAGCCGGCAGGGCCGCGCCCTGTTCATCGCCATGGGGCTGATGCTGGTGGCCGGCATCGCCGCCTGCTATTGGGCCGAAGCCCAGGGGAATCCGCTGTTCGCCCGTATCGGCGTCGACCAGACCATCAGCAGCCGGTCGCCGGGCGGCAACATGGAGGGCAAGGAGGTGCGCTTCGGCATCGCCAACTCGGCGATCTTTGCGACGGCGACCACCGACACCTCGTGCGGCGCGGTCAATGCGATGCATGACAGTTTCACGCCGATCGGCGGCATGGTGCCGCTGTTCAACATGATGCTGGGCGAGGTGGTGTTCGGCGGCGTCGGCGCCGGCCTGCACGGCATGATCGTCTTCGTCATCCTTACCGTCTTCATCGCCGGCCTGATGGTGGGACGCACGCCGGAATATCTGGGCAAGAAGATGGAAGCCAAGGAGGTCAAACTGGCGGTGCTGACCATCGTGGTGTTCCCGCTGTCGGTCCTCGGGCTGGGCGCCTTGTCGGTGGTCGTTCCATCCGGTCTGGCGGCCATCGCCGCACCCGGGCCGCACGGCCTCTCCGAGGCGCTTTATGCCTACACTTCGACGACCGCCAACAACGGATCGGCCTTCGCCGGCTTCTCCGGCAACAGCCTCTACCAGAATTCCATGCTGGGCTTCGCCATGCTGATCGGGCGCTACCTGGTGATCATCCCGACACTGGCCATCGCCGGGTCGATCGCCGGCAAGAAGACGGTACCCCCCTCGGCCGGCACCTTCCCCACCCATGGCGGCCTGTTCGTCGCCCTGCTGATCGCCGTCGTCGTGGTGGTCGGCGGGTTGACCTTCTTCCCCGTTCTCGCCCTCGGGCCCATCGCCGAGCATCTGATGCTGGCCGCCGGAACCACTTTCTGAGCGAGGCATATCATGAGTATCCATCGCCGACGACCCAAATCCCTGCTCGATCCGGCCATCGTCGGAGAGGCTTCGGTCGCCGCGTTCCGCAAGCTCGATCCGCGCGAACTGGTGAAGAACCCGGTGATGTTCACCACCGGCGTCGTCGCCCTGCTGTCGACGGTGCTGTTCTGCCGAGATCTGGCAATGGGCGGCGCGCCGCATCTGGCGGTCGCCGGGCAGATCGCCGCCTGGCTGTGGTTCACCGTGCTGTTCGCCAATTTCGCCGAGGCGGTGGCCGAAGGCCGCGGCAAGGCCCAGGCCGACTTCCTGCGCAAGACCAAGACCGATACGATGGCCAGGAAGATCGCCGCCGTCGACGCCACCAAATGGCAGTCGGTGCCGGCCGCATCCTTGCGGGCTGGAGACCTGGTGGCGGTCGACGCCGGCGACATCATCCCCGGCGACGGCGACGTGGTGGCGGGCATCGCCACCGTCGACGAATCGGCGATCACCGGCGAATCCGCCCCGGTGATCCGTGAATCGGGCGGCGACCGCTCGGCGGTGACCGGCGGCACCCGCGTCGTGTCCGATCGCATCGTCGTCCGGATCACCGCCGACCCGGGCCAATCCTTCCTCGACCGGATGATCGCCCTGGTCGAAGGGGCCAAGCGGCAGAAGACGCCCAACGAGATCGCCCT
>JAJXWP010000103.1 GCA_021781575.1 Pseudomonadota bacterium
CGCTTGTCCCAGCCAAGTGCCGTGTCGCCATAGGGCGGGTCCGCGATGATCAGGTCGAAGGGGCCCTCGGCCGGCATCACCTCCCTGCAGTCGCCTATGAGAATGCGGCCGGTCACTTCGTTCCTCCGATGTCAGCGGTGCTGCGCCTTCAGGCGCTCGTGTTCGGCATCGGCCAAGGCCTCCAGGCGCCGGTATTCGGCCACCTCCTCGGCCGTGGTCGCCGCCCAGGTTTCGTCATCCATGGCCGCGCCGACCTGGCCGCCATACTTGGCGTGCAACTGATCCGTATAGCCGTCCAGGGCCTGCTGTTGCGGCCTCGGGGCCTCGATAAAGCTCTGCAGGCTCATCGGCTTTTCCTCTGACGTTAACCCCGGCCACTGGTGCGCTGCACCTTGTAGCCGATACGTTCGAGTTTACGAGCGAGCCTGTCGGCCGCCGGCGTCTGTTCGAGAAGAATGAATCCGATTGGTGACGGCGCCACCAACGTTTCCAAAAAGACGTCGCTGATAATGTCAGGCACAGGGCTTTCAATCGCAATCAATCGGTTCATGCTTTCCATGCCTTTCCTTACATACGACACAATTTGTGAATGGCAGCGGCGAATGCCGTGCTCCGATCGGTGTTCTGACCACGGAGAGGAAGAAGTCGAGATCCCGCAATAGCCATCATCTCGGGCGGATCGTCAACACGGTATTCGTTACGGCGCCGATCCCGGCGGCCGAGATAAAAGGCCGCCACCATCAATGCGATTGCTGCCACCAGCAACAGGACATCGGTCAGGACTACATGAAGGTACGGCTGGATATCCTGGCAAGGGGCGCTGGTCAGATTCATGTTTGCCTCTCAAATCTTGCCGCGGCCCTTCTGAAGGCCGTAGTTGTAACCGTCCATATAGCAGTCGCCGACGACCTGCCGAATGACCAGGCGAAGATCGGCGACGGGGCGCTTCTCGCTAATCGCGGCGATCAGTTTCTCCGTCATCTCATCGCGATACTGTTCATTCAACCGTGTCGCCACCACGTTTCCTCCTACGTCAACGAGCCGCGACTGCTGCTGACGCGCCAGGCGCGTCGATCACGTTGCACGTGCCATCCGGTCGCATGGCCCATTGGGCGACGACGGTCGACGCGGTATTGAAGGCCGCACAGGCGCCGCTGTAGTGACCGACCGTCGCGCCCGTCCCGTACCGCGTCTCCACCATATCTCGAAGTGTCGCTTCGGTTCCGTGGCGATAGCCGTCCATCCATACTTCTCGGCCGACGAAGAACGCCGCGAACAACCCGATTACAATCCATTTTGGATCGATCATCCCCGTTCCTCCTACGTCATTGTCGCCGACAGAATTGGGCCAGCCCATCTTGCGCAGATTCGGCGAGCTTCTGATGGTACTGGGCGTCGTCAAGGCGATCTGCCTGATAATCAATCCACGCCTGCATGGCCGTGTGGGCGAACGACCATTCGCCCCGCTCACGAGCCTCCGCGAGGTGCGCTGCCATAGTGACCAATAGCCAGTGCTCACCCATGTCTGCGCGGATAGAGTCGGCTACATCGCCCATCACCAACCGGGCGGCTTGCATTGGCGTCCACTTCTCCCCGGCGCTCTTCAATGCCGACAGAAATGCAGCGGGATCTTTGGCGCATCCGTGGCTCTTTGCCAGCATCACGATTCCTCCTACGTCCTCTCGTGGCGAGAGTTTTCGGTGCGCTCGCGCCAACCAGTGATGAGCGCCAATGGGCCGCCGATCACGATCAGCAGCGGCCACCCGAGACCGACCGCAAGCGACTTGCCGATAGAGGCAACCAATCCGGTATCGGCCCAATTGTTCGGCGGGAAGAGAAAGCCGCCAATTCCAAGGGCCACCAGCAGGTAGAGAACGATCCAATAGTGACTCATCATTCGCCTTGCTCGGGCTCCCGCCCCGCAATTTGCCGCCAATCGTACGGGCCAAGCTCAACTAACCGAAAGGCCGTCAGGCCGCGCCGCTCCTGGCGCACACCCGCCTCAATGTCCGAAAAATGCCACTCAGCCGTACGCGCCAGGGCGCCCTTGCGATTCCACGAAAAGCCGTTCACCGCGTAGCCAGAGTGAACAATCGGCATTTCGTCGGGTAGTCCAGACAATGCCGCTCGCAATTCACCGACAGTCCGCACGTACACATTACGATAGTGCGGATCGAGCAACGGATTGGCGCTCGGTCGGGGATCGTCTTCCAGAAGCCATTCACCAGCCGTTTCGCATCGCCTCGCGGTGGGCGGCGCATCGGATACGGGGTGGAGGGCGGCGTTTCGATATCCGCCGATCTGCGGCGTTAGAGCCAAGCCGACCGCCTCTTCCCCTTCTTCGACCGATGGAAAAATGACCCAATCCTCGCCGCGGTGGCCATCGAAGCACATAGCGCAGGGACCGCAATGGTCTTCGGGCAGGTAGGAGTAGCCGGCGCTGCCGTCATGGTCGAAAGTCACAATTTCGCGTGGAGCACCAGTCATTGTGCCTTCCCCCGGTACTAAGCTTCGAAAGTTTTTCGCTTGATTGCGGAAAAGACCGAGATGGCGTCTTCGAGTCGCACATGCCTTTCCCATCGAGCGAACGTTTCCCTTGGCGGGCTTTTCAGTCCTCCTTGGGCCGGCTGCATGTACCATTCGAACATGTGGGTGAGCATGTCGCAGGCTTCCACAATGCGCCCACGGTTGCCGTCGGCGATGGCGTCACCCAGCATGCCAAAGTTGTGCAAGGCGTCCGACAACCACATAACGTCATAGGCGGTGTTCGGATTATCCCGCGATAGGCCGTTGTAAGCGCTGTTCATCCGGATCGCGATGGCGACTTCGCCGACGAAGGCCAGCAGCTTCCCAAGTTCCTGATCCATACGCTCCTCCGACGCTATGCCCGGCCAACCACCGGACTCACTGACGGCCCAGCCATCATCGGCGCCATCGATCGACCTCGCCCGGAACGGGGAGGCATCCCCAGCAACAGAACGAGGGGCACGGCCATCAGGCTGAAGGCCGCGACCAAAAAGAACAAGACAAATAGCCCGGTGGG
>JAJXWP010000104.1:0-2372 GCA_021781575.1 Pseudomonadota bacterium
GCCACAGCAGGGGTCGTAGATGCGGCCCTTGTAGGGGCCGAGCATCTCGACCAGGCAGCGCACGACGCAGGACGGCGTGTAGAACTGGCCGCCGTTCTTGCCCTCGGCGCTGGCGAAGCGGGTGAGGAAATACTCGTAGACGCGGCCGAGCAGATCGACCGAGCGGTGGGTCTTGGCACCCAACCGCGCACCCTCGCCGGCGGCGGTGAGTTCGATGGTGGCGATGAGGTCGATGAGTTCGCCCAGGCGCTGCTTGTCGAGGCCGGGGCGTGCATAGTCCTTGGGCAGCACGCCCTTGAGGCGCGGGTTGTCGCGCTCGATGGCGACCATGGCGTCGTCCACGATCTTGCCGATGCCGGGCTGCTTGGCCGATGCCTGAAGGTGCGACCAGCGCGCATCGGCCGGCACCCAGAAGACGTTCTCGGCTTTGTATTCGTCGGGGTCTTCGGGGTTCGCGCCGGCGTAATCCCCCTGGGCCGCGAGCAGCTTGGCGCGGTGCTCCTCGAAGGTGTCGGAGATGTACTTGAGGAAGATGAGGCCAAGGACGACGTGCTTGTATTCGGCCGCGTCCATGTTGTTGCGCAACTTGTCGGCGGTGAGCCAGAGCTTGGCCTCGAAGCCGAGATTGGCGGAGGAATCGCTCTTCTTGGTTGGCGCTTTCGCCATCAGATTGCCTTTTGCCTAGTGAACGTGACCATGGATGCGAAATATGCAATGTCCTCAGCATGTTAGCGGACTTGCACCGCATTTCCTGCCTGCTTCGCGCCAGAAATAACGGCGAGGGTTTTCGAATCGAGCTCACCGGGCGGGCCGAACGGCCGAATTATTGACCGAAAGCCGGCTGACCCGAAGGTCTTCTTCAGCAGGAGATACTGGCCATTCGGAGGTGCATATTTCGATGTTCCTGAGCGTCTCTTGCTGGCCGTGTTGAGCCATTTATCATGTCGACAGAAATTTTCCTCGCTTGGCCAGCACGTCGGCCTAAATGCGATTATGCCCCGAAGTGAGACTTCGCGAGCACATGCCTCTCGGCTCGTCCTCTAAAGCTCGTGAAAAGCCTTAAGGTAGGCTTTCAAAAGATGAGGCAGTGCCAGGGACATGCGCTCTCCCCGCGCCTCTTCCGACGTCTCGGCCGGTAGCGGGTCGATCAACTCGGGATCGTCGTCGGCCGTCCGGCTGACGCGGCGGCTCACCGGCCAAGCCCGCATCCCGGTCGAGGATGAGGGCGCCAGGAGTTGTCGGACCTCGTTAGCGGGCGCGGCCAGCCACGTCCGCCAGTGTTCCGGCGCGATCAACACCGGCATGCGATCGTGTATCGGCGCCATCAGTTCATTGGCATCGGTGGTGACGATGCAGACGGTACGGACGATCTCGCCATCTGGCGATTGCCAGGATTCCCATAAGCCGCCCAACGCCATCGGCGCGCCGGATTCCAGGCTGATGTAGTAAGGCTGCTTGATCTTGCCCTCAGCCTTCCACTCAAAATACCCGTCAGCCGGCACCAAGCAGCGACGGCGCTTGAATGCCTCCCGAAACGACGGCTTCTCGGCCACCGTCTCGGCGCGGGCGTTGTTGAGTTTTGCGCCGATGCTGCGATCCTTCGCCCAGTGCGGGACCAATCCCCAGCGCAGCAAGTGCAGAACTCGCTTCCCCTCCGGGGATTGCCGGATGACCGGAATGTCGGTGCCCGGGGGAATGTTGTAGCGCGGGCCGAAGTCCGCGCCCTCGTCCAGCCCGAAGCGGCTGACGAGTTCTGCAGGGGGCGCCTTGAGGGCAAATCGACCGCACATATGCTGAGTCTAGCTCCTACCGAAATGCCGCAGGGCATCAAGTTTTCCGGTCGACGGTCGTTATCGACGATGGGATGTCTTCCAAAGGCAGCGTTATGGTCGTTACCAACGGCAGTCGCACCACCGCCATCGTCATCCGAAACGATGGCCACAAGGTCACCCTGGTTCCCATGAAGAGCGGCAAGCTCTCGGCCAAAGCGCTGAGCTTCGATGAGTTCAAGAAGGAGTGGCGGGAGGCGGGGTATGCGTTGCCGCTGGCACTGACCACCTTCCTGGCGCACGTGATGAAGCGGGGCGCTTCGCTGGAAGCGACCAGGGGTCTTGAGAAGTTGGCGGCCCGCGACCGCTACGTGGTTGCCAGCCTGTTCTGACAGTCAACTGACCCGCGGTAGTTCGGACCACTTGGTCGTGTACGCCGGCGACATCCGTTCCCGCTTCATCTTCCAGTCCTTGGTGATGCCCTCGGCCGCCGAACGCAGGGTTCCCCGGCCCCAGATGCCGTTGATCCGGTCCATCGCCGCCATCAGGCGGGTGTTGTCCCGGGCCTTGGCGAACAGGTCCCGCTGCGCCGATCCGGCGGCA
>JAJXWP010000104.1:2382-3038 GCA_021781575.1 Pseudomonadota bacterium
TCAGCAGGGCAATCCCGGCCTTCTGGTAGGCGAAGCCGGGGCGGTAGATGCGCTTCAATCCCCACAGCGCCGCCTGCGTCAGCCGCAGGGTGTCGTCGCTGGCCAGGCTCAGGGGAATGCTCAGGCTGCGCTGGTACTGGGGACTGTCCGCCTTGTGCGGGTTGGTGCGGATATAGACCTGCACCATGCCGGCCAGCGAGCCTTGGCTTCTCAGCTTCTCCGCGGCGATGGCGATGTAGCTCGCGACCGCCTCGGCTAGCGGTCCGAGCTCATGGACGTAGCGGCCGAAGGAGCGGGAGGAGATGATCTGCTGCTTGTTCGGCACCGCCTCCGCCAGTTCCAGGCAGGGCGTGCCGTTCAGTTCCATCGCCGTGCGCTCCAGCACCACCGAGAACTCGCGCCGCAGGGTCTTGGCGTCGGCCCGGCGCAGCGCTTCGACGGTGGCGATGCCCCGGTCGGTGAGTCGTTCCGACAAGCACCGGCCCACGCCCCAGACTTCATCGACCGCGATGCCCGAGAACAGGCGCGATAGTTCCGCCTCGCCCAGCCGGCCGAGGTCGCAGACGCCATCGGCGCCGGCCAGATTCTTCTTGGCGCAGTGGTTGGCGAGCTTGGCCAGCGTCTTGGTTTCCGCGATGCCGACGCACACCGGAATG
>JAJXWP010000105.1 GCA_021781575.1 Pseudomonadota bacterium
CGGGCAGCGACTGGGATTCCAGGTGTTCGATGTCGTTCACCTGGCTGGTCAGTGTCCGTTCGTAATAGTAGATCACCCGGCCCGACATGTCGTCGGGAAGCATGCCGTTATAGGTCCAGACGACGCTCACCACCGGGATATTGATGTTGGGAAAAATGTCCGTAGGTGTCCGCAGCGCCGCCAGGATACCGAAAATCAGGATCAGCACCGCAAGGACGACGAACGTGTAGGGGCGCCGCAACGCAATTTGTACGATCCAAATCATAAACTCTTCTCCGAACGCGTCCCAACCTTAGAACCGTTCTGGTTGATATATTTTTCTGGATCAGTAAAGCAACAATTCGATGACATTATGAAACCTCAGGTATAGGTTTCGCCTCACCGGAAGCACCCTTCGCCGCCTTCTTTTCCCCTAGCGAATGGAGGAAGGCGAACACCGTCGGCACGAACAGCAGGGTCGAAACGGTGGCGAACATCAGTCCGCCGATCACCGCGCGCCCCAGGGGCGCGTTCTGTTCGCCGCCATCTCCCAGGCCCAAGGCCATCGGGATCATGCCGATCAGCATGGCCAAGGCGGTCATCAGCACCGGCCGGAAGCGGGTGAATCCCGCCTCGAGCGCCGCGGTCACCGCATCGCAGCCGTCGGCCAAGCGTTCGCGGGCGAAGCTGATCACCAGGATGCTGTTGGCCGTGGCCACGCCCATGCACATGATCGCCCCGGTCAACGCCGGCACCGACAACGTCGTGCGCGTGGCGAACAGCATCCAGACGATGCCGGCCAACGCCGCCGGCAGCGTGGTCACGATGATGAACGGGTCGAGCCAGGACTGGAAGTTGACGACCACCAGAAGATAGACCAGAACGATGGCGAAGGCCAAGCCGCCATACAGACCGGCGAAGGATTTGTCCATCGTCTGGACCTGGCCGCGCAGGACCACGCTCGATCCCTTGGGCAACTGGCCGGCGGTAGCGTGCAGCACTTTGCGGATCTCCGTTGCCACTGCGCCGAGATCCCTGCCCTGGACCGAGCCGAACAGGTCGATGACCGGCTGCACGTTGTAATGCGACACGACGCCGGAGGCCGGGCCGCGGCTGATCGCCGCCAGACCGCCCAGCAATTGGCGCGTGTTCTTCGCTGTGACGGGCAGGTTTTCCAGATTGGACAGCGTGTCGATCCGAGGCTGCGGCAACTGGGCGACGATGGGATAAGAGACGCCGTTCTGCGGATTGAGCCAGAAGGTGGGGGCGATCTGCCCGCTGCCGGCCAGCGAGATGAGCAGGCTGGAGGCGACGTCCTTTTCCGTCAAGCCGACCTGGCCGGCCAGCGACCGGTCGACGCTGACGTTGATCTGCGGCTGGTCGAACGCCTGCTGGATTCGAAGGTCGGCGATGCCCGGAATGGTGCGGATGCGGTCCAGCAGTTGGTCGGCATAGGCGCGGTTGGCGTCGATGTTGTTGCCGATAACCTGCACGTCGATGGGGGCGGGAAGGCCGAAGTTCAGGATCTGCGAGACGATATCCGCCGGCAGGAAGGCGAAATCCGTGCCGGGGTATTCGCGCGGCAGCAGGTCGCGCAGGCGGCGCACATATTGCTCGGTCGGATGATGATCTTCCTTCAGGCTGATCAGCACGTCCGCATCTTCCGGGCCGATCGGGGCGGAATTGCTGTAAGCCATGTTGATGCCGGAAATCGGCAGTCCGATGTTGTCGACCATCGAGTCGAGTTCATCGGGTGGGATGATTTCCCGGATGGTTTGCTCGACCTCGTCGCAGAGCTTGGCCGTCTCTTCGATGCGCGTGCCGGTCTGGGCGCGGACGTGAAGCTTGATCTGTCCGGCGTCGACCGAGGGGAAGAAGTTGCTGCCGAGCCACGGCGCCAGCCCGAAGGACAGGAAGACGAAGCCCAGGAACCCGATGAGGAAGCGCTTGCGGTTGGCCAGCGCCAGCTTCAGCAGGCCGTGGTAGTGATGGCGCAGCCGTTCGAAATTATGCTCGAAACCGCGCTGGAGGCGGACCAGCGGGTTGCGCGACGGCGGCTGATGACCTTCCCCGTGGTGGCCGGTGTGGGGGCGCAGCCAGTATTTGGCCAGGGTCGGCACCAGGGTCCGCGACAGGATATAGGAGGCCAGCATGGCGAACACCACAGCCTCGCCCAGGGGCACGAAGAGGTAGCGGGCGACGCCGGTCAGGAAGAACATCGGGACGAAGACGATGCAGATGCAGAGCGTCGCCACCAGGGCTGGGACGGCGATCTGCTGCGCGCCGTCAAGAATGGCCGGCTCCACCGGCTTGCCCTGTTCGAGATGCCAGTTGATGTTCTCGATGGCGACGGTGGCGTCGTCGACCAGGATGCCGACGGCGAGCGCCATCCCGCCCAGGGTCATGATGTTGATGGTCTCGCCCAGCGCCGACAGGACGATGATCGAGGCCAGGATCGATAGCGGGATCGAGATGGTGATGATCAGGGTCGAACGCCACGAGCCGAGGAACAGTAGGATCATCAGGCCGGTCAGGGCGGCGGCGGTGATCGCTTCGCGGATGACGCCCGATACCGCCGCCTTGACGAACAGCGACTGGTCGCCGACGAGGTTGAGCTTCAGCGCGTCTGGCAGCGATTCGGCGATTTTCGGCAATCGCTTCTTCACGTCGCGGATGATGTCGAGGGTTGAAACAGACCCCGCCTTCTGCACGGTCATCAGCACGGCATGGCGGCCGTTGACCCGCACCATGTTGGTCTGCGGCGGGCTGCCCTCGTGCACATAGGCGACGTCATGGACGTAGATGACGGTTCCGTTGACCTTCTTGACCGGCAGGTCGTTCAGTCGCTGGATCATCTTCGGGCTGGCGTTCAGCTCCACGTCGTATTCGAACCGGCCCATCTTTTCGGTGCCGGCCGGCAGAATCAGGTTCTGCGCCGAGATGGCATTCACCACGTCCTGGGCCGACAGGTGGTTGGACTGCAGGGCGTTGAGGTCG
>JAJXWP010000106.1 GCA_021781575.1 Pseudomonadota bacterium
CCACGCGCCGGACGAAGCGGTGATCGAACTCGGCGCGGGCACCGGCGTCGTCTCCCGTGCCTTGCTCCGTTCCGGGATACCGGCCGAGCGTCTGTTCGTGGCCGAGATCGTGCCGGCCATGGCCGCCCATCTCCGCCGCTCGCTTCCCGGCGCCTGCGTCATCGGGGGCGACGCCCGCCGTCTGCCGGACCTCATCTCCACGGCGTGGCACGGCGCATCGGCAGCATTGTCTGCGGCATCCCGCTGGTGTTGCTGCCCTTCGCCGATCAGCGCCGCTTCCTCGACGCAATCGAGGCCGTCGCGCCCGGCCGCGGCTTCCTCCATTTCTCCTGCTGCGCCACCTCGCCCCCGCACGCCCGCCGCCGCCGCCTGGCCGCAAGGCGTGCGGCCTGGACGCCCCTGAACTTCCCGCCCGCGAGGGTCTGCCGCTACACCCCGCTTGCCGCCTATCGGCTTCGCGGCGGGTGCCGCTGGCGTGCGCTGCCGGCGGAGCTGTTCCATCGCCGGAACGGCTGGAGCCGACGCGGCTGGTGGCAACATATCTTCGCCGCCCTGGTCGCCTGGGCCGAGCCGCCGGCGGTAACCATGATCGACAGGCCGGCCGTGCCGGCGCACCGCTCGGCGGGACGGGCGAAAAACGGGCCGCGGACGACAAGACCAACCAGGCCTCGGCCGCTCGCGCGGCGGGCGGGCCATCAGGATCCACGCGCTCTGCGACCAGGAAGACCGCTCACACGCAATCCCGCTGACCGGCGGCAGCGTCGCGGATATCGACGCCGCTGCGACCTTGCTCTGCACCGTCGCACCACCAGGCACGCGGATCGGTAATCGCGGCTACGACGCCAACCATCTGCGCGACGTCGTTGCCGCACTCCGCCTTGTCTCAGCCATCACCTATCGATCCTGGTCGAGGCCACGCCCCAGCAAGAGAGGTTATTTCGTCTTAAATGGCCAAATGATCGACGCCGGATTCGGCCATCAAAACCAGGTCGGCGCGCGATGCCAGGAACGCCTTCGGGCGGATGATCGACATCGCGCGTGCAGAAGCAGTGCTGATCTCAACAGGGTCGAACAGCATGTACGCCATCGGCAGCGGGGAGATGATCCGATCGCCGCATCTCCGTGCGAAGCTTTATGGTGGCCTGACGCCATTCCCTGCCTTTCCCGCTGGCGCCGTTGGTCCATAGTCGAGGGATACCGGCTGCTTCATGCCATCGATTCGGAGCCTTCATGCCCAGGTTAGCCAAGGTCCGAAACGACAGCGACCTCGCACCGCTGTCTGCCGCCAAGACGCCGCCGAAAGCCAAGGCCGGCCCGCTTCAACCGGCGATGTCTTCGGGCGAGTTTTTGCAGTCCGTGCGTCAGTTCAGCGCGTTTGGCACGGCCACCCATGCAGCAACCGTTGAGGGTATTCCCTATCTGATCAATGAATTCTGGACGGCTGGGCAACGCCAAGCACACAGTATCCACGAAGTCAGCTACCGAGCCTGCTTCAAGCCACAACTGCCGGAGTTCTTCATCAGTCGATTGACTGTATCTGGGGAAGGCGTGCTCGATCCGTTTATGGGACGCGGTACCACCCCGGTTCAGGCTGCGCTGATGGGCCGCCGTCCGATTGGCAATGACATCAACCCATTGTCGCTGCTATTCACCCGGCCAAGGATGGCGCCGCCGCCATTAGCAGCGGTCATCCGTCGCCTTAAGGACGTCACCTGGGATGTCGCCGACGACGTTAGGGACGATCTGCTAGCCTTCTATCACCCACTTACATTGCGGCGACTGTGCGCTTTGCGGGAGTGGCTGATCCGTGCGGCGCCGCTGGAAAACATGGCGCCAGATCCGGCAACTGACTGGCTGCGAATGGTAGCTATCAACCGCTTAACGGGGCACTCTCCAGGCTTCTTTTCTGTCTACACATTGCCACCGAACCAAGCGACCTCGGTCGCCAACCAAGTCAAGATCAATCAGAAGCGGGGGCAGGCGCCTCCGGTTCGTGATGTCGCCGCCATTATCTTGAAGAAGACACGCCAACTACTTGGCGACGGCGTGCCGCCCGCCCATCCCGCTGCGATCTTGGGAACCGGCCTGTCTTCAAGCATGTCGCATGTGCCCGACGGTTCCGCTTCCCTGGTCGTTACGTCTCCGCCATTTCTCGATATCGTCCATTACGCTCAGGACAACTGGCTGCGGTGTTGGTTTGCTGGGATCGACCCCGCGGCGGTCGAGATCGCTATGCATCGGACGGAAACTGCCTGGGAGGCGATGGTCAGATCGACGCTGACAGCGTTGGCCCGAGTTGTTCGGCCAAACGGGCATGTTGCCTTCGAGGTCGGTGAAGTCCGTGGCGGCAAGGTGCTGCTGGAGCAAGCCGTTTGGCGTGCGGCGGAAGGACTGCCCTTCGAACGTTTGACTGTCATGGTTAATCAGCAGGAATTTACAAAGACGGCCAACTGCTGGGGCGTGGACAATAATTCTAAGGGGACCAACACGAACCGGATCGTGCTCCTGCGCCGCCGATAAATGGTGGCCGGTAACCCGGCATCTTACACCTCGCCACAACCTCGATACTCGAAACACTCCGTCGCCGGAAAAATTGAATGCAGTCTCGCTTTACGATGATTTGGGATGACCAAGAGCTTGCGAGAGCGTTCAAGGTGACCGTTACTGATGTTCGGGAATATCTGACCGATGGGCGGCGGGCGAGCTTTATTATTGAACGTCGTCTCAAATGGGAAAATCCTGGGTGGTCATTGGCACCGTCGGAGGGCGCTGGGTATGACTTAATGGACCCAGACGGAGGACTTTGGGAGGTGCGCTCAATCACTCAGGGGGGCGTCTACTTCACCCCATCAAATCAGGTCGGGTCTGGCCGCCGCTTCGGAGAAGAAGGTTTTCTTGCAACATTGCAGGAGGTCAGGGGTTTCATCCTCGCCGATATTGTCGACTTCCCGACTGTAACG
>JAJXWP010000107.1 GCA_021781575.1 Pseudomonadota bacterium
GGCGATGGAACTGGCCCTGGAGAGCGAACGCCAGGGCTGGGCTTACTATCGCTCCGTCGCCAACACCTCTTCCGATCCCAGAGTCGTCGCCATGGCGACCGAGTTTGCCGATGAGGAAAAGGATCACGTCGCGCAGTTGGAAGCCATGTTGCTCAAAGGGGGTTGGTGAGCGCCGCCGTCATCCCAGACGGGACCGGGCGGCGACAGCGAGGGGACATGAGCGTGCATTGGGACGAAAACCGCGAGCCGCTGGGAACCGCATTGACCCTGATCCATTCCAGGCAGACCACTTCGCCGAAGTTCCTCGGCGCTCCGGGGCCGGATGGCGCACAAGTCGAGTCCATTCTCGACGCGGCGGGGGCTGCGCCCGATCATCGGCACTTGACGCCCTGGCGCCTGGTGATCGTTCCGGCGGAGAAACGCCCTCTGCTCGCCGAAGCCTTCGCGGAAGCGCTCGTCGAGCGCGACAGCGAGGCGACCGAGACGCAGCGCCAGGAGGCCCGCGAGAAGGCTCACCGGGGACCGCTGTTGCTGGCGGTCGTCGGCCGTCTGGGTCCGGCGCTGGGCAGCGTCCATCCGCACGAACGCCTGATCTCCGCGGGATGCGCAATACAGAACATGCTGCTCACCGCCCACGCCATGGGCTTCGGCGCCGGGGTGTCCAGCGGCCGGTCGCTGTATTCGCAGCGGCTCAGACGCTTCTTCCGGCTGGCCGACGGAGAGCAGTTGCTGTGCTTCGTCACGGTGGGGACGCCGGTCAGGGGCAAGCCCGCGGCATCGCGGCCGACGATGGCCGACTACACCACGACGCTGTAGCCATCCGCCGGCCTCGTTCGGCCCGGGAATTTCGCGCTTGATTTTCGTGGTTGCAAATTTTCCCTGGCCGGGTACACTGGCCGCATACTGAATGAACGTTCATTCCGTCTGCGGGCGGGTGAGCCGGCGGGCTTTTCGGGAAGCTCCGGGAGGGTGGCTCGACCGACCGGAAATGCGCTTCGAATGTCGCGCGCGAGACAGTGGTGAGGAAAGAAGATGAGGTACGCCGAGACTGGCTTCAATCTGGAAATCGATCTCACGACGGGGAGCATCGAGAAGGTGGAGACCGCGACCGATCTGGCCGAGCTCTATCTGGGCGGCCAGGGATCGGCCGCCAAGCTGCTCTGGGATCGGGTGCCGCCCGAGACCGATCCGTTCTCGCCCGACAATCTGCTGATCTTCAGCACCGGATTGCTGCACGGCACGCCGCTGCCCGCCTGCAACCGCACCGTGGTCAACACCTTTTCGCCGCAGACCAACCTGATGTCGCATTCCCTGTTCGGGGGCTTCTTCGGGCCGGAGCTGAAGTACGCCGGCTACGACAAGATCGTCATCCGCGGCAAGGCCCCGGACCTGGTCTATCTGTACATCAACAACGACAGAGTGGAGATCCGCGACGCCACGCACCTCGCTGGCCGCGGCTGCACCGAGACCGGCGACCTGCTGAAGAAGGAGCTGAACGACCAGCGGGTCCAGGTGGCGGCCATCGGTCTGGCCGGCGAGAACCGGGTCTATATGGCCTCGATCGATCACAACCACGCCAGCGCCGCCCGCGGCGTCGGCGTCATCATGGGCGACAAGCGGCTGAAGGCGATCGCGGTGCGCGGCACCCGGGCGGTCAATGTCGCCCGCCCCGCCGAGCTGTTCGAGATGAGCCAGCGCATCCACCAGAAGATGGCCGGCAGTTCGGGTTGCGGCGACTGGATGGCGGTCGATGAGGACGACAGCTTCCATCACAACCACTTCGCCTGGGGCAACGCCCGCACGCGGCGGCCCGGCTACTGGAACCCGGAGCTCCAGGAGCGCTGGACCAAGTGGAAATACGACCACATGGACCGGCAGACGGGCTGCTACAACTGCCCGAAGAAGTGCCGCAACGTCATCAGCTGGCCGGGCCGCCCCCGCTTCGGCTACAAGTGTTTCGGCAAGGACACCTATCACATGGCGGCCTTCCAGGAACTCGACTTCAGCTACGACATTCTCGGCATCGCCCAGGAGTATGGCGTCGATTCCTATTCGACGCCGCAGGTCATCGCCTTCGCCCTGGAGCTGCTCGAAGCCGGGATCTTGACCGACAAGGATTTTCCGGAGATGCCGGCGGACGTCAGGGGCCGCTTCTTCTACCTGCTCGACAAGATCGTGCGCCGGGAAGGGATAGGCGACATCCTGGCCGACAGCGTCTCCCACGCCGCGCGCCGCATCGGCAACGGCGCCGAGGCCTTCGATCACAACACCACCAAGAAGTTCGAGCAGTTGCCGATCAAGCTGGGCAAGCTCAATCCCGCCTACTTCCTGATGATCGCCACCGGCGAGAAGATGAGCATCACCCAGATCGAGGGCTCCTTCCCGCAGGACCCGCTGCCCACAGAGGAGCAGCGACAGGAGTTCGTCGACAAGTGGGAGGCGGTGCCCGACGAGAAGTTCAAGCAGTATTTCCTCAACTGGAAGAAGCGCAACGACATCTCGGACGAGGCGACCTGCGACATCGTCGACTGGAACGAGGCGATGCACTACATCGACGACTCGCTGGGCTTTTGCGGCTTCGTCTCCTCGTTCCGCGGCCAGTTCGGCGGCGACGTTCCCTATCACATGAACAACATTCCCGCCGCCATCGCCCTGGCCACCGGCACGGAGACGGACAAGCCCAAGCTGTGGAAGAATTTCCAGCGCATCCGCACCCTGGTCCGCGCGGTCAATGTGCGCCGGGGCCTGCGCCGCAAGGACGAGCGCCCGCCCGAGGACCACTGGGCGGTGCGCGACGAAAAGTACGAACAGGAATTGCTCTCCAAGTACTACGCGTTCAAGGGCTGGAACGGCGAGGGCATCCCCACCCGGCAGACGCTCGAAGCGCTCGATCTGGCTCACGTCGCGGACGACCTGGAGCAGCGGGGCATCCTCGACCCGG
>JAJXWP010000108.1 GCA_021781575.1 Pseudomonadota bacterium
TCGGCACCCGATTCAAGGAACAAGGCGGAGCCAATACCGCCCGGAAACCACTGGAGGAGACTATGAAACGGGCTTTTATCCTGGGTGCCGCGGCGCTGCTCGCCGCAGGCATGCCCTTGCAATACGTTCTCGCCCAATCGGGCAAGAGCGCCGAGAACGCGGCCGCCGCGAAGAGCAAGCAGGCCGCAGAGTTCGCACAGTTTCACGACGAGCTGGAGCAGGACAATCCGGCGGAGCTGTTCGAAATGAAAGGCAAGGAACTCTGGCAAGCCAAGCGCGGACCTAAGCACGCCTCTTTGGAACGCTGCGATCTCGGTCTCGGCCCCGGCGTGGTGAAGGGCGCCTACGTGCAACTGCCCCGCTACTTCGCCGATGTCGGCCGGGTGATGGATGCCGAACGGCGCATCGTGTATTGCATGGTGACGCTGCAGGGCTTCAAGAAGGCCGATCTCGCCAAGCAGCCGTTCAGCACTCCGGACCGCACGCCCGACCCGGTGTCCCTGGTCGCCTACGTCGCGGCGAAATCGCGCAGCGTGAAGAGCGCGACGCCGCAGAACAATGCCCAGGAACGCGAAGCCTACGCGGTCGGGCGCGAGATCTTCAATTACCGCGCCGGCCCCTACGACTTCTCCTGCGCCACCTGCCACGGACAGATGGGCAAGCGCATCCGCAGGCAAGACTTGCCGGACCTCGCTTCCAAGCAACAGGCGATCAACGGCTATCAGGGCTGGCCCGGCTACCGCCTGACCGGCGGCCTGATGCACACGCTGCAGTGGCGCATGAACGACTGCTTCCGGCAGCAGCGCTTCCCCGAACCCGGGTATCTCTCCGAGACCATCACCGACCTTCTGACCTACCTGGCGGTCAATGCCAATGGTCATGTCTACACGGGTCCGGGGATCAAACGCTGAACGAGGAGGGGAGACCATGAAAACCGCATCACACAAAATCATTTCGCTCACGGGCGCCGCTGCGATCGCTCTGCTGACGGCCGTTCCCGGCCAGGCCCAGGACGCCCGCGCCACGGCCATCGCCATCATGAAGCGCGACTTCCACGCCAAGGGCATCGCCGGCATGGATCGCCTCGACCAGGACGCGCTGCAGGTCGTCTGCACCCGCAGCGACAACAAGCCGCCCAAGGACATCGCCGTGCGGCTGGAGAAGGATCAGGCCGAGAGCGTCAAGTATCCCGCCGACGGCAAGCTCATGGGCGACTGGCGGGCGGGCGAGAAGATCGCCCAGAGCGGTCACGGCATGACTTGGAAGGACAAGCCCGGCAAACCCAGCGGCGGCGGCTGCTACAACTGCCACCGGATCGGTCCCAAGGAGATATCCTACGGCAACGTCGGCCCGAGCCTCTACCGCCTGGGCAAGACCCGCGGCGACGGCCCGGAGATGCAGAAGTACGTCTATACCAAGATCTACGATTCGAAGGCCACCACCCTGTGTTCGGCGATGCCCCGCTTCGGCCATTCCGGCGCGCTGACCGAGGCACAGATCAAGGATCTGGTGGCCTTGTTGCTCGACCCGCGTTCGCCCGTCAACCAGTAGCTCGGGCTTTCGATGGAGACACCCGAACGGGTGCCGCCCGACTGCCGGATGCCGCCTCGCGGCATCCGGCCATACACCAACACTCCGGTCAGCCACCATGCATCGTCGCGAATTCCTGCAAGTCTTGGCCGCCGCGGCGGCCGCCGGTTTTGCCCTCGACTCGCCCGAGCTGCTCGCGGGCGAAGTCCACGGCAAGGCCTACGATCTGCCGCGCTACGGCAACGTGCCCTTGCTGCACTTCACCGACTGCCACGCCCAGTTGTTGCCGGTGTGGTTCCGCGAGCCCAACGTCAACATCGGCGTCGGCGCGGCCGCGGGAAAGCCGCCGCATCTGGTCGGCGAACACCTGCTCAAGGCCTTCGGCATCAAGCCCGGCAGCGCCGACGCCTACGCCTTCACCTATCTCGATTTCGAACAGGCGGCCAAGACCTACGGCAAGGTCGGCGGTTTCGCCCACCTCGCGACGCTGGTCAAACGCCTGCGCGAGAGCCGTCCGGGTTCCTTGCTGCTCGACGGCGGCGACACCTGGCAGGGGTCGGCCACGGCGCTGTGGAGCAAGGGGGGGGACATGGTCGGCGCCACGCAGAAGCTGGGCGTCGACATCATGACCGCGCACTGGGAGTTCACCTTCGGCCAGGACCGGGTCAAGGAAATCGTCGATCACCAACTCGGCAAGATCGAATTCGTCGCCCAGAACGTCAAGACCGCAGACTTCGGCGACCCGGTGTTCAAGCCCTACACGCTGCGCGAGATCAACGGGGTGCCGGTGGCGATCATCGGCCAGGCCTTCCCCTACACCCCGATCGCCCATCCGCGCTACCTGATGCCCGACTGGACCTTCGGCATCCAGGAAGACGAACTGCAAAAGCGGGTCCATGAAGCTCGGGCCAAGGGCGCCCAAGTGGTGGTGCTGCTGTCGCACAACGGCATGGACGTCGATCTCAAGCTGGCCTCGCGCGTCACCGGCATCGACGCGATCATGGGCGGGCACACCCACGACGGGGTGCCGGCGCCGACCGTGGTGAACAATGCCGGCGGTCAGACCTTGGTCATCAACTCCGGCAGCAACGGCAAGTTCCTCTCGGTGCTCGACCTCGACGTGCGAGCCGGCAAGATTCAGGGCTACCGCTACAAGCTGCTGCCGGTGTTCGCCAATCTGTTGCCGGCCGATCCGGACATGGCCGCCTACATTGACCAGGTGCGCTCGCCCTACCAGCACAAACTGGACGAAAAGCTCGCGGTGACCGAGGGCCTGCTCTACCGCCGCGGCAACTTCAACGGCTCCTGGGACCAGTTGATCCTCGACGCCCTGCTGGCGGTCAAGGGCGCCGAAATCGCCTTCTCGCCCGGCTTCCGCTGGGGCACGACGCTGATGCCCGGAGAGGCGAT
>JAJXWP010000064.1 GCA_021781575.1 Pseudomonadota bacterium
GAATTTAATGGTCGGAGCGGCGGGATTCGAACCCACGACCCCCAGTCCCCCAGAACGGGCGCCGAACGGTAAGGGCTTGAAACCAAGAGCGCAGGGAAAGCGGAAGCGAGCCGGAAAGGGCTAGGATTTGCCTGCGAGTCCCCAACAAAGTCCCCAACAGAATCGAAGCTCAAAGTTATGTCCCGAAGGACCCATTGCCCCAGAGCAATGGTTGCTCTATCATCACCCACATGCCGACGATTGCGCGCTTCGCGAACTGCTCGATAGCCGTGTACCCGCAAGATCACAATCCGCCGCATTTCCACCTTCGCGGTCCGGATTTCGAGTTGCTCGTCGAAATTGGCTCCGGGCGCCTCGTCGGCAGGTCGGGAAGAGTGCGCGACGTTTCCGAGGCGCTGAACTGGGCCGAGGAGCATCAAGCGCTTCTGATGGAACAATGGCAGAGGCTGAACCCATGAAAGTCACCCATCAGCAAATTCAAGGCGTGCAAGCCGAATTACCCTCCACTTTGGCGGTGACGTGGGCCGACGGCACCGTGGACAGGCTTGACTTGGCGGACGTCATTGCCAGCAGCGCTCACCTGATGCCGCTGGCGGATCCCGCTCTATTCGTGCAGGTCCAAGTCGGCGAATGGGGATGGGAGATCCGCTGGACTGACGACATCGATCTTTCCGCGGCCCAGCTGTGGAGGTGGGCCGGTGAGCAAGCCGGCGAATTGATGCCCTCCGATCAATTTCGCGCTTGGCAGAACCGCCATAAGCTTTCCCTGACCGGTGCCGCAAAGGTTCTCGGGCTCAGCCGTCGGATGGTCCAATACTACGCAACTGGCACCCGGCCAATCCCCAAGACAGTCCGTCTCGCATGCATTGGCGCCGAGTTGCTGATGCAAGGCGGTGGAAACGCCACTCTGAGATCCGATCTGTTGCGCCACCAGTAGCTCAAATGCCAGCTTCGTCACCGCGGTGGCCCACAACGCCAGTGCGGCGGTCACCCAGGAGTTCGCCCGCACAAGGACCACCGCGATGCATCCAAAAAACACCCAGCATTTGGCTGATCGCGTTACCAAGGCTGCGGAGGCAACGCTCTCGGCACAGTCCTATGTGCGGCCGATCGACCTACTGGTCGGCTTGGGCTGGCTCGATCCGAATGCCGAAGCGCGCTGGCGCCGGCGGCAGGTCGACTATCTGGAGAGGATAGTCCAGGCCAATTTGTCGCAACTGTCCGAGGCGATGAAGCTGTTTCGCCAGTGGGCGACGTCCAAGGGTTTGAAGCCCAGCGAAACTCAGTACGTGGCCAAGGTGCCCGGCCGGCCAAGTTTGCGGTTCAGCAAGAGCGGCGCAGAATCGATCGAGCGACAGTACCGAACCAATTGGGTATCGCCGGCGCTGTCCGAAAAAGCGCGGGAGAAACTTGCCGAAATGGTCAGCCGGCCGCCGGACCTAGTTGTCATCCAGCCGTTGCACCAAGACTGGGTATGCCATCGCTGCAAAACCGGAGGAGGTTGGCTGCTCGTCATGGAAAATGAAGGGCCGGCTTGCATGAACTGTGTCGGAATGGGCGATCTCGTCTTCCTTCCGTCCGGCGATGCCGCACTGACGCGCCGCGCGAAGGCGAAGAGTCCGCGGTCGGCCGTCGTCGTGCGCTTCAGCAGAAGTCGAAAGCGCTACGAGCGCCAGGGCCTGCTGGTGGAGGCGCAGGGATTGGCGGAAGCCCGTGCGGAATTGGGGTTGCCGCCGATGGAATTCGACGAAGACGTGTAGGCCTGAGCGTCACGCTGCATAGACCGTTTCCCTGGACCGCGCGATTCCCGACCGGACGTAAGGATTGCGCAGGGTACTCTCCATGATCAAGTCGACAGGTCGGCCGAGCAGGCGCGCGAGTTCATCGCGAAGCGCGAAGAAGTCCATCAGCGATGCCGATGGGCCCGAGGGATCGAATTCGACGAGGAAATCAACATCCGACCGATCTGGATCAAAATCCGCCTGCCGGGCCGCCGAGCCGAACACCTCCAACCGGCTGACATGGAACCGGCAGCAGATTGCGGTGATTTCAGGGCGATGACGGGCAATCAAGGGATGCATGTCGGGATCTCAACACCTGCGGAGCTTCCGCCGAGAGACGCTTCGCGTCAGATCGCCGCCAACCGGTCAACCGTAAGCCTCCGCCGAAGCACGTGGTCAATCATCGGCGCCCACTTTACCACTTTCCGCATCTGACACTTGCCTGGCCCGACAGCATTGCGCCCATGGCGGTCGATCTGCGGGGCGGGGATGTCCCGGCCGCTGGGCGATGAATCTCATGCTGGGCAACCCTCGGCTCCAGGCAGGCACCAAAAGGACAGCGGACGCCGCCAGGGCCGCCATGGTCAAGGCCGTGAACGCCAAGGCCGCCGAATACGCCGACATCATCGCCAGTTTGCAGGCAGATGGCCGGCGATCACTGCGCGAACTGGCCGAAGGACTGAACAGCCGAGGCTTCCGCACCCCCCGAAACAGCGAGTGGACGGCAACGGCAGTACGGCGGTTGCTGGCGCGCCTGGGGGGCCAAACCGGCGAGAGGTAGTCGGCCACCTCATGCGTGAGTTCCGGGGACCGCTCGCGCACACGGAAAGCATGATAAGCACCCAACTATTGACGGGGAACAAATGCCGGTCATGGGGAGGACGAAAGAGAACCGAGGAAGGACAGCGGCAAACGATGAGGCCGGGCAATGGGGCCAATGGATTTTGATCATCCCAAGGGCAAGCCCGTCGCCCGCCTGTCCCGCAGGGCGAAAGGGCATCGCCCGTGGAAGGGGAGTGGGGGAACCAAGCAATCCCCGGCTCCTCCCCGCCTAATCCCCCTTATATATCAATGCGTAGGGAGAACTTCTCCCCGAGCCTTCTCCCCGTCTTCCCCCCGCCAATCCTCCGGCAGCATTGCTGACCTATAGAAAGTAAATTACGCACAATAAAATTGCGTCGCGAGCATCCGACACGGGCAGCTATTCCTCTGGCTTCGCACCTGTCGTATTGGCCTTGCCGGGCGGCAATTTCAGCAACTCGGCCGGCTCGACCTCCAGCACCTTCGCCAGTTTTTCGATGATCTTGAGCGAAGCGTAATACACGCCCTTTTCAATCTGGCTCAGATAGCCCCGGCTCACGTCAGCCTCATAGGCGAGATCGTCTTGGGACAATCCCTTGGCGTTGCGCAAGCGGCGGAGGTTGGCGGCAAACACGTCTCGCAGGTCCATGGCCAATGCCACCTGATCTGCTCGCTATATGCACCTCGATATACATTGCACAACACCACCAAACGTGGTTTTGTTAAGTATATATTGATATGTATATCGATGTTCAAGCCATGGCCGATTTCTCGATGTCCTGCCGGAACGTCTGGGCAAGGGTGCGCTCCCTCGTCCGAACGATCCATCTGCGCCTTTCCCCCAGCGCCAGGGCTAAGGCTAGTGTCCAGCGTGCCCGTGAAAGAGCGGCAGCATGGAAACCTCTGGCACCATCACTCGGTCTTGAGGCGGGCCGTGACTTGCGGTCCCAATAGGATGGCCTGGAACACCTGGGGGGCAACGTCACCGCCATTTACCCCTGTGTCTTTCCGCATTTCGCCCATGAGCGCCAATATCGCGGCGCTGCCTTCGCGGCTTGCGATGGCGGCGCCGGCAGCTTCAAATTCGCCGAGACAACTGATAACCCCTGGCGACCCATACATGCACACCCGCACTTTGGCATCGGCGGCCATCGCCAGATAATCCGGCTTGTTGCCGTGCTGCGCGAGCAAGGCGACCGCCTTGAAATAGTCCGCGTAGGCTTGGCTTCGTTGAACGGTGAGCTGTTTTCGGCTTTCGAGCGTCCGGCTAAAGTAGTGCTGAAGGGCGGCGCCGAGAGCCACGCCGATCATTGAGAGGATGGCTGCCACCACGGCCGGGCCGCCCATCTACGCCTCACCCACGGACGGCTGCGGTGCATTGATCAGACGGAATTCAAAGTCTTCGGCGGCAAAGGCGCCGTTGGGGTCCATGTCGGCTCGCATCGCCCTCAATAATGCATTCAGGCAGCGGTCGTGGCCTTCCTGGCTCCGCGCCGTGTTCTTGCAAGAGATTTGATCTTGAAAATCTCGAAGCGCACGAAGCACGGGCACGGGAGAAACCAAGGACATGCTGTTCACTGCGTCAGAGTACCGAGCTTGGGCTTCCGGCGTGCTGCGCCCTTCGACGATGCCGGACATTGCCAAAAGAAGTTCCTGGTACTGCCCGAACTTCAGCTTGCGCCAGTCAGCCTCGTGTTCCCGCCGCCGCGTCAGCGAGTATGTAATGAGCGCGGCGATTATCGCCGTGATGACCGAAGCTGCGGCGGTGAATACCGCATCCGGCATGGCCCGGGCTGACATCCCACCTCACATCGTCAGCCGGGTGTTAAACCACTCCTCAGGCAAGACCGAGGGTATCACCGCCGTCTACAACCGTCATGGCTACCTTCGGGAAAAGCGTAGCGCTTTAGAAGGCTGGGCCCGCAAGCTGGAGTCGATTATTGCCCCGGCTGGCGCCAACGTCGTGCAGTTGCGAGGGTGACATGGCCGAATACATTTTCAATGCGGAGTCCAGTCCTCTATATCCTGAGGCTGCGCGCCTATTTGCATTGCTGGCATATCCCAACCACGCAATTAAGCGCACAAAAACTGAAGAAGCATTGAAATGTGTCGGTGCCGCGTGCGGGCAGGAGATGGGGTTACTTTCACCTCGGGCAAAGGATCTCCTCATCGATCCAGCCACTGTCGATAAAAGAATGAAATCCTTTTATCTCGAAATCAGGCGTCGTCTTTCTGCAGCCGATGCGATGAACCTGATTCTTCTCGGAAGGGAAGGCGAAGGGCTCGACGGTCCGCTTCCGCGACGCCTAAAGAAAACTGGGCATCTCAAAGCCCAGGCAAGACAGGATTCTCCCGCAATTGAAGGGGAAATCGGCAGTAACTATGAGCGCCAAAAGTGGATTCCGTCTATTCCCGTCTTACATCTTGCCATGGCGTTAAATCAGACGGTGACAATGCGGCAGAAAAACACGATCTTGCCGTTCATGTTTGATGCGGCGCATTTTAAGAGCCTGATTTACCTTTCGCAAACCATGCAAACCGCAATTTTGTCTGTGCCAGAGGCAGCGATATCTCCTACAGACCTCATTAACATAGCTATCTGCTCGGGCAATTGAGTACGCTTTGATTTCCCTTCTACCCAGCCGCAGGCCTCGAAATGCGCCACGCTGAACCTCGTCGAACATTCCAGGACGAGGCTGCAAATGCTTGTACTTATTCCGATTTCTGAGACTGAAAGACGCACAGGCTATTGCCGCCAACACCTTTCGCGGCTGGAAAAGCGGGGCCTCTTTCCCCGTCGCGTCGCGCTCAGCACAGGACGCGTCGGCCACGTCGAATCGGAAGTCGAGGACTGGATCGCCACCAAAATCAAAGCCCGCGACGCCGGCACGGCCCCTGCCGTGAACTCGCCCTCTCGGCCGGACAAGGCGACGTGAACGGCGAGCGGAGCTGCCAGCATGCGCCGCCGGCAGACGCCGATGGACCTCCATCAGCAGCTGGAGGCGGTGGGCGTCGACGCGATACGCCAGCAAGCCAGCGGCGACCGCCGCGTATTGGCGCGCATCGAGGCAGCCAGCGCAGCGCTCGGCGAGTCGTCGGCGCTTTGGACACACCCGGCGTGGTGTATGGTGGGGCTACCACACCGCCGGCCGGACGATGAAAAGCCGTGGGTCCGACGGAACGGCGGTTTTCACCTTCTTGTCGCGGGCGGCCATATCCTCGACGAGGAGGGACATCCTCGGGCAGCGGGGATACCGTATGGCGCGACCGCCCGTATCATTCTTCTTGATGCACAAACGCACGTGCGTGACGACGGAGTCGTGCCGCTGGGCCGGTCAATGTCGGCCTGGCTGAGGCGGATGGGAATGGCAGCCACCGGTGGAGAACGCGGGACCATCACCGCGGTCAAGGAGCAGCTGCTTCGGCTGTCGCGGGCGCGCATTTCACTGCATTGGGATCTGCAAGAAGGCTCGGGACGGCGACGAACAATCATTGACCAAACACCAATCGACGGGCTCACCCTTTGGAACGACGGTCTCAGCGACCGCTGGGACGGAGCTTTGCACCTCCACCCCGCCTATGTCGCCGCTCTAAAGCGCCGTCCCGTGCCTCTTTCTGCAGCGGCAGTGCAGCGGCTGGCGGGCTCCGCAATGGCACTCGATCTTTACCTGTGGCTTGTCTATCGACTCTACAAACTGCGGCCGTGCGAATCCGGCCTTGTTGTTCATTGGGCCGATCTTGCGGAGCAGATGGGAGCGTCGTACAGCCGCCTCGATCACTTCGCCGCACAGGTCTCCGCAATGCTGCCAGCCGTACGGGACGTCTACCCCAACGCTCGGGTCGTTGCCATGGCAGCGGGTGTTCAGCTCTTCTCCTCGCCGCCAGCCATGCCGCGGAAGTTATCCACGCAGAATCGGTGACATGAAAGAACTGTCCACGCAGAATCGGTACAGGAACTGCGCATAATCGGTTACGACGCGCTCACTTTTCCACGCAGAATCGATGACAGCCGCCCTCGATATTCACGCAGAATCGGTACGATCCCGCGCCTCAAAACGGAAAAATGCGCGCCAGACAACCATTGTTTTCAATATGTTGTTAGGTTTGTCCACGCAGAATCGGTACGCCCCCTATAGAATATCCTATAGACGATTCTTAGTCCTATAGAATAGGGCGTCTTGCCCAATTCTACTGGGCGAGAGCTTCGACGACTATGGCGGGGATGCCGAGTTGGAGGAGCCTTCTGGCGTGATCCCTGACGAAAGGCGCCAGAATATGATTCCGATACCACACAACCGGAGCGGCCAACGAAAATAAACGTTCGAGTCCATCCTTATCGATCGCCTCAATAGCGTCATTGAGACGCTTTTGTAGTTGCTCACCATCCTTGCGCACGATCGCGAGCACATTTTCGATAAGCGCAGTTTTCTGCTCGTCCGATAAAACCCTTGCTCCATTATTTTCAGCAGAGGCAAGTTCCCTAAGAGCTTGTTCCATTTGGTCAGACTGGTGTGAGGAGAGAGAAGCAAAAAAGAAAGACCGGTCCTCGGGCAACAGGGATTTCAGGCAGCCGGGATGATGGGAGGCGACAAACACCTTGACGTCATCGGGCAGCGTCGCCAGCACCACAGCCTTCTGCCGCGACAGTTCGCGGGCATCCGGATCCATTCGAAGGAAGTGGTGCTGGTCGTATCTTGGCTGCAGCGAAAGAGGCATTCGAGGCTCCGGGTCGAGATGCGTGGGGGGTGAAGTCGCCCACCCATCCAATTCGTTGACGCTCGTGTCCAACAACTTCATACGGCTCGTGACCCGCAAACAGTTGTCCAGTCACCAGGGGCAGCATGACTGCATCTATCCCATAAGCGCAAGAAGGTCTTCGATTGTTGCCCTATCCGGGCGACGACCCTTGGCGCGCCAGGCCCAGGCGCTGGCCGAACGCGACCAGGCCGATCTTGAACGGGAACGGAAGGATGGCCGGGAGGCGCTGGAGAAGGCGGCCGACGCCGCAGGTTCGATCAAGGTGTTGCGCGAGATGCTTGACAAGGCGACGGCGGAGATCGCGGTGCTCAAGGCCGAGCGGGTAGAGTGACCCGGCCGCCGGAAGACAGCAGATGACATTGAAAACATGCCATCGACGGCATATATTGCCCTGATGATGACGATCGTTGAACACACCGACGAGTTTGAAGGATGGTACCTCGACCTGAGTGAAGGCGAGCGCGAGGACATCACTGCCGTGGTCGAACTGCTAGAAGAAAAAGGACCGCGCCTGCCATTTCCGTATTCGTCCGGCGTAAACGGGTCAAGACACAGTCACATGCGTGAGCTGAGGGTGCAGACCGGCGGCAAACCGATCCGCATCTTTTATGCCTTCGACCCGCGACGCCAGGCGATATTGCTGATCGGCGGGGACAAAACCGGAGATGACCGGTTCTACGAGAAAATGGTTCCGGTCGCGGACGACCTTTATGACGTCTACTTGGAAGAGCTACACAGAGAAGGGTTGATCCCATGAGCGGACACAAGAACTTTCGCGCACTGACCGCCGCCATGACGCCAGAGGGCCGGGCACGGGTCGAACGGAAGAAGACCGAACTCCGTAAGGAAATGGCACTCTACGAGTTGCGGGAAGCCCGTCGCCTGACCCAGGCAGCGCTGGGCGAGACTTTGCATGTCGACCAGTCCGCCATTGCCAAAATGGAAAAGCGCGCCGACATGTATGTCAGTAACCTGCGCCGCTTCGTGGAAGCGATGGGCGGCGAGTTGCGGGTGGTTGCTCACTTCCCCGACGGTGACGTCGTCATCAATAATTTCTCGGAAATGGACGAGCGCCGATCCGCTTGAGCTGGGATGGCCGGAAGCCCTGCCAGCGGCGGCAGGGCTTCTGTTTTTTCCGAACACCATTGTTCGTTGTACCCATCCGGCGTAGACCGCAGGCAGCCTATTCCTGATTGGTTTCCGGGTGTGCCGTGTGCATCTCGATGAGGTCCCGGAGGCATTCGATGCCGTCGTCGGAAAAGGCCATGACGCCGTCATCGCCCGGCCCATAGACCCAGATCAGGCCGTCTTCGGGCTCCATCTCGCCGGCAATTTCCCAGAGCAGGTCGTCGTCCGCGCCGAGGTCGACGGCGACGCGGGCAATGGTCGTGACGCTGTGGACCTTGTTGCGTTGCGTGCTCATCAGGCTGCTTGGGCGGCGCCGGTTCGCGGCGCCCAGTTCCATGGGAGCAGCTCGTCCAGCCGATGGGCCGGATGAGCGGCAATGCGTGACAGGACGTCGGCCAGCCAGGCTTGCGGATCGACGTCGTTCATCTTGGCGGTGACGATGAGGCTATACATCGCCGCCGCCCGTTGCCCGCCGCGGTCGGAACCGCAGAACAGCCAAGACTTTCTGCCGAGAGCGATCCCCCTCAGCGCGCGTTCGGCGGCGTTGTTGGAGAGGCAGACCCGCCCGTCGTCGAGGAACCGGGTGAACGAGGGCCAGCGCTTGAGCATGTAGTTCATCGCCTTGAACAGATCATGGCTCCGCGAGAGCTTGGCGCAGGCGTCTCGCATGGAGACCTCAAGGGCCTCCACCAGAGGAGCGCTGTGTTGGCGGCGGTGCGCCCTTCGCTCCTCGGCGCCTAAGCCGGCGATGGTCCGTTCGATCTCGAACAGAGCATCGATTTGACGCACCATCTCCATGGCGATCGGAGAGATGAGGATGTCCTTCTTGCCGGCCGCTTTGCGCCGGGCGTTCTCCTCGAGATCGGCCATGGCAAAGAACGGCCGGCGCGCGTGTGCCTTATCCGGAGCTCCGGATAACGTCCATTATCTGGAGCGCGATTTTATCTGGAGTCGGCAACGCCGGCGGCAGCGTCCGCCGATGACAGCGTGGCGTCGGACTCGGCATAAAGCAGGGCGAATCAGAGCGACTGGAGAAAGGCGAGAAGATCGGCTTTGGGCTTCCATGGTTTGGCGTTTGCCGGCTCGATCCCCGCGTGACGCCAGAACGTTTCCATGGCGTCGCGCTTCATCTGCAGGTTGGTGGTGATGTACCGGCCGGTTGTGCCGACACTTGCATGGCCGAGATAATCACGGATCACGGTGACGTCGGTTCCGGATTGTAGGAGGGCCACCGCGCAACTATGGCGGAGAACATGCGGCGTGATGTGCTTGTGGGCAAGCGTCGGCCGCTCTTTGGCGGCAGTCGAGACGTATTTCCGCAAGATGTAGGCGATGCCGTCGCGTGTCAGCGGTTGGCCATTGTGGTTGACGAAGACGTACTGCTGGTCCGTACCTGTCGTCATGCCGCGCAGCCGATGCAAGGCGCCAGCGGTCTCCCGCCACAACGGCAACAAGCGCTCTTTTCTGCCCTTGCCGTGAAGCCGCACCTGCCTTGGCGGGGTGAGCTGCAGATCGGCCCATTGCATGGCCGTAGCCTCGGCGACCCGGGCGCCGCAGTTGTAAAGGAACAGAAGCAGGGTGTAATCGCGCCACCCATCGTTGGTTTGCCGATCCGGCTTGGCGATGATGGCGCGCACGTCGTCAGCTTCCAGATAGGTCGATGGTCGTTGCCGAGCCTTTTTTGACGGAATGGCCAGGATGCGGGAATACTGCATGGAGCGTGCAAGGTCATTGCGCAGGAGATGCTTGAAGAAACCGCGGATGGCGGCGCGGCGGCAATTGCGCGTCGCCGCCGAGTTCGAGCGGCTGGCCTCGATGTGATCGAGGAAGGCGGCGATGGCGTCGGCATCGAGGTCATCGAGGCCAAGTGACGAGAGATCCCGACCATGGCTTTGTGCGGTGAACTCGAACAGGAGCTTCAGCGCATCGCGGTAGGCACGAATGGTGTGGACGCTGGCCCCTCTCTGGCGCGGCAGATACTCGATGAAAAAAGATTCGACGAGCGCGAAGAGTTCGCCGCTGGTTGTCCGCGTCATCGCGGCGGTCGCGCATTATGCAGGTGCTGTTCGAACTGTTCACTGGCCAGTTCCAGCAGCTGCGGCGTCGCCTTCAAATACATCTCTGTCCCGATGATGTTCTGGTGACCGAGATAAGCCGACAGCAACGGCAGCTTGGCGTGAATATCGACGCCTTCCTCCGCCCAGACCGTGAGCCGATGGACGGCAAAGGCATGGCGGAACTCGTACGGGCGTGCGCCAACACGCCCGACAGGCGGCTTGAGGCCGAGGCGTCGCAGCATTCGGCGGATCGCCTCCGACGCCGACCAGATGTTCAAGGGAGAGGCATCCAGCCGAAGGAAGAATGCCTCCGGATCGGAACGTCGGCGCGTGTCCAGCAGCTTCTGCCGTTCGGCAGCATAGTGACGCAACTCGGCGACCAAGTCCGGCCGAATGGGAACGAGGCGCGAGCGCCCTTTGCTGTGTTGGATCGTGAGAATGCCGCGGTCGAGATCGACATCGGTCATGCGCAGCCGTACCGCCTCGCCCAGTCTGAGCCCAGTGCAGTAAAGCAGCAGAATGAGCGTGCGCAGCATGGCCGCCCAGATGAAGCGCCCATGGTGGGAACTGGCCAGGACCAGGATCTGCCGCACATCGTCGTGGCTGAAGATGTAGGGCAGGAAGGACGACTCCTTGACCGGCGCCAGCGCATGTTCAGGGACGTAGCTGGTGGGATCGTGCCGGCGACGGAACAGGCAAAGCTGCCGGACGACACCAAACTCGTTGGCCAAGGTGACGGCTTTGCGTCCGGCAACGCGAGCGCACCATCGCGAAATCGCATCCTGAAGTTCGACTTCGCCGTCATCGCCCCATCGCTTTGCGACGAAACGGATGAAGCTGTTGAGAACGAACTCTCCCCGCCGATAGGCGATCCCCATCGCCCGCTTGAAGCGCAGGAACTCCTGGGCGTCCTCGGCCAAATGCTTGGCCGTCGCCATCGTCATTTTGGCACCGGCAACGAGACGTCGCGCAGCGTCTCGGTGGCAATCCTGACATAGGCGGAAATCGACTCCGCATCCCGGTGGCCAAGCAGATCGGAAAGCACGCGAGGCCGGATCCCGAGATCGACCTGGCGTGCCGCGTTCGAAAAGCGCAGTACGTGGCTGCCGAGAAAGGGGGCCTTCAAGCCGGCAGCCTTGGCATGCTTGATGAGGATATGGCGAACCCCCGACGAGCAGGTCAGTGGCTCGAACGGCGTCTTCATCTTGATGAAGATGTGCCGGGTCGGAGTGTTCCGCGGCCGACCATTGTGAAGATACATCGCCACCGCCTCGGCCACCGCCGGCAACAGAGGAAGCGTGAAGGCCACGCCGGTCTTGGGCCGCACCCCCCGGATGACGCCAGCGTTCCAATCGATGTCGTCGAACTGCAGTCGGATCGCCTCGCCGGCACCGAGCCCATAGGTGCTCATCAACAGAAGAAGAGCGTAATCGCGAAGACCGCGGGCGGTCGACCGGTCGACCGCCCGCAAAAGGCGCTGCACGTCTTCCCATGGCAGCGATCGGCGCGGGCGTTCAAACTGCGGTTGCACTGGGGAAATGACCGAATCGGCCAACGCGACGGAAATCCGCCCGGTCGCCAGCAAAAACCGGCTGAAGGAACGAACACTCCCAGCAATATCGGCCACGGTTGCCCGCGCAAAGTGTTGGGCGCTCCCTACCAGGAAGTCGTCGATGTCGGTGAGCGTCATCGTTGACCAGCTCTTGCCACGACCGGTGAGATGGTCGAGCAGCCGGCCGACATGGGCCAGCCGCTTCTGCACCGTTACCGGCGGGCTGCCTCGGTGGCGGGCAAGATGGTCGGCATACTCCTGCAGCAAAGCCGAAGCGGGACGAACTGGCGGCGGGGGAGCGCACCACTTCGGCGGCTGGAGCCCCATGACATGGTAAACGCGGTTGAGGGCATGCAGTGCCGTCCGCGCCGGCACCATCTGCTTGGGGTTGATCCGCCGGTGCTCCCCATACCACTCGGCAAAGCGACGTGCGCCCTCCCGCGTCAGCTCTGTCCGCTCCTCCAAACCGAGGCGACCGACGTAGAAGCGAAACCACTTAATCCATCGGATGTAAATGCGGGCGCTGGCGTTCTGGACGCAACGGTCCGCCCGCCACACGCTGAGCATGTCGTCCATGGTGGGTATTGCTGTCGCTGGCATCGGCGGAGGCGGTTGGCGTCGCATGAGGGCCTCGCTGACTTGACTGCCCAACCGTACCCGGCTGAGGGGGCCTGGTCAGGCCCCACTTCGTGTTGGTCACGAACATCGGTGATCCGATGGTGCCGCCCGAAACCGAGCGGTGCGGGAACGCGGGCCAACACCGTCATCGGAAGCAGTCGGCGCAGTCCTCGAAGAAAGCCAGTTTGGCCAATGCCGGCCGGCAGTTCTGCCACGAGGTCGGCGACGGTGGCCACTCCGGTTCGAACAGCACGCACGCGACGACGGAGCCAGCGGATCGCCCCAGGCAGTGTCACCTCCGGCCCGCGAACCACATCGGCGACAGCTTCCATGCTGCTGCCCGATTGCTGCACCATGGCAACGCAAGCCTCGATCGTGTCGAGCAGGCCCGGCAGCCGAACAGCAAGAAAATCTGGCAACAGGCTGAATGTCCGATGCCCCTCTGGGCAGTACCACCGGGCAACGCGAAGGCCCGGCGGTGTCTTACGCGGATAACTGCCGTGCCGGGAAAATGAGCAACCGCCTTGCGGGTGTAACGGGCATGTTGGCAATGTCGCGATACGCCATTCCTCGTTCGCGATGTAGGACTCGGCGTTTGACATCGTGTGCAGCGGCATCTGCATCGATCATCCCACCTCCTCCGCGCGCCCATACTTCGCGGCGGCCGATATTATGCCGAGTCCGACGCCACGCTGTCATCGGCGGACGCTGCCGCCGGCGTTGCCGACTCCAGATAAAATCGCGCTCCAGATAATG
>JAJXWP010000109.1 GCA_021781575.1 Pseudomonadota bacterium
GGCCGGCGAAGGTGCCGGGCGCGAACACCGGTGCCGGCAGAACTCCGCTGCTCGCGCCGGGAAGGTTCGACAAGGCGAAACCGAGCACCACCGGACGTCCGGCCAGCGCCCTGGCGAAGCGCGCGTCGTAGTCGAGTTGCGGCCTCAGGGTCTTGAAGGCGTTCTGGAACGAGCCGTCGTCCTTCAACCGGGTCCTGGCCAGCGCGTCGAGGCTGGCGAGACCGGAACTGTCGTCGGGCTCGGCGAAGACCACGTCGAAACCGAGCACGCTGATGTGATAGTGATCGAACAATTCATTGACCAGGGCAGCGAGCTTGTCCCGGCCCCAGGGCCAGCGGCCGAGTTCGGCCAGCGACTTGTCGTCGATATCGACGATGGCGATCTTCTTATCGACGCCGCCCGGCATGGTCAGCCTCAGCCTGGCGTCGTAGATGATCTCGTCGAGACGATCGAGCAGGCCGATCCGATAGAAATCCGCCGCGTGGCCGAGCAGGAGCAGGGAGACGGCCACGCCGAGCAGGTAGCGATAGCCGTATTTCTTCAAGAATTGCTTCAAGAATCCTCCGGCGCCGACGGCAAAACCGAGAAGCTATCAGAGTCGCGGCGGCTGGAAAAGGGAAAGTTTCAGGCCGCCCGCGCGGCCTTCAGCGCTTCAGGAAGAATTCCATCTTGACCCCGGCCAGTTCGATGACGTCGTGGTCGGCGAGCGGATGGGCCTGGGCGGCCAGCGGCCGGCCATTGACCACCGGGGGATGCTCGCCTTCGACGTGGGTGATGAAGTAGCCCTGCGGCCGCCGGGCGATCACCGCCACCTGCAGGCCAGGCTTGCCCAGGCGGGTCAGGCTCTTGCTCAATTCGAGCTGGCGGCCGGCGCTGGCGCCGGTCAGAACCTGGATTTCGCCCAGCGGCAGCGGCGCATCGGGGGGAGCGTCCGCCTCCGGCTGCGGCTCGAAGCCGGTCCGCGGCGCCGGCGGCGCGTCGTTGAAATACTTCAGACGGTATTTGCCCAGTTCGATGACGTCGCCGTTGCGCAGGACGCACTTCTTGATCGGCTGGCCATTGACGTAGGTGCCGTTGGTGCTGTTCAGGTCCTCGAGAAAGGAGTCGTCGAGCAGGGTCACGATCACCGCGTGCTCGCCGCTGATGGCGAGATTGTCGATCTGGATGTCGTTGTGCGGCTTGCGCCCGACGCTGATCCGCTCCCGATCGAGGGCGATCTCCTTCAACACCAGGCCATCCATGCTGAGTATCAGCTTCGCCATCTGCCGCCTCCCCCGGGAGCCGCTTGCCTGAAGCGGGCGAACAGGCTGGCCAGCCAGCCCCGCGCCGCCGGCGCAGATTGCCCGATCCGCACCAGAATCAGCGAGACGTTGTCGCGCCCGCCGCTGTCGTTGGCCCGCTGCACCAATTGGACCGCCGCCTGCTCCAGGTCGCCCGAGCGCCGACGCAGAATCGCGCCGATTTCCTCGTCATCGATCATGTCGTTCAGCCCGTCCGAACAGAGCAGATAGACGTCTCCGGCCCGGGTGTCGACCTCCTTGATCTCGGCTTCGACGCTCGGATCGACGCCCAGCGCCCGCGTCACCAGGTTGCGGTTCTCGGCATGGCGCGCCTGCTCCAGGCTCAGCAGGCCGCTGTCCAACTGTTCCTGCAACAGCGAATGGTCGCGCGTCAGTAATTGCAATTCACCGCCGCGCAACCGGTACAGGCGCGAGTCGCCGATATGCGCCACGGTCAGGGAATCGCCGTGGAACAGCGCCACCACCAGCGTCGTCCCCATGCCGGCGTACTGCGGCTGAGTCTGCGCCGCCGAGTAGACGGCGCTGTTGGCGTGGGCTATCTCCGCCTCCAGGGCGCCTTGCCTCAGGCGGCGGTCGCCGCCGCTGCGCCGTTCTCCGAGCCGGCCGAAAGCGGCCTCCAGTTGTCGTCCGAGCAGCGTTGTCGCCATGCCGCTCGCCACTTCGCCGGCGTTATAGCCGCCCATGCCATCGGCGAGGATCGCGAGCCCGTAAAGCGGATTGGCGTATACCGCATCCTCGTTGCTCGCCCGCACCATCCCCACGTCGCTCTTAGTGACGAACTCCAAGGTTTGACTGAGATCCATGCGCTCCCGCTCCTGAGTCGTACGGGCAACCCGGAGCAGGAGGGACACGCCCGGCGCGAGACGGTGTGGTGCGCATTTCCCTGCCGGCCGGACGCCGAGGCCGAAGGCAGTCTTTTACCCTCGAACACCATGTCAGTCAAATAAGCCCGCCGCCGACGCGGATCCCGTCGGCCTCAGAGCACCGTCTTCAGCAAGCGCCCCATCTCGGAGGGATTCCTGGTCACCTTGATGCCGCAGGCCTCCATCACCGCCAGCTTCTCCTGGGCCGTGCCCTTGCCGCCGGAGATGATGGCGCCGGCGTGGCCCATGCGCTTGCCCGCCGGCGCGGTGACGCCGGCGATGAAGCCGACCACCGGCTTCTTCATGTTGGCCTTGACCCATTCCGCGGCGGTCTCCTCGTCCGAGCCGCCGATCTCGCCGACCATGATCACCGCATCGGTGCCGGGATCGTCGTTGAACATGCGCAACACGTCGATGTGCTTCATGCCGTTGACCGGATCGCCGCCGATGCCGACGCAGGTCGACTGGCCCAGGCCCAGATCCATCAACTGGCCGACCGCCTCGTAGGTCAATGTGCCCGAACGCGAGACCACGCCGATCCGGCCTCTCTTGTGGATGTGGCCGGGCATGATGCCGATCTTGATTTCGTCGGGCGTGATCACGCCGGGGCAGTTCGGTCCGACCAGGATGGTCTTCTTGTTCTGCTTCTTCATCCGGTCCTTGACCTCGATCATGTCGCGCACCGGGATGCCCTCGGTGATGCAGATGACCAGATCC
>JAJXWP010000065.1 GCA_021781575.1 Pseudomonadota bacterium
CGTCCTGCGTGCAGTTGCCTCTGACTCGCGGTTGCTACCAACTCGCCCCGCGAAGGACTTTCACCTCCAATCCAGTGCCCATGCCAGGCACACCTCCACCGCGCGCCCCCCGCTCCCTTTGCGCGGAATTTTACATGGTGGCGCTGATGTCTGTCGCCGCACGGTCCGGCACCGAAGGAATCTCGGCGCCGCCTTCCAGTCGCACCTGGTTGCGCCCGCCCGCCTTGGCGGCGTACAGCGCATCATCAGCCCGCTTGAGGGCATCGTCGACGGTCGCTTCGTCGGCCCTCACCGTCGCGCAGCCGACGCTGACCGTGACGGCGACCGGAGCGCCGCCCTCGACCAGGTCAAGCTGGCCGATCTTGCGGCGGATACGCTCGGCCAGCACGGCCGCCTCAGCAAGGCCGGTTCCCGGTGCCAGGGCGACGAATTCCTCTCCGCCAAGCCGGGCCACCACGTCTGGCGCACGCACGCATCCCGCCAGCCTGGCGGCGACGGCGCACAGCACCCGGTCGCCGGCGTCATGGCCCCATCGATCGTTGATCGCCTTGAAATGGTCGATATCGGCCAGAACGAGAGATAGCGACGTCCCATCCCGCCGCATGCGGGCAACCTCGCGCGCCGCCTCGTCGCGGAACAGATGCCGATTGGCCAAGCCGGTCAACGCATCGGTGGTGGCTCGCCGCTTCAGTTCCCATTCCAGTTCGAACGCCTTGCGATAACTGGAGTCCAGCAGAAATGAGATGGCCGCGGACAGGATCGCCGCCATGCCCAGGAAGGCATCGGCCTCAATCATCCGTTGCGATGGAAAATGAAAGTAGACCATGACGATGTTGGGAATGAGGGTCAGCGAAACAATGGTCCAAAGCGCCGCCCGGCGACCGGGCGCCATGGCGGCGATGGACAGGTAAAGCATCATCAGCCCGGTCAAGTGCCTGTCTCCGCCGACCGGTGTGATCGCCATCATGACGCTCAGCAACCACGACCCGACGCAGCCGCCGGCAAACCAGACCAGCCAAGGCAACAAGAGGCGCGTCCGCCGAAACAGCGAAATCAGAATTGCCGCCGCCATCGCCGCAGACCAGATCGAGCGCAGGCACAGCGCGGTCGCCATATCGACGCCCGCGCGCCGATCGAGAATCAAGAAGAGGAAATTGAAGCCGATGCCGAGGAGGAAACACGCCCGCACCATCGGCAGGATCTGGATGATCCTTCGGTTCCGGTATCGCCGTTCATCGACATCCTGGAGCATCGTCCCCGGCCGCCTCCCCTCCCTGTGTGCCAGGTTACACAACAACGGCGGAAATACCTACGCCACCGACAACAGCCGTCCGGGGCCGCCGGCGGCGCGATTTGATGGACATCCTTGGCATCAAGCGCCCCGACTATAAATAACCATTTAACAAACTATGATATTACACCTTGACCAATACGCGCTTTCCGTGTATTTGACACAACCACTCGCAATTGACACTTTATACGAATGTATGAGTCCGAACAAATGCAGTGCCCCTTCTGCGGCCACTCCCGCGTAGAGACCAGGAAGGATCCGCGCGGCTCCATCGGATGGTGTCAGGGATGCTTCCGCTGTTGGGAACTTTCGCTGCCCGCCGCCAAGCAGCCTGCCGGCTTGGCCGATGCCGAACTCTGCCATGCCTGCCGGCGCCGGAGCCCTACAGGATAGGACTCTGCCGATAAATTCCATTACTGGGATCGCCCATGCCCTTTCCCGCGATCTTCCTGTCCCATGGCGCCCCCACTCTGCTGGACGACCCATGCCCGGCGCGTCAATTTCTCACCGAGCTTGGCGCCGCACTCGGTCGCCCGGACGCCGTAGTGGTGATCTCGGCCCATTGGGAAGCGTCGCCCGCGGCCGTGACCGCTGTCGTCCGCAACGGCACCATCCATGACTTCTTCGGCTTCCCGCCGGGGCTATACGGCCGCACTTACCCGGCGCCGGGAAGCCCGGAATTGGCCGCCGCCGTATCCGCTCGCCTGGCCCGCCACGGTACCCCCTGCCGAATCGACGACCGGCGCGGCCTCGACCATGGTGCCTGGGTGCCGTTGATGCTGATGTATCCCGACGCCGACCTCCCGGTGGTCCAGCTGTCTCTCCTGCGCGGCCAGGGCCCCGAAGCGCATTTCCGGCTGGGCGCCGCATTGCGGGGGCTTGGTGACAGCGGCGTCCTGGTGATCGGCAGCGGCGGCCTCACTCACAACCTGCAAGCCCTGGATCACGCCGGGCTGGCGGCCCCTGAGCCGCAATGGGTGACGGAATTCGCTCAATGGATGGGCCAGGCCTTGCGGGCCCGCCATCTTGCCGAGTTGCTGGCTTATCGCGGCAAGGCCCCCTTCGCCAGCCGCAACCACCCGACCGAAGAGCATATCCTGCCCCTGTTCGTCGCCCTTGGGGCGGGCCGGGACAACGGCCCGGTCGAGAGCCTTCATTCCAGCACCACCTTCGGTGCCCTCAGGATGGATGCCTACGCCTTCCGCTGAGCGGCAATCGACTGACCGAGCCTCTCTGACGGGGCAGCGGCCGCGGCCGATTCGGCCGCTGTCGCCCTCTGCTTCCTGCGATCAATAGTGCGGCGGTGGCTTTTCGTCCTGGGGAGAACGCGACCACCCCTCGGCAAGCTCCGCCATCCGTTGCCGCAGATGACGGATCTGAGCCTGCAACAGTTCGATGGTGCGGGCCTGCGCCGCCACTACCTCCGACAGATCTTCCGCCATCCGCTCATGGTGCGACAGCCTGCTTTCCAGGGCGACAAGCCGCCGCTCCGTTTCATCGCCCACGCTATGGCCTTTCATCAAGCCGCACTCGCCCACCCCCAACCGATTGAACGGGGGCTCGCCGGAGTAAATCACGCCGACCGGCCGACGTCACGCCCCGAACCTGGAAACCTCCGTCTGGAGAGGAGCGTTTCATCATTAAGTGGTGACAGCTCGGAGAGACAGCATGCGGAACAAGCCGATACGGAGCGCATTCGAGCACCACGAGGATGCCCTTGCCGAAGGCAGGCCGGGCCGCCAGGCGCGCAGGCTGATAGGAGTTGCTCTTGCGGCCGGCGCGATGATTGCCGCATTGCCGACGGCTGCCTGGACTTCACCCCATGCGACGGTTGGCATCGCCTCGTGGTATGGTGCGCGCTTTCAACACCGCCGCACCGCCGACGGTGAAATCTTCGATCGCCGGAAATTGACCGCCGCCAGCCGGGTCCTGCCGCTCCGTTCCACCATCAAAGTAACCAATCTGAAGAACGGGCGCTCTGTCGTTGTCAGGTTGAACGATCGGGGCCCCTACCATCCGAAGCGCATTCTCGACCTTTCCGAGCGCGCGGCCGCCCTCCTGGGTTTCCGGCATCAAGGCCTTGCCAAGGTGCGGATCAGAGTCCTGAAGGAGCCGGGCCATGGCGCGCGCCGGATGAGGCTGGCAACGACCAAATATGATCGAGTGCAAAATTGGCGGAAGGGGGGGGATTCGAACCCCCGGTAGTCCTTGACAGACTACGACGGTTTAGCAAACCGCTGGTTTAAGCCACTCACCCACCCTTCCGCAGGAAGAGCGGCGCCGGTCTCGAGGCCGCCCTGACTGGAAGGCCGGTTCTACAAAATACCGCGCCGCCCGTCAATCGCCTGCTTGCGCCGAATCACGTCGGAACGGCCATTCCTTTCGCCACGGCCGGTCGCGCCGCCATCCGTTCGCGCCAGCGGACGACATTGGGAAAGCTTTCCAGGTCAATTCCCTGCCAATCGGCGCGCTGGGTCCAGGGATAGATGGCGATGTCGGCGATGGAATAATCGCCGGCCACGTAATCCCCCTGCGCCAACTGCTTGTCGAGCACGCCGTAAAGCCGGGCGGTCTCCTTGGTGTAGCGGTCGATCGCATAGGGCACCGGCTCCGGCGCGAATTTGCGGAAATGATGGGCTTGGCCGAGCATCGGCCCGAAGCCGCCCATCTGCCACATCAGCCATTGCAGGACCTGGTACCGGACGGCCGGCGCCGACGGCAGCAGGCGGCCGCTCTTCTCGGCCAGGTAGATCAGGATGGCGCCGGATTCGAACAGGGTGAACGGCTTGCCCCCTGGCCCCTCCTGATCGGCGATGGCGGGGATCTTGTTGTTTGGGCTGATGGCCAGGAATTCCGGCGCGAACTGCTGACCCTTGGTGATATCGACCGGATGCACCCGGTAGGGCAGTCCCACCTCCTCCAGCATGATGGAAACCTTGCGACCGTTCGGCGTCGCCCAGGTGTAAAGATCGATCATTGCGGTTCCTTCCCTTTCTCAGTTGTCGCCATGGCCGTCGGCCGCCCGCTCCAGCAGATGGGCAAGGTCGGCCAGAGACTGGGCTTGCGCGGATGGCGCGCCAAGCGTCTTGAACGTCCAGGCCGGCAGATGATCGGCCGCGCTTCCCGCCGCTGGAGGATGGCCACCCTCGCCGCGGCCGACTCCGGCCGCAGTGGCGGCGCTGGCGGCCTTGGGAAAGCGGCCCCGGTCGGTGAAGGTGGACACCGCCACGGCAGCGGTAATGCCGCCGCCCCTCCGGGCGGTGGTGGCAACGACGATGCCGACCACACGCGGCCCGCCCGGCAGGAAGGCCAGCACCGGCCCCCCGGAATCGCCCTGGAGATCCTCGCAGTTCTCCCACAGCAGCGGGTTGGCCGGCGGTGCGGCCAGCACCCGGCAACCGTAATCCAGGGTTACCGCATAGCGATGATCGGCGCGGTAGCCGGCATGGCCGATCAAACCCGAGGTATCGAGCCCGCCGCTGGCCAGCCAACCGACCTGCCGCCCCAACGGCTCGGCCAGCTCGGCGACGGCCCAATCGGAAGGCGAGGCCCGGTGCCGGTCGAAGCTGTAGCCATCAGCCACGACATAGCTCTTCACCCTGGTGTGGACGACCGGATCGCCCTGGAAGCCCGGGACGAACTGGATGGCGGAGGGCGGCCACCATCGCCGCTCCGAAGCCAGCCAAAGGCAATGCGCGGCCGTCAGAATATGCCGCTCAGAGATCATCACCGCCGAGCAGTAGCTATGGTTGCCCACGTTCAGCCGCCCGATGGCACTCCACGGATATTCCAGCTTGGTGATGGTCAGGCGCTGCGGCTGGGCATGGGCTGCCCCACTGCTCGACAAGGCAATGGCGACACTAAGAAAAAACCGCCAACCCACCAGGCGCGCCAAGGATAATGAAGATGTCTTGGCTGCCTTGGCGACTTGGTGGTTCAATTGGTCTATCCCAGCTTTTTCTTCAGGATCTCATTGACCAGGGCCGGGTTGGCCTTGCCGCCGGTGGCCTTCATCACTTGGCCGACGAAGAAGCCGAACAGCTTGTCCTTGCCGGACCGGTATTCGGCCACCTTGTCGCCATTGGCCGCCAATACCGCATCGATGGAGGACTCGATGGCGCCGGTGTCTGTCACCTGACGCAGGCCCTTCTCCTCGACGATGGCGGCCGGGCCTTTGCCGGTTTCCACCATCAACTCGAACACCTCCTTGGCGATGCGCCCCGAGATGGTGTTGTCGGCAATCAGGTCGATCAGGCCGCCCAGATCGGCGGCGCTGACCGGCGGATTGTCGATGCTGCGCCCCAGGCGGTTCATCGCCGCGGCAAAATCGCCCATCACCCAGTTGCAGGCCAGCTTGGGATCCCGGCCTTTGGCCACCGCCTCGAAGAAGTCGGCATTAGCCTGTTCGGCCACCAGCACGCCGGCGTCATAGGGCGACAGGCCGTAGTCGCGCATGAACCGGTCCTTCTTCTCGTCGGGCAGTTCCGGCAGGCCGGCCTTGATGTGGTCGACGAAGCCCTGGGTCAGCACCAGCGGCAGCAGATCAGGGTCAGGGAAGTAGCGATAGTCGTGGGCATGCTCCTTGCTGCGCATGGAGCGGGTCTCGCCCTTGTTCGAATCGAACAGGCGGGTCTCCTGCACCACCTGCCCGCCTTCCTCGTAAAGGTCGATCTGCCGGCGCGCCTCGTATTCGATGGCCTGCTGCAGGAAGCGGATGGAGTTGACGTTCTTGATCTCGGCCCGCGTGCGGTAGGGCTCGCCCGACTTGCGCACCGAGACATTGGCGTCGCAGCGCATCGACCCTTCCGCCATGTTGCCGTCGCAGGTCCCCAGGTAGCGCAGGATCGAACGAAGCTTGGTGACGTAAGCCGCCGCCTCCTCCGGGCTGCGCATGTCGGGCTTGGAGACGATCTCCATCAGCGCCACGCCCGAGCGGTTGAGGTCGATGAACGACTTGGTCGGATGCTGGTCGTGCAGGCTCTTTCCCGCGTCCTGCTCCAGATGCAGCCGCTCGATGCCGACCGTCCGCGTCGAGCCGTCGGGCATGTCGAGGATCACCTCTCCCTCGCCGACGATCGGATGCTCGTATTGGCTGATCTGATAGCCCTGCGGCAGGTCGGCGTAGAAGTAGTTCTTCCGGGCGAACACCGAGGTCAGGTTGATCGCGGCCTTCAGTCCCAGGCCGGTGCGCACCGCCTGCTCGATGCAGTATTCGTTGATCACCGGCAGCATGCCCGGCATGGCGGCGTCGACCAGCGACACCTGGGTGTTGGGTTCGCCGCCGAACAGTGTCGAGGCGCCGGAGAACAGCTTGGACTTGCTGATCACCTGGGCATGCACCTCGAGGCCGATCACCAGTTCCCAGTCACCCGTTTCGCCCTGAATAACATAAGCCATGAGGTCAGTCCTACATTCGTTCTTTCGTCATTGCCGGGCTTGACCCGGCAATCCATGGATCCCCTGGTCAAGCCCGGGGATGACGGGTCAATTCATGGCACGGCGGTGAAGCCCGCGGCCTTCTCCATCACCTCGGCCACCTTCAGCACCGTTTCTTCGTCAAACGGGCGGCCGATCAATTGCAGGCCCAGCGGCAGCCCGTCGGTCGACAGGCCGGTGGGCAGTGACAGGCCGGGCAGGCCGGCCAGGCTGGTGGGGATGGTGAAGACATCGTTGAGCCACATGGTCACCGGGTTATCATCGGTCTCGCCGATGGCGAAGGCAGCCGAGGGCGCGGTCGGCGTCAGGATGACATCGACGCTCTGGAAGGCCTTGGCGAAGTCATCGGCGATCAGCCGGCGCACCTTCTGCGCCTTGGCGTAATAGGCATCGTAATAACCGGCCGACAGCACATAGGTGCCGACCAGGATGCGCCGGCGAACTTCCTTGCCGAAGCCGGCGGCGCGGGTCTTGGCGTACATCTCGTCCAGCGTCTTGCCCTCGACACGCAGGCCGTAACGGACACCGTCGTAGCGCGCCAGGTTCGACGAGCATTCGGCCGGCGCCACGATGTAATAGGTCGGCAGGGCGTATTTGGTATGCGGCAGGCTGATCTCCACCGGAGTCGCACCGGCATCCTTCAGCATGGCGATGCCGTCGTTCCACAGCGTCTCGACCTCGGACGACAGGCCGTCGGGGCGGTATTCCTTCGGTACGCCGACCTTCAGGCCACGGATGTCGCCGGTCAGCGCCGCCTCGAAGTTCGGCACGGCGACCGGGGCCGACGTCGAATCCTTCGGATCATGCCCGGCCATGGCGCCCAGCATGATGGAGACATCGCGTACCGTGCGGGCCATCGGGCCGGCCTGGTCGAGGGACGAGGCGAAGGCGATGATGCCCCAGCGCGAGCAGCGGCCATAGGTCGGCTTGATGCCGACGATGCCGCAGAACGAGGCCGGCTGGCGGATCGAACCGCCGGTATCGGTGCCGGTAGCGCCAAGCGCCAGGCGGGCCGCCACGGCCGCGGCCGAGCCACCCGACGATCCGCCGGGCACCAGCTTGGCCTTGGGATCGCTCTTGCGTTTCCACGGGTTCTCCACCGGGCCGAAATGGCTGGTCATGTTGGATGAGCCCATGGCGAACTCATCCAGAGAGGTCTTGCCCAGCATCACCGCTCCGGCCTTCTTGAGATTGGCCGAGACCGTCGACTCGTAGGGCGGAATGAAGTTCTCCAGGATGTGCGAGCTGGCGGTGGTGCGCACCCCTTCGGTACAGAATAGATCCTTCATGGCGATGGGCAGGCCTTCCATCGCCCCGCCCTCGCCCTTGGCCAGACGGGCGTCGGCCGCCCTGGCGCGGTCCACGGCCAACTCCGGCGTCTCGGTGACGAAAGCGTTGAGCTGCCGGGCCGCCTCCATGGCGGCGACATGCGCCTCGGCCAGCTCGACGGCGGTGAAGTCCTTGCGCGCAAGGCCGTCACGGGCCGCGGCCATGGTCAATCGCGTGAGATCGCTCCTGCTCATTCCACCACCTTGGGAACCAGGAAAAAACCGTCCTGCTGCTCGGGCGCGTTGGCCAGGATCTTGTCCTGGCAGCCACCGTCGGTCACCTCGTCGACGCGGCGCGGCAACTCCATATTGGCGACGCTGGTCATCGGGGCGACGCCATCCGTATTCACCTCGGCCAGTTGCTCGACGAAATGGATGATGTTCGACAATTCGCCGGCGAGGTGATCCAATTCGTCGTCGCGGACTTCCAGGCGCGCCAGATTGGCGATCGTCCTGACCCTATTCTTGTCCAAGGACATGCGCGAAATTCCTGATGGAAACTCGAATGAAGGCGGGAAGTTAACACCCGCCTCGGCGGTCCGCAAGCCGCGCGGCGCCGGCGGTGGGAGCGATCGGTATGCCCTGCTGCGGGCTTGGCTATGCGCCAGGGTAGTATTAGAATGCCTCTCGTTTGCACCCAAAGACAAAGGTCGACCCTGATGGCGGCACTCCGCTGGCGTTTCGACAACAGCTACGCCCGGCTTCCCGAGCAGTTGTTTTCCCGCCTGAACCCGACCCCGGTCCCCGCTCCCCGGGTCATCATCCTCAATCGCCGGCTGGCCGGGCAGCTGGGGCTCGACCTCGACCTCCTGCCCGAGGATCTGGCCGCCCGGCTGTTCTCCGGCAACGCCCTGCCGGACGGAGCGGAACCCATCGCCCAGGCCTATGCCGGCCACCAGTTCGGCAATTTCACCATGCTGGGCGACGGGCGGGCAATCGTCCTCGGCGAGCATATCGCCCCCGACGGCGGGCGCTTCGACATCCAGCTCAAAGGCTCGGGGCCTACCCCCTATTCCCGGACGGGCGACGGGCGCGCCGCCCTTGGCCCGATGCTGCGCGAATATATCGTCAGCGAAGCCATGCATGCCCTGGGCATTCCGACGACGCGCAGCCTTGCCGTGGTGGCCACCGGCGAGGAGGTGTTCCGCGAGGCCATCCTCCCCGGCGCCATCCTCACCCGTGTCGCCGCCAGCCATCTGCGCGTCGGCACATTCCAATACGCCGCCGCCCGCCGCGATCGGGAAGGGCTGCAGGCGCTGGTCGACCATGCCGTTGCCCGCCATTTTCCACAGCTGAAGGAAGCCGACAGGCCGGCGCTCGGTCTGCTGGAAGCCGTCGTCGACCGCCAGGCCGAACTGGTGGCGGAATGGATGCGGGTCGGCTTCATCCACGGTGTGATGAACACCGACAACATGACCATTTCCGGCGAAACCATTGACTACGGTCCCTGCGCCTTCCTCGACCAATACGACCCGGGCACGGTGTTCAGTTCCATCGACCACGGCGGCCGCTACGCCTTCGGCAACCAGCCGGTGGCGGCCCAGTGGAATCTTGCCCGCTTCGCCGAAGCGCTTCTGCCGCTCCTCGCCGACGATCGGAACAAGGCGGTCGACCTGGCGGAGGAACGGGTGGTGGCCTTCGAAGACCGCTTCCGCGCCCGCTGGCTTGCGATGATGTGCCGAAAGCTCGGCCTCGCCGGCGATCACCCGGAGGACGAAACGCTGATCGGCGACCTTCTGGCGTGGATGGCGAAAAACGACGCCGACTACACCAACACCTTCGCCGCCCTCGCCCCCGGGGCCGTTCCCCATGGCCCCATGTTCGCCGATCCGGTCTTCGCCGATTGGCATGCCCGCTGGCGCGCCCGCCTATCCGACACATCCCTCGACCTGATGCGGCGGAGCAATCCCGCCTACATCCCCCGCAATCACCAGGTCGAGGCGGCATTGGCCGCCGCCGTCGAGGGCGCGGACCTTGCACCGCTTCACCGCCTTCTCGAGGTTCTGGCCCAGCCCTATGGGCGCCGCCAGGGATGGGACGCCTACGAAGCGCCGCCGCAACCCGGTGAACGTGTCCTCCAGACCTTCTGCGGGACCTGAGGCCAAGATGCGTTGAGCGCCCGCGCCATCGTTGGCGCGAAGCCAAGGGATGCGGAGCCATCCCGCCCGGCGCATGAGGGGCGTAGGTCGATTTCGATCAGCGCGCCTTGGTATGCGCAGCTCAGTCTTCAACAATACCCGGACAGGGCGTTGTATTGCGCACTGGTCATGACATGGATCTGCGTCGGGGTGAAGGCGTTCTGCTGAACCGAGCTTGAGCTCATGGTGCAGAGCTGGCTCGTCGTCAATACCGTCACCTGAGTGGTACTGAGCCCACTGATATCCGCCGCCGATATGCCTTTCACCTGGGTCGTCGAAATCGACGGCAGTGTGGCCGTGTTCAGGGCATCGAACTGAGGGGCGCTGAACAAGGCGACTTGAGGCCAGGACAGCGCCGCCATCTGCGCCGACGTCGCCACGTTCATGTCGCTCGTCGTCAGGCTGGCCAGGCCGGTGCCAGACAGGCCGGCAAGCTGGTTCGATGTCAGGGCCTGGAACTGGGTGGTCGTCAGGACACCGATGTCCGTCCCGCTCATCCCTCTGATCTGGCTGGTCGACAACGACGCGATTTGCGCCGTGCTGAGGGCGCTGGTCGCCGAGGTGGACAAAGCGCCGATCTGAACCGAGGTCAGCCCGTCGATCTGCGCCGGCGACAGCGTCTGAATCTGCGTGCTGGTCAGCGTCGCCACTGCCGAGGTGCTGAGGCCGCTGAGTTGGACCGAGGTGAACGAGCTGAGCTGGCTGGTGGTCAGCGCCAGGATGTCGGCCGAGCTCAACCCCCCCATTTCGGCTACGGTGAAGGCATCGACCTGGCCAGTGCTCAGGGTATTGATCTGCGACGTGGTCAACGCCGCTACCACAGTCGAACTCATGCCGGCGATCTGCGTCGTCGTCAGCCCGGCAAGCTGGGCCGTGCTGAGGGCGGCGACGTCCGTCGGGCTGAGTCCATCCAGTTGCGCTGCCGTCAACACCCCGATATCGGAACTGCTCAAGGCGGCGAGTTGGGTCGTGCTCAGCGTGCTCATCGCGCTGGACGACAGGCCAGGAATCTGAGTGGTGGTCAGCGCCGAGATATCTGTCGTCGTCAGGCCGGACACATTCAGGCTGTCGAAGCCACCGACTTGAGCGCTCGACATGGCAGCGATCTGCGTGGTGGAAAGAATGCCGACCTGGCTGCTGCTCAGCGCGCCGATCTCGCTTGCCGTCAGGCCGGTGATCTGGCCTGTCGCCATGGCGCTCAGTTGGCCGGTGGTCAGCGCGGTGAAATTGCTGGTGGTCAAGCCCCCCAGCTGAGTGCCGCTCAGCGCGGCGAACTGCACCGTCGTCAGCACGTCGAGGTTGGTGGTGCCCAGACCGTTCAGCGCCGTGGCGGTCAAGGCGGCGATCTGCGAGGTGGTCAGCACGGTCACCTGTCCGGTGGTCAGCGCCTCGAGGGTCGTGCTGGCGAGACCATTCAAGGTAGCCGTCGACAACACTGCTATATCGGTGGTCGTCAGCACATCGAGATTGACCGTGCTGCCCAAGGCCAACGCATTCAGCGCCGTGGACGACAGGCCGGACGCCTGGGCAGTGGTCAGTGCCGCCGCCTGCGCGGTGGTCAGCCCTCCCAGGGTGGTGCTGGTCAGTCCGTTCAGCGTCGCCGTCGCCAGCGCCGCAATCTCGGTGGTGGTCAACACATCCAGATTGGTCGTGCTGCCTGCCGCCAAGGCATTGATCGTCGTCGAAGTCAAATTGGCCACCTGGCTGGTGCTCAGCGCCGCCACCTGGGTCGTGGTCAGCGCCCCCAGAACGACGCTGGTCAGGCCATTCAACGTCGCCGTCGCCAGGGCTGCGATCTCGGTGGTGGTCAGCACATCCAGATTGGTCGTGCTGCCCGCCGCCAGCGCATTGATCGCCGCCGGGGTCAGACTATCCACCTGGTTTGTGCTCAGCGCCGCCACTTGCGACGTGGTGAATGCTCCGAAGGTGGTGCTGTTCAAGCCATTCAGCGTCGCCGTCGCCAGGGCCGCTACATCGGTAGTGGTCAACGCGTCGAGATTGGTCGTGCTGCCCGTCGCCAGGGCATTCACCGCCGTCGAGGACAAGCCGGCCGCCTGGCTGGTAGTCAGTGCCGCCACCTGAGTTGTGGTCACCGCTCCGAAGGTGGCGCTGGTCAAGCCGTTCAGCGCCGTCGTCGACAGGGCCGCCACATCGGTCGTGGTCAACGCCTCGAGATTGGTCGTGCTGCCCGTCGCCAGGGCATTCACCGCCGTCGAGGACAAGCCGGCCGCCTGGCTGGTAGTCAGTGCCGCCGCCTGCGCGGTTGCCAATGCCCTGAAAGTGGTGCTGGTCAATCCATTCAGCGTCGCCGTCGCCAGCGCCGCCACATCAGTGGTGGTCAGCGCCTCGAGATTGGTCGTGCTGCCCGTCGCCAGGGCGTTCACCGCCGTCGAGGACAGGGCGGCCGCCTGGCTGGTGGTCAGCGCAGCCACCTGAGTTGTGGTCAGCGCACCGAGGGTGACGCTGGTCAACCCGTTCAGCGTCGCCGTCGCCAGGGCCGCCACATCAGTGGTGGTCAGCGCCTCGAGATTGGCCGTGCTGCCCGTTGCCAGGGCATTCACCGCCGTATAGGTCAGACCGGAGGCCTGGCTGGTGCTCAGCGCCGCCGCCTGCGCGGTTGCCAATGCCCTGAAAGTGGCGCTGGTCAATCCATTCAGCGCCGTCGTCGACAGGGCCGCCACATCGGTCGTGGTCAACGCCTCAAGATTGGTCGTGCTGCCCGTCGCCAGGGCGTTCGCCGCCGTATAGGTCAGGGCGGCAGCCTGTTTGGTGCTCAGCGCCGCAACCTGAGTTGTGGTCAGCGCGCCGAGGGTGGTGCTGGTCAACCCGTTCAGCGTCGCCGTCGCCAGGGCCGCCACATCGGTCGTGGTCAACGCCTCAAGATTG
>JAJXWP010000030.1 GCA_021781575.1 Pseudomonadota bacterium
GCACCCGCGTCGTGTCCGATCGCATCGTCGTCCGGATCACCGCCGACCCGGGCCAATCCTTCCTCGACCGGATGATCGCCCTGGTCGAAGGGGCCAAGCGGCAGAAGACGCCCAACGAGATCGCCCTCACCATCCTGCTGGTCGGCCTGACGCTGATCTTCCTCATCGTCTGCGTCACCCTGCCGGCCTTCGCCGCCTATTCCAAGGCCGCCCTGCCGGTGGTGTTCGTCATCGCCCTGCTGGTGACGCTGATCCCCACCACCATCGGCGGGCTGTTGTCGGCCATCGGCATCGCCGGCATGGACCGCCTGGTGAAGTTCAACGTCATCGCCAAGTCGGGCCGCGCCGTCGAGGCGGCCGGCGACATCGACGTGCTGCTCCTGGACAAGACCGGCACCATCACTCTGGGCAACCGCCAGGCCGCCGAGTTCATCCCGCTGCCCGAGGTCAACGAACGTGAACTGGCTGAGGCGGCGTTCCTCGCCTCGCTGGCCGACGAGACCCCCGAGGGCAAGTCCATCGTCGCCCTGGCGGTCCAGCGCTTCGGCCTGCAGGAAACCGAGGTGCGGCCGGACACCATGACCTTCATCCCGTTTTCCGCCCATACCCGAATGAGCGGCGTCGATCTTCCGGAGCAGTCGGTGCGCAAGGGCGCCGTCGACTCGATGCTCAAATGGTCGGCCGACCTGGCCGGGGGCGGCACGGTGACGGTGACCCCGCGCGACTTGAACCTGGCGGTGGAACGGGTCGGCAAGGCCGGCGGCACGCCGCTGGTGGTCGGCAAGAACGGCCGGCTGCTGGGCGTCATCTATCTGAAGGACATCATCAAGCCGGGCATCCGTCAGCGCTTCCAGACCCTGCGCAAGATGGGCATCCGCACGGTGATGATCACCGGCGACAACCCGTTGACCGCCGCCGCCATCGCCGCCGAGGCCGGGGTCGACGACTTCCTGGCCGAGGCGACGCCGGAACGCAAGCTGGCGCTGATTCGCGAGGAACAGGGCAAGGGACGGCTGGTCGCCATGTGCGGCGACGGCTCGAACGACGCCCCCGCATTGGCCCAGGCCGATGTCGGCGTGGCGATGAACACCGGCACCCAGGCGGCGCGCGAGGCCGGCAACATGGTCGATCTGGAAAGCGACCCGACCAAGCTGATCGAGATCGTCATGATCGGCAAACAATTGCTGATGAGCCGCGGCTCGCTCACCACCTTCTCGATCGCCAATGATGTGGCCAAATACTTCGCCATCATCCCGGCCCTGTTCATCGCCAGCTATCCGCAGCTGGAGGCCTTGAACATCATGCACCTGGCCAGCCCGCAAAGCGCCATCCTGTCGGCCATCATCTTCAATGCCCTGATCATCATCGCCCTGATCCCGCTGGCGCTGAAGGGCGTGAAATACCGACCGGCCAGCGCCGAGACGCTGCTGCGCCGCAATCTGTTGATCTACGGTCTCGGCGGACTGGCGGTCCCGTTCTTCGGCATCAAGGCCATCGACATGATCGTCGCCGCCCTCGGATTGGCCTAACGAAAAAACGGAATACATTCCCATGTTGAAGCAGATGAAACAGGCCATTCTTGCCACGGCGGTGCTCACCCTGCTGCTGGGCCTAGGCTATCCCCTGGCGATGACCGGCTTGGCCCAGGCGCTGTTTCCCGCCCAAGCCCATGGCAGCCTGATCGACAAGAACGGCCATGTGGTCGGATCGGCTCTAATCGGCCAGAACTTCACCAAGCCTGAATATTTCCATGGCCGCCCCTCGGCCACCACCGACACCGATCCCAACGACTCCACCAGGCAGGTGCCGTCACCCTACAACGCCGCCAGTTCAAACGCGTCGAACTATGCCCCAACGGCAAAAAACCTGGTCAGCGATGTGCAGTCGCGGGTTGCCGCGCTGAAGGTCGAAAACCCCCATGCCCGAATCCCGATCCCGGTGGATCTGGTCACGACGTCCGGCAGCGGCTTGGACCCGGATATCTCGCCGGCTGCCGCCGAGTACCAGCTGCCGCGCGTTGCCGCTGCCCGGCACATCCCGGAGGCCGAACTGCGCAAACTGGTGGCCGGGCTGACCGAACAGCCAACCTATGGCGTACTGGGCGAGGCGCGGGTCAATGTGCTGAGACTTAATCTGGCCTTGGATGAAAACTATCCACGGCGCTGACGCACCGACGCCGGCCGAGGGAATTTTGCGCGGGCTGTGGATTATGGTAACACCGTTGAACACCGACAACAGTTCCCACCGGCTCGTGTCCGTGATTGCCTGCATCCATTACCGTTGCTGAGTCACCCTGCTGCCCATGGCCGATAACGACCGCGATGACAGACCGTCTCCCGATGCGCTTCTGGCCGAAGCGCAACGCGAGATGCGCGGTCGCCTGAAGATCTTCCTGGGAGCCGCACCCGGTGTCGGCAAAACCTATGCCATGCTGGAAACCGCCCACGAGCGACGGCGGGAGAACATCGACGTCGTCGTCGGCGTGGTGGAGACCCATGGCCGGCGAGAAACCGAGCAGCTGGTCGCCGGGCTGGAGGTGCTGCCGCTCAAGACCGTCGAATATCGGGGCCGGGTGTTCCACGAAATGGACCTGGACGCCATCATCGCCCGCCAGCCGAAGTTCGTCCTGGTGGATGAACTGGCCCACACCAACGTGCCGGGCAGCCGCCACGTCAAACGCTATCAGGACGTCGAAGACATCCTGGCGGCCGGCATCAATGTCTATTCCACCCTCAATATCCAGCATATCGAAAGCCTGAACGACGTCATCGAACGGATCGCCGGCATCAAGGTGCGGGAGACCCTGCCCGACAGCGTGCTCGCCGGCGCCGACGAAATCGAGCTGATCGATCTGCCGCCCGAGGATCTGCTCAAACGGCTGGCCGAAGGCAAGGTCTACGTGCCCGAACAGGCGCGCCGCGCCACCCAGCATTTCTTTTCGCCGGGCAATCTGACGGCGCTACGCGAAATGGCTTTGCGCCACGCCGCCGAGCGGGTGGACGCTCAAATGCTGAGCTATATGCGGGCCCACGCCATCTCCGGCCCATGGCCGGCCCGTGAACGGATCCTGGTCTGCGTCGGCGACGACGTGGCGGCATCGAAGCTGGTGCGGGTCGCCAAACGGGTGGCCGAACGCCGGGGCGCCCCCTGGGTCGCCGTCTATGTCGAAACCCACAACCACATGGCCCTGTCCGAGCAGGACAAGGACCGCATCGCCCAGGCGTTGCGCCTGGCCGAGCAGCTGGGCGGCGAGGCAGTGACCCTGCAGGGCGAGGATGTCACGGCGGAAATCCTCGGCTACGCCAAGGATCACAATTGCACCCAGTTGATTGTCGGACGGACGCGTCGGCATGGCTGGAAGCGGCTGTTCGGCAGCACGGTGACCGAACGACTGGTCGCCCAGAGCGGCTTTTTCGACGTCCTGCTGGTCGGCGGCGAGGATTCGGAAAAGGTGCCGCCGGGCATCCAGACCCAGCCGTCGGCAGAGAAACTCGACTGGCTGGCCTATCTGCTGGCCGCCGTTGGCGTCGGCGTGGCGACGGGGATCGGCTTCCTGATCGATTTCTGGCTTCCGTTGCCCAATATCTCGGTGGGCTTCCTCGTCGCCGTGGTCTTGATCGCGACCAAGCTCGGGCGCGGCCCCGCGGTATTCGCCTCGGTCGCCAGCTTCCTGTCCTTCAACTTCTTCTTTACCGAGCCGCGGTTCAGTCTGGCCTTTTCGGATTCCGAGAACATACTGACCATGGTGTTCTTCCTCATCGCCGCCATGATCGTCAGCAATCTGGCCGGCCGGGTGCAGGCCCAGGTGGACGCCACCAAACTATCGGCGCGCCGCACCTCCAATCTCTACGACTTCAGCCGCAAGATCGCCGCCGCGGCGACGCGCGACGACGTGCTGTGGGCGGTGGTCCATCATGTCGCCGCCACCATCCACGGCAAGTCGCTGGTGCTGCTGCCGGCCGACGGCCGGCTGGACATCGCCGCCGGCTATCCGCCCGAGGACCAGATCAGCGAAAAGGATACCGCGGCCGCCGACTGGACCTGGAGCCGCGGCCGGCCGGCCGGCCGCGGCTCGACCACTCTGCCCGCCTGCGACTGGCTGTTCCTGCCGCTGAAGACTGCCCGCGGCCCGGCGGGCGTTCTGGGCATCCAGATGGAGGGCCAGGATCTGCTGGCGCCGGAAGACAGCCGACTGCTGGAAACACTGGCCGACCAGGCGGCGGTGGCGATCGAACGCACCACCCTGGTGGCCGATGTCGAGGCGGCCCGGCTGGCGACCGAGACCGAGCGCCTGCGGGGAGCGCTGCTGTCCTCCCTGTCGCACGATCTGCGCACACCCCTGGTGTCGATTCTGGGAGCCGCCACCAGCCTGATCAATTACGAGGATGACCTGTCGCCGACTGACCGCCGCGAACTGGCCCACACCATCCAGGAGGAGGCGGAACGCCTCAACCGCTTCGTCCAGAATCTCTTGGACATGACCCGCCTCGGCTCGGGCGCCCTCAAGCCCAATGCCGATTGGGCCGATTTGCGCGACATCGCCCATGCCGCGGCCGAGCGCGCCGGCAAGCTCTTGAAGGGCCGGCAGATCCGCGTCGACATCGACGACTCGGTTCCCTTGATCTGCGTCGATTCGGTTCTGCTTGAACAGGTGTTCTTCAATCTCCTCGACAATGCCTGCAAATATTCGCCGCCCGCCAGCACGGTGACCATCTGGGGGCGCGGCCGCCCGCATCAGGTGCTGGTCGAGATCTGCGACCAGGGACCCGGCATCCCCGAAACCGACCGCGAGCGCATTTTCGACATGTTCTATCGGGTCGACGCCGCCGACACGCAGACGGCCGGAACCGGCCTGGGGCTGGCCATCTGCCGTGGCATCATCGAAGCCCACGGCGGCACCATCAGGGCCGAACCGGGGATCAACGGCGCCGGCACCTGCATCGTCGTGGCGCTGCCCCGCGCCGAGCCGCCGCCGGCCGCCGACGCGGCGGAACAGGGGGCATAGAAGGTCATGGCGACGATCCTGGTGGTCGACGACGAAGCGCAAATCCGCAAGTTCATGCGCATCAGCCTGGGCGCCAGCGGCCATCAGGTGATCGAGGCGGAAGATGCCGGGGCCGGCATCGATCTGGTGCGGAGCACGGGGGTCGACCTGGTCATCCTCGACCTCGGGCTGCCGGACATGGACGGCCAGGACGCCATTTCGGCCATCCGCGAACGGTCCACCGTCCCCATCATCGTCCTGTCGGTGCGGGCCCAGGAGGTGGACAAGGTCGAGGCCCTGGATCGGGGGGCCGACGACTATGTGGTCAAACCGTTCGGCATCGGCGAATTGATGGCCCGGGTGCGGGTGGCCCTGCGCCAGAAGCAGTCGGGCCGCGCCGACCCTGCCGCTTTGCAGGTGGGCAGCCTGACCATGGATTTCGTCCGCCGGGTGATCACCCGCGACCAGATCGAGGTGCATCTGTCGAAACGCGAATACGCGCTGCTGCAGTTCCTTGCCGCCACACCGGATCATGTGCTCACCCACAGACAGATCCTGAAGGCGGTGTGGGGGCCGGCACATGTCGACGATACGGCGTATTTGCGCGTCTACATCAACCAGTTGCGGCAGAAGCTGGAGGTCGACCCGACAGCGCCCCGCATCATCGTCACCGAGCCGGGTGTGGGTTACCGCCTGGTGACGTCCTAACCCGGGAAGACGAGGCGGTACAAAGGAATTGGAAGGCCGGTGCTTCGCCATTATGGTACCGGCATGAGCCCGATGGCCTGCCCATGCTCCCTTGGCTGAAGCGTCACGGCCGCCGATTGGCCGCCTGGGTGGTTGCTCTCGGCTTTGGAATACCGCTGGTCCTGACCCTGGCTTATCGCTTCGTCGCACCTCCCATCACCCCTTTGATGCTGATCCGCATGGTGCAGGGCGAAGGACTGCAGCGGCATTGGGTATCCATCGAGTCGGTCTCGCCGATGCTGATGCGGGCGGTGGTCGCTTCCGAGGATGCCAGGTTCTGCTCTCACCATGGCTTCGATTGGCATGCCATCGATCATGCCATCGACAGCTACGAGGAGGGCGGCCGGCTGTTGGGGGCCAGCACCATCTCCATGCAGACCGCGAAGAATGTCTTTCTATGGCCCGGACGCAATTTCCTGCGCAAGGGCCTGGAGGCCGGTCTGACTGTGCTGATCGAGGCGATCTGGGGCAAACGCCGGATCATGGAGGTCTATCTGAACGTCATCGAATGGGGGCCCGGCATCTACGGTGCGGAAGCTGCCGCCAACCACTATTTCCACAAGCCCGCCCTGCGCCTGACCCGCCGCGAAGCGGCGGAACTGGCCGCCGTTCTGCCGAACCCCCTGCACTGGTCTCCGATCCGGCCCGACGCTCGGGTCGAAGGGCGCATCCGGCTGATCGAGGCACGGATGGTCCATGCGGCGGTGTGGCCGCAGAAGGTGTGCCGATGATCGGCGTCTTCGATTCGGGCTATGGTGGCCTGACGGTATTGCGAGCCCTTCTCCGCTCCTTGCCCGACCGTTCCTTCCTGTATTTCGGCGACCACGCATTGGCCCCTTACGGCAACCGCAGCGCCGAGGATATCTACGACCTGACCACGGCGGCCGTCGAACGGCTGTTCGGCCTGGGCTGTCGGCTGGTGGTGGTGGCCTGCAACACGGCGGCAGCCACCAGCCTGCGGCGCCTGCAGCAGCAGTGGCTGCCGGACCGTCATCCCGAGCGGCGCGTCCTCGGCGTGCTGGTGCCGGTCGTTGAAGCGATCACCGGGGTATCCTGGATGGCCGCCGCTCCGCTTCGGCGCAACGGGGGTGGCGAGCGGACCGTGGCCGTTTTCGCCACCCGCCAAACGGTGCTCAGCAATGCCTATCCGGTGGAGATCGGCAAGCGGGCGCCCGAGGTAAGGGTCGTCCAGCAAGCCTGTCCGGCGTTGGTCGATTTGATCGAAGCCGGCGGGACGGATCACTCCATCCGCGCCGCCGTCGAAGGCTACGTCGCCGAATTGATGCGCAGGCTGCCGGGCGGCCGGCCCGACGCGGCGGTGCTCGGATGCACGCACTACCCGCTGATCGCCGAGCTTTTCGTCGAGGCGCTGCCGCCCGGCGTCGACGTCCTGTCGCAGCCCGATCTGGTCGCCCGCAGCTTGGCCGCCTATCTGTCGCGCCACCCCGACCTGGACAGCTGTGACAAGGTGCCACAGGCGCATTTCCTGACCAGCGGCGACCCCGCGCAGGTGTCGCGGCGAAGCACCGCCTTTCTCGGCCGCCATGTCCGTTTCCGCGGCGCATCGGGCTGAGGCCGCCACGCATCGGACGGATCGTTCTTCGGCCGATCGCGTCCCCTGGCAATCGGCTCCAGGCCCTGGCTGATTTGAAAAGATCGCTTTTTCAAGGTTCAACACCGCTCGCCGCCGCCCGGTTCGGCAAGCGGAAAATCTCCTTGCTTGCAGGATGCTCTAGGGCGAAGGCCGATCGCCGCTTGACCGGACGTCGCGGCGGGTGTAGGGCGGCGTCGGCGTGGCAATGCCAGGTGAATTGGCTTATATATCGGCGATGACCAGACAGACCCCATCCCCCACCCCTTCGACCCCATCCCCCGTCCGCCCCCGCCCGGTCGTCCTTTGCATCCTCGACGGCTGGGGATACCGTGCCGAGCGGAACGACAACGCCATCGCTTTGGCGAGCACGCCGGTATGGAACGAGCTTTGGTCGGAAGCGCCCCACGCTTTCCTCGAGACCTCGGGCTTGGCGGTCGGGCTGCCGGACGGCCAGATGGGCAATTCCGAGGTCGGGCACATGAACCTGGGCGCCGGGCGGGTGGTGATGCAGGATCTGCCCCGCATCGACCAGGCCGTTGCCGACGGCAGCCTGGCATCCAATCGCGCCCTGCGACAAACCATCGACGCCTTGAAGGCGAGCGGCGGCACCGCTCACCTTCTCGGCCTGCTGTCGCCCGGCGGGGTCCATTCCCATCAGGGCCATATGGTGGCCTTGGCGCGACTGATCGCCGATGCCGGGGTGCCGGTGGCCGTTCACGCCTTCCTCGACGGACGCGACACTCCCCCGTCCTCGGCCAAGGGTTTCGTCGAGACTTTCCTTGCCGCGGTGGCCGGCCATGCCGTCCGCATCGCCACCGTCAGCGGCCGCTATTACGCCATGGATCGTGACAAGCGCTGGGATCGGGTGGCCCTCGCCTATCAGGCCATGGTCGATGCGGAGGCGCCGCGCGCGGCGGACCCCTTGGCCGCCATCCAAAGCTCTTATCGGGCCGGCAAGACCGACGAATTCGTCCTGCCCGTGGTCATCGGCGATTATTCCGGCATGCGCGACGGCGACGCCCTGATCATGGCCAATTTCCGTGCCGACCGCGCCCGCGAGATCCTTTCGGCGCTGGTCGACCCGGCGTTTGATGGCTTCTCCCGGCGGCGCCGGCCGGAATTCTCGGCACGCCTCGGCATGGCCGAGTATTCGACCGAGCTGAATCGCTTCTTCACCGCCCTGTTTCCTGCCGAAGGCCTGACACATATCCTGGGCGAGGTGGTGTGCGACGCCGGCATGTCGCAGCTGCGCATCGCCGAGACCGAGAAATATGCCCATGTCACCTTCTTCTTTAATGGGGGACGCGAGCAGGTCTTCCCCCGCGAAGACCGCATCCTGGTGCCCAGCCCGAAAGTGCCGACCTACGACCTGCAGCCGGAAATGGCGGCGCCGGAAGTGACCGACCGACTGGTGGAAGCCGTCGGCAGCGGCAAATACGACCTGGTGGTGGTGAATTATGCCAACGGCGACATGGTCGGCCATACCGGCATGCTCGAAGCGGCGATCAAGGCGGCCGAGACCATCGACGCCTGCCTCGGCCGGCTGCTGTCCGCCGTAACCAGGGCCGGCGGCGTGCTGCTGATTACCGCCGACCACGGCAATGCCGAGCTCATGCGCGACCCGGCCACCGGCGAACCGCACACCGCCCATACCGTCGGCAAGGTGCCGGTGGTGCTGGCCGGTAGCACGGCCGGCGCCCGAGGGTTGCGCGACGGCCGGCTGGCCGACGTGGCGCCGACCTTGCTGACGCTGCTTGGCCTGCCCCAACCGGCCGAAATGACCGGGCGCTCCCTGCTGACCGAGGCTGCCGCACCGCCCGCGCCGCCGCTCCGTGCCATCGGCTGAGCGGCACCTGCGGTGTGCCGCCCTGGCCGCGGCACTGCTCTCCGTGTTCTTGGCCGGAGCAGCCGTGGCGGCCGACGCCCCCCAGGCGACGCCCGGCCGGCGCCTCAAGGAGCTGGAAAACGCCCTGAAGAAGGGGCAGGAAGAACACGAGCAGATCAAACAGCGGGCCGCCGCCCTGGGCAAGGAATTGGCGGATATTAAAAGCGAGATGGTTGGTGTTGCCCGCGCCGTTCAGGAACATGAAGAGACATTGTCCGAACTCGAGTCGCAGCTGAACGACCTCGACGCCCTGGAACGGGAAAAGATGGCCGCCCTCGACCTGAAGCGCCAGCAGATGAACGGCGTGCTGACGGCTTTGCAGCGGCTGGCCTTCCGTCCGTCCGAAGCGCTGATTGCGCAGCCCACATCGCCGGCCGACACGGTCAGAAGCGCCCTCCTGCTGCGCGACGTGCTGCCGAAGATTCGCGAACAGGCGCTGACGCTGAAGACCGAACTGGATTCGCTTTCCTCGCTGCGCGCCGACATCGGCCGGCAGAAACGCAGGATCTCGGCCACGACGGCGAAACTCGACGGCGAGCACAAGCGGCTGACCGAACTTTTCCGCCGCAAGCAACAGCTCCAGCAGGAAACCGAGGGCAAGCGGCTGGAGACCGAGAAACAGCTGCAGACGATGGCGGCGGAAGCAAAGGACCTGCGCGACCTGCTGTCCCGCCTGGAAGAGGAGCGGTTGCGCCGCGAGCGTGAGGCGGCGGAGCGCGCCGCCGCCGAGAAGGCGGCGCGCCAGGCCGAGATCGCCGCCGCCAGGGCGGCGCGCCAGGCCGAGATCGCCGCCGCCAAGGCGGCGCGCCAAGCCCGGGTCGCCGCCGCCAGGGCGGCGAAGGAACGGCACGAAGCGGAGATCGCCGCCGCCCGGAGCGCCCGCCAAGCCGAACAGCAGGCTGAACACGCCGCCAAGGAGGCGGAGGCGCGGGCCGACCAGGCGGCCCGCAATGCTACCGTGGCAGCGGCCAAGGCGGCCTCCGACAAGGCACCGCCCGGCCGGCGCGGAGCCCACCCGTTCAGCCAGGCCAAGGGCGAGATGGTCTATCCGGCGCGCGGGCGCATCATCGTCAGATTTGGACAAGCCGACGAACTCGGCGCTCCGTCAAAGGGCATGACCATCCAGACGCGTCGCGGCGCGCAGGTGGTTTCACCCTATGATGGCCAGGTGGTGTTCGCCGGACCCTTTCGCGGCTATGGCCTTCTCTTGATCATCGAGCATGGCGAAGGATATCATACGCTGCTCGCGGGAATGACCCGCATCGACGGCGCCGTCGGCCAACATCTGCTGGCCGGCGAGCCGGTTGGCGTGATGGGACAGTCCGAGGGTAAGCCGCATCTTTACATCGAGCTGCGCCACAACGGCCAGCCCGTCAACCCGTTGCCTTGGCTCACAGCACGCAAAACAAAGGTTACTGGATGATTCGGAAGGTTATGATCACGGCGGGCGCCTGCGCTTGGCTGGCCCTGTCGTCTTTTCCCGCGACGGCGGCACCCGAGAAGAACAGCAACAACGCCGACACATATCGGCTACTCAGTCTGTTCGGCGACGTGTTCGAAAGGGTCCGCAACGAATATGTCGAGCCGGTCAGCGACGAACAGCTCATCGAAGCGGCACTGAACGGCATGCTGACTTCGCTCGATCCCCACTCCGGGTATCTGAACGCCAAGAGCTTCCGCGACATGCAGGTGCAAACCAAGGGCGAGTTCGGCGGCTTAGGCATTGAAGTCACCATGGAGAACGGCTGGATCAAGGTGATCTCGCCGATCGACGACACGCCAGCCGCGAAGGCCGGCCTGCGCCCGGGCGATTTCATCACCCATCTGGACGGCGAACCGGTGCAGGGGATGTCGCTGAACGACGCGGTCGACCGCATGCGCGGCCCGGTCAACACCGATATCCGGGTCACCGTGCGGCGCGAGGGCCACGCCCCGTTCGACGTGACATTGACCCGCGCCGTCATCAAGATCCAGACGGTGAAGTCGAAGCTGATCGATAATGTCGGCTACGTCCGCATCACCCAGTTCGTCGAATCAACGGATTCGAACCTCCGCAAGGCCATCGAGCGGTTGAAGAAGGAATCGAACGGCAATCTGCAGGGCCTGGTGCTGGATCTGCGGAACAATCCGGGCGGCCTTCTCGACCAGGCTGTGGCGGTGGGCGGCGATTTCATCGAAAAAGGCGAAATCGTTTCGACCCGCTCCCGGCATCCGGAAGATACTCAGCGCTTCAACGCCCATGGCACGGACCTGACCGAGGGACTGCCCATGGTGGTACTGATCAACGATGGCTCGGCCTCCGCCTCGGAGATTGTCGCCGGCGCCCTGCAGGACCATCGCCGGGCCATCCTCCTGGGCACCCGGTCATTCGGCAAAGGATCGGTGCAGACCATCATCCCGCTGCCCGGCCACGGCGCCATGCGGCTGACCACGGCGCGCTACTACACGCCGTCCGGCCGATCGATCCAGGCGGTCGGCATCCAGCCTGACATCGTCGTGCCGCCGGCCAAGATCGAAGCGATGAACATTCCGTCGGACCACCTGCGCAGCGAAGCCTCCCTGCGTGGCGCCCTGCGCAATGACACCCTGCCCGCAACGCCGAAGAAGCCCGAGGAGGAAGAGAAGGCTACGCCGGCCCCCGCACCGGGCAGCAGCGCCGCACCGACGGCGCCGGGCGCCGCGGCAGCTCCGGCATCGCCCCCGGCCACGTCGACCGCAACGACGACCGACCAGATGAAGATGGGTGACCCCTCGACCGACTATCAGTTGGCCCGGGCCCTCGACCTTCTGCACGGCCTGTCGCTCTACAAGGGCGCCGCGGCCAAGGCGAACTGAGCACTCGCGGCGGTAACCTCTTGAAGCTCACCCTTTCCCCTGCCGACCGTATTGGTCCACCGGGCCGTCCGGGCGGCAGGGAGGGCCGGTGGGTGCCGACTCTCGTCTACGGCCTCGTCGTTCCGTTCACCGTAGCGGCGGTGGCCGCCTCCGGCTGGTATGTCGTTACCGGCGAAACACCACTCGACCTGGTGGCCGGCCTGGGCCGCACACCACGGATCGAGATGGCGATGCCACCTCGGCCCGGCCCGGAAAAACCGGCAGCCTCGCTGCTCCATCCGCCCGCCGCCACCGAGGCCGGACCGCCCAAGACGATGCCGGCGGGCGCCGCACCGGCCATTCCGCCGACCACCCCGCCAGCCACTGGTCCGGCGGCGGGCAACGGGACGGCGGCTCCATCGGCCGACCGGGAGGCCGGTAAGCCCGCCACAGCTCCGGCCGGACCGCCACCAATCAATCTGCCCACCACCGAGGTATCCCCTCCCGCACCGCCGGAAATGGCCGAGCCATTGATCCCGCCGGGCGGCGACACATTGGCGCCGCCGTCCTTCGCCCAGTTGCCGGCCCGCGCGGCAAAGGATGTCCACCCCCTTCCGCCCGGCCCGCTGCGTGAATTGTTGCGCCAGGAAAGGAACGGGGCCCTGCCGGTCGTCGCCGGCGGGAAAGCGTCGTGGAAGGCCTACGCCCGACCGTTCGCTGCCGACCCCAAACTGCCGCGCATCGCCATCGTGGTCACCGGCCTCGGCCTGTCACGGGACGCGACCAACGCCGCCATCGCCAAACTCCCTCCGGACATCAGCCTGTCTTTCAGCCCCTATGCCGGAGGACTGGACGGGTGGATCAGGAAGGCGCGGGCCAGCGGCCACGAAGTTCTGCTGGACCTGCCGCTGGAGCCACCCAATTTCCCGTTGCGCGACGCCGGCCCGCTGGCCGTCATGGCTCACCATACGTCAGCCGAGGCGATCGAACACCTGGATGATGTCCTCGCCAAGGGCAACAGCTATGTGGGTGTCGCCGCAGGCCTGCGCTCACCGGTGACGGCCAGCGAGCAATGGGTGCCGCTCCTGCATGACCTGAAGAGTCGCGGCCTGTTGTTCGTCGGCGACGGCCTGGTTGGTGTCGCCGAAAGCGACGTCCCCCCCGCCGCCTCGGTCACCCTGGTGGCAGACGAGACACCATTCCGCGTCGCCATCGACGCCCGCCTGACGCGGCTCGTCATAGACGCCAAACGGGATGGCTCGGCCCTGGCCTATGTGTCTGCCCGCCCGGTGACGTTCGAGCGCCTGATCGCTTGGGCGGCCACCCTGTCGGAAAAGGGCGTCGTCCTGGCGCCGGCCAGCGCGGTGGTGAGAAATGCAGGATAAGGCCAGCCTTCCCTATCGCCGCGGCGTTGGCATCGTGCTGTTCGACAAGGCCGGCCGGGTCTTCGCCGCACGCCGGCTCGATACCGCCGATGCGTGGCAGATGCCGCAGGGCGGTATCGACGCGGGTGAGACTCCTCGACAGGCCGCCTTGCGCGAGTTGGAGGAGGAAATCGGCACCGCGCAGGCTGAATTCCTTGCCGAGACGGAGGGCTGGCTGACCTACGACCTGCCGGACGACCTGGTCGGCAAGGTATGGAAGGGACGCTATCGCGGCCAGACGCAGAAATGGTTCGCCTTTCGCTTCACCGGCGGCGACGCCGATATCGACATCAACACCGCCCATCCCGAATTCGCCGAATGGCGCTGGGTGCCCTTCGACCGCCTGGTCGAACTGATCGTGCCGTTCAAGCGCGAGCTCTATCGGGCGGTATGCAGCGAATTCGCCGCGCTGGCCCGGAAGTTGGCGGAGCCATAGGACGGGGTTTACCCTTTGCCCCGCCATACCCATCTTCCGGATCAATAAGCGACTTCGGATGGAGAATGCCAATATGGGGCGACCGCAGACGGCGATTTGCCCGGAGGGCGGAAATTTCGGCCTGTATATGACCGGTCTGCTGTCCGATGAGGACACCGCCATTGCTACCCTGCGGCAGGTTGCCGCAGCGCTGCCTTCCCTCACCTCGGACTGGGCGCGACGATTGGATGAGGCGACGCTGGTCAGCGCCATCGGCTTCGGCGCGGCGGTCTGGAGGCCGCTGTTCGGCGAGCGGAAGCCGGCGGAACTGGCCCCGTTCGAAGCCATCGCCGACGGCCCCCGCATCGCCCCGGCGACACCGGCCGATTTCTTTCTGCACATCCACTCGGCGCGCCACGACGCCAACTTCGCGCTGGCCCGCGACGTCAGGCATCGCCTCGGCGGCGCGGTCCGCCGAGTGGAGGAAGTCCATGGCTGCCGCAATGCGGGAGGCCGCGACCTGACCGGCTTCGTCGACGGTACCGAGAACCCCAAGGGCGAAGAGCGGGCCGAGGTGGCGCTGGTGGGCGACGAGGATCCGGTCTTTGCCGGAGGCAGCTATGTCAGCGTCCAACGCTATGTCCACGACCTGGCACGATGGCAGAGGCTGGCACTGGCTGAACAGGAGGCGACAATCGGTCGCACCAAGGCGGGCGACGAGGAACTCGCCGACGATGTCAAGCCGCCCACCGCCCATATTGCCCGGGTCGTCATCGAGGATGAGGGCCGTGAGCTTCAGGTGCTGCGGCACAGCCTGCCCTATGGCAACACCGCCGAATGCGGCCTGTATTTTGTCGCCTACGGCCGCAGCCCGGCACCCTTCCGCAGGATGCTTGAGCGCATGGTTCGCGCCGATGAGGCCGGCCACTTCGATCGCCTCCTCGACTACACCCGCGCGGTGAGCGGGGCGTCGTTCTTCGTCCCATCGGTGGACATCCTGAGCGCCGTCCGGTGAAGGTCTTTGGCCATCAGGTCGGCGCACCAAGCGCGCGAGCCTGGATCCGCCGCCAGGCCCACCGGCTGGTCTGGCGAGCCAGCCAACCTTGCGGCTTGAGGCCACTTGCCTTGAAGATCATGGCGACCGCCCGCTCGGCGTGGTGATAGCCGTAAAGCCGGTAGGCGCGGGAGCCGTAGGCGGCGTTGCACCGCCCGCGGTCATAGGGACTCTCCGGTTCGTTGCCGCAGTGATAGGCGAAAGCCAGTTCATCGTCATCGGCTTCAAGGACACGGCCGACCGCCACCCGAATGCGGGCCGCCAAGGAAACATTTTCCCGCGACTGATATTTCTTCAGGCCGTCGAGAAACAACCGGTAGTGGCGGAACTCGTCGGCGGCGATCTGTTTGCAGATCTGCTGCAGCACCGGCTCCCCGGTGGCCTCGCCCATGGCCGAATAAAACGAACTGGTTCCCGCCTCGACCACGCAGCGGGCAAGCAACTCGCCGACGCGCGAGCCACGCACCGATTGGGTCACATCGACGGGAATCACATAGCCCTCCTGGAACAGGCGGAAGGCCGCGGCGAAATCGAAGTCCGGATCGGCCAGTTCGGCATAGCGGCCCAGCGACCGGCCGTGCTGTTCCTCTTCCAGCTGCCACAGGGAGACCGACTGGGCGATCTCTTCATCGTCGCTGAAGACGTTGTTCAAGTATTGAGTGTAGCGGGCGGCATTGAATTCGGTCAGTGCTGCCGCCTTGACCAGCCTCAATAGATCCGGGTCAAGCTTGTCCCGGTCGAAGCGGTCCCAGCGAATATCATCCGGCGTCCAGCGAGGCATCAATTCGCCCTTCTGCGACAAAGCATCCGGCATGAATATCGGCAGCCACCGCTGGCCGTGCAAGCCGCGGCGGCGGGACTCGCGCCCGCAAGAGTGCGCCATGCCTGGCGCGCCAACGAAAACGGCCGGCGAAGAGCTTCGCCGGCCGTGTCGAATGACGCAGATCCGTCGATCGGGCAGCCGATCAGTGAACCGTCCGTTGCTCCAGCGCGGCCTTCATCGCACGGGCCACCAGGAGCCCGCGCTGCGCCAGGTTGCGGGCTGGTTCACTGTCCGCCTCCTCCACCGCCTCCTCGGCGGCCCGCAGGCGCTGGGCCACCGTATCGGCGGTAAGGTCGGCCAGTCTCAGCGCCTCCTCGGCGAGGACCGTCACCCGCGTCTCGGTCACTTCGGCGAAGCCGCCGGCAATAAAGATGCGGTCGCTGACCTTACCATCCTGGTAGATGTCGATGACCCCCGGGCGAACCCCGGTGATCATCGGCGCGTGCCGCGGCAACGCGCCGAAGTCGCCTTCCGAACCGGGCACGACGACCATCTCGACCGGCTCGGAAATCAGCAGGCGCTCGGGTGATACGAGTTCGAACTCGACCTTCTCAGCCATGATGCACCTTGCTGTTAGGCCGCCTCGGCAGCCATCTTCTTGGCCTTCTCGAGGGCTTCCTCGATGGCGCCGACCATATAGAAGGCGGCCTCCGGCAGGTGGTCGTAGTCGCCGTTGACGATGCCCTTGAAGCCCTTGACCGTATCTTCGAGCGAGACCAGCTTGCCCGGGCTGCCGGTGAACACCTCGGCCACGTGGAACGGCTGTGACAGGAAGCGCTGGATCTTGCGGGCGCGGGCAACGACCAGCTTGTCCTCTTCCGACAGCTCGTCCATGCCGAGGATGGCGATGATGTCCTGCAGCGACTTGTAGGTCTGCAGGATGCGCTGCACGTCGCGAGCCACCTTGTAGTGCTCTTCACCCACAACCTTGGGATCGAGGACGCGCGAGGTGGAGTCCAGCGGGTCGACGGCCGGGTAGATGCCCAGTTCGGCGATCGCGCGGTTCAGCACGGTGGTGGCGTCCAGATGGGCGAATGAGGTGGCCGGTGCCGGGTCGGTCAAGTCGTCGGCCGGCACGTAGATGGCCTGCACCGAGGTGATCGATCCCTTCTTGGTCGAGGTGATGCGCTCCTGCATGGTGCCCATGTCGGTGGCCAGCGTCGGCTGGTAGCCCACCGCCGATGGAATGCGGCCCAGCAGCGCCGACACTTCCGAGCCCGCCTGGGTAAAGCGGAAGATGTTGTCGACGAAGAACAGCACGTCCTGGCCTTCCGCGTCGCGGAAGTACTCGGCGACCGTCAGGCCCGACAGCGCGACGCGGGCGCGGGCGCCCGGCGGCTCGTTCATCTGGCCGTAGACCAGCGCCACCTTGGAGCCCGGACCATCGAGCTTGATGACGCCCGACTCGATCATCTCGTGATAGAGGTCGTTGCCTTCACGGGTGCGCTCGCCGACGCCGGCGAACACCGAGTAGCCGCCATGCGCCTTGGCGACGTTGTTGATCAGTTCCATGATCAGCACCGTCTTGCCGACGCCGGCGCCGCCGAACAGGCCGATCTTGCCGCCCTTGGCGTAGGGCGCCAGCAAGTCGATGACCTTGATGCCGGTGACCAGGATTTCCGTCTCGGTCGACTGCTCGACGAATTCCGGCGCCTTCTGGTGGATCGGCAGCGTCTGCTTGGCGCCGATCGGGCCGCGCTCGTCGATCGGCTCGCCAATCACATTGATGATGCGGCCCAGCGTCTCGGGGCCGACCGGCATGGCAATCGGCGCGCCGGTGTCGACCACTTTCTGACCGCGGGTCAGGCCGTCGGTGGAATCCATGGCGATCGTCCGCACCGAGCTTTCGCCCAGATGCTGCGCTACTTCCAGCACCAGCGTCTTGCCCTGGTTCTCGGTGTGCAGGGCCGAGAGGATATTGGGCAGGTCGGCATCGAAGCGCACGTCCACGACAGCGCCCATGACCTGGGTGATGGTGCCGACATTGTTTTTCGTCATGAGAGCGGGCTCCTAGGTTACCGTCACAGCGCTTCGGCGCCGGAGATGATTTCGATGAGTTCCTTGGTGATCTGCGCCTGCCGCGTGCGGTTGTAGCGGATCGTCAGGTTGTTGATCATGTCGCCGGCATTCCGCGTCGCATTGTCCATGGCGGTCATGCGCGCGCCTTGCTCCGAGGCGTTGCTTTCCAGAAGCGCGCGGAACACCTGGATGGCCAGGTTGCGCGGCAGCAGTTCGGCCAGGATCGCCTCCTCGGACGGCTCGTATTCATAGAGCGCCTTGGGGCCGCCGCTCGCCCCCTCCTCGGCCACCGGCGGCAGCGGGAAGGGAACCAGTTGCTGGCGCGTCACCTCTTGCGAGATGGCCGACTTGAAGCGGTTGTAGATGATGGTGCAGACGTCGAACTGCCCCTCTTCGAACAACCCGGTGATGCGGTTGGCGATGGTGTTCGCTTCGGCGAAGGTGACGCCCTTGCGGCCGATGTTGTCGAAGCTGTCGAGGAACAGCTTGCCGAATTCACGCTTCAACTGGTCGCGCCCCTTGCGACCGACCAGGATCAGCTTCACCGTCTTGCCCTGGCGCAGCAGGTCGTTGGTCAGATGGCGCGCCGACCGCACGATCGAGCCGTTGAACCCGCCACATAGGCCGCGGTCCGAGGTGGTGACAATGATCAGATGAACGTCGTCGCTCCCCGTGCCGGCGAGCAGTCGCGGTGCACCGGTCTGTCCGGCCAGGCTGGCGGCCAGGGAGCCGAGCATCCGCTCCATGCGGGCGGCGTAGGGCCGCGCCGACTCGGCCGAGGTCTGGGCGCGGCGCAACTTGGACGCCGCGACCATTTTCATGGCTGAAGTGATCTTTCGCGTCGATTTGACGCTATTGATCCTGAGCCTTAGGTCCTTGAGGCTGGCCATCGGGCAGGCTTTCCCGTGTTCAAGCGAAGGTCTTGGCGAACGCGTCGAGGAACGCCTTGAGCTTCTCCTCGGTGGCCGGAGTGATCTGCTTGTCGGTGGCGATGGCCTTCAGGATCTCAGGCTGCTTGGCCCGGATCTCGGACAGCAGCGAGGCCTCGAAACGGCCGACGTCGTTGACCGACAGCTTGTCGAGATAGCCGCGCACGCCGGCAAAGATGGCGACCACTTCCTCTTCCACCGGCATCGGGGCGAACTGCGGCTGCTTCAGGAGCTCGGTCAGGCGCGCGCCGCGATTGAGCAGCTTCTGCGTCGCCGGATCGAGGTCCGAAGCGAACTGCGCGAAGGCGGCCATTTCACGGTATTGGGCCAGTTCCAGCTTGATGCTGCCGGCGACCTGCTTCATCGCCTTGATCTGCGCGGCCGAGCCGACGCGCGAGACCGACAGGCCGACGTTCACCGCCGGACGGATGCCCTTGTAGAAGAGCTCGGTCTCGAGGAAGATCTGGCCGTCGGTGATGGAAATCACGTTGGTCGGAATATAGGCCGACACGTCGTTGGCCTGCGTTTCGATGACCGGCAGGGCGGTCAGCGAGCCGGCGCCCGCGGCATCGCCCATCTTGGCGGCGCGCTCGAGCAGACGGGAGTGCAGGTAGAACACGTCGCCGGGATAGGCTTCGCGGCCCGGCGGGCGGCGCAGCAGCAGCGACATCTGGCGATAGGCGACGGCCTGCTTGGACAGATCGTCGTACATGATCAGCGCATGCATGCCGTTGTCGCGGAAATACTCACCCATGGCGCAGCCGGCGTAGGGCGCCAGGAACTGCAGCGGCGCGGGCTCGGAGGCGGTAGCGGCGACGACGATCGAATATTCCAGGGCGCCATAGTCGCTGAGGGTCTTGACCAGCTGCGCCACCGTCGAGCGCTTCTGACCGACGGCCACATAGATGCAGTACAGCTTCTGCTTCTCGTCGCCGGCTTCGTTGAAGCGCTTCTGGTTGATGATGGTATCGATGAGGATCGCGGTCTTGCCGGTCTGGCGGTCACCGATCACCAGTTCGCGCTGGCCGCGGCCGATCGGGATCAGCGCGTCGATCGCCTTGATGCCGGTGGACATCGGCTCATGCACCGACTTGCGCGGAATGATGCCCGGCGCCTTGACGTCGACACGGGCGCGGGCTTCCGCCTGGATCGGCCCCTTGCCGTCGATGGGGTTGCCCAACGCGTCGACCACGCGGCCCAGCAGGCCCTTGCCCACCGGCACGTCGACGATGGCGCCGGTCCGCTTCACCGTGTCGCCTTCGCGGATGGTGCGGTCATCGCCGAAAATCACCACGCCCACGTTGTCGGATTCGAGGTTCAGCGCCATTCCCTTGATGCCGCCGGGGAATTCGACCAGCTCGCCGGCCTGGACGTTGTCGAGGCCGTAGACGCGGGCGATGCCGTCACCCACCGAAAGCACCTGGCCAACTTCGGCAACCTCTGCCTCGGTCCCGAAATTGGCGATCTGTTCCTTAAGGATAGCGGAGATCTCCGCAGCGCGGATTTCCATCACCCGACCCCTTTCATAGCGATCTGTAAGTGTTGCAGCTTGGTCTTGAGCGAGCCGTCTACCATGCGGGAACCGACCTTGACCACCAGGCCGCCGAGGAGGGCCGGGTCGACGGTGACGTCCAGCGTAACGTTGCTGCCAACGACCTTTTTCAGGGCGGCGCTGATCGCACCGACCTGAGATTCGTCAAGCGGCACGGCCGATGCCACCTCGGCCGCGATCTCGCCGCGCTTGGCGGCCAGACGGGCAAGGTAGGCGTCGATCATGCCGGTGACCGCGAACAGGCGGCGATTCTTCGCCACCAATCCGAGGAAATTCTTGGTGAGTTCGGAGAGACCGGCCTTTTGGGCCAGCGCGGCAACCGCCTTCTGTTGTTCGGCGCGCGCCAGAACCGGGCTGCGCAACAGACGGCGCAAATCATCGCTTTCCGCGACCATCCCCTTCAGCGTCTTGAGATCCGCCGCGACGGAATCCAAGGCGGATCGCTGCTCGGCCAAATCGAAGAGAGCAGCGGAATAACGTTCGGCGATCGCGCCAGTGGCTTCAGATGACACTTGGACAGTCCCCGTTGAAGGCCGCAACGAACCGTCGAGGCGAACCAAAAGATATTGATATTACTTACAAATCTGGCGCTGGCAGGCCCAGGCCCCCCACAGCGCGTGGGTTAACTAGCATATCGAGTGATTGCTTGCAAGCCGACTCGGTGACGAAAGAGCCGCCGAATTGGGCGGCTCTAGACGAAGGAATACGGGTCTATGTCCACCTGGATACGGACCCCGGCCGGCACCCGCATCCGACTCAGCCATCGGCGCAGCACGGCTTGCACCGGAACGCGGCGCGCCGCCTTGAGCAGCAGGCGGCGACGGTGGCGGCCTCGCAGCAGCGCGAGAGGTGCCGGAGCGGGCCCCAGCACCTCGATGTCGGGCTCGCGCGGGGCCAGGCGGGCCAGTTCGCCGGCGGCGGCGTCGACCGCCGCCGCATCCGGACCGGAAACGATCAGCGCCGCCAGCTTGCCGAAGGGCGGCATGCCGGCGCCCCGGCGGTCCTCCGCCTCGGCCGCGTAGAAGCGCTCCGCGTCGCCCGAGGCAAGCGCCGCCATCACCCCGGCGTCCGGCTGGCAGGTCTGCAGGAGCACCCGTCCGGGATGGGCTGCGCGGCCGGCGCGGCCGGCAACCTGCGACAACAACTGGAAGGTCCGTTCGGCCGCCCTGAGGTCGCCGCCGGCCAGGCCAAGGTCGCCGTCGACCACACCGACCAGGGTCAACAGGGGGAAATGGTGCCCCTTGGCCACCACCTGAGTGCCGACCAGCAGGTCGATCTCATGCCGGGCCATACGGTCCACCAGTTCGGCCGCGGCGCGCGGCCCAGTCAATGTGTCGCTGGCCATGACGGCCAGGCGGGCGTCGGGAAAGCGGGCCGCCGCCTCCTCGGCCAGCCGCTCGACGCCGGGTCCGCAAGGGGCGAATCGGTCTTCCGCCCGGCAATTGGGGCAGGCCTCGGGCAGGCGCGACAGATAGCCGCAGTGATGGCACTGCAGCTTCCCCGCGGACCGATGCTCGACCAGCCAGGCCGTGCAATGAGGGCATTGCAGGCGATAGCCGCAGGCCCGGCAGAGGGTCAATGGAGCATAGCCGCGGCGATTGAGGAACAGCAGCGCCTGCTCACCGGCCGCCAGGGTTTGCTCCACCGCCGCCACCAGCGGAGCCGAGAGCCAGGACTGGCGCGGCAGAAGATGACGGCGCAGGTCGACCAGTTCGATGCCGGGCATGATCGCGCCGCCATGGCGGTTGGGCAGATGCAACTTGGCGTAACGTCCGGCCTGCACGTTGGCCTGGGTTTCCAGCGAAGGCGTGGCCGATGCGAGGATGACGGGAATTTCGCTCAAGCGGGCCCGCACCACCGCCATGTCGCGGGCGTGGTAGATCACTCCTTCTTCCTGTTTGAACGATGCGTCGTGCTCTTCGTCGACGATGATCAAGCCCAGATCGGGATAAGGCAGGAACAGGGCCGAGCGGGCGCCGACGACCACCCGGGCGGCACCCTCCGCCACCGCCCGCCAGCCGTCCCGGCGGGCCGCGTCGCCCAAATCGGAATGCCATTGCGTCGGGGCGCCGCCGAAGCGCCGGTGAAAGCGCTCCAGCCATTGAGCGGACAAGGCGATTTCCGGCAGCAGGACCAGCACCTGGCACCCCTGGCCAAGGGCGCGGGCCATTGCCTCGAAATACACCTCGGTCTTGCCTGAACCGGTGACGCCGTCCAGCAGGGTCACCGAGAACCCGCCGCCGATCCGCCGGCGGAGCGCCTCGGCCGCCGCGGCCTGCTCGTCGGACAAGGCCGGCCCGGGGCGCCGCCAATCGGGACCGGGAACAGCGGGGCGGATGAGAGGCACCGGTTTCAGTCCGCCCGCTTCCACCAGCCCCTTGATCACGCCAATGCCAACGCCGGCCTCGCGGGCAAGTTCGCCGGCGCTGAGGGGCGGGGCGGCCTGTGCTTCGTTCCCGTCAGCGCGGAAATCAGCGTGCGATGCCGGCGCCACCTCCAGCACCCTTCGCCTGGCCGGCGTCATCTTGATCTCGGGCTGCGGATCAGCGGCGACATAGCCGGCCGGCGGTGGCGCCGGCGGCTCGAGCGCCGCCGGCACGCTCATCGCCATTTTCAGCACGGCCCCCGGCGCCGTCAGCGTGTAAGCCGCCACCCAGTCGATAAGGCGGCGCAAGGCTTCGGGCAATGGCGGCACCTTCAGCCTGTCGATCACCCGGCGGCACTTCTCCGGCGCCAGGTCGCTGCTCCCCGCTCCCCAAACGACGCCAACGGCCCGGCGATTGGCCAGCGGCACCCGGATAAAATCGCCCGGCGCCAGGCGCTGCCCTTCGCCAACCACATAATCGTAGGGACCGGCCAGAGGCAACGGCAGGAGCACCGCCACCCGATCATCCGGGAGGAAGGCGGCGTCCGACGCAGGTTGGGAATTGGCACCGGTGAAGACCATCGTCTACACTCTAGCCTGGATTACGTCCCCAGGCACCGGTTTGGCGGGAATGAAATTCTTTATCGACACGGCCGACGCCGACTGGCAGAAAACCGGTCAACCCATTTTGGAAGCCTGACCATGGCCCGCAAGACCGAGTCTGCCAAGTCCCCGACACCGGCTCCCGCCTCCGAGGAACAGGTGGCCGCTCATCTGCGCGACCACCCGGATTTCTTCGCCCGGCATCCCGAACTGCTGGGCACGCTGGTGCCCCCGTCGCGTTTCGAGGCCGGCCCGGTGGTCGACCTTCAACAATACGTGATCGGCCGGCTGCACGACGAGTTGGACCAGATGCGCGGCTGCGCCGAGCATCTCATCACCACCTCACGCAGCAATATGTCGATCCAGACCCGCACCCATGAAGCCGCCCTGGCGGCTCTCGATGCGGGCGGCATGAACGGCCTGATCCGTGTCATTGCCGAGGATTTTCCGGCTCTGCTCGACGTCGATCTGGCTACCATCGGGTTCGAGGCCGGTGACAAGGCGACCTTTCTGCTACCCGGCGTGCAGGTGTTGCCCGACGGCGTCCTGGATCAGGTGATGGGCATGGGCGAGGTCATGCTGCGGGCCTCGGCCGCCGGAGACCCCGTCATATTCGGCGACGGGGCCGGGCTGGTCAGCTCGTTCGCGCTGGTCCGCCTCGACCCCAAGGACCTTCCTCCGGGTCTCCTCGCTTTGGGCTCGCGCAACGAGCGCGCCTTCCACTCCAGCCAGGGAACGGAGCTCTTGGCCTTCCTCGCCCGGGTGATGGAGGACTGCATCAGGCGGTGGTGGCCGGAGGCCTGATCCCCTTTTTCGGCGACGCCGGCCTCAATGCCGCCCTCGCCGCCTGGCGCGCCTGGCTCGCCGAGGAGAGGCGCGCCTCGGCCCATACCGTCGACGGCTACGGCCGCGACCTTGCGGCCTTCCTCGTCTTCGTGACCGGGCATCTTGGGCAGGAGCCCGGCCTCGCCGACCTGACGAGCCTGACGATGGCCGATTTTCGCAGCTTCCTGGCCAGCCGGGCGGCGGCGGGGCTGGGGCGGACCTCAATGGCGCGCGCCATGTCGTCACTGCGCAGCTTCTTCCGCTATCTCGAGCGTAACGGACTCGGCCACAATGCGGCGTTGAGGGCGGTGCGAACGCCGCGGCCGCCGCGCTCGGTACCGAAGCCGCTGGCCACCGACGAAGCGCTGGAAACCATTGCCGCGGCCGCCCTGCTACCGCAGGAGCCGTGGATGGCCGCCCGTGATGCCGCCCTGTTCACCCTGCTCTACGGGTGCGGCCTGCGCCTTGGCGAAGCATTGGCGCTCACCAGGGGGCAGGCGCCGCGCGGCGACGCCATGGTGATTACCGGCAAGGGCCGCAAGCAGCGCCTGGTGCCGCTGCTGCCGGTGGTGGTGGAAGCGGTGGACAGCTACCTGAGCCAGTGCCCCCATGCCGGCGACGCCGCCTCCCCCCTGTTCGTCGGCGCACGCGGCGGGCAGCTCAATCCCGGGGTGGTACAACGACAGATGCGGCGTCTGCGGCCGCTGCTCGGATTGCCCGACACGGCGACGCCGCATGCCCTGCGCCACAGCTTCGCCACCCATCTCCTCGCCGCCGGCGGCGACCTCCGCACCATTCAGGAACTGCTGGGGCATGCCTCGCTCAGCACCACCCAACGCTATACGGAAGTGGATGCGGAAAGGTTGACCGCCGTCTACCGCGAGACCCACCCGCGGGCCAAAAGTTAGCCTTTGACCTGCACGACGGAGCCCCGACGGGTCTGCAGCAGGCTGAGCAACTGCTCCTGATCGTCCGTTGAGACCTGTTTGGCTTCCAGGTTCTTCTTCAGGTCGTCGATGAAGGCGTTGAAATCGGCCTCGCTGATGGCGAGGCCGGTATGAGCGTCGATCAGACCGGGACCGGTGTAGACGCAGGGGCCGCTGGCATTGACACAGACCCACTGCGCCAGCACGGCCTTGAACCGGGTCAGGTCGACCTTGGCAAACTGCCCCTTGATACGCGGATCGGCCGACGCCGCGTCCACCCAGCCGTCGACCATGGCCGCCACGCCCTGCTGTCCGCCAAGGCGGCTATAGAGCGAATTGTCCTCATGCGGCCATTCGCCGCGCCCGATGAGGTCGTAATAGTAATTGGCGCAACCGCTGACGGAAGCAGCCAGAACGCCGACGGCAATGAGCGTGACGAAGCGCATGGGCAGATCCTCCTTCAACGAGCAATAGCATAGATCACCCCCTCCGGCCATCGGGTGGAGCGGGCGGATGATCAGCCGGATGGCTTGAGCGGGGAGGCGATCAGATGTGGATGGGACGCCCGTCGACCGCCAGTGCCGCTTCCTTGACCGCCTCCCCCAGCGCCGGGTGGGCGTGGCAGGTGCGGGCAATGTCCTCCGCCGCCGCGCCGAACTCCATTCCCAGGACGATCTCGGCGATCAGGTCGCCGGCCTCGGGGCCGATGATATGGCAGCCCAGAACCCGGTCGGTCTTGGCATCGGCCAGAATCTTGACGAAGCCGTCGGTGTCGCCATTGGCCCGGGCCCGGCCGTTGGCGGTGAAGGGGAACTTGCCCACCTTGTAGGCGACGCCATCGGCCTTCAGCTGCTCCTCGGTCCTGCCCACATTGGCCACCTCTGGCCAAGTGTAGACGACACCCGGAATGGCTTCATAGTTGACATGGCCGGCTTGGCCGGCCAGTTGTTCGGCCAGGGCCACACCCTCGTCCTCGGCCTTGTGCGCCAGCATGGCACCCCCGATGACGTCACCGATGGCATAGATGCCCGGTACGCTGGTGCGAAAATGGCCGTCGACCTTGATGAAGCCGCGATTGTCCATCTCGATGCCGACCTCTTTGGCACCCACCCCATTGGTAAAGGGCCGCCGGCCAATGGCCACCAGCACCGCCTCGGCGGTGAGTTCTTCTTTGTTGCCGCCTTTGGCCGGCTCGAGCGACAGGGTGACGGCGCTCGCGCCGCTCTCGGCACCGGTCACCTTGGTCGCCAGTTTGAACTTCAGGCCCTGGCGTTCCAGGATGCGCTGCATCTGCTTCGAGATCTCGCCGTCGTGAAACGGCAAGGCGCGATCGAGATATTCCACCACCGTCACCTCGGAGCCAAGACGGCGCCACACCGAGCCAAGCTCAAGCCCGATCACCCCGGCGCCGATCACCACCAGATGCTTCGGCACAGCCGGCAGCTCCAGCGCCCCGGTAGACGAAATGACCCGCTTTTCGTCGATCTCGACGCCGGGCAGCGGGGTGACCTCCGAGCCGGTGGCGATGACGATGCTCTTGGCGGCGATATTCTGCTCGCCGTCAGCACCTTTCACCGTGACCCGCCCCGGTCCGGCGATACGGCCTTCGCCGATCAGATAGGCCACCTTGTGCTTCTTGAACAGGAACTCGATGCCCTTGGTGTTGTCGTTCACCACCTTCTGCTTGCGGGCCATCATGGTGGCCAAGTCCAACTCGATCTTGCCAACCTTGATGCCGTGCTCGGCGAAATGGTGCTGCGCCGCCTCGTAGTGATGCGACGACTGGAGCAGGGCTTTGGAGGGAATACAGCCGACGTTCAGGCAGGTGCCGCCCAGGGCGCCGCGCTTCTCCACACAAGCGGTCTTCAGGCCCAGCTGCGCGGCACGGATGGCCGCCACATAACCGCCGGGGCCGCCACCAATGACGACAACGTCGAAAGAATTGTCACTCATCGCAATTCCTCAAAATAATTCACCACGGGCGGCACGGAGAAAAATGAAGATTGCAGAGATGCTCGTTCCACCACGTCATCCCCGGGCTTGACCCGGGGATCCATGGATTGCCGGGTCAAGCCCGGCAATGACGAAAGTGGCGTGGATCCCTCTCCGTATCTCCGTGGTGAAAATTCGCCAAATCACATATCCAGCAAAATCCGCTGCGGATCTTCGATGCATTCCTTGACACGCACCAGGAACGATACTGCCTCGCGGCCGTCGATGACGCGATGGTCATAGGACAGCGCCAGATACATCATGGGCCGCGCCTCGATCTTGCCGTCCGGCAGGACCATAGGACGCATCTGCGTCTTGTGCATGCCGAGGATGCCCGACTGCGGCGGGTTGAGAATCGGCGTGCTCATCAGCGACCCGTAGACGCCGCCGTTGGAGATGGTGAAAGTGCCGCCGGTCATCTCCTCGATGGTCAGCTTGCCGTCGCGTGCCTTGCGGCCATAGTTGGCGATGGCCTTCTCCACCTCGGCGAAGCTTAAGCGGTCGGCATCGCGCACCACCGGCACCACCAGACCGTTGGGGGTGCCGACGGCAACGCCGATGTCGTAATAATTCTTGTAGACGAGATCGTCGCCGTCGATCTCGGCGTTGACCGCCGGCCATTCCTTGAGCGCGGTGACGCAGGCTTTGACGAAAAACGACATGAAGCCCAGCTTGACGCCGTGCTTTTTCTCGAATGCGTCCTTGTACTGATTGCGCAGACCGTTGAGCGCCGTCATGTCCACCTCGTTGAAGGTGGTCAGCATGGCGGCGGTGTTCTGCGCCTCTTTCAGGCGCTCGGCGATGCGCTTCCTGAGGCGGGTCATCTTCACCCGCTCTTCGCGCAGATCGGTCGGCCGCGGTGCCGTCGAAGCCGGTGCCGGCGCCGGAGCGCGGGCAGCGGGCGGCGCGGCGGGCCGTTCCAGGACCGCCAGAACGTCTCCCTTGGTGACCCGGCCATCCTTGCCGGTGCCGCCGATGGCCGCGGCATCCAGCCGGTTTTCCTCGATCAGCTTGCGAGCCGAGGGGGCGGGCGGATGGGCCGCCGGCGGCGTGGCGGCCGGGGCCGCCGCGGCAGCCTTGGCCCCAGCGGCGGCAGGCTTCGCTTTGCCAGCGGCGCCGGCTTCGATACTGCCGAGCAGGGCGCCGACGGCAACCGAGGCGCCAACCTCGACGGCGATTTCCGTCAAGGTGCCGGCGGCCGGCGCCGGCACCTCGACGGTGACTTTGTCGGTCTCCAATTCGACGATCGGCTCATCGGCGGCAACCGCGTCGCCCACCTGTTTGAACCACTTGGCGACGGTCGCTTCGGAAACGGATTCGCCCAGTGCGGGCACAACGATTTGGGTGGTCATCAGACTCCCTCGCCTTCTAGTTTCTTGGGCTTTGGATGATGGACAGCTTGGTGATGCGCCGGAACGGCTGGGCCAGCGCCGACAGCGGGGCGCTGAGAGCCTGTTCGACCAGCATCGCCTGCTCCTGCACATGGCTCTTGTGCAGGCCGGTGGCCGGCGAAGCCGCCGCCTTGCGGCCGACGTAATAGGCCTTGGGAAACTTGTGGCTCAGTTCCTCGAGGACGAATTCGAGCCGCCGGTCGACGAAGCTCCAGGGCCCCATGTTGGCCGGCTCCTCCTGGCACCACACCACTTCGGCGTGGATGTAGCGGCCGAGCTGCTTCCGGATGGAGTTCTTGGGCCAGGGGTAGAGCTGCTCGACACGGATGATGGCGACGTCGTTGATGCCTCGCTTCGCCCGCTCTTCGAACAGATCGTAATAGACCTTGCCTGAACACAGGACCACTCGCCGGATCTCTTCGTCCGGCACCAGGGGCTCGGTCTCCGCGATGATCCGGTGGAAGCGCGTGCCAGGCCCCATCTGCTCCAGGGCGCTGACCGCCAGCTTGTGCCGCAGCAGCGACTTCGGCGTCATCAGCACCAACGGCTTGCGGTAGTTGCGCCGCACCTGGCGGCGCAGGGCATGAAAATAGTTGGCCGGCGTGGTGACGTTGCAGACCTGCCAGTTGTCCTCGGCACACATCTGGAGATAGCGCTCCCAGCGCGCCGAGCTGTGCTCGGGTCCCTGCCCTTCGTAGCCGTGCGGCAACAGCATGACCAGCCCCGACATGCGCAGCCACTTGGCTTCACCCGAGGAAATGAACTGGTCGATGATCACCTGGGCGCCGTTGGCGAAATCACCGAACTGCGCTTCCCACAGGATCAGCCCCGACGGTTCGGACAGTGAATAGCCGTATTCGAAGCCAAGCACCCCTTCTTCCGAAAGCAGTGAATCGATGACCTCGTAATGGGCCTGGCCGGCGCGGATATGGTTCAGCGGCGCGTAACGCTCTTCGGTTTCCTGGTCGACCAGGACCGAATGGCGCTGCGAGAAGGTGCCGCGGCCGCTGTCCTGGCCCGACAGTCGGACCGCTGTGCCTTCCACCAACACGGTGCCGAAGGCCAGCGCCTCGGCGGTCGCCCAGTCGATGCCCCGGCCTGTCTTCATCATCTGCTGCTTGGCTTCCAACTGCCGGACGATCTTGCGATTGACCGTGACGCCGGTTGGCACCGTCGAAATGGCCCGGCCAACCTCGCCGAGAAGTTCCAGCGAGACGTCCGTATTCTCGTCACACATCTCCTCTTCTTCGGTCAGCACGCGGATACCAGCCCATTTGCCTTCCAGCCAGTCGGCCTTGTTGACCTTGTAGGAACTGGCCGCGGCAAAGGCATCCTCAAGCTGATGCTGGAACTCCGAGACCATCTGTCCGGCCTCGTCTTCGCTCAGCACCCCTTCCTCGATCAGCTTGGTCGCATAGATCTGGCGGGTGGTGGGGTGGGAGGCGATCTTGCGGTACATCAGGGGCTGGGTGAACGCCGGCTCGTCGCTCTCGTTGTGGCCGTGGCGGCGATAGCACACCATGTCCAACACCACGTCGGTCTTGAATTCCTGACGGAACTCGGTGGCGATGCGGGCGGCGTGGACCACCGCTTCGGCATCGTCGCCGTTGACATGGAAGATCGGCGCCTGGACCATCTTGGCGACATCGGTGCAATAGGGGCCGGAGCGCGAATACTGGGGCGCCGTGGTGAATCCGATCTGATTGTTGATCACCACATGCACGGTGCCGCCAGTGGTGTAGCCCTTGATCTGGCTCATGGCGAAGCATTCATGCACCACGCCCTGGCCGGCGAAGGCGGCGTCGCCGTGGATCAACAGGCCCATCACCTCGCTCCGCGCGATGTCACCGCGCTGGGTCTGCTTGGCACGGACCTTCCCCAGCACCACCGGATCGACCACCTCGAGATGGGACGGATTGGCGGTCAGCGACAGATGGACCGGATGGCCGTCGAAGTCCCGGTCGGCAGAGGTACCCAAGTGGTATTTCACGTCACCCGATCCCTGGACGTCCTCCGGCTTGGCGGGATTGCCCTGGAATTCCGAGAAGAGCGCCGTAAACGGCTTCTTGACGAAATTGGTCAGCACGTTGAGGCGGCCGCGATGGGCCATGCCGATAACCACTTCACGCAAGCCCAGTTGGCCGCCACGCTTCAGGATCTGCTCCATGGCGGCGATCAGCGCTTCGCCGCCTTCCAGGCCGAAGCGCTTGGTGCCGGTGTACTTCATTTGCAGGAAGCGCTCCAGCCCCTCGGCCTCGGTAAGGCGTTCGAGAATGGCCTTCTTGCCCCGCTCGGTGAATTCGGTGTGATTGCGGATGGATTCGATGCGCTTCTGGATCCAGGCCTTCTGCTCGGGATCCTGGATATGCATGAACTCGACGCCGATGGTACCGCAATAGGTTTCCCTGAGGATCTTGATGATGTTCCGCAAGGTCGCCGTTTCCAGCCCCAGCACATTGTCGACGAAGATCTCGCGGTCGAGATCGCCGTCGGTGAAGCCGTAGCTGTGGTAATCCAGTTCGGGATGAGGCTCGGGCTTGTGCAGGCGCAATGGGTCGAGGTCGGCCTGCAGATGGCCACGCACGCGATAGGCGCGGATGAGCATCAGCGCCCGGATGGAATCGAGGGTGGATTTGCGGATTTCGTCCGGGGACGGCGCTGCCGCGGCGGCTTTTGCCTTGCCGTCAGCCTTCCTGGCCACCGTCGGCTCCTCGATGACGGCACCAATGACTTTATTACCGTTCCGCCCCCAGGGGGCCCCTTTGAGTTCCGCCAGAATGGATCGGCCGTCGTCGTTCAGTTCCTGGAAGAACTGGGCCCAGCTGGCGTCTACGGTAGAAGGGTCTTCAACAAAACGAGCATATAATTCTGAGACGTAAGTTGCATTGGCACCGCTCAGAAAAGACGTGTGGCTCTGCTCCATACTGACACAGTGGGCGCGGCTCATCGCCGCGCCCCCTCCTGATACTTGCCGTTCGCTCAACGGTCTTCTGTTACGCCCGAAGGCGGGTATGTCGCGTTGCCTATCCGCGCAGCACTTTGAGCATGGTGCTGCCCAGCGAGGCCGGCGAGTCGGCGACAGTCACGCCGGCGCTCTTCAACGCTTCAATCTTGTCTCCGGCGCCCCCCTTGCCGCCCGAGATGATGGCGCCGGCATGGCCCATGCGGCGCCCGGGCGGGGCAGTGAGACCGGCAATAAAGCCGACAACCGGCTTCTTGACCTTCGATGACTTCAGCAGCGCGGCACCGTCCTCCTCGGCCGATCCCCCGATTTCGCCGATCATGATGATCGCCTGCGTTTCGGGATCGCCGAGGAACAGATCCAGCGCATCGACGAAGTTGGTGCCGTTGATCGGGTCACCGCCGATACCGATGCAGGTGGTCTGGCCGAGCCCGGCCGCCGTCGTCTGAGCTACCGCTTCATAGGTAAGCGTGCCCGAGCGCGAGACAATGCCGATCTTCCCGCGGGAGTGAATATGGCCGGGCATGATGCCGATCTTGCACTCGCCGGGGGTAATGACGCCCGGGCAGTTGGGCCCGATCAGGCGGGTCTTGGAGCCGCTCAGCGCCCGCTTCACCGCCAGCATGTCAACCACCGGAATACCCTCGGTGATGCAGACGGCGAGTTCGATCTCCGCATCGATCGCTTCCAGAATGGCGTCGGCGGCGAATGGCGGCGGCACGTAGATGACGCTGGCATTGGCGCCGGTCTTGGCCTTGGCCTCGGCGACGGTGTTGAATACCGGCAGATCGAGATGAGTCGTGCCGCCCTTGCCCGGCGTCACGCCGCCGACCATCCGGGTGCCGTAGGCAATGGCCTGCTCGGAGTGGAAGGTCCCCTGGGCCCCGGTGAAACCCTGACAGATGACCTTGGTATCTTTATTAACGAGAACGGCCATTACTCAGCCTCCTTGACGGCCTTGACCACCTTTTCGGCGGCATCCGCCAGGTTGTCGGCAGCGATGATGGGCAGACCCGACTGCGACAGGATCTTCTTGCCCAATTCCACATTGGTTCCTTCCAGGCGGACCACCAGCGGCACATTGAGGCTGACCTCGCGAGCCGCGGCGACGACGCCTTCGGCGATCACGTCGCAGCGCATGATGCCGCCGAAGATGTTGACCAGGATGCCTTCGACATTGGGATCGGACAGGATCAGCTTGAAGGCGGTGGTCACCCGCTCCTTGGTGGCGCCGCCGCCGACGTCAAGGAAGTTGGCGGGCTCGGAGCCGTAGAGCTTGATGATGTCCATGGTCGCCATGGCCAGACCGGCGCCGTTGACCATGCAGCCGATCTGTCCGTCCAGCTTGATGTAGTTCAGGCTGTGGCGGGCGGCTTCCAGTTCGGCCGGATCCTCTTCCGACTCGTCGCGCAACTCTTCGATGTCCTTGTGGCGGAACAGCGCATTGTCGTCGAAATTGACCTTGGCATCGAGCGCGATGACCTCGCCGGCGCCGGTGACCACCAGCGGGTTGATCTCGACGATCGACGCGTCAAGGTCGATAAAGGCCTTGTAAAGCGCGCCGATGAATTTCACCGCGGTGTTGACCTGCTTGCCCTCCAGGCCCAGACCGAAGGCGATCTTGCGGCCGTGGTACTGCTGGAAGCCCTGCACCGGGTCGATGGCCACCTTGAGGATCTTCTCAGGAGTCTTGGCAGCCACCTCCTCGATTTCCATCCCGCCCTCGGTCGAGGCCATGATGGTGATGCGGCTGGTGGCACGATCGATCAGCATGCCGAGATAAAGCTCGCGCTTGATATCGCAGCCTTCCTCGATATAGACGCGCTTGACTTCCTTGCCGGCCGGACCGGTCTGGTGGGTCACCAGAATCTGGCTCAGCATGGCGGCCGCGTTGTCGCGCACGTCGTCGACCGACTTCACGACGCGGACGCCACCGCCTTCGCTTTCCTTGCCCTTGAACTTGCCCTTGCCGCGACCGCCGGCATGGATCTGCGACTTGACGACCCAGATCGGTCCGCCCAGTTCCTTGGCCACATGCTCGGCTTCGCTCGGCGTGTAGGCGACGCCGCCCTTGAGGACGGCGACGCCGTACTTGGCAAGCAGCTTCTTGGCTTGATACTCGTGAATATTCATGGACGTCTCATCCCTTAAGGCCGAAAGATCACTTCGGCATCAGTTCCTTGGATTTCTCGATAAGCCCGCGCACCGAGTCGACGGACTTGTTGAATGCGGCCTTTTCCGAGGCATCCAATTCGATTTCGACAACCCGCTCGACGCCGCCTTCGCCGATGATCACCGGCACACCGACGTAAATGCCGTTCAGGCCGTAGGCGCCGTCCACCCAGGCGGCGCAAGGCAGCACCCGCTTCTTGTCCTTGAGGTAGGCCTCGGCCATCGTGATCGCCGCCGCCGCCGGTGCATAGAATGCAGAACCGGTCTTCAGCAGGCCGACGATCTCGGCGCCACCGTCACGGGTGCGCTGAATGATCTGGTCGAGCTTTTCCTGGGTGGTCCAGCCGGCCTTGATGAGGTCGGGCAGCGGAATCCCGGCAATGGTCGAATAGCGCGGCAGCGGCACCATGGTGTCGCCGTGTCCACCCAGCACGAACGCGCTGACATCCTCGACCGAAACCTTGAATTCTTCGGAGAGGAAATAGCGGAACCGCGCCGAGTCGAGAACGCCGGCCATGCCGACCACCTTGTTGTGCGGCAGGCCCGAGACCTCGCGCAGCACCCAAACCATCGCATCCAGGGGATTGGTGATGCAGATGACGAAAGCGTTGGGGGCGTGCTGTTTGATGCCCTTGCCGACTTCCGTCATCACTTTGGCATTGATTCCGATCAGGTCATCGCGGCTCATGCCGGGCTTGCGCGGCACGCCTGCGGTAACGATGATCACGTCGGCCCCGGAAATGACGGAATAGTCGTTGCCTCCGGCGTAAGCGGCGTTGACTCCTTCGATCGGGGTGGACTCGGCGATGTCCAGAGCCTTACCCTGAGGAATCCCTTCCGCAATGTCGAAAAGAACGACGTCTCCCAGTTCCTTGAGACCGATCAAATGGGCCAGAGTGCCACCGATGTTGCCTGCGCCAACAAGTGCGATTTTTTTTCGTGCCATGGAGGTGCCTCTCGGACAGAGTGAACCGTGAATCTGGGGTAGGTTGCTGCAACGCAACCAAATGATTCGACGGGCGGCTTTTGGTACCGCGAATCCCGCGCCAGGGCAAGTGGCTAGGCACCTTTCGCGCCGTTCCCGACGAGCCTTGGCGGCACAAATTGCGGCCGCGGCCGCGATTTTTTCAGGTCAGATGGGCCCGAAGAAGGTATTCCTCAGATTGCATCTCCATCAGGCGGCTGACAGTGCGATGGAACTCGAACGACCCGTCGCCATTGGCGTACAGCATCTGCGGAGCGACTTCAGCCGAACAGATGAATGTCACCTTGTGCTCGTAAAGGGCGTCGATCAGGGTAACGAAGCGCTTCGCCGCGTCCCGGTTGGCCGGCGACAAGGCGGGAACGCCGGAGACGATGACGGTGTGGTAGAGCGTGGCCAACTCCAGGTAGTCCGTCGGCCCGAGGGCGCTCCGACACAGTTCGTCGAAGCCGAACCAGGCGACACCGTCGGCCGAGCGCGGCACGGCCCATGAGCGGCCGAGGACGTGGATTTGTTCGACGCGGGGCGCCCGGCCACCGGTCAGGCGGTCGAAACAGCGGGCAAGATCGGCATCGCCGCCACCGCCCCCGTTGATCCCGCCCTCGGGGACGTAATAGACCTGAATGCCCTTCTTGCGCCCCAGCCGATAATCCCGATCACTGTTCAGTTCCAACAGGTCGAGGCGCTGTTTCAGCAAGGTGATGAACGGCAGGAACCGCTCGCGCTGCAGTCCGTCCTTGTACAGGTCGTCCGGTGGCCGATTGGACGTGGTTACGACGACGACGCCCAAAGCGAACAGTTCCTGGAACAGACGGCCCAGGATCATGGCGTCGCCGATATCGGTCACCTGCAGTTCGTCGAAGCAGAGCAGCCAGGAATTGCGGGCGATGCCGCGGGCAAGTTCGGGGATCGGATCGTTTTCCTTGCGGCTCCTGTCCTGCCGCCACTGATGCACGCCGGCATGCACGTTGCGCATGAACTCGTGGAAATGCACCCGCTGCTTGGCTTCGACCGGAGCGGAGGAAAAGAACAGGTCCATCAGCATGGACTTGCCGCGACCGACCTCGCCATAGATGTAGAGCCCCTGCTTGAGCTCGGCAGATTCGCAATCGCCGGGCGACCATCGCAGCGGCTTCGCCGACCGCTGGCCGAAGCCGAAGCGCGCCAGCCACCCCTGTTCCCCTTGGGCCGGCTTGTAGCTGGCCAAAGCATTGTTCAGGCTTTCGAGCTTTTCGACGGCCATTGCCTGGGCGGGGTCAGGGCGCAAGCCGCCCTCGGCCAGCATGGCGCGATATTTCGTGAGGGGTCCGGTCATGGGCGCCGGAGTTTACCCGGTCTGCCGGTGAGCGCAAGCATACTTAGGATTTGAATCGTTGCACCGTCAGCCGTCGGCATTGATCCGTTTGGTTAGGGCCCGCAGCGTTTCCTCGGCCTGGTCGTTGGGCACCTGGCAGGTCCCGGCGTTCTCATGTCCGCCGCCGCCGTAGTCCAGCATCAGCGCGCCGATATTGGTCTTCGAACTACGGTCGATGATCGACTTGCCCACGGCGAACACGGTGTTCTGCTGCTTGAGTCCCCAAAGCACATGAATCGAAATATTGCATTGCGGGTAGAGGGCATAAATCATGAACCGGTTGCCGACATAGATAGGATCTTCATTCCTGAGATCGAGAACCACCAGATTGCCGTGGACCGTGGAACACCGGTGGAGCTGATCTTTAAATTTGTCCTCGTGATCAAAATACAGCTCTACCCTTTCCTTGACATCGGGCAGATCGAGAATTTCTTCGATGCTGTGGCTCCGGCAGTAATCAATCAGATTCATCATCAGCTGGTAGTTGGATACGCGGAACTCGCGGAACCGTCCCAATCCGGTGCGCGCATCCATGATGAAGCTCAACAGCGCCCAGCCGCGCGCGTTCAGGATCTCGGCCCGGCTGAAACGCGCGGCGTCGGCCTGATCCACCGCCGTCATCATGGCGTCGAAGGCCTTCGGGAACGTCGCCGCGCCGCCGTAATAGTCGTATACGACGCGGGCCGCCGAGGGCGCCTCGGCATCGATGATATGATTGGTCCGCTTGCCGACACGCATGGTCTCCGACAGATGGTGGTCGAAGGCCAAGTGTACGCCGGGAACATAGGGGAGATTGGTGGTAACGTCGTGCTCGCCGATGGCGATCACACCATCCTGCATGTCCTTGGGGTGGACGAATTTGATATCCTCGATCAGATCGAGGTGTTTGAGCAGCACCGCACAGACAAGTCCGTCGAAATCACTGCGCGTCACCAGGCGGTATTTCGGCTTGTCAGACATTCTCACCCCCTTTTCCGCATCCGGCTGTCCCAAAGATAGCCATTGCCGAGAGCAGTGACAACGGGGCGGGCCTCGGCTAAACAGAAAGGCGTCCGTCATCCTGGTGCCGCCGATGTTCCGCCCGCCCTCTTCCGCCGTCGCTTTGGCCCTCGCCCTGCTGGTCGCCGGTTGCGCCGCCGAGAAGCCCTATGTGTGGACCGACTACCGCTATCACCAGCGCGGCGTGGTGATTGTCTGCTACAGTGACGAGAAGGCGACACCGGCCCAGATCAAGGCCTTGGCCGATGAAGTCTGCGCCCAATATGATCGGATCGCCACATTGCAGCTGCAGCAGGAATACCAATGCAGCTGGACGGCGCCCACCCAGGCTACCTTCCACTGCGTCCCGAGGCCGGGAGAAAACCCGCCGCCAATCACCCCCCACAATGCCCCGATGCGCCACGACCTGCCCCTGCCGCCGATGTGAAGAAGGCCGCCGGGTCTCCCCGGCGGCCTGTTGCGCAAGGGGTTAACGGCGTTCAGAACGTCCGTTCGGCCAGCTTTTCCTTGATGCTGCCGATCGCCCGGGCCGGATTGAGGCCCTTCGGGCAGGTCGAAGTACAGTTCATGATGGTGTGGCAACGATAGAGCTTGAAGGGATCCTCCAACGCATCCAGGCGCTCGCCGGTCATTTCGTCGCGGCTATCGTGGATCCAGCGCGCCGCCTGCAACAGCACGGCCGGGCCGAGATACCGGTCGGAATTCCACCAATAGCTGGGGCAGGAGGTTTGGCAGCAGAAGCACAGGATGCATTCCCATAGGCCGTCCAGCTTAGCCCTGTCTTCGATGCTCTGCAGCGTTTCGCGATCCGGCGGCAGCGGAGACTGACGCTGGATCCACGGCTTGATCGAGGCCAACTGGGCATAGGCCAGCGACAGATCAGGAACCAGATCCTTGACCACCGACATATGTGGCAGCGGAAAGACCTTGACGTCCCCCTTGATGTCGGCGATCGGCTTCAGACAGGCCAGCGTGTTGGTGCCGTCGATATTCATCGCACAGGAGCCACAGATCCCTTCCCGGCAGGAGCGGCGCAAGGTCAGTGTGGAATCAATCTCGTCCTTGATCTTCAGCAGGGCGTCCAGAACCATCGGCCCGCAGTCGTCCAGATCGATCTCGAACGAATCTAGACGCGGGTTCTGCCCGCTGTCCGGATCGTAGCGGTAGATCTTGAAGGTCTTCACCCTCTTCGCCCCGGCCGGCGCCTTATGGCTCTTTCCCGGCTGGACCTTCGAATTGGCGGGCAGCGCAAATTCAACCATGATCGTTCCTCGGGCTTAGCTGGACCGCCCTGATCGAGCTGCAGTTGTCGATCAAGGCAATCCAGCGGATTCTAAAGGTCCGCAAAATCCCCCGATTTTGCCCAGCTGCGGGCGAAACCGGAGGGTTTTGCTGAGAGCGGACCGGCCTCAGTACACCCGCGCTTTCGGTACGATGTATTCGACCTCGTCGGTCAGGGTGTAGGTGTGCACCGGGCGGTAATCCAAACTCACCTTGCCCGTCTCGTCGACCCAGGCCAGGGTGTGCTTCATCCAGTTGGCGTCGTCGCGCTCGGGGTAGTCCTCGCGGGCATGGGCGCCGCGGCTCTCCTTGCGGGCCTCGGCCGAAGTGATGGCGGTCTTCGCACAGGCCATGAGGTTTTCCAGTTCGAACGCCTCGATCAGATCCGAGTTCCAGATCAACGAGCGATCGCCGATCTTCAGCTGAGGCAGCGTGCCGGCGATCTCGTTGATCTTCTTGACCCCCGCGGCCAGGGATTCCTGGGTGCGGAAAACAGCGGCGTCGTTCTGCATGGTCTTCTGCATGGACAGCCGGATTTCCGAGGTCTTCAGGCTGCCATTGGCGTTGCGGATGCGGTCGAGGCGCGACAACGCCAGGTCTCCGGCATCCTTCGGCAAAGGCTTGTGCGGGGTGCCGGGCTTCATCACCTCGGCCGCACGCAGCGCGGCGGCACGGCCGAACACCACGATGTCGAGCAGCGAATTGGTGCCAAGGCGGTTGGCCCCATGGACCGAGACGCAGGCGCACTCGCCAATGGCCATCAGGCCGTTGACCGTGGCGTCGGGGTCGGCCTTGGTCGGGCGCAGCACCTCGCCGTGCAGGTTGGTGGGGATGCCGCCCATGTTGTAATGGACTGTCGGCAGCACCGGAATCGGCTCGCGGGTGACGTCGACGCCGGCGAAGATTTTCGACGTCTCGGAAATGCCCGGCAGGCGCAACTCGAGGGTTTCGGCGCCGAGATGTTCGAGATGCAGATAGATGTGATCCTTGTTCTTGCCGACGCCGCGGCCTTCGCGGATCTCGACCGTCATGGCGCGGGACACCACGTCGCGCGAGGCCAGGTCCTTGGCATTCGGCGCATAGCGCTCCATGAAGCGTTCGCCGGCCGCATTGGTCAGATAGCCTCCTTCGCCGCGGGCACCTTCGGTGATCAGGCAGCCCGATCCGTAGATGCCGGTGGGATGAAACTGGATGAACTCCATGTCCTGCAGCGGCAGGCCGGCGCGAGCGATCAGGCCGTGGCCGTCGCCGGTGCAGGTATGAGCCGAGGTGCAGGAGAAGAAGGCGCGGCCATAGCCGCCGGTAGCCAGCACCGTCTGGTGGGCGCGGAAGCGATGGATCGTGCCGTCGTCCATGTTGATCGCCATGACGCCGCGGCATGAGCCGTCCTGATCCATGATCAGGTCGATGGCGAAATATTCGACATAGAATTCGGCATTATGCTTCAGGCACTGCTGGTAGAGCGTGTGCAGCATGGCATGGCCGGTGCGGTCGGCCGCAGCACAGGCCCGCTGGACCGGCGCTTCGCCGTAGTTGCGCATGTGGCCGCCGAACGGGCGTTGGTAGATCTTGCCGTCCTCGGTGCGCGAGAACGGCAGGCCGGCATGCTCCAGTTCATAGACGGCCGGTACCGCTTCGCGGCACATGTATTCGATGGCGTCCTGGTCGCCCAGCCAGTCCGACCCCTTCACGGTGTCGTACATATGCCAACGCCAGTTGTCCTCCGACATATTGCCCAGGCTGGCGCCGATACCACCTTGCGCCGCCACGGTGTGGCTGCGGGTGGGAAACACCTTCGTCACGCATGCCGTCTTGAAGCCGGCCGCGACCATGCCGAACGTCGCACGCAGGCCGGCACCGCCGGCACCGACGACGACCACGTCATAGCTGTGGTCGACGATCTTATAAGCAGACATGGGGATCAACCTCCGACAAAGGCGACGTGGAGCACCGACACCGCGCAGAAAATGCCGAACAACCAAGCGGCGAACTTCACCCCTGTGCGCGAGATGAGCAACAGCCCCTTATCATGCACGTAGTCCTCGAGCACCACCGACATGCCAAGCTGGGCATGGTGGAAGGTGATGAAGATGGTGATCAGCATCAGGGTCGTGTTGCCGGGCATCGACAACCACGCGCGGAAATGCGCGTAGTCTGCGCCGGCCAAGGCGACCAGCGAGAAGCAGAACCAGAAGGTGATCGGCACCAGGGCGACGGCGGTCAGGCGCTGTGCCCAGAAATGCGTCATGCCATCCTTGGCCGATCCCATACCGCGTGCGCGGCCGAGCGGGGAACGCAGGGACATCCTCATTCTCCTTTAGAAGACAAGGGCGGCGGCCCAGGTGACGACGGTAAAGAACAGGGCCGCGCCGATCACCGCGTAGTTGCTCCACGCGCAGGTGGCCAGGTCGAACCCCTTGCCCACATCCCACAGCAGATGCCGGGTGCCGGCGCACAGGTGGTAGTAGATGGCGAAGGTAAAGCCGAACAGCACGAGATAGCCGATCGGCGAGCCGAAAAGGCTGCTGGCGAAATCGTATGCCGCCGGCCCGTATGCGGCGCTGCCCAGCCAGAAAACGAACAGCACCGTCCCGATGGACAGCAAGACACCGGTGATGCGGTGCGTGCCCGAGCACAGCACGGTCAACGGCCAGCGATAATTAAGCAGATGCGGAGACAGGGGCCTGTTGGTGGTCGGCGACGTCATTGGAGGAGCCTCTTGGCTATGTCCCTCCGGCGGGACGTATTGATTGCGCAGATTTTTTAATCCCTCGCCGGCACGGAGTCAACTCGCCATCCCGGAAAACGGCGCGAGTACTGTGCCTTTACAGCAGCTATCTTGGGACTATAACTGTATAGTTGAAATCGAGGACTACTGCTGGGTGATAGTCCTTGCCAGCCTGGCCTTTGCAGGGCAGATCAACACAAGCGTGGTCTTTCGTCGCGATGGTGCGCAGGCGCAGCGCCCCCAGGTCGCCACGGCCGGGAATCTCCATCTTTTCCTCGACCTGGGTCCAGGCATAGACGGTGTCGCCGGCGAAGGTCGGCGCGACATGGCGCCCGCCGTTGATGGCCACGATCTTGAAAGCGTTGGCGAGGCCGTTGAACGACAGCGAACGGGCCAGGCTGATGATGTGGCCGCCGTAGATCAGCCGCCGCCCGAAGCGCCCCTGGCCCTCGGTGTGCTGATTGAAATGGACCTTTGCGGTGTTCTGGTAGAGACGTGTCGCACTCATATGTTCGGCTTCCTCAATGGTCATGCCGTCGACATGATCGATCGCCTCACCGACCTGGTAGTCGCCCCACCGGAACGGCGACCCCGCCAATGTCGTGTCGTAACCGGCAAGATCCAATCCCGCCGGGAGGATGAGAGCCTCGGCAGGCACCTTGGCGGCCATCGGAGGCACCACCTCCTCGGGCGCCGGGGCATTCGTGTCGCGTTTCCGCACCATGACCCAGCGCAGGTACTCGACCACCATCTCATCGCGTTGATTGAAGCCGGTGGAGCGCACGTAGACCACGCCGGTCTGCCGGTTGGAATTTTCCTTGAGGCCGATGACCTCTGACACCGCACGCAGCGTGTCGCCGGGGTAAACCGGGACGCCGAAACGGCCTTCCGCATAGCCGAGATTGGCCACGGCGTTGAGCGAGATGTCGGGCACCGTCTTGCCAAACACCAGGTGAAAGGCCAGCAGATCGTCGACGGGGGCGTCGTCGAACCCGATCTGGCGGGCGAATTCGGCCGAGGAATTCACGGCAAAGCGGCTGCCGTAAAGCGCGCAGTAGAGTGCCACGTCGCCAGTGGTCACGGTGCGCGGCGTGGCATGGCGGATTTCCTGGCCGATTTTGAAGTCTTCAAAGAAATTGCCGGGGCTTGTCTTGGTCATCGCATGTTCCTATTAAATTAACCACGAAGGCACGAAGCCACAAAGGAATGGGAAGAACATCAAATCGTCGCGCTCTTCGTGTCCTTCGCGCCTTCGTGGTGAGATTCTTTTTCTTCACCCCTCCAGGTCGGCTTCCATCGCGGCGATCTGCTCGGCCAGGGCGACGACGCGCCGGGCATTGACGACGTGCAGGTTTTCCACCAGCTTGCCGTCCACCACGACCACCCCTTTGCCGGCGGCGGCGGCTTCGGTATGGGCCTCGATGATGCGGCGCGACCACCCCACCTCGGCCTCCGAGGGAGCGAACACCTTGTTGGCAGCGGCGATGGTCTTGGGATGGATCAGCGTCTTGCCGTCGAAGCCCAGTTCCAATCCCTGGCGGCAGGCGTATTCGAATCCCTGGTCGTCGGCGAGGTCGAGATGAACCCCGTCGATCACGGCCAAGCCGTAGGCTCGCGCCGCCAGCAGGCAGAGGCCGAGAGACGTGATCATCGGCAGACGATCGCGGGTATGGGCCGCATGCAGGTCCTTGGCGAGATCCGAGGTCCCCATGACGAATCCGGCCATGCGCGGACTGGCCAGGGCGATCTCCTCGGCCCTAAGGATTCCGCGTGGCGTTTCCATCATGCACCACAGGCCGAGGGAATCGGGGGCGCCCGCCGCCGTGGCAATGGCTTCGACCTGGCGGACCGCGTCGGCGCTTTCAACCTTGGGGATGAGGATGCCTGCGGCCCCGGCCGTGGCGGCGGCCATCACGTCGGCATGACCCCAGGGCGTGGCCAGGCCGTTGACCCTGACCAGGATTTCGCGCCGGCCATAACCTCCGGCCGCCAGCGCGGCGACCACCAGGCGCCGGGCCTCGTCTTTGGCGTCGGGGGCGACGGCATCCTCGAGGTCGAAGATCAGCCCATCGGCGGCAAGGCTGCGGGCCTTCTCCAAGGCGCGGGCATTGGACCCCGGCATGTAAAGGACACTGCGGCGCGGACGAGCGGTGGCAGCCATGATAGCCTTTCCTCTTGTTTGATTGTGCGTTGCAGCACAATTAGCAGCATCGCTTTGCCCTGGCAAGGGTTGGCACGCAACATTCGGTCGTAAATAGCCACAAAAGATGAACATTCTTTCTATTCAGTCCTCGGTGGTCTTCGGTCATGTGGGCAATTCAGCCGCCGTCTTCACCCTGCAACGCCTCGGCCACGAGGCTTGGCCCATGGACACCGTCCAGTTCTCCAACCACACCGGTTACGGATCGTGGCGCGGCCAGGTGTTCGGCGCTGGCCATCTGGCCGATTTGATCGACGGCATTGAGGCTCGCGGCATCCTCCGCCGCTGTGACGCGATCTTGTCGGGCTACCTGGGCGAGGCCGACATTGGCCGGGTGATTCTTGATGCCGTGGGGCGGGTCCGCAAGGCCAACCCCCGGGCGATCTACTGCTGCGACCCGGTGATGGGCGATACCGGCAAGGGCTTGTTCGTCCACCCCGACATTCCGGCCTTCTTTGCCCAGCAGGCCGTGCCGGCGGCCGACCTGATCACTCCCAACCAGTACGAACTGGAACTTCTCGCCGGCGCCCCGGTGACCGGCCTGGCAGCTGCGGTTGCGGCGGCTCGCCGGCTGCAGTCACGTGGCCCCTCAATGGTAGCGGTGACCAGCCTGCAGCCGCCGGCGGTGGGGCCGGGCCGCCTCGGCTCGCTGCTGGCAACCCCGGAGGGCACCTGGCTGGTGGACACCCCCTTGCTGCCATTCGACCGGCCGCCGGCCGGCGCCGGTGACGTTTTCGCCGCCCTGCTGCTGGGCCGCCTGCTGGCCGGTGAAAATCCGGTAGTCGCCTTGGAGCGGACGGTAAACAGCGTGTACCGGCTTCTCGCCGACAGCCTTGCCGAGCAGTCGGCGGAACTGCGCCTGGTTGCCACTCAGGAGAATCTGGTAAATCCGCCCACTCTCCATTCAGCCGTACGGGTCGGCTGAAAGCAGTTTTTTTCCTGGCGCGACCGCGCGCTTGGCCCTATCACTTTGGCTCCACAGTCGAAACGGGATCATGGAGCTACCTTTCTTCCTGCGCGGCTTGGCCATCGGCTTTGCCCTGGCCGCCCCGGTCGGGCCCGTAGGTGTGCTTTGCATACGCCGCGCCCTGGCCGACGGCCGCCCCGCCGCCTTCATCGCGGGGATGGGGGCCGCCTTCGCCGATACGTTCTACGGGGCGGTGGCCGCCTTCGGGATCAGCACCGTCTCGGCATTCCTCGAGACGCATCAGGTGTCGATCCGGCTGGTCGGTGGGTTCTTTCTGGTGCTCCTGGGCCTGCGCGGCGTGCGCGCCGGGCAGCGCATCGAACCGGCCCTGACGCGGGGACCAGGACTGTTGAAGGATTTTGTGTCGACGTTCCTGATCACGCTGAGCAACCCCGGCACCATCCTCGCGTCGATGGGCGTCTTCGCCGCCCTGGGAACGCTGGGCTGCACCGAATGCGTGACCTCGGGCGAACTGATCTTCGGGGTTTTTGCCGGTTCCACCCTGTGGTGGCTGGTGCTTTCGGCAGCGGCCGGCGCGGTCCGCACGCGCTGTTCACCGCGTTCGCTGGAGTGGCTGAATCACGGCTCGGGCCTGCTGCTGCTGTTGTTCGGCCTGGTGATCATCGGCAGCGCCGTGGCCAAGGTGATGTTGTAGGGCGATTATCAGCCCCTCGCCGGGCGGGGCCATCCCGCCCGGCAAGGGGCATGAACCAGGGCGAACGGTCTCTTACTTTTTCAAATAATCGCGGATCAGCACTTCGGCGATCTGTACGGCGTTCAGCGCCGCGCCCTTGCGCAGATTGTCCGAGACGCACCAGAACGACAGACCGTTCTTGATCGTCGGGTCCTTGCGGATGCGGCTGACATAGACCGGATCCTCTCCGGCCGCCTCCACCGGCGTGACGTAACCTTCGTTGGCCCGGTGATCGACCACCACCACGCCTGGGGCATTCTTCAACGCCTCGCGGGCGGCATTCTCGTCGACCGGGCGCTCGAACTCGACGTTGACCGCCTCGGAATGGCTGACGAACACCGGGACGCGCACGCAAGTTGCGTGCACCGCGATGTCGGGATCGAGGATCTTGCGGGTCTCGACCGTCATCTTCCACTCTTCCTTGGTCGAGCCGTCTTCCAGGAAGACGTCGATATGGGGAATGACGTTGAAGGCGATCTGCTTGGTGAACTTCTGCGGTTTGACCGGGTCGTTCACATAGATGGCGCGAGTCTGATTGAACAGTTCGTCCATCGCTTCCTTGCCGGCCCCGGACACCGATTGGTAGGTTGACACCACCACGCGCTTGATCCTGCCCAGGTCATGCAATGGCTTCAGCGCGACCACCATCTGGATGGTCGAACAGTTGGGATTGGCGATGATGTTTTTCTTCTTGTAGCCGGCGATCGCTTGCGGGTTGACCTCCGGCACCACCAACGGCACGTCCGGGTCCATCCGGAAATGCGAGGTATTGTCGATCACCACGCAGCCGGCGGCGGCGGCCCGCGGGCTATGGACGGCCGAGATCTTCGCGCCGGGCGAGGACAGCGCGATGTCGACACCGGCGAAATCGAAGCTGGCCAGATCCTTGACCTTCAGGATCTTGTCTTCGCCGAACGAAATCTCGCGCCCGACCGAGCGTTCCGACGCCAGGGCGATAACCTCGCTCACGGGAAAATTACGCTCGGCCAGCGTCTGGATCATTTCGCGGCCCACATTCCCGGTGGCGCCGATCACCGCAACCTTGTAACCCATGTCTTCCTACTCCTAGCTCTTCTAGCCCCGTCCCCCGCCGAGCCGGTAACGAAAAGGCCCGCCGGGAGATCCCGCGGGCCGTGTGGTACAAGACAAAACCGACCAGCCCGCCTTACGCCAGGATCTTCTTAGTCGTCTTGGTGGTAGTCGGAAAGGCAACGGCGGCGTTCGCGCCATGATTTGGCGCGGTCGACAAACCCCTGCAGGAAAGGCCGAACAACATCAAGCCACACCTCCGTCGGGGGGAGAGGATTACCCGAGGGCCGGGCGGAAGGCAAGGGGGGAATTATCCCCCCAGCTTGTCCAGTTCGCGGACGATGCTTTCGCCCATCACCGTGGTCGATACCTTGGCCTTGCCCGGCTGCATGATGTCGGCGGTGCGCAGGCCGCCGTCGAGGACGTTCTTCACCGCGGTATCAAGCAGGTCGGCCTCGGCTGTCATGCCGAAGCTGTAGCGCAGCATCATGCCGAAGGACAACAGTGTGGCCAGCGGATTGGCCAGGTCCTTGCCGGCAATGTCCGGGGCCGAGCCGTGCACCGGCTCGTAGAGCGCCTTACGGTTGCCGGCGGCGTCAGCGGCGCCCAGCGAGGCAGACGGCAGCATGCCCAGACTGCCGGTGAGCATGGCGGCGCAGTCGGACAACAGGTCGCCGAACAGGTTGTCGGTTACGATCACGTCAAACTGTTTGGGCCGGCGCACCAGCTGCATGGCGCAGTTGTCGGCGTACATATGCTCGAGCGCGATCCCGGGGTATTTCGCGTCATGCAGCTTCTGCACTTCCTCGCGCCACAGCACGCCCGATTCCATGACATTGGCTTTCTCAACCGAATGCACTTTCTTGCCGCGCTTGGCCGCCAGCTCGAAGGCCACGTCGGCGATGCGGACGATCTCATGGGTGGTGTAGACCTGGGTGTTGACACCGCGGCGCTCGCCGTTGGGAAGCGTCTCGATGCCGCGCGGCTCGCCGAAATACACGCCGCCGGTCAGCTCGCGGACGATCATGATGTCGAGACCCTTGACCAGATCGGTCTTCAGCGACGAGGCTTCGGCTAGCGCGTCGAACACGAAGGCCGGGCGCAGGTTGGCGAACAGCTTCATATCCTTGCGCAGACGCAAGAGGCCGCGCTCGGGCTTGTCGGCAAACGGCAGATTGTCCCATTTCGGCCCACCGACGGCGCCCAGCAGCACCGCATCGGCGTCGATGGCCTGCTGCATCGTCTGGTCGGTCAGCGGGGTGCCGTATTTGTCGTAGGAGCAACCGCCAACCAGTCCCTCGCTGACGTCGAAGGTGATGCGGCGCTTCTTGGCCATCCAGTCGATAACCCGCTGCACCTGCGCCATGACCTCGGGGCCGATGCCGTCGCCGGCCAGAATGAGAAGCTTCTTGGTCGTCATGATTAAGGAATCTCCCTTCCGTCCCGTCACCCCCGGGCCTGACCCAGAGGGTCCATGGATGCCCGGATCAAGTCCGGGCATGACGGCTTATCGTAGGATCGTTACAGCCAGGGCTGTTCGCGCTGGCGGCGAGCTTCATAGCCGGCGATCTTGTCCTGCTTCTGCAGCGTCAGGCCGATGTCGTCGAGGCCGTTCAGCAGGCAGTATTTGCGGAACGGATCGATATCGAAGGCGATGCGGCCGCCATCGGGGCCGGTGATCTCCTGCTTCTCCAGATCCACCGAGACCACCGCGTTGGCGCCGCGCGACGCGTCGTCCAGCAGCTTGTCCACCTCGGTCTGGGGCAGCCTGATCGGCAGGATGCCGTTCTTGAAGCAGTTGTTGTAGAAGATGTCGGCGAAGGACGGCGCGATGATGCAGCGGATGCCAAAATCCAGAAGCGCCCAGGGAGCGTGCTCGCGCGAGCTGCCGCAGCCGAAATTGGCGCCGGCGACCAGAATCGCCGCCTTGCGGTAGGCCGGCCGATTCAGCACGAACTCCGCCACTTCCTGGCCGTCCCTGGTGTAGCGCATCTCGTCGAACAGGTTCTTGCCGAGACCGGTGCGCTTGATGGTCTTCAGGAACTGCTTCGGGATGATCATGTCGGTGTCGACATTGATAATCGGCAGCGGGGCTGCGACACCGGTCAGCTTGGTGAACTTCTCCATGCTCGCCCCCTCTACAGCGTGCGGATGTCGGTCAGCCGTCCGGTCACCGCGGCGGCGGCGGCCATCGCCGGACTGACCAGATGAGTGCGCCCGCCGCGACCTTGACGGCCCTCGAAATTACGGTTCGAGGTCGAGGCGCAGCGTTCGCCTTCCTTCAGCTTGTCGGCGTTCATCGCCAGGCACATGGAGCAGCCCGGCTCGCGCCAGTCGGCCCCGGCGGCGCGGAAGATCTCGTCCAGGCCTTCCTGTTCGGCCTGCTCCTTGACCAAGCCCGAGCCGGGGACCACCAACACCCGCATGCCTTCGGCCACCTTGCGGCCCTTGAGCACTTGGGCGGCGGCCCTCAAGTCTTCGATGCGCCCGTTGGTGCAAGAACCGATGAACACCGTATCCACCTTTACCTCGGTCAACGGCGTACCGGCGGTGAGGCCCATATAGGCCAGCGCCCGCTCGACCGCGGCGCGCTTGGCCGGATCGGACACTTCCGCCGGATCAGGCACCCGGGCGGTGATCGGCAGCACGTCTTCCGGGCTGGTGCCCCAGGTGACCATCGGCGCCAAGCCGGCGGCATCGATCACCACCTCGGCGTCGTATTGGGCGCCGGGGTCGCTGGCCAAGGTTCGCCAATAGGCGACGGCGGCTTCCCAGGCAGCGCCCTTGGGGGCGCGCGGCCGACCCTTGAGGTAGTCGAAGGTCACCTCGTCGGGAGCGATCAGCCCGGCGCGGGCGCCGGCTTCGATGGTCATGTTGCAAACCGTCATGCGGCCTTCCATGGACAAGCCGCGGATGGCGTCGCCGGCATATTCGATGACATAGCCGGTGCCGCCGGCCGTGCCCAGCCGGCCGATGATGGCCAGCACCAGGTCCTTGGCGGTCACGCCGGCCGGCAAGGCACCATCGATCCGCACCAGCATATTCTTGGCCGGCCGCTGCAAGAGCGTCTGGGTTGCCAGAACATGTTCGACTTCCGAGGTGCCGATGCCGAAGGCCAAAGCACCGAAGGCCCCATGGGTCGAGGTATGCGAATCGCCGCAAACGATGGTGGTACCGGGCTGGGTAAAGCCCTGCTCGGGCCCGACGATGTGGACGATGCCCTGGCGGATATCGTCCATCGGCAGGTACTCGACGCCGAATTCCTTGGCATTGTCCGCCAGGGTCTGGACCTGGATGCGCGACTCCTCGTCGGCGATACCGCGGCTGCGGTCGGTGGTCGGCACGTTGTGGTCCGCCACCGCCAGGGTCGCCTCGGGATGGCGGATGGATCGGCCGGCGTTGCGCAGGCCTTCGAACGCCTGCGGGCTGGTCACCTCGTGGACCAGATGACGGTCGATATAGATGAGGCAGGTGCCGTCATCCTGGACGTCCACGAGGTGGCTGTCCCAGATCTTGTCGAACAGGGTGCGGGGTTTGGCCATGCAGGTCTGCTCCGAGAAAAACGCCGTCATCGCCGGGCTCGACCCGACAATCCATGGATGCCCGGGCCTAGGCCCGGGCATGACGAGCTGACACGCCGATCGCTTACTCCTTATCGGCCTTCTTCTCGGCGGCGGCGGCGTCGCGTTCGGCGGCGGCCAGCTTGGCCGAATAGCCGGTGGTCTGCTCGGCGATGCGGGCCGACTTGCCGCGGCGCTCGCGCAGGTAATAGAGCTTGGCCCGGCGGACATCGCCACGGCGCACCACCTCGATCTCGGCGACGTTCGGCGAATAGAGCGGGAAAATGCGCTCGACGCCTTCGCCATAGGAAATCTTGCGGACGGTGAACGAGCTATTCAGGCCGTCGTTCTTGCGGGCGATGACCACGCCCTCATAGGCCTGAAGGCGCTCACGGCTGCCTTCCACCACCTTGACGCTGACCTTCACCGTGTCGCCCGGCGAAAAATCCGGGATGGTCTTGTCGGAAGTGAGCTTCGCAATCTGCTCCTTCTCGAGCGCGCTGATAATATCCATGACTCAACCCTCTTTTGCCTTCTTGGCGGCGACGTAACGGTCCCAAAGGTCCGGCCGGCGCTGCCTGGTTACCTCTTCAGCCTGGCGGCGGCGCCAGGCCCGTATGTTCTCGTGGTGCCCGGAAAGCAGAACTTCCGGCACCGCCCGGCCCAACCATTCCTGGGGCCGGGTGTAATGGGGATATTCGAGCAATCCCCACTCGAAACTCTCTTCCGCCAGCGACTCTTCCTTGCCCACCACACCGGGCAGCAGCCGCACGACGGCATCCATCAACATCAGCGCCGCCGGCTCGCCGCCGGACAGCACGAAATCGCCGAGGCTGATCTCCTCGGCCGCGTGGGCATCCAGCACCCGCTGGTCCACCCCCTCGAAGCGGCCGCACAGGATGGTCACCTGCCGTTCCGCGGCCAGGGCGCGCACGCGCTGCTGGTCGAGCAGGCGCCCGCGCGGCGTCAGGTAGATCAGGGGCCCGCCGTGGTGCGAAGCGCGAAGCGCCGCATCTACCACGTCGGGGCGCATGACCATGCCGGCCCCGCCGCCGAAAGGGGCGTCGTCGACGGAGCGGTGTTTATCGCGCGCGAAAGCGCGAATGTCCACCGATTCCAGACTCCACACACCCTCGGCCAGGGCCCGTCCGGCCAGCGAATGGCCGAGCGGACCCGGAAACATCTCGGGGAAGATGGTCAGCACCGTAGCGCTCCAGATAGGGGCGCTCCAGACCGGGGCACCCTCACCCGCCATCGTTTCCCTCCTCTTCAGCCACCTCGGTTTCCACCGGAGGGTCGACCACCAGCCGCCCGCCGGCGATGTCCACCACAGGCACCACGGCGCGGGTGAAGGGGAACATCCTCGTCCCGCCGGATCCCAGCACCTCGATGACGTCGCCGCCACCGAAGTCGAACACCCCACGCACCTTGCCGAGTTCGAAACCGTCGGCCAGCACAGCGGTCAGCCCGACCAGGTCGGAGTAGTAGAACTCCTCCTCCTCCGGCAGCGGCAGCGCCGTGCGGGGTACGTAGAGCCGCATCCCTTTCAGCGCCTCGGCGGCCGTGCGATCCCCGACTCCGTCGATGGTCGCCGTCACCACTCCCTTGGCCTCGCCCACCGGCTTCAGCCGGAAGCGCCGCGTTCCCGTCTCGTCCTCCACCGGCCCATAACCCGCCACATCGGCGGGCCGCTCGGTGAAGCTCTTGACGCGAACGGTGCCCTTCACCCCATGCGCGCCCACGATGACGCCGACGCAAAGCCGTTCATCGCGGGAACGACCCATCGATTACTCGCCGGCGGCAGCCGCGGCGGCCTTTTGCTGTTCCTTCAGACGCTCCTGGGCCTTGGCCTTGGGCTGTGGCTTTTTGGTCTGCTCAGACCGCGGACGCGCTGCCATGTAGCCGGCATCCGAGAAGAACTTGGCGACACGGTCGGTCGGCTGGGCGCCCACCGACAGCCAATGCTTGATCCGCTCTTCCTTGAGCACCAGCCGTTCGGCATGGTCCGAGGGCAGCATGGGATTGTAGGTTCCCAGCTTCTCGATGAACTTGCCGTCGCGCGGGGACCGCGAATCGGCCAGCACGATCTTGTAGAACGGGCGCTTCTTGGCGCCACCGCGGGACAGTCGGATCTTCAGCGACATTCCAGTTCCTCGTGGTAAAGAAAAATATGGTTGGGTTTCATCCGCCGAACCGCCCCCCGCCGGGGGGCAGCAGGCCGGGCAGGCCATGACGCAGCAGGCCCTTCTTGCCCATCTTGCTGACCTTCTTCATGACATCGGCCATCTGCTGATACTGCTTCAGCAGCTTGTTGACGTCCTGCACCGAAACTCCGGCGCCGGCGGCGATGCGCCGCTTGCGGCTGGCCTTGATGAGATCGGGGTTCTTCCGTTCAGCCTTGGTCATCGACAGGATGATGGCTTCCTGGCGGTTGATCGCCTTGGTGTCGATGTTGGCTTCGTCGATCTGCTTCTTGATCTTGCCGATACCCGGCAGCATGCCGATGACGCCCTTGAGGTCGCCCATCTTCTTGATCTGCCGGAACTGTGCGGCCAGGTCGTCGAGGTCAAACTTGCCCTTGGCCAACTTGCTGGCCAGCTTCTCGGCCTCGTCCTGTTCGAAGGTGTCGATCGCCTTCTCGACCAGCGACACCACGTCGCCCATGCCGAGAATGCGCCCGGCCACCCGATCGGGGTGGAACACCTCGAGGGCATCCAGCTTTTCTCCGGCGCCCAGGAACTTGATCGGCCGGCCGGTGACGGCCCGCATGGACAGTGCCGCGCCGCCGCGGGCGTCGCCGTCGACGCGGGTCAGCACCATGCCGGTGACGCCCACCTTCTCATTGAACTCGCGAGCCAAGGTGACGGCGTCCTGGCCGGTCATCGAATCGACCACCAGCAGGGTCTCGGCCGGGCGGACGGCGTCGCGCACCTCGGCCACCTCGGCCATCAGCACCTGGTCGATGTGCAGGCGGCCGGCGGTGTCCAGGATCACCACGTCGTAGCCTTCGCGGCGCCCGATCTCCATCGCCCGCCTGGCGATGGCCACCGGCTTCTCGCCCATCACGATGGGCAGCGAGCCCACATCGGCCTGGCGGGCCAGGATCTCCAACTGCTGCTGGGCCGCCGGCCGATAGACATCGAGGGAGGCCAGCAACACCTTCTTCCGGTCGCGCGTCTTCAGACGTAGCGCGATCTTGGCCGAGGTCGTGGTCTTGCCCGACCCCTGCAAGCCGACCATCAGCACCGGCACCGGCGGCGTCGCCGCCAGATTGATCTCTTCGGCCGATCCCAGGGTCTCCACCAGGCAGTCGTGAACGATCTTCACCACCATCTGGCCCGGGGTGATGCTGCGCACCACCTCCTGGCCGACCGCCCGTTCCTTGACCCTGGAAACAAAGTCCTTGACCACGGGCAGAGCGACGTCGGCCTCCAGCAGGGCCACGCGCACCTCGCGCAGCGCCTCGGAGACATCGGCTTCGGTCAGCGCGCCACGCTTGCGCAGCCGCTCGAATACCTCGCCCAGACGTGAACTCAGACTCTCGAACATGGACCCTTGGACCCGCCGCGAACGTGTTGCGCCCAAACGAAATCGGGCCGGTGCGCGAGCCTTCGCGGACCGGCCGGCCTCCTCGGAGGCTGGGGCGTCTCAGAACCCTGAGAGGCTCGGGTTGTACGCCGGCCGACGAAGCGGAGTCAAGCGCCTTGCGGATCTTAAGTGGCGCCCATGTAATGGGCCCGACATTCCGCCTCGCGGCCCCGGACGACGCGACGCCCGAGCAAGCGACCGCGCGTTTCGGTCACCACCGTGCGCTGTCCTTCACTCGACTTGCCGTCATCGAAATATACCACCACCCAATCCCGCGTCCGCCCCAGTTCGTGACTGCGCGCCGTATTCGAGAAGAGAACGGTAAAGTGCCACAGCGGACGATCGGTATGCAGGATGGGCAGCCAGGCTTCGCCATCGGGATTGAACCGCCGAGGAGCGATCTTCGGCAGCCTTTCGGCAGCCGCCTTGCGCCGGTATTCTTCATCGACGTCGAGCAGCGTCGACACGTCGGGCTCATCCGCCGGCAGCGTCGGCAGCGGACGATCCCGCGCCAGCATCGCGTCCAGACTAGCGGCGATCGCCGAAGCCCGGCGGTAGCCCACACCCGGAAGGGCGGCAAGCCGTCCGTCATGAGCAGCGGCTTCCAGCCCTTCGAGATTGGCGACAGGCAGTGCGTCGCGGATTCGCCCGGCCAGCACCGAGCCGATGCCAGGCACCATCTGGAACAACGACTCGGGGTCGGCGGCGCCACGAAGACGGTTGAGCTGTGCCCACTGGCCGGTACACAGCATCTCGGCCACGGAGGCGGCAAGAGACCGGCCGATGCCGGGAAGGGCGTCGAGGCCTTCGAGCCCTTCCGCCCGCCAGATTTCTTCCACCGGCCGATCCAGATGCGCGACGGTATCCGCAGCGCGACGGTAGGCGCCGATGCGGAAGATGTTGGCGCCTTGGGACTCGAGAAGCGCGGCGGCTTCCCGCATGCGTTCTGCCAGGTATCGGTTCGTCGCAGGCACGGGGACCACCTCGCTCGGAGCTAAACCGCGATGATGCCGGGCCTAATGGTGACGGCGAACCGCATGCCTTTCATTTACGTGGGTTAATATCACGCCGTCGGCGGCGCCCGTCGCGCGACCCCTCAAGGCGGCAACTCCATCGTCCCGGTGAACGGATTGAAGCCGCGCTCGGCCAGGGCCGCCCAGGCGGTCGCGCCCAAGTGCGGCAGGTGAAAATAGAGGCGCGGCCTGCTCGGCTCGGTATCGAGCATGAAACCGGTCGGCAGTCTGGGAACATTGGAAGCGTAGTACCCGCCGGCCGGCGCCCGCAAACTCTCCACCGCGGCGATCAGGGCCTTGGCCTGGCTGGTGCGGCCGAGCAACCGAACCAGCAGCGCCACCTGGGCCGTCCCCTCAGTCCATAGGCCTTGTCCTGGTTGGCCATAGGCGAAACCGCCGTCCACCCGCAGCCGGTGCTCGGCGGTCGCCAGCGCCGCCGCGAACGGATCAACGGCTCCGGGCAGCGCCAACAGCGGCCAGACCTGGGCGTCCAGCGCCAGGAACGGATTGGGCGTCGAGCCATCGTCCGCCGTGCCGGCGGCGAAGCAGCCGCAGCCGGGATCCCACATCGCCTTGACGAAGCCGCGGGCGGCGTCGGCCAGGCCGCGCCAGTGTGGGGCTTCGCTTGCGGCAGCCAGGCGGGCGAATGCAGCGGCAAGGTCGGTGTTATGTTCGGTCGATTTCCAGGTCAGGCGGCGCGGGTCGGGTTCGTGGCCGAACGTGCCGCCGGTGAAGCCGCCGGGCCCGCGGGCGTCGCGCCGGCCGGCAACCCATCGGCCGATCCGCTCCGCCCCCGCCCGGTATTGTCCCCCGGCACCGGTCCGGTCGAGGCTGAGCAAGGCGAGCATGGCCCAGGCCATGTTGCCGGTGTCGCTGCCCGCCTGATAGCGGTCCTCGAGCCACATCTTCCGCCGATCATCCCACCAGCCGGCGAGCTTCATCGGCCCGTCGCCTACTGGCCCGGCGGCATAGCCGTTGCGCAGACGCCCGTCGTGCCAGAAGCGGTCGTGGTCGAGGGCGAACAGGATGGCGTCGCCGATACGCCGGGCCTTGGCCGCCTGGCCGCAGCCGATCAGGGCGATGGTGGCAGCGGCGTTGTCGTAAAGGAACGCCGCGCCGTGCAGCGGTCCAGCCTGCACCGTCGGGTAGCTGGGCAGGAATATCGCGCCCGGCGCAGCGGCGTCCACCAGCCCGGAGAGAGTGGCGCAGGCGTTCTCGGCCGCGGCAGCAGGCGCCGCGACGCTCCAGGCGCTGATCCCGGCTGCGATGGCAACGGCCGACAGCCAGCGCCGCATCCTGCGCTTCCATTCCCCATACATCGGGCCTACCCCGTCTTCCTGCCACGATTATGCCGGTCGAGAGGGCCGTGGCGTCTCACGCCCACCCTGTTCCGCAAGGCTACCACGCCGTCACCGCGCGTCTCATCGACTTCGGCGCCAGCTGGCGATGGGCTGGCCGGCATAGGTCCTGGCGACAGTTGAAAGCCGGCGCGCGTTGGTCTAACACTCCGGCGCGCGCCGGAGCCCTTCCGTATAGGACGGATAGGGTTCGACGCACGGCGAGGGGAGAAGAATGTCCTACAAGCGCGTCACATTGTCCCATTTCCTGCTCGACGAACAGCGCCGGCATGCCGGCTCGGGATCCTTCACCACCCTGCTCAACGACATCCGCACGGCCTGCAAGATGATCTCGCACGAGGTCAACCGCGGGGCCATGGCAGGCAATCTGGGCCTCGCCGGCGCCGAGAACGTGCAAGGAGAGGAGCAGAAGAAGCTGGACGTCCTGGCCAACGAGATCTTCCTGCACATGAACGCGCTCGGCGGCAATTACGCCGGCATGGCCTCGGAAGAGCTGGAGGACGTGCGCAGCGTGCATGGCGAAGCGGGCCGCTACCTGCTGCTGTTCGACCCGTTGGACGGCTCGTCCAACATCGACGTCAACATCTCGGTCGGCAGCATCTTCTCCATTCTCCGTCTGCCCGACGGAATGAGCGCCTCGTCCTGCGAGGCCTTCCTGCAGCCCGGCGTCGAACAGGTGGCCGCCGGCTATGCCTTGTATGGCTCATCGACCATGCTGGTACTGACCACGGGAAACGGCGTCAACGGCTTCACCTATGACCAGAACGTCGGCATTTTCGTGCTGACCCATCCGAACATGCGCATCCCCGAGGACACCAAGGAGTTTTCCATCAACGCGTCACGCGCACGCTTCTGGGACCCGCCGGTGAAGCGCTATATCGAAGAATGCCAAGCCGGCAAGGCCGGGCCGCGTGGCAAGGACTTCAACATGCGCTGGGTGGCCTCGATGGTCGCCGAGGTGCATCGCATCCTATGCCGCGGCGGCGTCTTCCTTTACCCGGTGGATGAGGACAACCGGAAGAAGGGTGGCAAGCTGCGGCTGATGTATGAAGCCAACCCCATGGCCTTTATCGTCGAACAGGCGGGCGGCCGCGCCTCCACCGGCCGCCAACGTATTCTCGAGGTACAACCCCAGGGCCTGCACCAGCGGGTGGGCGTGATCCTCGGCTCGGCCAACGAGGTCGAACGGCTGGAAAGCTTTTACCGGGAATTCGACGTGGTGGAGGAAAAATCTGCGACATCAGCCTGAGAAAGAAAAATCGCCCCCACTGAGGACATGGAGAACACCGAGAAATAAAGCCGGTAAAAGCGATGATTCCCTTTCTGTGTTCTTCATGATCTCCGTGGGTGCGGTCCATCTTTTTCTCAGATTTGCGCCGTGACTTCGGGTATGGCCTGGAACAGGTCGGCGACCAATCCGTAGTCGGCGACCTGGAAGATCGGCGCTTCCTCGTCCTTGTTGATGGCGACGATGACCTTGCTGTCCTTCATTCCGGCCAGGTGCTGGATGGCCCCGGAG
>JAJXWP010000110.1 GCA_021781575.1 Pseudomonadota bacterium
ATACCGGCACGCTTCGCGGAGGCTATCGCAGTCCGATAACCATCGAGCGTAGCTGGTGACGCGACTGGCGGACAGCACCGCGAAAACCCTGTCCGCCATAGCGGCGGTGGCGCGGTTACGGTATCGCATCTTTAGGCCCTCCTATTCCGACTCATCGCCCGCTGTGAGGGCGGCATGTTCCATGCGCCGATCTGCGGCGCGTTCTTTCCGATGGGTAAGGATCTTGGCGACCTTGCCCCAGCCCCAAGCGCCCCATCGGGCACCACGTCGGGACCAGTATTCCCGATGATGTCCCTTGCGGGCGTCGCGTTCGCTGTAGGTCTGGCTCAAGATCGGCTCCTTCAAGGACGGTTGCGGCCGGCGGCCAGTACAGCGAGATTGTCCCGCTGCAAGGCAGTCGGCCCTCGATCGAGATCGGCGGCCCGGTCGGCTTTCAGCCGGCCGACCATTTCAGGCGTCACGTCGAGCCACGGTACCAGCGGGCCGATCAGGTCCATCGGCGTCGCCATCTCACGGACCTGGCCGCCGAGCCAGAGCACGATAGGGTTGCGTTCATCGTCGTCATTCTGCTCCCGCTCGACCTGGGCGAAATAGGTCTGCATCGGGGTGTCCCAGCCGATAGCGACGGTATGGCCGGTCTGCTTCGATGCATGTTCATAACGGCTGCTCAAGATCGCCGCCTCCGGTCAGCGGGGTTCATAGCCGGCGGCGGAAAGCGCATCGCGCAGCCTATACAGCACCGCTTCGGCGTCGGTTTCTTCTTCCGGGGTGACGACATCAAGGCCGTCCCGGCCGAGGTTTTTCCGTGCCACCCGCTTGACCAACTGCGCGAAATTAAACGCTTCGCGTTCGGTCATCTTCAGGGTGATCTTCACGTCGGACATCCGATGCTCCCTTACTGCGAATCGCGGATGGCATCGACGATGGCAGTGACCGATTCATCGACGGTCATGGCATCATCGAAATGGTCGGACAGGTCGCCAGTAGCACGGTCGGCTTCATCGACGGTCCAGCCGAGTTTCGCGGCCACCCCGGCGACGACATCCTTGCGAAATTCCTTGTAGGTCTCGGTCAACTGGGCCTCCTTCACTGACCGGCCGCCAGGGCGGCCTCGCAAGAACGGTCGAATTCGATCTCGCCCCAACTGGTGAGACAGCCGTCGATGATTTCGGCAGCCACCATCTTGACGCCTTGTTCGATCATCGCAATCGGCTGGTCCCCGACGGCGACAACCGAAGTATCGACATTGTCGGGATAGCCGGGGTCACCGTTGCGCATGGTGTGGCAGCCGTGAATGACCTTCGAGCCTTCCAGCGCCCACTTGCCGACCTGGTCTGGGGTTTCGGCGGTGTCCTCGGTGATCTGGTAGACGGCGAATCCGCCGAAGGTGATGGCGGGCTGACCATCGAGATAATCACGCTCGATCTTGACGCGCCCGGCCGCCCAGGTTTGGCCGATGCTGGTCAGGCAGCGCGTGGCGGCGTCGGCAAGCTGTTCAAGGCTGTAATTCATGGCCGATGGCCCTCCTTATTCGGACGGTCCAGTGGGCACTACCCGCAGTGTCGGCCGACGATCTGGTTCTTCTGGCGATTCACGGACCATTCCGACGACGTATTCCTGGGTAAACCCCAGTGCTACCATTCGCGCGGCGTTCTGGACTAGCAACCTGAACAGCAGCGCTTCGGCCCTTACGCGGTCGGCCGGCGCTAAGCCTTCGATCTCCGCCGCCATCCGCGCTTCGGCCGGCCCGCCGCTGTGTTCGGTTGGGAGCAAGTGCCATTGCTCGATGGCAGCGGCCACCGCACGGATGCGTTTCTCGTCCGGCGCCCAGCCAAGTTCCTTGGCTAGGGCACCAATGGTGCCAAACCACAGGCCGGCGACAGGATGTCCGCAAAAGACATTGCCCCAGTCAATCGGCTCTTCGGCTTGGCGGATCGTGAAGCCGTCGGTCATTCGCTTTGTGCCCCTATTCCGACGCCACAATTTGATGGGAGCCCGCCTCGGGCAGATACTCCAGCACCGGCCCGCTTTTCCCCTGCAACGCCTCCAGGCCGGTGCGCATCACCAGCGCTGTGGTATAGGCATTGATCTCGGTCTTTGCCCGCTCGACGGTGTGCTCGACATGCTCATCGAACTTGTCAGCGACGAAGCCCGTGCTGCCCGTAAGGCGGTGCGAGAGCCATTCCAACTCCTTCCTGAGTTCCGCGACCTTGGTCTTGGACATCGGGCCATCCAGATCGGACGCCAAACTACCAAGCGCGGCTTGGATATCGGCCATCGTCTTTTCGATCTCGGCCTTGAACTGATGAGCCGGGTTTTGCGGCGAAGGCAGCCCAGGAATCAGCTTGCCTTCATGCCGGGCGATGGTGCAGGGAACGCCGCTGCCGATGTTCATGCTGCTGACAAACGACGCCCACTGCGCCTCGGACAGCGCGACCTCGATCACCTCTTCCGTGCCAAAATGCCGATCCCGGCTAAGGTTGCGGTGCAACTCCGACCGAGTGATGGAAACCGTGATGTAATGCTGGTGGGTGAAGTCGGAGTCGTAGAGGTTGACATGACCGTTCACCCGGCTGGCCCCGATCTGGCCGAATGCAGGGTGTGTGAAGATTGACTCGTCGCCACCGCCAGCGGCGGGGCGGATTACTTCTTCCGGGGCCTGTGTGTTGCGCGCCACGTTAACTCTCCTCAAGCGGACGCGGTTTCCGCCAGGGTGCGGCTGGCGATCTTGTAGCAGTCAGACACGCGGCCATCAGTCGTCGGATTGCGGGTGACGCGAACGATCTGTTCGAGCG
>JAJXWP010000066.1 GCA_021781575.1 Pseudomonadota bacterium
AATAGGCGATAGGGAACGCCTCGATCCATCGGACCACGAGCATCCGTCCGGCAAATTCTGTCGGTGTGAAGGATCCAAAATAGACTTCGGCGACCACCCAGCTCAATGTCAACAGCAGGAGAGGCCCATACAGGCGAACCACCGGATGGACGTTGCCGCTTGTCGCGATCCGCCACATGGCACAGACCAGTGCGAGCACCGCCAAAATTTCTGTGAGGCGGAGGTTAGGGCTCTCCATTACCAGCAGGGGACAGGTTCCGGCGAAGCCAAAGAAAAGAAGAAGCAGCCTCCGCGAGATGCCGAAACGGCCGGCAACCGCTCGCCGCCGGCAATGCTCGTCGGCCGGGAGAAACTGCGACGCGCTTGGGCCCTGGGCGATCGGACCGTCGACCGGCAGAAGGACGTGGTCGAAGTTCTCCATTATGCATTCCCGAAAGATGTCATCCTGAGGTGGGGCTGTGCCTCTCCAGCAAAGTAATCTAATGCGTGGATGTTTCCATACGCCTCATGCATGAATTAAGGCGTAGCAAGGCTTATGATTACATTGCAAATACTGTGTATCTATATACATCTCATGGATATTTGTACTGTTATTACGAACTTTTTCGGATGGCAAAAATAATTCACTTGTTCGTGTAGATTACTCATAAGTGGTATTGATCAGCCATTGGCACCAAAAATTTACCTGGCGTGGAAAAAATGCCATTCGCGCATAAGTGAATGCTCTCCTGTGCATTATGTATGTAACAGCATATCATCACATAACTGTAGTGCACTATCCGCTTATAATTCGGCATATGAGTTAGGTATATTGTCTGAATCATATTTTGTGCCAATTTTATAGCGGCGCGAGGTGGTGCTTCCTATTTCCGTCTTCGCGATTATACGTGAGCATCTAGGGTCATAGGGGCAATGGCGTATGCGCAGTGAACGTTATGCGTTTATCGACAGTATTCGCGGCATGGCGGCCCTCGGTGTCTTGTATGAACATGCGATGTTGGAATTGCACATGACGCCATGGAAGATAGATTCATTGCTTCTTAGGTTTATTGAAGATGACATGGACATAGGTAAATGTGGGGTAATACTGTTCTTTATGGTAAGTGGATTTGTTGTTCCCTTTAGTCTTCGTGGGGGAAGAGGCGAAGGAATGCGACGGTTCGTCACTAGCCGATTTTTTCGTCTTTACCCTCTTTATTGGGTATCTATCATCGGGGCTGTGGTGTTTTCCGCCATTCTCCATCTCAATCCTCTCGACTGGAAGATGGTGTTGGTGAACGTAACAATGCTTCAGCAATTTGTAGGTGTCGGCAATCTCATTGGTGCATATTGGACACTGCAGATAGAATTGATTTTCTATTTTATCTGTGCGGCACTGTTTATCCTTGGAAGGCTGCATATTGCACGCGTGTTATTTTTTTCTTCTCTGCTCTGGCTTGTGGTCGCGATAATCATGGCTGTCGCGCGCAATCTCACAGACCTCAAATTGCCGGTGGCCATACCTCTGGCGCTTTGCCTGATGTTCTTTGGGTCCGTTTGGCGGCGCCGTCTCGTCGAAGCCGACCCGCTAAGCGGTCGGTTGGCAAAAGTGCTGCTGCCATGCATTTTGGCGGCGATACCGCTGATCGCTTTCATGGCATACAACAGAGATATGGGGTTCCATGAGAACTGGCACCGATACACGGCGGCCTATATATTGGCCATTGTATTATTCATAACACTTACGACAAGGATGCGTATTGAGAATACAATCATAGTATGGACAGGGCGGGTCAGTTATAGTGTATATCTAATCCACCCACTTGTGCTACATGGTTATGCGATTTGGATGAAGTCTTACGCATCCGCCCTTGGGATGCCGACGCAGCTTCATATCATCGTGATTTCCGTCATTACATTGGGCGTGGCCGATCTGCTGTTCCGGCTTGTGGAGGGGCCGGCGATCGCATGGGGGAGGTCTATCGTCGGGCGCCGGAGAGCATTGGGATAATAGGTGTTGTCCGTATTGTATTTAATAACATTTCCGTCATATGACAATAATATTATTGTCTGAAAGGTGCTGTTGCGACGATTGTGTGTGCAGTGCAGAAAGAGAAAGCGATGTGCAAAAAATGATTGTACGCCTTCTTGGTAAGATGTATCGCTCTTTGTTCATTGTGCCAGTGTCAATCACAATGCACAGGTTACAGAATCGTCTTTTCGGGCGCCGTACCGACGATGAGCCGGCGCCACTGCGGCATCCCATAGACAGCCAGTACGGCATCGATACCAGCGGGGTGATCAGCTATACCCAGCTGAGTTCGGGAAAGGCGGCCGACAAATACAACATCTGCTACGGCGGATCGCAACCGAGCATCATCCGGAAGACGCTGGCCGGACTGGCGAACCACCACGCGCTGACGTTCCTTGATCTGGGATGTGGCAAAGGCCGGGCGCTGGCGGTGGCCAGCGAGTTTCCGTTCCGCCGTATCGTCGGAGTGGAGTTGGCGCCGTCGCTGGTGTCGATCGCCAAGGCCAATGCGGAGGTGCTGAGGTCGAAGTTCCCCGACCGCACGCCGATCGAGGTTGTCGAGGGTGATGTTCTGGCGGTGCCCATACCGACGGGATCTGTTGTTGTCTATTTTTACCACCCCTTCTATCGAGGGATGATGAAAAAAGTAGCGAGAAAGATAGAAAAATTTGTCAAAAGTAATAGTGGAATTGATGTTTTTGTAATTTATTACAACCCTGTGTATTTCGATATATTCGACAGGTCAAAGAAGTTTCGGCGAATCTTCGCCAAGACGATAGAATTTGAGCCTGGGGAGAAGGGGACGGGCCCAAGTTACCATGATGAGAGCGACGCCATTGCCGTGTGGCGAAGCGCCGACGGGGCGACGGCCGATCTCAGCCCGCGCTCCTATGCCGAGATCAAGGTTGTACCACCGGGCTGGCGGGCTTTCGTGGTGAAATAGAGCGGTTCAGGATCACACGGGATCATCCCGCTTGTTCGTCCTGCCGGGCTTGACCCGGCAACCCATGGCCCCCCGGGTCAAGCGCCGGGGTGACGAGAGGAAAAGAGAAGGCAATTCCGTCTGAGCGCGAACTGCACTCGTACGGTAGTCCATTCAGAAGGTTCATTGCACCAGATCTGTCATCGCTCCTCGCCGGACGGGTTTCTCCGAAACCCTTGGCTACGCGCCAACGGTCGTGCGGGTCGGCCCAGGCTTGTCATCGAATTGCCGGTGACGGTGCCGCCCGTCGATGCGACAGCGACTTGGGACAGCAGGCCTGCGCGGCTCCATAGGGCGCCGATCAGAATCAGATGAAATCCGTGGCGGACGAATAGGACAACCTCGCTCAGGTTGCCGACTGCAACGACGGTAAGGAGCGCCCCGGCAAAGGCCGCTGCAGCGGGGTCTCCGAATTGGATCAGCCGCCGGATGGGGCGCAGGAAAGCCAGGATCGTCGCAACTTCAATGAGGGTTCCTGTCCATCCCAGCTCCACGGCCATCTCCAGATAGCCATTGTGGAAATGGGGTAAGTCGTCACCCATCACGCCGTCGACGAACGCCGAGTCCGAGGTGATATCCTTCGTCCAGAAGCCATTGAAGCCGCATCCGAGCACCGGCGCCTGGCGAATATAGTGCCGCGCCAGGTCCCAAAGCACGGTTCGGCCGGTCAAGGTCGGATCCTTTCCGGTGGCGCGCAGGAAGTCTTGTTCGAGGTCGATCGGTTGGGCCAGCCATATCAGAGCGGTGGTGCATAGGACAGCCACCGCGAGCATGGCGGTTGCCAGCCGCGTGGGCGGGCTGAGCCGGTGGAAGCCGAACGACATGATGATCGTGCCCGCCGCGGCTGTCACGATCCAGGAAGTGGTCGAGCCGGAAAGTGCCAGCAGCGGCGCGGCCAGGAGGAGGCCGAGCAACGCCGGAAGCTTGTGGCGCCCCCAGACGAGTGTCGCCAACGCGGCAAGGCAGGCCATCGCCATGGTTTGGCCGTGCATGTTCTTGTGGCTGAACAGTCCCACTGCGTTGCCGTTGATGTCGAATGCGCCGGGGCCGGCGGCGATCATCCACCAGTCCGCGACGGTCAACACGCCGAGGACCGCGACCACCATCGTCAACAGGCGGCCTTCGGGGAGGCGCCGCCCGATGACCGTGCCGAAGATCGCAGCCGCTGTCATCTCCAGCGCCCCGACGATTGTTTGGTGCGGATTGGCGGACCAGCTGGCGGACAGGATGGCAAGCAACGGAAGGCCGAACAGCGGCCAAGCGTCCGCCAAGGCTTCGCCAAGAAGTCGCGGACGCCTGAGGATGCTGATGCCGAAGCCCAGATAGACCAGCGCCCAGACGGCGGCACGCTGCGGATCGGTCGCCACTTTCTCCTGGATGAGGCGATCAAGGGGGCCGGTGGCCATGGCCAGGGTGAGTGCGTATAGGCCCAGTTCGAGCCGACCGGGCTCGGCGCCGTGCAACGTAACATTCGGAGAAATGGGCGGCATGGTGACTCCGTGGTTGCGGGGCGCAATGACGGCTTTGACAGACCTGGTGCAGTGAACCTTTTGAATGGGTCGCTGCACCGGTGACGCGAACCTGACGGATGGTGCCCATGCCATCCGTCGGATTCCCGACCTCGGCGTTCAGCTCCCGGCCGAGGCCGGGTCGAGGTCGAGCAGTCTTCCGACGACAGTTTGCATGCCGGAGGGCATGAGAGGCATCAGCGCCACCGCCGCCTCGCAGAGAAAATCGTGAGCGGCACCGAGCATGGCGGCGCAATAGGCGATCCCATAGACCGCCAATTCGATGACAATCAGCAACGGCGTCGGCAGGCCACCGCGCAGCCAATGGCCGAGAGCCAGGACCGGCAGGGCGGCGACGACCGCTCCGGCAAAGGATGGGGCCATCGCGAAAAGCACCGCCATCGGCCGGATGCCGGCATCGCGCTTCAGGAGAAACAGAATCACCGGCATCAGGATCCAAGCTCTCAGCGTCAGGCCGACACCGACGGCAACGATGCCGAACGGCGCGAAAGCCACAGTGGCCGCCGCGGCCAGGCCCAGATGGAATACGGAGAACCAGGCGAAAGTGCCGGTCCGGCCGACCGCCACCTGCACCGGCGCCATGAAGTAGAGCAGGGTGGTTGGCGCCACTCCCAGGCACAGCGCCTGCAGTATCGGAGCACTCGCCCGCCACTGGCTGCCGAACAGCCACGGTACGAGATCCGGCCCAGTGGCCGCCAGGGCGAGAAAGCAAGGAAAAGCCACCAAACCGGACAGGCGGATGGCTTGGACGTAAGCGCGCTGGAGGCTGCTGCGGTCTTCCTGCAAGCGCGAAAAGGTGACCATCGACACCTGATTGGCCGGCATGAACACCAATTGTTGGAACAGTTCGGTAAGGCGTCCGGCTACGCGCAGCGACCCCACCGCGGCGATGGGTAAATAGGTGCCGACCAGGGCCTCCTGCACCCGCATATTCGCTCCGTTGACCAGATTGGCAACGGTGACCCGCGCGCAAAAGCCGGCCATGTGCCTGACCGCGGCCGGCGAGAAGCGAAAGCGTGGTACCCAGGGCAGCGCCGTCCAAGCGGCGACGGTCTGGATGGCCTCGGCCGCCAGGCGTTGCGCCACCAGCGCCCACATGCCGCCACCGGCAAGGATGACCGCCATGGCGGCCAAACCGCCGGCGAAATTCGCCGCCAGCGCTCGCATGGCAAGCGCCTTATGGCCAAAATTCCGCGCCAGGCGTCCAGTATGGACGATGCCCAGCGCCGACACCACGACGATCAGCGACATCACCCGGATGACGCTCTTGAGGGCTGGCTGGGCGAAGAAAGCGGCGACGGCGGGCGCTGCAAGCACTACCCCGGCCGCAAGGACCGCTCCCAGGGTCACGCTGGTCCAGAACGCGCTGTCGGCGGCGGCTTCATCCAGCTGCGGAACACGGATGACGGCTTCGTAGAGGCCCACCCAGCTCAGCAGGCGGAGGACCTCGACGATACCGGCCGCAAGAGCCACGAGGCCGAAGTCGTCTGGTGTCAGCAGGCGGCCAAGAAAGAGGAAAATGACAAAGGAAAATCCCTGCTCTATGCCGCTTCGTGCGGTGCACCAAATAAAAGAACGTGCCGTCTTCTGCCTCAGATTCATCGCTCTCATGTCTTCCCAACGGGATCTATAAGAATCTTCGGCGACCTGTTGTAGAGGGCGCGCTGGATGTGACTTGGAAAGCTTATGGTGTCACTCCGCCTGGGGGCGGCCACCGAAGCGACGCTGCCCAGGTCGAAGCAAGCCGTTCATGCATGTCGTGGCGGCGAGATCATTGGGTGGCATATCCTACCCCCCGAAATCTAGCAGTGGTCGAAACGTTTACCCGGGCGCAAAAGGGCTAATGCACGCATAAGATGGGCTATCATTAGTGAAATACATATTTGGTAATAGTTTATTTACCGCGAAAGCACAGGGTTTTCCTGTGTTCGATATCTTGAGATCGAATCGCGTTGTATCAACAGGTGCGGAGTAATATGTATGGCTAATACTTTGAATCTTAGCCAGGACAATCTTGTCTTTGATCAAGAATTCAATAGTGCAAATAGCCTGAGCCTGCGTTCGTCCAGCAACCCGAACGGGGTGTTCGATACCACCTACAACAATAATCTGCATACCCTGCCGAGCAACGGCGAGAAGGAGTACTACGTCAGTGCCGACCAATTCGGCAGCCTGGGCGTTGACCCTTTCTCGGTCAATAACGGGCACCTGACTATTGCCGCCAACCCCACCTCTTCCGGCGCAATGTCGCAGACAGGCGGCCTGCCATACACCTCGGGCCTGTTGACCACCGAACACAGCTTTGCGCAGACCTATGGAATCTTCCAGATGACGGCCGAGCTTCCGGCCGGGCAGGGCATGTGGCCGGCCTTCTGGTTGTTACCCACCGACCACAGTTGGCCGCCGGAAATCGACGTGATGGAGGTGTTGGGCAACAACATGACCCAACTCTATACCAGCACCCACAGCACGGCGACCAATCCCAGCGGCATCACCAAGGCCAACACGGTCACGGACATGTCGAACGGCTACCACACTTACGCTGTGGACTGGGAGCCGAACACCATCACCTACTATTTTGACGGGCAGCAAGTGTATCAGACGGCGACGCCCGCCGACATGCACAAGCCAATGTATATGCTGGCAAATCTGGCAGTTGGCGGCTATTGGCCGGGCGATCCCAACTCGTCGACCCATTTCCCCGCCGACATGAACATCACCTCGATCAAGGCCTATGCGACGGCCAACACGATTGCCAGCGTGAACACCACGACGCTGCCTTCGACCGCCCCCGTTGCCACCGATCACACCCCGACGACGACTACGCCTGCGCCGACACCATCTTCGTCGACGTCGACGTCGACGCCGACGCCGACGCCAACGCCGGCGCCGAATTCCACCACGGTCGCGGCCCATACCCCGACCCCGACCCCGACCCCGACCCCGACCCCCATGCCGTCAGATTCCGCCAGCGCGCATGACGGCGGGTTCGGCGCCATCATCCATTCCGAGGTGTTCCACGTCACCGATCTCACGCAATTGGTGAGCGAACTCCATCACTTGGCCGCGCTGTTCGGTCATTGGGCCTGAGGTAGGGGCGCCGCGGCGAGCCAAGGGCTGCGTAATAGGGCAGGAGCGCAAACTCCTGCCCTTCTCCATCATGCCGCCTGCGCTCGATGAAATCTGTTATGTGGAATTAGTATATTTCAGGAATTAATTTTACGAGTTGAAATAATTCTCAAGGTATTTGATGCTTTTTTTGTTTTGGCTGGATTGTGGTATACAGCAAATCTGTTAAGGTGAGGCTTCATGAGAATCCTCATCGCTGACGATCACGCCTTATTTCGGGCTGGTATCCGGCGTCTCCTGGACGAGGCGTTCGAAGACGCAGAGATCATCGAGGCGGGCGAAGTCCGCGCCGTCCTTGACGCCTGCGAAGGAACCGGCCTCGATCTCATCCTGCTCGATCTGGCCATGCCCGGCGCCGATGCCGCCTCGATCGTCGCCGAAGTGGTCGAGCGGGCTCCTAATGCGTTTGTCGTCGTGGTGTCCGGCTCGGAACGTCGGAGCGATGTGATCGACGCCATGCGCAGTGGGGCCGTCGGCTATATTCCCAAGGCCAGCACCCCGGCCGTCATGCTCGGCATCGTGAAATTGATCCTGTCGGGAGGAGTCTACGCCCCGCCCGATCTCCTCAAGGTTGACGATCGATCGCCTGCTGCATCGGCGTCGACCGGCGCCGAACATCTATCCGAGCGCCAAAGGGAAGTGCTGGCGCTCATCGCCGCGGGAAAGTCCAACAAGGAGATCGCCCGCAGCCTGAAGCTATCTCTGAGCACCGTGAAGCTTCACGTCGCCGGCGTTTTGCATGCCCTTGGTGTCGAAAACCGGACCGAAGCAGCAAGCGCCGCCATCCGGCAGGGGCTCGTTTCCCGCTAGTTCTCCTTCTGCCACCGAGCAAGGGCCGGGGCAGAGCTCCCGCAGACAGTCACTGGCCCGCAGATTGATCCGCACCAGCTCGGCGATGCAGTGATCGTCGGGGGACGCATTTTCGCGTGCCGCGTTCGAAACGAAACGAGCCAATCGGCTGAACTCCGGGGCGCTCCGGCATTCGGCGCACAGGTGGTAGCCGATGGATCGCCAAAGCCGGCGCAGCGAACGCAGGGCAGCCGCCAATTCGGGAAGCGTTCCGGCCTTCTCCAGTTCCGTTGCCGTCTGCACGAGCCGCGATCTCACGTGGCATTGGTCTGGGGATGCGATCATCGTCTCCCTCTCAGCCTGTCGGATACAACAATATCGATCGCACCGGTCTTCGCCAATCTGGCCGGGCGACCCGGCCGGCTGGCTAATGCGCCAAGTCCAGCGGGTGCAGCAGCAAGGCCATGAGGGAGCGCAGGCGCGGCGGCGGCAATGGCTTGAGCAGAAGCCGGCATCCGGCCTCGGCAACCGAGCGGTGAACCGAACGATGGGTGTCGGCGGTGATGATGATGGCTGGGATATTGGCTCCGAACTCGCTGCGGATCTTTTCGACCACCATGATACCGGTGACGCCGCCCTTCAGCCGGTAATCGGCAAGGATGATGTCCGGCCGTCCCTGCCGTTCCAGCGCCGACAGCAAATCGCCGATGCGCCGCGCGGCAATCACCCGGCAGTCCCAGTCCTCCAGCAACCGCCGCATGCTCTCGACCACGGTCGGTTCGTCGTCGATGACGGCCACGGTGGTCCCGGCGACTGTGCCGCGGGCCAAGCGATCGACCTGATTGACCTGCATCAGGTTCGCCGGATCTCCCAAGGGGAGCTCCAGGGCGAACACTGAGCCGCGGTCAAGGCGCGACGCCACGGTAAGTCGATGGCCGAGCAAGTCGGTGAGCCGGCGCACGATGGTCAGGCCAAGTCCTAGGCCCCGGTGGTCGTCCCCATCCTCTTCGATCCGGTGGAATTCGGAAAACACTTCGCCCAACCGTTCGGGCGGAATGCCCCGCCCGGTGTCCCATACCTCCAGGCGCAAGGTCCCACCGCGCTTCCGGCAACCGATCAGCACGCCTCCCTGTCTGGTGTAGCGAATGGCGTTGGTGACCAGGTTCCGCAGGATCCGCTCGCATAAAAGAGAGTCTGTGCGGACCACCGCCCGGCAGGATCTGACCCGGAACTCCAGCCCGCGCTCCGCCGCGAGGCGGCTGGCCAGGGGGGTGATCACGTTCATGATGCGCTCGATTTCGACATCCCGCGGCTCGGGCAGGACGGCGCCCGCTTCCAGGCGGGAGATGTCGAGGAGCTGCCCGAACATCTCGTTAAGCGAGGCGAGAGCGAGGCGGATATTCTCGACCAGTTCGATCGGCTCGGTTCCGTTGACTCGACGGCCAAGGGAATCGAGAAACAGGTTGATGGCATGCAGCGGCTGGCGCAGATCATGGCTGGCGGCGGCCAAGAAACGGGTCTTGCTGGCGTTCGCCATCTCGGCCGCCCGGCGGGCCGTCTGGGCGTCGCGCGCCGCCTCGATTTCCGTCGTGACGTCGATGGCGCTGCCCACATAGCCGAGAAAACGTCCGTCCGGATCGAGCCGCGGGGCGCCGCTGACGATCAGGCTGCGATATTGTCCGTCGCCGCGTTGAACCCGGATGCGCTGGGTAACTTGGTGATGCCGCCGGAACATGGCCTGGAATCGCGCGCCAGCCTTGGCCAGATCGCCCGGGTGAATGCTTTGCAGCCAGCCCCTGCCCATGATTTCGTCGAAAGGCCGGCCGAGGAACTCGATGCAGGCCCGGTTGGCGTAGGAACAGAACATGTTCTGGTCGGTGACCCAGATGATGACCGGCGCGCATTCGGCCATGGTGCGGAACAGGGATTCGTTTCTACGCAGTTCCTCTTCCGCCTTGGTCTTGTCGGTGATGTCGCGACATGCGGAGATCAGCACCGTCTTGCCCGTAGGCTCCGCCTGCGCCGTGCAATTCGCTTCCAGCCAGCAGATCTTTCCGTCGGGCCGGAGAAAACGGAAGGCGACGCAGATTTGATCGAGCGGCGCGGCCAGCAAATGCCGACGGTTGGCTATCATGCGCTCGCGGTCGTCGGGATGGATGAATTCCACCCAGTGGCGCCCGAGCATCTGGTCGGCAGAATAGCCCATGACCGTCTGAGACGCCGGGGAGACATAGAGCAGGCGGCCGTCGGCCCCGCTTCGCGTAATGACGTCGCTGACATGCTCGGCCAATACGCGCCAGTGTTCCAGGCTCAGCGTCAAGGCCGCTTCACGGGCGGCCAGCCGGGCCATCGATCGCCGCAGGCTCGCGGTCATCCGACCAAGTTCGCCGTCGGCGGGCATTCGCGGCATGGGAGCGGCCAGCTGTCCATCGGCCATCGCCTCGGCGTAGTTGGCGATCCCTCTGACGCCTTTGGTCACCAGTTGGCGGGTGGCAAGCCATCCCAAGACACCGGTGGCCGCGACCAGGGCCAGCCAGACGAGCATCATCCGGCGTGCCTCCCGGTCGGCCATCGTCAGTGCTTCGCCGGCAGGCATTTCGGCGATGATGTGAAGACGGCCGAGGCTGCTTTGGACGGTGCGGAATGCGGCCAGCACGTCCCGGGTGGGGGGGCCGAAGCGGCCCTTGCCATCCGCTTGGCGAAGGGCGCTCCGCTCCTCGGGGCCGTTCGGATGAGGGGCAGCGACGGCCTGGTCATTCGGCAGCAGCGCTCTGGCGTCATCGGTGAGGATGTGGAAGGCCAGCTTCCTCCGCGATACGCCGGCCCACCGCAGAACCTCGCTGAAATGCAAAGGAACCGCCGCCGCCACCGAGGTGATGGGCCCGGCCCCCGGATGAGCGGTGGCGACAAGGGTGGTATTGCCCGCCGTCTCGACGATGGCCAAGGGTGGCCCATGAGGCCAGGCAACCGCCGAGTGGGCCAGCGGTCCCGTCGCGCACAGGATCGCGCCGGCATCATCGAATGCGGCGAGAGTGACCTGCTGTCCCGCCAATTTTCGCAGCGCGGCTTGGCAGGACAAGGTGTCCTCGATGGTCGGGGCAAGCATAGCCAGGACGGTGGCCTGCAAGGCCACCTCGCGTTCCCCTTGCTCAAAGAGCTTTGCCGACAGGGCGGCGAAATCCTCCAGGTGATCGAGGGCGTGATCCAACTGCGCCTGACGAAACGATAGAATGGCGGCACTCTGATAGGCTGCCAGTGGCCCTATCATGAGGACGGAAATCAGCGCGATGCGAACGCCGACATTGCCGGTCATGCGGCGAATGGCCGGGAGAAGGCTCATCGACCGAATCCTTGAGGCTTGCATTATTACCTGGGTACTGAACCATTCAAATGGTTCAGCACACCAGGATAACCTCAGGTCGGGCGAATTGGCTAGAATTCAACATGTCGGCGCGCGCCGCTCCATCATCATGGTGTCGCCGTCTGCGGCGATGGATGACAGCCTGGCTTCGATGATATGAGGTTCAGCGAAGCTATGCAGAGCGCCTGATTCCATCAGCACCAGACCGCGAAGGCTGTGCTGCAATCCGATCACCTTGAACCGGATGCCAGGCCGGCCTGCCATTGCCACCGCCACAGCGTCTTCGATCAGGCGCAACGTGCCTTCCTGAGCCCGGCAGATCAACTGATGGCTGTCATGAGGCAGGACGTGGAACAGCCATTTCTCGCAAAAGAAGTGATTTTCGGCGAACTCATGCAGGCGTTGCAACCGCTCGACGCAATGCTCGTTCTTCCCCGAGGTTGCCGGAAGCAGCACGCTGCCGGCGATGGCCAGGAGGCGCTCATGTTCCGCGTCGATACGCGGAAAACCCGTGGCCTCATAGCTGCGGATTATCGCTTTCAGCATGGTCCTGTGCTCCCCGGACTACGGCATCTGCAACGACGGAGCGTAAAACGAACCGCCGGTTGTGGCCATTGGCCAGACAGCCTCCGGGCGGCCAGGCGGATGTGGCCGGATGGCTAATGCCGTTCACGCTGAGACTGAATCGCCTTCTCTTCTCGTCAACCCCGGGCTTGACCCGGGGGGCGGCAATAACGAACAAGGGGGACGACCCCGGCGTCGGTCTATGATGGACCCATTTGACGTGCAGCAGGCATTAGCGCGGCGACGATGGAAACGATGGCGCACAAGCTCTTACCGTGTTGTGGGCGGCATCGAGGCCCATGGCGATGAGGGCCTGGGCGACGATCTGGGCGGCGTTCAAGCCGG
>JAJXWP010000004.1 GCA_021781575.1 Pseudomonadota bacterium
AGCATATTCCGGTGTCGCGTCGGCATCGGTATCCCACCCCATGACGTCCGCGATGAGGCTTAGCCCTAGGTGATTGATCATGAGGGGCGTAGCGTCCTGGCGGTCGGCGTCCCGTTTTGCTCAAACGACACCTCAGGCCCTCGCATGTGGTAATGCATTTCCCCTCCACCTGTTATGGGCTGATTTAGATTTTCCGGCCCCACGGAATTGGTTTATCACCGACGGCTTGAAGGCCGGCCTCTATAAAGTTCTATTTTGCCGTGGTACCCGCCGAATCCGTCTACCCAAAATTGCCATGCCACATCATTGCATGCAACCGATCGGCTGGCCTCAATCACACTGGTAAACATCGGCAAGGGCAAATGCCTTGGTAAGCGGCCCCGCAAAGTCTGGCGGCGCCGGGACCATATTCACCTGACAGTTGCCGCCCTGGGCGGGGCTATTCGGAGCCAAGCTCAATGACGGTTCGGCTTGCACCACCGTGAGCCACCTGTCGGGCGGGTGACCACTGAACCGCTGACGGTCACGGCGTCGACCTCGGGCCACCAGCCGTCCAAGCTTCGGCGTGTCCTCGTGGAGCATCAGGAACTGCGGCGGCGGCCTCCACTCTGGAGTCTGGGTCCGAGCCAGTTGCAGGCGCTTAGCCGCCACCCCCCTGGGGTTGGCGTAGGATCGAAGCTGACCAGTGCCCTGTGTCGTCCAGACGTGGCGTGAACTCGTTAGCGTGGAAAAAGTACGACTTCCCGTTGCCACCGTCGATGAAGCCGTAACGCTTTTTCGGCAACGCAGGATCCTACCACGCCTTCCATCAGGTTATTACGGGCAAAGCCTGGGCGATCATTTGCCCTCAGGAAGGTCGGTGCTCGGGGCGATCTCATATTTAATCAGGGTTTGTGGCTCAATGTCACCGAGAGCAAAAACCTGCCCCTTCCACGCGAACACGGCTTTGTCGCGCCAGCCGAAGTAATAGCGCCCCGAAGCGGTCAAAGTGCGCAGAAGAATGCGCTCCAGCGGGTGCGCATAGGGACCGCCACAGCGGTTCGGCGCAATCGTTTCTCCGTTGGATTCCTTGATGCGCTCGCCAGCGGGAGCCTGGTCATCCATGCAGACGAAGAACCCATTGCCGCCGGCGCTGATCCACGCCGGCGAAAACCCGACGATCTTCTCGAATACCGGGTTCTGGGCATGGTTTTCGACCATGGGCCGGATGTACACGGTGACGTACAGGCTCGGCGGGTCGTAATAGGGCAGGGCCTGTCCGCCGACCTTCCGCAACTCGAAGGTGGGGTAGTTGCCGTCGCACTGGTCGACGCAGACCACTTGACGTCCCACCCGCTTGGCGGATGTCTCGATGTTCCGGCGCGTTTCAGCCCGCACGAATTCGCGCGCCTGCTCCGCGGTTTGGATGGTCACACCGTCGACCTGCGCCGGCAGAAAGGCGCCGCTCACGCCGTTCAGGGACGGGCCATGGTCGCCTCCGCCGAAAAGACCGCTCGCCAGGCCGAGGCCGGCGCCCACGTAGCCGGCCGTGGCCGATCCGGAGCGAGACAGCGGGTTCACCCCGGCCGCACCAGTTGCCGCGGCACCAGCCACTTGACCCGCCGCGTCCCGTTCATTGCCGGTATTGTCGGGAGCAGGCACCGCACCGTAGATGACGTCGGCGCCGCGCTTGGGGCCGGGCAGCATGTACCGAGCCAGGTAGGTGACGTCGGCCTTGTCGGACACATTCTCCTGGACATGGGCGACCGTGGTGCCGGTATAGGGCTTCGGCGCCGGAGTGGCGCAGGCGGAGAGGGCGACCACTAGGACCAGGAAGCCCGTCCGACGGCTTTTCATCGGCAAGGTTCCCATTTTTCCACGTCGGACCAGATGACGTCTTGCGCCTGTGGCTCGCCAGTGCGGACATACCCCTCGCGCGTGCCGGCGATGCGGACCAGCAAGCGATTGCCTTGCATTTCTTCCAGTCCGCCGAGATAGGTAAAGTGGTACACTCCGGGCTTCGAACAGATCTGAGCGCCTCGCCTGAGCGCTTCCATTTGACGCCGAGCGGCCTCCACTTCAATGGCTCGCTGCCGACCGATTGCAGCAAGAGCGGCGTCGCGATCTCTGTCGCGGGCACTTTCTTTTTCGCGATCCTTTTGCAAGGCTTCTTGAAGCAGTTGTGCCCCGCCCGCACTGGTGGGTTCAACTACTTCATATGTCCAAGTCCACTGCGACCCTATCTCACCAGGAATAGGCTCGGTCCGCCCCGTTAGGAGATCGACGTAAAACAATACTGCATCATTCTTCGTACAATAGAGACGCGGCTCCTGAACCGACGTTTTCACGTTAGACGGCGTACCGTTTTTTGCGGTGCAATACTCTTCCATTTGTGCATCGAGAACCTTCCACGGCTTACCACGTTCCCGATATTCCCCGGATATGGAGCGGGTTTGGGCATCTGCGCGAATGTTCTTAGTGACACGGTTGATTGACCGCGTCCGGTCGAGTGTCATGCTCGCATAGTCGACCGGGGAAAGTGCGGCGACTTCCGCGCTACCGGGGGCCGGCATCGGCGAATGGCAAAGCACCAAGGATCAGGGGCGTGACGAGTGATAAACCGGCAAGCAGCTGACGGACCGGACGGCGCATTTGTCGCTCCTGACGACATCGAATTCATTAATTGGCGCTAGGGCAGTGTTGGTGTGACCACAAGCGTCGAGCGAAACCCTCGGCGAATATCGCCCGGCCGGATGGTGAGATAGGCTCGGTCGAAGGTCAATAGGGAGTTTTGCACTATGTGAATTCGCCCTGGAACAATCCGGGCCATGCCCAAGCCCCGGAAATCATTGTTCTGCGCCGAGTACGTAGAAATCATCGAAGGCCTGATCAGCCGTCGGAAGGCTTTGGGAATGAGTCAGTGGGATCTCGCTAACGCGTATGGGGAGGACCAGTCGTTTATCAGTCGAATCGAGAGGATGCAGCGACGACTGGATGTTTACGAATACACGGTCTTTTGCCGAATTCTGGGCATAGAGCCCGGTGAGATCCTCAGGCCCATTTGGTTGCGTCAGCCAGAAGAGCATGGCGACGGAACATCCTCCGCTGACCGCCCGTAGTTCCCCACCGATATCACGGTGCTGACGGTCCTCGTCGAAAGAACCGACTTTGGCCACCTCCCCACCCGGTAAATAGCGTCTCCCACGTTCGGCCGCACAATACGTGTGTTGGATTTCTTACGTGAGGTGGCGGCCATGTATTGCGGCAGCGAAGATTTCGTCCTCGGCTCCATCCCCGAGGCCGAAGAGTTGGATTACTCGGTTCCGATCGGGTGGCCGGCCCGTCCGCGCCCGCTTTTCGACGAATCCTTCGCTTCGTGGTTCTTGCGGGTGGCGCAAGGGAACGGCGTGACTCCGTCGGAACTGTACAGGGTGGCGCTGCCGGGCGCCTACCTGCACGGCGCCGACCTCGATCGCTCGGCGTGTCCTGACCTCCTGCGGGAGTTGTCCAGGAAGACCGGCCTGGCCGTCGACATCCTGCAGGGTCTGACCTTCGCCCGCTGGTGCGGGTCCGTGTACGACGAGGACGACGGCCGCAAGAAGCTGACCTGGCTGCCGCCGGCCGGCCGCGAAAAGAGCCGGAAATCCTACGGCCAGCAGTTCTGCCCGCTGTGCCTGTCCGAGGACGCAGTCCCCTACCTGCGCGGCAGCTGGCGGCTGGGCTTCGTCTCGACATGCCCCCACCACGGCACGGTGCTGCTGGACCGCTGCCCCGGCTGCAGCGAACCGATCCAGCCCCTTAAGCTCGTTCGTCGCGGGGGTGGCCTGGCCTGCCCGAGATGTGGCGGCCATCTGACCGATGGCACCCCCTCGCCCGCACATCCCGAAGATGTGCGTTTCCAGGCTGTCCTGACCAGAGCCATCCGCGACGGGTGGGTCGATCTCCCTGGCTGGGGATCGCTCCACGCCCTGGCGTTCTACAAACTGGTGAGCATCCTCTTTCGTTTGGTGTCCACCGGCAAGTTCGCCCGGGCGCTGCGCCACCACCTGTCCCAATCCCTGGAGGAGCGCTATGCGACGGCGCAAATTCCCGTGGTCAAAGAGGTGGAATTGATCCCACCGGAACGCCGGGCCCAACTGTTGCGGCTGGTCGGCAGGTTGTTGGCGTCTTGGCCCACCGACTTCATCGCGGCCTGCAAGGCGGTCGGCGTCTCTCAGGGCTGCTTGATAAAGGACGCCGCCGCCGTCCCGTTCGTCTTTCTGGAGCCGGTCACCCGGCTGCTGTCGGGCGGCCCGCGCCGCGTCACCCAGGCCGAAATGCAGGCGGCGGCCGATGAACTGCGCCGCCGCGGCGAGCAGCCCACCTATGGCGCTCTGACCACCCTGTTCAACGTCAAAGCCGTCGAGGCAGAACGGCAGGCCGAGCCCGCTCTGGCCCATGAGCCATACGGACAGGGCCGGTATTGGAAGCTCGACGGGATATCCCCGGAAGTGCGCGCGGCCGCCCGGAAGATGGCGCACAAGGAAGGTGAAAACGTTGCGGGCTGGGTCGAAAAGGCGCTTCGATCTCAACTGGGCCTGCCCTGAGAAATACAGGTTGCAATGCTGATACCTGCAGGTCGCGACATTTGGTGCCCGCGTGGGCCACCGGCCCGACCTCCGGCGCAGGAAAGATCATCGCGACCGCCAGCGGGTCCGGCACGCCGCGCTGTGAGCTAGAAGTTTCTTCTCCACAGCCAGCGCAAAAGCGTGCCCGCGCGCGTCGTAGATCTTTCAGAAAAACCGCCATCTCACGCTTGTCTTGCCATCGCAGTCTTGCCTCTTGACTTTACGGCCGGCTGCGCAAAGGCTGAACTTGCCTACTGAAGCGGTTCATCCGCCCCATCGAACAGCGCGACGGATAGATGGGGCATTCTTTCGTGACCGGACAGCGCCCGCCGGACAGTTGGTACACCCCGATCACATGACTTCCTCGTGGTCTTCGCCATGAGTTGAGCCCGGCTCTATGCGTCGGCGGCGCTGTTACGCGTGCGCACGGTTGGAGCTTGGCAACCGGCGAAGACGACTGAGTGATGCCCGGAGTCGAGGTGGCGCCGCGCCTCAAGGCGTGCCCACCTCACTGGCTGTGGTCGGACCAACTGCAACGCCCCGTTGGGAGTTCCGTCATGCCGGTCAGGACCATACCGAGAAGCTATCGCAACGTAACCGGACGCATTGCCGTCGCAGGATCTCGCTCCGTCGCATTCGAATCGCCGCTGGAGCGCGATTTCATTCTCATCAGTCAGTTCACCCCCGGCTTCGCCGGTATCGAAGAGCAACCCGTGGCGATTCGCCTGCCAAACGGCCGGCGTTACACGCCAGATTTCCTGGTAACCTGGGCCAGGCGCCAGCCGGATCTCGTCGAAGTGAAACCCGCCGACAAGGTTTCCGCCATGGCGGATAAGCTCGTCCCGGCGCAGGACTATGCCGAGGAGCGTGGGTGGCGGTTCCTGGTCGTTACCGACTTGAATATCCGCACCCCTCGCCTGTCGAACGCCCGTTTCCTGCTGCCGTTCCGGTGCCACACCCCTGACAACCGCATCGTTGCGCGCTTGTTGTCGATCGTAGAGAAAGCTGGATCGGGCATTACTCTCGGGAATCTCATCGGCACCGTCGACGGCATGCCACGAGGACTGTGTCTACCCGCTCTCTGGCATTTGGTGTCGACCTTCCGCATCGCCGTCGATCTTGATGCTCCGGTCACCATGGCGAGCGTGGCGGCGCCCCATTCCGGCGCGGTGCCGGCATGAGCGCCGTCAGCCTGAAAGCCGGCTCCGCCCTTCGCTTCGAGGGCAAAGACTGGCGCATCCGCAAGCCGACCGGAACCAGCACGATCTGGATCGAGGAGGTGAAGACCCGGGAAGGACGCGAAGTCGACATCGCTGCTGTCCTGGACCAAGAAAACGCCGAAGAAAAGCCGGCCAGGGCAATCCATAGCATTCACAGCGAGGATCTGGCGGAAGCCCGTCGCCGCCTGGCCATCATCCGTCCAATATTGGAGTGCACGGATGGCCGAATGAGGCTTACCGCGACGATCGCCGAACAACAGGGCGTAGGCGAATCAACACTGCGCCGTTGGATTCATGCCTATCTCGATCGCGGACTGCTTTCCGATTTGGCGCCAGCCCGCAAGGGCAGAGCCATGCCGGCGCGTCTTGACGAGCGCAGGGAAAAGCTGCTTGCCCAAGTGATCGAAGAAACATACCTGACCACTCAGCGTCACTCAGTGCGCAAGACCTACGCTGAATTGTCGCGCCGCGCCAAGCTGTTGCGACTTACGCCGCCCCACATCAGCACCTTGCGTGCGCGGATCGCGGCACTGCCAGAGCAACTGAAAGTTTTGCGACGGCTCGGCAGGAAGGCCGCCCGGGACCGGTTCGCCGAAGTGAAGGGCCATTTCCCCGATGCCGAATTTCCCCTTGCGACCGTCCAGATTGACCACACCCTGCTCGACATTTTCATCGTCGACGACGAGGACCGCGAGCCAATTGGCCGCGTCTGGCTGACGCTGGCGATCGATGTGTTCAGCCGCATGGTCGTTGGGTATTACCTGTCGCTGGACCCGCCGTCGGCCTTTTCCGTCGGCATGTGCATTGCCCAGGCCGCCAACCAAAAGGACGCCGTGCTGAAGCGCGTGAAGGTCGATGGCGATTGGCCCGTTTGGGGGCTGCCGAGAGTTCTCCACGCCGATAACGGGAAGGATTTCCGCAGCCGGACCATTCGGTTGGCCTGCGAACAGTACGGCATCAACATGGCCTGGAGACCGGTCAAGCAGCCCCACTTCGGCGGTCATATCGAGCGTTTGCTTGGTACCGTCGCCACTGAAATCAAGGCTCTTCCTGGTACCACCTTCTCCAACGTCAAAGAGCTTGGCGAATACGATTCCGCCAAACACGCGGTAATGAGCTTTGACGAACTTGAGCGTTGGCTCGTTCAATTCTTTGTCAATGTCTATCACCAGCGCAAGCACAGCGGCATAGGGATGCCGCCGCTGCAACGTTGGCGTATGGGAATCCTCGGCGACGGGCGGAAGCTCAAAGGCACTGGGCTCCCTGATCCGATCCTCAATCCAGTCCGATTTGCCCGCGACCTACTGCCTTACGAGGAAAGGTGCGTTGGGCGTGACGGCATCGTCTGGGACAAGATTTGCTATTTCCACGACTCGCTGAGGCCGTGGCTGGACGCGCGGAAGGCCGGAACGCGTTGCAAGTTCATCGTCCGGCGCGACCCCAGGGATATCAGCAAGATCTATTTTCTGGATCCGGAACTGAAGGAGTACCTGGAGATCCCCTATCGCGATCTCTCGAAGCCCTCCATTTCCATCTGGGAATACCGCCAAGCTGAAAAATACCTGGAGACCCAGGGAAAGACGGCTGCAACCGAAGACGAGATTTTCGCCGCCTATGAAGTCATGAGCCAGATCGCCGACAAAGCGAAGGTTACGACCAAGAAGGCCCGTCGCGCCAGGCAGCGCAAGAGGAACCAGATCAACGCCCTGGCGGCCGAATCAGGTCGGCCAGAGGCGACAACGCCCACCCCGTCCGCCGATCAATCTCTCCGCCTGGTGGTCGACAATACTGCGGACCAGGTTTTCGACATTCCGGACTTTCTGGACGGCCCCGAGGAGATCTGACCATGCAGCAAATCGACATCTTCGGGACGTCCCGCGGCGCCGCCGGCATTCCCCCGACAATGATCAATGCTTCGGCTCGGGCTCTCGCTCTCACCCGGCCGTGCTGGGTGCCCTACCCTGTTGGCTCGAAAGCCGTCGACATGCTCGGGCGCTTGATGGACGCGCCAAGCAGCCATCGGCCGCATTGCCTGCTCATCCACGCCGACACCAACATGGGCAAGACCGTCATCGGCCGCAGGTTCGCCAACCAGCGCAATCGCCCGAAGCCCGACGCAGGAGAACGCCTTGTCCGGCAAGTCGTCCACGTCGACAGTCCCCCAATGGCCGATTTCGGCGCCTTGATCGGCTTTATCTTGAGGAAGCTGGACGCCCCTGTGCCGACGACAATCAGCCTGTCCCGACGGATCGACCAGTTGTTGTCGGTGATTGCCACCGCAGGCGTCCGGATGCTGATCATCGACGAAATCCATAACATCCTGGTCGGGCGCCCAGATCAACGCGGCATTTTTCTCAACGGCTTGAAATACCTCAGCAACGAGTTGCAGATCCCAATCGTCCTCATCGGCAACATCACGGCCGTGCGCGCCATTCAGACCGACCAGCAACTTGGGAACCGCTTCGAACCCTTTCATCTGCCGCGATGGCAAGCCAACGGAGAGTACGCCTGCTTCCTGGCGGGGCTTTGCAAGGCCGTGGAGATCGACGACACCAAGGCCTTCCAGTCAGGAAAGTTCGTCACGCGGTTCCACATGATGTCCGAGGGGCTTACGGGCGAAACCTGGGACCTGATGTGTCGGGCGGCGGAGGTGGCGATCCTTTCGGGCCGGGAGGTCATCGACGACGAGACCCTGGACCAAGTGACATGGGTCAGGCCCAGCGACAGGAGGAAGGGGTGACGTCAAATGAATTGGGATTTCCTCGCGGGCGCGCTCATCATGGTTGGCGGGGCTTGGGGACTGGCCGGCTTCGCCCTGTTTCTGGCGCGAAGGGAAGCCCTGCGACGCCGAAGCGCCAAACACGCAGGCCCTCGGAACGGCCAGATAGTTGGTGCCGACGACTGACCCCGGCAGCGGTCGCCGGGGTCCGCGGAATAGCCGGCGCCTGGAAGCTGACACGAATTCAGACGGCAAGGCTGCTGGGCGTGGCCCCTCGAACCTGGAGCCAGCTGCTGGCCGGCTCCAGCCGGCAGGTCCTCAGCCAAAGGCAAATGACCCGGGCTTCGGCTCTCATGGGGATCTACAAAGGGCTGAATACCCTGTTCGCCGACGGCATGGCGGACCGTTGGCCGAACCTCCCGAGCTCGGCGCCAGTGTTCGGTGGCCGCTCTCCGATCGACGCGATGATCGAGGGCGGCCTGCCGATGATGCTCGATGTGCGGCGATACGTCGATGCGCTCTGTGGATAGAAAAACCTTGGCACGGCGGCTCTGCCATCAGGACAACAGCCTTCCCGATTATCACCAGCCGGCTGCCCGGAATGGAAGCCGGACGATCGCGATTACTACCGCGACCATCATGAAGCCGCCGGTGCATTTGCCGACCAAAGCGTAAAACCTTCCTGCCGGTAACGCAGCCATCCGATCGAAACCGGCCAGTGCCAGCATCGCGATACCAGCAACCATCGGCACCAGAATTCCGATCCGCGCTAGGGCACTGGCGACATCCGCAATTACTGGTAGGCGGCTATCCACCCAAAGCGATCCGAAAGCAAGGATGGTGCCCAGAGCGGCACGCCACAACGTGGTCCGAAAAATCAGGTCTTCGTCGTACAGGAAATACATCGGCCCCTCCTTCTCACTTTCCGACTCATCCTGCCCCAATTTACCAGCGGTGTCATGGGAGGCGAGCTTGGCGCCTTATAGTTCAGCAGCGCCGTGTAGCAATCGTGGCACTGCCGATAGCCAATTGCTGATTGGATTCTTCACTCCACCGACATAGTGCCTGCATAGCCCAACTGGCCCGGCTGCACGACCACACCACGGGAAGCGCGGCTACCGCGAAGATCCGCAACTGACCCGACCAGATTACGGACCGGCGAAACACCAGAGACCAGGGCAATCGTCTGACTGATCGCCAGGGCCCCGGTCAAGGCGCTCACGAAGGGCACGGCCGCACTGGCGCCGGCGATCTCAGCCATTCCGCATTGATTGTGGGGATCTTTGGCTACTTCCGCCTGATATGCCCCCAGAGCCATGTTCTTCACTTCACGCTCCCGCTCATCGTCCCCCTTTCCCTCGAAGTGCTGCGCGGGCAACCATGCCTCGTCGAAGACGGAGAGCCGGAACTTATGGTAGTCGCTCGCATTCGGACCAAGGCCGCCGTCCACGATGAATTGGAAGCCGGCACCGCCGAGTAGTTTTCGGGGTGCGATTTTGTCGAGCCCTGAGAGAGCAATCCCCGGTTCGGTCGACATTCGGTGCGTGCTGTCGTCAAACGGGCGATCGATACGGCGAACACCAAAGCGGCAAGCAATCGCCCAGTCCTCGCATATCCTGGTCTTGAGGAGGCCATAGTTCCGCTTGGAGACCAGGATGGAAGTGGCCCAATTGCTGTCCTTGACGATGTCAAAGTCCTGGAAGATCAATTCGACGGCCTGCGGATCCTGATAAGGAAGCATGCTCAGGGACCAAAGATAGGCCTGGCCTAGATTGCCCAAGCCAATCAGCCAAAGAGCCTTGGGCAGCCACACCCTGGAGGGGCCTGGGTCCACGGAAGCGCCAGGCGTCCAGAGCGAAATGATCTGGTCATTAGGATGACACGAGTACCCGCTCTGCACGGAACGGAAAGCTTGTGCGACAGCCAGCGCGCCAGCTGCGACACCGGCCAGAGGATTACCGCTGCGTCCCAGGGGCTGGAAGACGTCGGCGGGAACAACGCCAGTGGCCCAACCATCCCACCACGTACGGATGGTCCAGCCAGGAACCGTTGTGGGTGCAGAGCCGCTGATCAAGATGGTCTTCGCTGGCTTGACGTGGGGCTTTGCCCCAAGTTTCTTTGCGGCAGCGCCGATAGTCGACATGCGCCCCGGCAAGGGCAGGATCAAGGGATGGTCGACCGCGCCAGTCAAAGTCACACCACCCAGGAAACAGCGCGAGGCGGTGCGTACTGCGGTAAGCGCCGCAGCCTGTCCAGCGGGGGTGCCGGCTGCATCGGCGCCAAGATGGACTTCGAGGGTCAGCCCCTTCAGCAGCTTCTGCGTTTGAGGAAACGACAACCCCTCTTCCTCGACGAAGATTTTGCTTATGCGGGAAATTGCCGGATCGATCTTCATGCTCACCACCAGGAAAGTTTGAAGATGCGCCGGCCTTGCCGGCTGTGGTCGAGCCATTGGCGGTTGCCACGGTACTCGAATATGCCGATGGCGCCGGGAGCCGGAGCCCCGGTCGCATAATTAGGAAGAATGAGAGCGATGTGGCCTGCCTCGGCGATCATCGGGTTGGCCTTGTCGGAGCCACTTTGTCCGTAGCCAGCCGGATGTACATGTATGTCAGCGACGACCATCAGGCCTCTGTCTTGGCACACGCGCCAGACCTGGCCCAGCTTGCGGCCATCGAATTCGACAATGCCATGGCGGAAGCAGGTGGGGTCGACGTCGTCATAGTATAGAAAGGAGACGATCTGCCGGGTCTCCCCTTGTCGGAGCCCAAGAAGAAAGGCACCGCTTTCCCGATGCCCACCGGTCCGGCGGTTCAGTTCTGCGGCCCCCTCGCGCCAGGTCGCACTGGAACAGACCAACTTAGGCGGCGGACCGAGAATGGCTCGCGCGAGCGTTGCTATTGAGAATCGCATAGAGGTCCTCGAGGATGAAGGCGAGGTCGCGATTTTCGTGCCAAGCCAGGGTTGGATAGTCTCGTTCGAAATTGTTGTGGACCGCCGATTTGCGATCCCAGGGACGGTAGACGGTCTCGTCACCCCAACTTTGGAAACTCTTCACGACGCGAGGATTACCCTTCGGGCGGTGCTCGGGTGGAAGCAGTTCATTCTGGAAAGCGTCCCAGATCTTCACTTCGGGCTTTTGGCCCGCATAGCCAGTGCATTCGAACCTAAAGCAGTAGTAGGAACCCGATCCGTCGGGCTCGGTGGCGGCCACCTCCATCATCAGGATCGGGAAGGCGAGATAGAGCAGACGCCAACGGCCCCTGACCGCACCCGCCTTGTAGGACGGGGCAGCCAGGTCAGCGTTGAGTCTGATGAAGGCCGGATCCTCCATGGCGTCACCCGTTCTGGATCGAACCGCGGCCGAGCTCAAGGTGGAGACATTCCTCGTGGTGGCGCAGGAAGCGACCGATATGCGCATCCACGGGAAGTTCCCGCTCACCGATCAAGAGCACGAACTCCGGCGCGATGGCCGTGTCGATCGCGAAGCCATCCGAACCAACCGCCCACTCCAGCACCTTGGCCACGCGGGTGGCCGGGGAGAATTCGTGGGTCTTGGTAACGCCGTTGTAGAGCACCGAGACCTTGATACGGTGGGAACGGTGGACGTGGTGCACTCGCTGGTGCTGATAGCCCTCGTCCACGACGATGGTCAAATCGATCGGTTCGTCGCCATCTTCGACAAACAGCAGGGCCTGCTCGTGCCCGAACCCGCCCATCTCGGCGGCAGCGACGACCACTTCGCGCACCGTGCTGCCCAGGGGAATAACGACGGCCTGGACTTTCTCCAGGCCCTCGACCTCGACCAAAAATTCGATACTCATGACGGTTCTCCTTGACCTGACACCCGCGGAAGGGCGAAACTACGATCGCGCCACGCGTTATCCTACGCTTCCGTAGTATGCATCAGATGCTACGAGTTCGTCAACTTCAACATTACGGTATAGCCATGCCAAATGAACCGGACGTCTTCCAGGAACGCCTGCGGCTTGCCCGCCAGATGCGGGAATGGCAGCAGGCCGACTTGGCCGCCAGAGCCGGATTGCCGGCCGCATCGATCTCGCATTTCGAAAGCGGAACCCGTAAGCCCTCCTTCGACAACCTGCGCCGGCTGGCATCCGCCTTGGAGGTCAGCACCGATTACCTGCTGGGCCGCGTCGCCAACCCGGGAATGGGAGGAGGCGACCAACTCAACAGACATGTGGAGAATCTGACCGGTGCCGACCGGGAGTTGGCCGAACAGATGCTAAAGTTGCTGGCTGAGCGCAACCGGAAGGGAGGGACGAGTGAAGGCTGACGGCGAATTGGCCATCGGCAAGGCCGAACTTTGGCTAAAGCAGAACGATCGCTACCGGTTACCTGTCGATCCAAAGGAGATCGCCAGATCGCTGGATATCGAAGTGCAAGCAAAGCCTGGGACTGAGCCGGGCGTGTCCGGGATGCTGCTTCGCCACGGGGAAGCATTCGGCATCCTCTACGCGACCCACATCGACAGCGAAGGCTTCCAGAACTTCAGCATTGCCCACGAACTGGGGCACTACTTGCTGGAAGGGCATCCCGAGGCGTTGTTCCCCAAAGGCGATGGCATGCACAAGTCGCAGGCCGGCTTCCTCAGTGCGGACCAGTATGAGCGGGAAGCCGATTATTTCGCGGCAGGGCTCCTCATGCCAAGCGGGCCGTTCCGACAGGCGCTGATCAAAGAAGACGAAGGGCTGCCGGCCATCGAATCGCTCGCCGCTAAGTGTCGCACCTCGCTAACCGCCACGGCGATCAGGTGGGCCAAATTGACCAGCGTCCCGGCCGCCGTCGTCATGACGACGGACAACCGTATCGATTGGGTGTTCATGTCCAAGGCCCTGCAGGAGGTTGACGGGCTGACATGGCTCCGGAAGGGCGACCCCGTCCCGTCTGGTGTTCCAACCGACACCTTCATTCGCTCGCCCGACAATATCCGGCTTGGCCGCAAGATGGCCGATGAAGTCCAGTTACGCGACTGGTTTGGCGGCCGGGCCGGCGTGAAGGCCGATGAAGACATCATCGGCTTGGGAAGCTACGGCAAAACGCTGACTGTCCTGACTGTGGATCTCCCCGACGAAGACGAAGACGGGGATCTTGAGGAAAGCTGGACACCTCGGTTCCGAGGGCGCTAACCGCGGAAGCGGTGTAACGAAATGGAATTGAGCCCTTCTGGGCACCTGGGCGAGTCCGCTTATGGATGAGTAGGCCCGCCCCCGGTTATTGCGGCACGACCGAGATGTCCAGCTTTTCGAGGATTTCGCGTTTTGTCGAGTTCTCAAACGCTTAGCAAGCGCGATACTCATCTATGAGCCGGCATTGCTCACTTACAAGCCGAATTGCTCAGCTAAAAGCCGGCCTGACAGCCGCCATGGCTGCCGGAAGCGACAGGGAAATTTGGCTGGGGCGCCAGGATTCGAACCTGGGGATGGCGGGACCAAAACCCGCTGCCTTACCGCTTGGCTACGCCCCAACAGGAAGGGAGGGCAACATAGGGCAAGCCGGCCCGCGATGCAACCTCGGCATGGTCCCATCGAGCGATGGCATTCAGCGGCGGCTGACCAACGGAGCGGCGGCGATCCACCAGGCAGGGTGGGCCGCCGTCAGCGACTCCGCGGCGGATGCCGCGGCCGTGGCCGTGGCGAACAAGCCGAAACAGGTGGCCCCGCTGCCCGACATCCGCGCCAGCAGACAGTCGGGCTGGCCATCCAGCGCCGACAACACCTCGCCCACCACCGGCGCCACGGCCACCGCCGCGGTGGCCAGATCATTGCCGCGAGTCGTCAGAGCACGAGCCAGCGCGGCGGCATCGGCCGGGGCCTCGGCCAGCGGTGCCGGAGCCGAAAACCCTCCTTGCCGTGCCCTGAATACGGCCGGGGTCGACACCGCCACCCGGGGATTGGCCAGGACCAGCCATACCGGCGGCAACGCCGGAGCCGCGGTCAGCACCTCGCCGATCCCCGACATCTGCGTCGGCCTGCCGCGCAGGCACACCGGCAGATCGGCCCCCAAGGCCAAGCCGAGACGCTCCAGTTCGGCATCACCGGGGGCGAAGCCCCATAGGGTGCAAAGGCCGCGCAACGCCGCCGCGCCGTCGGCGGAACCGCCGCCGATGCCCGCAGCTACGGGCAACCGCTTGGTCAGAGTGATCGCCGCGCGGGGGCTTACGCCGGCCGATTCGGCCAGGCGGCGGGCCGCCTTCAACACGATATTGTCGGGCTCGGCAGCCAGCCCGCCGGCCGTCGGGCCGTCGATGCGCAAGCTCAGATCATCGGCCGGCTCGATCACCAGGCTGTCGCCGATGCCGGCGAACACCACGAGGCTGTCCAGCAGGTGGTAGCCGTCGGGCCGCTTTCCGACCACATGGAGGTAAAGATTGACCTTGGCCGGGGCGAACTCCTCGACCGCCGCGGCGGCCCCCGCGCTCACTGGACCGCCGCGTTGTTGGCCTTGACGGCAGACGCCGCCGGCGCGGCGGCCGGGGCAGCCGCCTCCAGGCCAACCTTCAGCTTGCGTTCGATCTCGGTCTTCAGTTCCGGCTCGGGGTCGAAGACCAAAGCCCGTTCCCACTGAAAGCGCGCTTCGTCCTGGCGTCCGACCGTCCACAGGGCATCGCCGAGATGATCGTTGATGGTGGCGTCGTCGGGATGCAGTTCGACGGCGCGCTCCAGCGTCTTCACCGCGTTGCCGTAGTCGCCGGCACGGAACAACGCCCAGCCCAGGCTGTCGACGATATACCCGTCGGTCGGCCGTTGCTCGACGGCCTTTTCCAGCATGCGCTTGGCTTCGTCGAGGTTGGTGCCCTGCTCGATCCAGCTGTAGCCCAGATAGTTGAGGACATGCGGCTCGTCGGGTTGCAATTCGAGCGCCTTGAGAAAGTCGCTTTCGGCCCGAACCCATTGCTTGTCGCGCTCCAGGGCAATGCCGCGGGCGTAATACACCACCCACTGCTCGCGCTCGGGCTGCCGGAACAGAGCAATGGCGCGGTCGTACGCGGTTACCGCCTCGGCCCACCGCTTATGCCGCCGCAATATATCGCCCAGAGTGATCAGCGCCTCGGCGCGATCGGGGAACTGAGTGGCCAGCCCCTCCAGGGTCTTCACCGACTCGTCGACCTCGCCGAGTTCATCGAGATTGGCCGCCAGCCGCAACCGGGCAGCCCAGAACACCGGCGAGTCGGCGGCCACCGTCCGGTAGATTTCGTCGGCGGCGGGCAGCTGTCCGAGGGTCTGCAGAAGGTCGGCGACGGTCACCTGCGCCAGGGAGAAATCCGGCTGCAGGTCCACCGCCATGCGAGCGAAGGCCAGGGCCAGCTCGGCGGCGCCGCTCTGGCGCAACGAACCGGCGGTGCCGAACATCACTTCGGCCATGCCCTCCTTGGCCGATGCCACCGGGCGGGTCTTCAGGTTGGGGTCGATGGCGCCTCCCGTTTCGGGGTGGTCGGCCTGGTAGCGGGCCAGGATCTCACGGGCCTTCTCCGGCTGCCCGGTGCGATTGTAGAAGGAAATCGCCGCCTCGGCCGTCCTGAGCGTCAGCCCACCGTTCCCGGCCAAAGTCACCAGGTAATACTGCTCGGCCGCCTTGGGGCGGTCGGCCAAGTCGTTGATCAGGGCAGCGTGGAAATCGTGCAGCGCGGCGAAGCTGCTGTTCTGCGCAAGCGGCGCCAGGGCCTCCAGCGCGGCGTCGATCTTTCCTTCGCCCACCTTGGACCAGGCGACGACCAGCGGCGCCATGAAGCTGCCCAATCCGCGCCGGGGCAGGCTGGACATGACTTGTTCGGCGTCCGACCACCTGCCCGCCTTGGCCGCCTGTTCGGCCACCAGGATGGCGGCGATGGAAGCCTCGTCGTCGAACTGCAGCAGCCGCCGGGCAATTTCGGCCGCCTGGTCCAGCCGGCCGTCAACCGCCAGGGCGAGGTAGGCACGCTGCAGCAGTTCGGCGTTCTCCGGATCCCCGGCCAATGCCCGCAACAGGTAGTCGGGGGCCTTGTCCAGATCGTGCTGATCCTGGGCGAAGCGGCCGGCCAGGTAATTTCCGGCGCCCGAGGCGCCCAGGCTCATCGCCGAGCCGACCGTGGACTGGTCGGCCGGAACCAGGCTGCCCCCGTCCGACGAAACCCCGTTGGCGCAGGCCGACAGGACGCCCACGAGGGCGCCCGCCAACAGGAGCCCCAGCCCGGATTTGCGCAACATCACCATCTCCAAAGCTTCAGGTTCCCCCGCCAGCGGGGTAACCGCTCTTTACATATTGGGGTAGTTGGGCCCACCGCCCCCTTCCGGCACCACCCAATCGATATTTTGGGTGGGATCTTTGATGTCGCATGTCTTGCAGTGGACACAGTTCTGGGCGTTGATCTGCAGATGGGATTGTCCACGGTCGTCGGTTACGATCTCGTAAACTCCAGCCGGACAATAGCGCTGCTCGGGCGCGTCGTACAAGGGAAGGTTGACCGATATGGGCACGGCGGGATCCTTCAGCCGGAGATGGGCCGGCTGGTTTTCCTCGTGGTTGGTATTGGAGATGAACACCGAGGATAGCCGATCGAAGGTCAGCTTGCCGTCCGGTTTCGGATATTCGATCGGGCGCGACTGCGACGCCTTGCGCAACTGGTCATGGTCGGCATGGTTGTGCAGCGTCCAGGGGGCGCGTCCGCGCAGGATATAGGTGTCGATCGCGGAATAGGCGAGGCCGCCCCAGAAGCCCCAATGAAAGGACGGACGAACGTTACGGGCCAGATAAAGCTCCTCCGCCAGCCACGAAGTCTTGAACCGGTCCGTATAGCTCGTCGCTTCCACCGGACCGGCCACCTCGCCGGCCAGCGCCTCGAACACCGCCTCGGCGGCCAGCATGCCCGACTTCATGGCGGTATGGGACCCCTTGATCTTCGGCATGTTGAGGAACCCCGCCGCATCACCGACCAGCAGGCCGCCGGGGAAGGTCAGCCTCGGGATGGACTGCCAACCGCCTTCCGACAGGGCGCGGGCGCCATAGGCCAGCCGGCGCCCGCCCTCGAGGGTCGAGCGAATCGCCGGGTGCGTCTTCAGACGCTGGAATTCTTCGAAGGGCGACAGATACGGGTTCTTGTAGTCGAGGCCGACCACGAAGCCCACCGCCACCTGATTGTTTTCCAGGTGATAGAGGAATGATCCACCATAGGTCTCGGCGTCCAGCGGCCAACCGATACTGTGGAAGACCAGTCCGGACTGGTGCTTGGACGGTTCGACTTCCCACAACTCCTTGATGCCGATGCCGTAGGTCTGCGGATCGCACTCTTTCCTGAGGTCGTAGCGGGCCATCAGGGTCTTGGACAGCGAGCCGCGGCAGCCTTCGGCGAAAATGGTCTGGCGGGCCAGCAGTTCGACCCCGGGCGTGTGGTTGGCGGTCGGCTGCCCGTCCTTGCCGATGCCCATATCCCCTGTCGCCACCCCGCGGACGGCGCCGGCTTCGTCGTAAAGCACCTCGGCCCCGGCGAAGCCCGGGAAGATTTCCACCCCCAACGCCTCGGCTTGGCTCCCCAGCCAGCGCACCACATTGCCCAGGCTGACCACGTAGTTGCCGTGGTTGTGCATGGACGGCGGCGTCATCAGGCGGATGGCCTTGGATTCGGTCAGGTAGCAGAAGCGGTCGGTGGCGACCGGCGTATTGAGCGGCGCCTCCTTCTCCCGCCATTCGGGGATCAGTTCGCTGAGAGCGCGCGGCTCGATGACCGCGCCTGACAGGATATGCGCCCCCAGTTCCGACCCTTTCTCGATCAGACACACCGACAGTTCGCGGTCATGTTGCGCCGCCAACTGGCGGAGGCGAATCGCTGCGGCCAGGCCCGATGGCCCGCCGCCGACGATCACCACGTCGAACTCCATGGATTCCCGTTCCATTTGAACCCCAACCCTGCTGTTTGCGTTTTTTGAAGGCGCTTGAGCCCGACTCTATAGCACAGGCATTTCCATGTGCCGACCCCTGTATCCGCACTGCAGCACATGTTAATGTGCGTCGATGTTGTCGGCCGCAGATTCTCCCCCCTCGTCGCACGAACAGCTGCTGCGCTGGTATATCGAGGCCGGCGTGGACGAGGCGATCGCCGAAATCCCGACCGACCGCTATGCGGCATCCCGGATCTCGGCCGATTCCGCACCGGCCTCGCCGTCGGTGCCGCCGCCGGTACAAGTCGCCACCCAGCCGGCCACCTCGGCCCATTTGGCAATGGACTGCCGCAATCTCGCGGAATTGCGGACGGCGATGGAGGCTTATGACGGCTGTGCGCTGAAACGGACCTGTCAGCGCACCGTCTTCGCCGATGGTAACCCGGCCGCGCCGGTCATGCTGATCGGCGAGGCTCCGGGCGCCGATGAAGACCGCCTCGGCCTGCCCTTCGTGGGTGCCAGCGGCAAGCTCCTGGATCGCATGCTTGCTTCCATCGGACTGGACCGCGGCAGCGTCTACATCACGAATGTCGTCCCCTGGCGACCGCCGGGCAACCGAAAGCCCGAGCCAACCGAAATCGAACTCTGTCTTCCGTTCGTCGAACGCCACATCGAACTGGTCGCGCCGGCCATCCTGGTATTCCTGGGTGGCGCCCCGGCCTCGGCGCTGCTGGCCCGGCAAGAAGCGATCAGCCGGTTGCGCGGCCGGTGGCTCGACTATTCCTCGTCGCGGCTGGCCCGCCCAATCCCCGCCATGCCGACCTATCATCCGGCCTATCTGCTCCGCACTCCTTTGCACAAGCGCGATGCCTGGCGTGACTTCCTGGCCATCCGCAAGCGCCTCGACGCCCAATCGTGACGCCAATGGGCGGAAACCTGCGGCACTGACTCGTCCGAACGAATCAGTGCCGCGGCGATTTCCGCACGGGCCGCAACTCACTGACGATTCACGGCATCCGACGAAAGTTTGAGCGACCTCTCCTTCTGGGCTTGCCCCTACTGGCCGAGTCGATTTATAAAGCTGAAGACATTTATCGGCGAAACCGATTACGGCAGAGGAGAGACGATGCTGAAAGGCAGGCTTCTCCAGGCCCTCGTGGCCTTGATCCTGACCGCGGCAGCCCACAATTCGGTGGCTGCGGAGAACTTGGCCGAACGGGCCGCAGACGAGCAGGTCGTCGCCTCCATCAGTGGGGCTCCGGGCAAGCTTGGACGGGAAGAATCCGTCCCGAATGTGCTGTCCACTGACGATGCCGCCCGTTACCGCACGGCCTTCGACCTTCAGGACCGCGGCCAGTGGGCCGCCGCCGACCGTGAGATCGCCCGCATCCAGGATCGCCTTCTTCTTGGCCATCTGCTCGCCCAGCGTTATCTGTCCGGCGCCTTCCATGTGCAAGCCGAGGACTTGAGAGAATGGATGGCCCGCTACGCCGACCTGCCGGAGGCCGACGACATCTACGACCTGGCGAAGCGGCGCCTGGGCCGGCGGATCGCCTCGGTCAAACCGCCGGCGCATCCGCTGCCGCCGGAGGCCCGCAGCCGTGACGACGATCCGTCCTGGGAAGACTTCGCCATGGCGGGCAATCGGCAGCTCAGCCCTCGCGACAGCCGGCGGCTGCAAGCGCTGAAAGCCCGTTTCCGCACCGAAGTGCATCACGGCGACCTCGATGCCGCCGCCTCCGCGCTGACCTCTTCCACCGAGATGCGCCACATCTTCGAGAATGCCGACTATGACGAGTTGAAGACGGTGCTGGCCATGGGCTATTTCGCCGCCGGCCGCGACGCCGACGCCCAGCGTTGGGCCGAGGAGGCCGCCGACCGCTCGGGCGACGTGCTGCCGGAAGCCCATTGGGTGGCCGGGCTGAGCATGTGGCGCCAGGGAGAGCACGCCGCAGCCGCCCATCACTTCGAGGCGGTCGCCAACGCTACCGACATATCGTCGTGGCTATTGTCGGCCGGAGCCTACTGGGCGGCGCGAGCCAATCTCGCCGGGCGCCATCCGGAGGTGGTCAACCACTGGCTGCAGCAGGCGGCTGCCTATCCCCGCACCTTCTACGGCCTGCTGGCACGCCGCGCCCTCGGCCAGGGCATGCAATATTCCTGGGAATTCCGCCCCTTTACCGACCTTGACGCCGAGGTCCTGGAGCATATCCCCGGGACCCGCCGGGCGCTCGCCTTGTTGCAGCTGGGCGACCACAGCCGGGCCGAGGATGAACTGCGCCGGCTCGTGCCTTCGGCCGGACCGTCGTTGACCCAATCGATGTTCGCTCTGTCCCACGCCGGCGGCCTCCCGGCCCTGGCGGTCTGGCTGAGCAATGCGGCTTCGGCCCGCGACGGCCGAATCCACGACAGCGCCGAATACCCGCTGCCGGAATGGCGGCCGATCGGCGGATGGTCGGTGGACCGGGCCCTCGTGCTGGCCATTGCCCGGCAGGAATCGTCATTCAATCCCAAGGCCAAGAGCCCCTGCGGCGCCATCGGCCTGATGCAACTGATGCCGCGGACCGCCCGGTCGATGGGGCGCCACGGCAGACTGACCGATCCGGCGGTCAATCTGGAAGTCGGCCAGCGTTATGTCCGGCATCTGCTCGACGACGACACCGTCAAGGGCAACCTGATGTTCCTGGCGGCTTCCTACAACAGCGGCCCGGCCAATGTCGCCCGCTGGCTGCAGAATATGCATCACGACGGCGACGCTCTGCTGTTCATGGAAAGCATCCCGGTCCGCGAGACGCGGGTATTCGTCGAACGGGTAATGACCAATTTCTGGGCCTACCGCGATCGTCTCGGCTTAAGCTCTCCCTCTCTCGACGCCATCGCCGGAGGCGACTGGCCGATGTATGATGGGGCCGGAGCCAAGCTGCAGACGGTGAGTCATGTCAAGAATTGACGAAAGTCGCCCATTTCTTCCGGTCAACGTTGCCGTTCTGACGGTATCGGACAGCCGAACCGAGGACACCGACACCTCGGGCAAGACCCTGGTCGAACGGATTACCGCGGCGGGCCACAAGGTGGTTCAGAAGGTGATCGTCATCGACAACAAGGATCTGATCGTCGAACAGTTGAAGCGATGGATCGCCGAGCCGGCGATCGACGTGATCATCTCGACCGGCGGCACCGGATTGACCGGCCGCGACGTCACGGCCGAAGCGTTCCACGCCGTTTATGACAAGGAAATCATCGGCTTCGGAGAATTGTTCCGCCAGATCTCGTTCGCCAAGATCGGAACCTCGACCATGCAAAGCCGTGCCACCGGTGGTGTCGCGCACGGAACCTATCTTTTTGCCTTGCCGGGTTCGCCGGGAGCATGCCGCGACGGTTGGGACGAAATCCTGCGCTGGCAGCTGGACAGCCGGCACCGCCCCTGCAACCTGGTCGAGTTGATGCCGCGGCTGATGGAACATCTCAAGCCGCCTGCCGCGGACTGAGCATTGGCTCGGAGATGACGCCGTTGTCTCCGAGCGGCACCTCGCCACCCCCTTTCCCTTGGGAAAGGGGGTGGAAATCAGCGGCGAATGATCCGCATGAAGGCGTCGTATTGGGGCTGCCGCTCGACATGTTCCGGCTTGCCCTCGGACCGCTCTGCCGTTTCCGCCTGCATGACAACCGGCGCTTCGTCGGTCTTCGGCGGCTGTTCGGTCTTGTCTTCGTATTCGCCTGTCATGATTGCCTCCCGGCGGCTGTTCTTATTTTGGCCTATCGGAAGCAATTAGAGTATCGGGCCTGAACCATCATTTCTAGCTACCCTTTGGGATAGCGAAAAATTCCAATAGGATAGGTTTCAGATCCTATACCAGACAGGGCCTTCAAAGGTCGGCATCCTTGAGATACCGCGCGGGAAACCGCCATCGGGAGCGGAACAGCGGAGGCTGATCGCGCCCGACAGCGCAGTCGCCAGGCGACTGGCCGGGCACTCCTGGCGCTAAACCTTTCGTATTGTCTGGGGGCAATATTCCGCGGCGAATTGCGCGGCGGCCTGCCCGGCTCGCCCAGAGCCCGCCCGAAGCCGATCTGCCTGAATCCGATCCGTCTGAATCCGATCCGTCTGGGCGACGGCGGGGCGGCGCAGTGCCGCGGCCGCCGGCAAGTACTCACATACCATGGCCTCCAGCCGGTCGATCGATACCGGTTTGGTCAGATAGCCGTCCATGCCCGCGTCGGCACAGCGCTGCTCAGTCTCCACCGAGGAGTCGCCGGTCAGCGCGATGATCGGCAAGCGGCATCCGCTTTGCCGTTCGTCTCGGCGGATCTGCGCGGTCAACTCGTACCCGTCCATTTCCGGCATGTGGCAGTCGGTGATCAGCATGCCATAGCGCTGCTCGTCGAGCCTGCGCAGGGCTTCGCTGCCGTTCTCCACTACTTCGACGGCGAACCCCAGCCGTTCCATGAGCTTGTCCATGACCACCCGATTGATCGGGTTGTCCTCGGCGACCAGGATCAGGGCTCCCGCCTCCGCCGCCTCGACGCCCGACGGAGCGAGATGAAGCGGTCGCGGCGGCAAGGCCTTGCCCGGAGGCGGCGCGTCTGCCCCGGCATCCAGGCCGGTCACCGCCGCCAACTGCTCGCCCAGCAGATCGCGGTGCAGCGGTTTGGCGATTACCGCCGCCGCCAGCCCCTGGACCAGCGGCGGTTCCCGGTGGGCCAGGCGCCTGGCGTGGGATGCCGCCAGGATCAGCCGCGGACGGCCAGCCCGGGGCTGCTTGCCCAGCAGCTCGGCGACCAGCCCGACCCCGCCTTGGAAGTCGCCATCGAGCAGGACGAGGTCGCGGCCATCCTCGGCGGACGGTCGGCAGGCGGCGCCGATAGCGGCGGGAGTTGTCGCGGCGACCGCCGCCGCGCCGTGGAAGCGCAGATAGCGGCACCAGATCTCGGCAACCGTGTCGTCCGCCGCCACGGCGACAGCCCGCACGCCTGACAGCCGCAGCCGGTGGCGGAGCTTGCCGGATGGCGACATCCGGCAAGGCACGGCGAACCAGAAGGTCGCCCCCTTCCCCGGTTCCGATTGGACCCCGATTTCGCCCCCCATGAGGTCGATCAACCGCCGCGAAATGGATAATCCCAGGCCAGTGCCGCCGAACCGCCGGGCGGTTGAGCTGTCGGCCTGTTCGAACGGCAGAAACAGACGGTGGCATTGTTCGGCGGAGATGCCGATGCCGGTATCGGTCACCGCGATATGGAGCCGCGGCTCGCCGTCCCGGTGATGCCACGCCGCCTCCACCAGGACACGCCCCCTCTCGGTGAACTTGACCGCGTTACCGACCAGATTGACCAGGACCTGGCGCAAGCGAACGGAGTCTCCGTCGAGTCGGCCGGGCACGTCCGGGTCGACATAGGCCGTCAAGGTCAGCCCTTTCTCCTCGGCCCGCGGCATCAACAGATCGGCCACCTCCTCCACCAGCGCCAGCGGCGAAAAGGGCCGGCATTCCAGGTCCAGCTTGCCGGCTTCGATCTTGGTGAAATCGAGGATATCGTCGATGATGGCCAGCAACCCCCTTGCCGAGTCGAGTATGACCGAGGCCATCCCTGCCTGCTCGGGCGCCAGGTCGGTCTGATGCAGCAGTTCGGTCATGGTCATGACGCCGTTCATCGGCGTGCGGATCTCATGGCTCATGGTGGCCAGGAACTGGCTCTTGGCGCGCGTCGCCGACTCGGCCTGCTCCTTCGCTTGCGCCAGGGCGTTGGTCCGCTCGCCGACCATCCGCTCGAGTTCGACGGTGGTCAGCCACAGCCGCTCCTGTCGCTTGCCCATGCGCCAGGCGAACAGCGACACCAGCAGCCCGACCATGGTTGCCACCATCAGATAGTAGTCGGCCACCCGCTGCAGGTCGCCGGCCGCCTTGGCGGCGCGCTGGTCCGCCCTGGCCGTGCTGTCGGCGACGATGCGGCCGATGTCGGCGGACAGGCGGTCGATATGGGCGTCGAACGGAGTGATGAACGTAACGGCGCCGGAAAAGTCCGTTTCTACCAGCGAGCCGACCCAGGGCAAAGCCTCCTCGTAAAGGCCGAGATTGCGGATGAACTCATCCACCGCCGCTCTTTGCGACAGCCCGGGTTCGGTGTCGCGATAATGCCGCAAGTCGCGCAGGATCCCGTCGACCTGCCGGGCGACGCCGTCAATCCGGCTGTGCACATCGGAAGCCGGCTGTCCGGCGGCCGCCTGGACCAGCAGCCGATAGACCTCGGCATTGGCGCTTTGCAGCCGAGAGTTGATCTGGGCCAGATGCGAGATGCTTTCGAGATCCTTCTCGACCATCGCCCTCATCTGCGCTTCCTCGTTACCGAGGACGACGTCGCCCAGATGAAACATCAGACCGACGACCAGCACCGCGGCCGCCGGCAGAACCGCGGCTCGCAGGGCGCCCGCCGGACGGCGAAGCAAGGACAGACGGCGGAGCAGGAACGGGAAGCGGCGCTTCACTTTCGGTTCCCCCATCTCCGCCTCAGGAAGTCGACTTCATCAGGGAGCGCTTTCGACCAGTCGGCGAACCCGGCCCACCGTATGGGCGGAGCAAACCGCCGTCAAGGCGTGGGGAAAGCGCCCACGGCACCCGGACGCCGATGAACGCCGTCCGCATCGGTGGTAGAGTGCCGGCCTTAACCCCCTTTTCCCGGAGCGATCCCATTCCTCCCGATCTTTCCTTTGAACGCGCCTGGCAGGGGACCATCTGCGGCATCGACGAGGCTGGGCGCGGCCCACTGGCCGGACCGGTGGTGGCTGCCGCGGTGATCTTACCGGAGGACCTTCCCACGGTCCTGCTGACCCAGCTCGACGACTCGAAACGGCTGTCGGCCGGCAAGCGATCCCGCCTTTACCAGACGATTCGGCAAACGGCGCGAGTCGGGGTCGGGCTGGCGGCAGTCGACGAGATCGACCGCTTCAACATCCTACAGGCCACCTTCCTCGCCATGCGCCGGGCCCTGGACCAGTTGCACCGCGACGGGCGCGGCGCCGTGGACGGTGCCCTGATCGACGGCAACCAGCCGCCTCCCTTGCCCTGCCCGGTGCGGTGCATCGTCAGGGGAGATTCGCTGAGCCTGTCCATCGCCGCCGCCTCGGTGGTCGCCAAGGTGACGCGCGACCGGCTGATGGCCGAATTGGCCGCCGCCTGCCCCGGTTACGGTTGGGAGCGCAACGCCGGCTACGGCACCGCCGAGCACCGACAGGCGCTTCGCCGCCTTGGGCCGACACCACATCACCGCAAGAGCTTCGCTCCCGTTGCCGACCTGTTCGACAGCCTTTAGATTTCAGGGTATTCTTGACGGGGTCTAATCTTTGACTCAAAGCACATCGATGAGCCAGCTCAAGACCGACATTATCCTGCAGGGCGATTGTGTTCAGCTGATGAATCGCCTTCCACCACGTTCGGTTGATCTTGTCTTCGCCGATCCGCCTTACAACCTCCAACTCGGCGGTGAACTCTTGCGCCCCAACAACACTGTGGTCGACGGGGTGGACGAGGAATGGGACCGCTTTGGCGACCACGACGACCCGCTGGCCAGCTTCGCCGCCTATGACCGTTTTACCGGCGCCTGGCTGGAAGCGGCCCATCGGGTGCTCAAGGACGATGGTTCGCTGTGGGTGATCGGTAGCTACCACAACATCTATCGGGTGGGCGCCACCCTTCAGAACCTGGGTTTCTGGATCCTCAACGACGTGGTGTGGACCAAAACCAACCCGATGCCGAACTTCCGCGGCACGCGCTTTACCAATGCCCACGAGACCATGCTGTGGTGCGCCAAAAGCCCGCGCGCCAGCTACACATTCAACTATGACGCGATGAAATCGCTGAACGACGGCATCCAGATGCGTAGCGACTGGATGCTGCCGCTATGCACCGGGCCCGAGCGGCTGAAGGACGGCGGGCGCAAGACCCATCCGACGCAGAAGCCGGAAGCGCTGCTCTATCGCATCATCCTTGCCTGCTCCAATCCGGGCGACGTGGTGCTCGACCCGTTCTTCGGCACCGGCACGACCGGCGCGGTGGCCAAGAAGCTGGGGCGTCGCTGGATCGGGCTCGAGCGGAACGACGCCTATATCGCCGCCGCCCGGGCGCGCATCCAGTCGGTGCGCGAACCGGCCGAACCGGCCTTGCTTTCGACGCCGAACCGGCGCAGCCAGCCACGCGTCCCGTTCGGCACCGTCATTGAGCGCGGCTATCTCGATCCGGGCGAAGTGTTGTGGGGCGGCGAACGCCGGTGCTGGACCGCCAAGATTCGGGCCGATGGGACGCTGGTCTCCGCCGAACACCAAGGATCAATTCATCAGGTCGGTGCCGCCGTGCAGGGTGTGCCGGCCTGCAACGGCTGGACCTTCTGGCATTTCGAGCGCGATGGCCAGCTGCATGTGATCGATCTGTTGCGCCAGAAGATCCGCGCCGAACTGTGCTGAACCGGTGGACTACCGGCTTGGCGCTCCACCCGCCTGGCCGCTCGGGCAGGGATGTTGAGGATCGCGGCTGTCGCACAACACCACCTGCCTCATGAAAGTCAGCCATTCGTTGGTCGTCCCCGTCGGCACCGGCAGCTTCGTCTTGTCGAAGGCCGGCCCGCGCCACGAGCGCGATACGATGTAGATCCGCTCCTTGCCACGCAGCACTTTGTAGAGACTGAGCTCGCCGTCCCCCCACTGCTTGGACCTGGCACAGGCGATGGCCCGCATCGCCGTGTCGTATCCGTTCTCCTTGGCCAGGCTGAGCGGCCCGGCACCGGTATCCTCGCAAGCGTCATTGACCCGCCCCAACTGTTCATTGAGGATCGCCTGAACGTCGCGGTTCCCACTGTCGGTGATCAGCTGGACAGTCAGCATCGCGTTCCAGTCCTTGAGCGTCTGGCCGGCCGGCAGGAGTTCGGTGACCTCCACATTGCCTTTGCGGTCGTGAAAGCCGACCGTCCAGCCCTGCGGAGGCGTCAGGTACAGCTGCTCACCGCCGAGACTCTGGGCCTCGACGGCCGGGACCAGCAATAAACAGACAGCGGCGGCAGCAGCCAGCAGACGCATGATGGGTTTCCTCTTGACCTGCATTGTCACACCCGCGCGACCGGCATTAATACGCCTTGGCCAAGGCGTGGCGAACCACTTTCCGCATAAGCGTGGGTAGCGCCTGTTCGCCCAGCCGGTCGAGGGGACACCACAGCCCACGGGCCAGTTCGGGGGCGCGGGCATGGCCGGCGACGACGGTCAGACGCAGGCGGAAATGGGTAAAGCCGTGCTCCACCACGCCTGGCAAAGAGCGCCACTCGGTGTGGGCTGGAGCGGCGGCCGTGGCCTCGTCCAGTAGCCAAGGCCGGTCGCGCCAGTCGGTCGACGGAATCTCCATCATGCCGCCCAGTAGCCCCTCATCGGGCCGCCGCCGCAGCAGGACCGAGCCATCCCTCCGCAGCGTCCAGAAGGCGACACCGTGCCGCGTCGGCCGCTCCGCCTTGGGCTGTCTGGCCGGCAGCCCCTCGGCGATGCCGGCATGCTGTCCGGCGCAGGCGTCGCGCCACGGACACAGCACGCAGGCCGGCTTTTTCGGCGTGCAAACGGTGGCGCCCAGATCCATGGCGGCCTGGGCATAGTCCCCCGGACGCCGCTGCGGCGTCAGCTCGGCGGCCAGGGCCTTCAGGCGGGACTTGGCGCCGGGCAATTGCTCGGTCACGGCAAAAAGGCGGGCCATCACCCGCTCGATATTGCCATCCATCACCGCAGCCGGCCGCTCGAAGGCGATGGCGGCGATTGCCGCCGCCGTATAATCGCCGACGCCTGGGAGGTCTCGCAAAGCCGCCTCGTCATCGGGGAAGCGCCCGCCATGGTTCTCGGCGATCAGCCGCGCGCAGCGATGCAGATTGCGGGCGCGGGCGTAATAGCCTAGCCCGGCCCAGGCGGTCAGGACCTCGTCCAGCGGCGCGGCGGCCAATGCCGTGACAGTCGGCCAACGGTCGAGAAAGCCGCGGAAATACGGGGCGACGGCGGCCACCGTGGTCTGCTGCAGCATCACCTCGGACAGCCAGACATGATAGGGATCGGCCTGCCGGCCGGGCGCCGCGCGCCAAGGCAGCACGCGCCGGTGCCGGTCGTACCAGGCAAGCAGACGGTCGGCAAGGTCGGCGGGGAAAGCAGTCGGCATACTACGGTTCCGCAAGAGGCCGAGGAGGCTGTCACAAATGGTGTGCATAGCGGTTTTTCCCGAGGTGACGCAACAACGGGATCCGGTTATTCAAAAGAGCTATCTCGGGCTCGTTGGCCCGCAGGGGAAAAGAAGCAGCATGAACAGGACATTTACTGCCGTCACGGTTGCGATCACCATCTATGCCAGCCTTGGCGCGGCCACATCGGCCCGGGCCGACGACGCGACGGCGGACGCCGGCCTGTTCGACCGTGATACGCTGACCGGAGATTGGGGCGGCGCCCGCACCCGGCTGGCGGACGACGGCGTCACCCTCGGCCTGCGCTACATCGGCGAAGTGTGGGGCACGGTGGACGGCGGCGTCCATCGCGGCACCGCCACGGACCACCAGTTTCTCGCCACGGCCGACTTCGACTTCGACAAGGCGGCCGGGCTGGAAGGGCTGACCGGCCATGTCAGCGCCCTGTCGCTGCTCGGCCACGGCCCGACCTACAGCCAGGTGAAGAACGCGCTCGACGTCAGCAACACCGAGATCTACGGCATCGACGAAACCAAGAACCGCCTGTGGACCTTGTGGCTGCAGAAGACCGCGTTCGACGGCGAGCTGTCGGTGCGCCTCGGCCAACTGGCGGTCGACGACGAGTTCCTGGTCAGCCCCACGGCCGGCAACTTGATCAACGCCACCTTCGGGGCCGACGCTCTGGTCTTCGCCAACCTCCCGGCCGGCCAGCCGGCAAATCCCGACTTCCTGGCAAACGGCCCGGTCTATCCCTTGAGCGCCCCCGGCGTCCGCATCCTGGTCCAGCCGAGCGAGGCCATCGCCTGGCAGACCGCCGTCACCACCTATGAGCCGGAAAGCATCGACCGTGGCGGCGCCCAGTTCAAGTTCGACGGCAACGCCTTTGTCATCAGCGAGCTGCAATACCTGGTGAACCAGGCGAAGAACGCCCCCGGCCTGCCGGCCATGTACAAGATCGGCGGCTGGTACGACACCTCCCGCTTCAACACCCTCGACCTGCTGCGGCCAGGGCCGACCCAGGGCCAGGGCGCGCTGTACGCCGTCCTCGACCAGACGGTGCTGAAAAGCGGCGCGCGGGCGCTCAGCGTCTTCCTTCGCGCCGGTTACGCGCCGGACGATACGGTGAGTACGGTCACCAGGTATGTGGACGGCGGCGTCGGGATGAAGGGCCTGATCCCCGGACGCGCCGATGACATCGCCACGGTCGGCATGGCCTATGCCGGGGTCGGCGACGGCGTCAAGAGTCTCGACCGCGCCGCCGGCACCCGGCCGCACGACTACGAGACCGTCGTCGAAGTCAACTACACCGTCGCCTTGGCGCCCTGGTGGACCTTCCAGCCTGACTTCCAGTACATCGTCCATCCCGGCTACGGCCAGATGCTCGACACCTACATCCCGACCGCCGCGCCGACCGACCGCATCCCCAACGCCACCGTGTTCGGCGCCCGCACCACCATCACCTTCTGAACACGGGCACCGCACCGCTCGTTTGGTCGCCGCGCCGACAGGTGTAGGATGGCCGGCATGGATAGGAAACCCGCCACCCCACCGAATCCCCCGCCCCCCGAGGACGAGCGGCGCGGTTCGGCCGGGCCGCGCGCCATCGCCGAACTGTCGGCGCGATTGACCCGCCGCCCGCTGGGCAAGCGAGGCTTCACCGAGACGATGATCGTCACCGAGTGGCCGGCCATCGTGGGCACCCTGCTCGGCGGCTCGACGCTGCCGCTGAAGATCGTGTTCCCACCGGGGCTGCGGACCGGCGGCGTCCTCCATGTCCGCGCCGCCTCGGGAGCCGTGGCCGCCCAGTTGCAGCACCTGGAACCGCTGGTCGCCCAGCGTATCAACGGCTTTTTCGGCTACGGCGCGGTGGCCCGGCTCTGCATCACGCAAGGAACGGTCGCCGCTCGCCCGCGGCGAGCCGCCGCGCCGCCGCCAACGCTCGACGCGACGGCGGAAGACGAACTGGAAAAGCAGCTTTCCTCGGTCGAGGACCCTGACTTGAAGGCGGCCCTGGCATCGCTCGGACGGCACCTTGCGACCAGGCGGTAATGCGCCCTAATATCCCCCCAAATTGTATTGGAGGTCATCGTGAAGAGACTGATGCGAGCGGTGGTGATGTTGATTGCCTTGGCAGCGGGCGGCGCCGTTACGGCCAAAGCAGCAATCAAGCCGTGGGCGATTGACGAGATAATGGGAAAGCAGGACGCTCCCATCACGGTCATCGAATATTCGTCCCTCACCTGCCCGCATTGCGCCGACTTCCACATCAAGACCTTCCCCGAGATAAAAAGCGAATGGATCGATACCGGCAAGGTCAAGCTGATCTTTCGCGACTTTCCCCTGGACCCGCTGGCGCAAGCCGCCGCCATGATCGCCCACTGCTCGGGCGATCGCTATTTCGCCTTCATCAACGCCTTCTTCCACAGCCAGGATCAATGGGCGCGATCGTCCAACCCGCTGGCCGCCCTGAAGCTCATCGCCAAGCTGGGCGGCATGGATGAGGTAGAAGTCGACAAGTGCCTGGACAATCGCGGACTGCTGAACGAGATCAACGCCCGCAAGGAGGACGGCCAGGCGAAATACAACATCGATTCGACCCCCAGCTTCATCATCGGCGACAAACTTTATGCCGGAGAAATGTCCGCCGAGAAGTTCAGCAAGATTATCTCAGAACAAACCAAGTAGACGATAACATGTCATCCGCAGATGACATGGATGAATGCGGATTTCCTCCCCCGACCTCCACGGTGGATACCGGGTTGGCAGGGGGAGTTGGTCGGCGAACATCCACGTCATCAACGGTTTCTTCCCAGTGATTAGCCAGTGATCCATTTCCGCCGCCTTCGCCTGTCGGGGTTCAAATCCTTCGTCGATCCGGTCGAGTTGCTGATCGAGCCCGGGATGACCGGCATCGTCGGCCCCAATGGCTGCGGCAAATCGAATCTGGTCGAGGCCCTGCGCTGGGTGATGGGCGAAACCTCCGCCAAGCAGATGCGCGGCGGCGAAATGGACGACGTCATCTTCGGGGGCAGCGCCCACCGCCCACCGCGCAATCTGGCCGAGGTCTCGCTGGCCGTCGACAACGGCGAACGGAACGCTCCGGCGCAATTCAATGATGCCGAAGAGCTGGAGGTGATCCGCCGCATCGAGCGCGGCTTGGGGTCCGTCTACAAAGTGAACGGCAAGGAAACACGGGCCCGCGACGTCCAGATCCTATTCGCCGACGCGGCCAGCGGCGCGCGATCGACCGCCATCGTCAGTCAAGGCCGCATCGGCACCATCATCAGCGCCAAACCCTCCGATCGCCGCAGCCTGCTGGAAGAGGCGGCGGGAATCGGCGGCTTGCATTCGCGCCGCCACGAGGCGGAACTGCGGCTGAAGGCGGCCGAGGCCAACCTAGCCCGCCTGGACGACGTCCTGGCCACCCTCGGCAGCCAGTTGCAGGGGTTGAAGCGCCAGGCCCGCCAGGCGGCGCGCTATCGCAGCCTGTCCCAGAACATCCGGGCGATCGAAGCCCGGCTGCTGGCCGCCCATTGGCAAATGGCCCTGGACCAGATCGATGCGGCGGGTGGGGCGGCCGAGGAAATCAGCCGCCAGGTGGACACTATTACCGGCCTGGTCGCCGAGGCCTCGGCCCGCCAGGCCGAAACCGCTGCCGGCCTGCCGATCCTGCGTCAGGCTGAAGCCGAGGCGGCGACGATCCTGCAGCGGGCGATCTCGGCCAGGGAGCAGTTGGACGCCGAGGAAGGACGGATGGCGGCCGCCAAGCGGGACATGGAGATGCGCCTGCAGCAGACCACCGCCGATCTCCAGCGGGAGGCGGCGCGCGCCGCCGATGCCGAGCAGGCGCTGGCTCGGCTGGGCGAGGAGCGGGATATCCTGCTGTCGGCCTGCGTCGACGAGGAAGCCCGGCAGGCCGCCGCGCTGGCCGCGGTCGAAATCGTTTCAGGCGAGGCCGGCGAGGTCGAGGCGGCGCTCAACCGCCTGATGGAGGAAGTGGCCGCCGCCGATGCGGAGCGGGCGGCCGCCTTGCGCGCCCTGGCGGAGGCCGAGGGGCGCCGCGAGCGGCTGGCCCGACGGGCCGATGAAATGACGGAGCAGCGCCGCCGCGCCGAGGCCGAGGTAATCGACCAAGCCGAGCTGACCTCGGCCGAGATGGACCTGGAAGAAGCCCTCGAATATCTTGAGACCTGCCGCGACAGGGCCGAGGGCGCCGAACTGCGGCGCGGCGAGGCGCTGACCGCCCGCGACCGGGCGCGCGATGCGTTGCAGGCCATCGCCGCCAGCCGCGCCAGGCTGACAGCCGAGGCCGAGGCGCTCAATGACCTGCTGGCCCAGGCGTCCGGCGGAGCCCATAGGCCAATCCTCGACGAGATCACCGCCGTCGCCGGCTACGAGGTGGCCCTCGGCGTGGCGCTGGGGGAAGACCTGTCGGCGCCCCTGGATGCCGATGCGCCCTTGGCCTGGCGGACCCTGCCGCCGCTGAGCGATGCCGCCGCCCTGCCGCCGGGCGCAGAGCCGTTGGCCCGCTTCGTCACCGCGCCACCGGCCCTGGCCCGGCGGCTGACCCAGATCGGCGTGGTCGCCGATGCCGCCGCCGGAACCGAGCCCAGTAGCCGGCTGAAGGCCGGCCAGCGCCTGGTCAGCCGTGACGGCGACCTGTGGCGCTGGGATGGCTTCACCGCGCGGGCCGGCGCCCCCAGCCCGGCGGCGGCCCGCCTGCGCCAGCGCAACCGGCTGCGCGAACTGTCGGCGCAAATCGAGGATGCCGATCTGGGGGTGGAGGAGGCGGAAGCCCGCGCCGAACAGGCGGCGACGGTCGTCGAGCGCGAAACGACGGCGGAGCGGCAGGCCCGCGACGACGCCAGAAAGGCCGAACAGGAGGCGGGCAAGCTGCGCGACCTGCACGGCAAGTTGGCGCAGAAGGCGGCCGCCGCCCAGTCCCGCCTGACCGCATTGGCCGAGCAGGAGACCGCCGTCCAAACCGATCTTGCCGACGCGATCGTGGCGGAGGATTCGGCACGCACCGCGGTCGCCGCCTTCACCGGCGGCAGCGACGGCCGCGACCGGGTCGCCTCCCTGCGCGCCGAGCTGGCGGAACAGCGCACCCGATTGGTCGAGGCGCGCAGCTTTCTCGATCGCCTGCGCCGCGAAGCCGGCGACCGGCGCCGCCGGCTCGACACCATCGCCGGCGAGGAGACATCCTGGCACGATCGAGCCCAGGCGGCCGCCAGGCACCGACAGGAGCTGGAGGACCGGCGGGAAGCCGCCCTCGATGAACTGGAGCGCCTGGCCGCCCTACCGCTGGAGATCGAGGAAAGGCGGCAGTCCCTGCTGGACCAGCTGGCGGCCGCCGAAGAAGGCCGCCGACTGGCGGCGGCGCGCCTGGCCGACGGCGAACAGATGCTGGCCACCGCCGATCGCACGGTCAAGGAGGCCGAGCAAGCCCTCGCCGCCGCCCGCGAGGAAAGAGTCCGCCGTCAGGCCGCCGTCGCCGCCGCGGCCCAGGCCGCCAAGGCGGTGGCCGAACGGATCGCCGAAAAGCTGGAGCTGTCGCCGGACCAGTTGATGCAGCAGGAGGGCGAGGTCGACTGCCAGGCGCTCGGCGAAATGGAGGCACGGCTCGAGCGCCTGAGCCGCGAGCGGGAGGCCATGGGACCGGTCAATCTGCGCGCCGAGACCGAGGCCGAAGACCTGGAACGGCGCATCGCCGAACTCAACGCCGAGCGGGAGGATCTGACTGCCGCCATCGCCAAGCTGCGCCAGGCCATCGCCGAGATCAACCGCGAAGGCCGCCAACGCCTGCTCGCCTCGTTCGAGGCGGTCGACCAGCATTTCCGCCAGCTGTTCGTCCGCCTGTTCGGCGGCGGCCGCGCCCATCTCACCCTCACCGAATCGAGTGATCCGCTGCAGGCGGGCCTCGAGATCATGGCCAGCCCGCCGGGGAAGCGCCTGCAAGTGCTGTCGCTGCTGTCGGGGGGCGAACAGGCACTGACCGCCCTTTCTCTTCTGTTCGCCGTGTTCATGACCAATCCGGCCCCCATATGTGTTCTCGACGAGGTCGATGCGCCGTTGGACGACGCCAACGTGGACCGCTTCTGCACATTGGTCGGAGAATTGGCCCACCTCACGCGTACCCGCTTCCTGGTCGTCACCCACCATCGGATGACCATGGCCCGCATGGACCGTCTGTTCGGCGTCACCATGGCCGAGCGTGGCGTGTCGACCCTGGTCTCGGTGGATCTGCAGACGGCGGAAGGTCTGCGCGAACCTGCCTGAAAGGCCGGTGGCAGCCCCCTTTCGACAGGGGTTCTGGCCCCTTTCCGGACCAGGGTTTGCGTCCTTGACAGTGCAGAGAGCAAACCTTATGGTGCCCGCGCTTTTGGCTTTTCCGCGGCCAAAAGGGGGGCCCGAAGCGTACGAGAATGACGGACGAACCCAAGGAACCCCGATCGATCGAGGACCTCGACGCACGGTTGCGCGCCGCCCGCGCCCGTGAAGACGCCGAAGTCGGAGGAGAGCCGCGGAACGGCAGGACGGGTACCGGCACCGGCATGGGCCTGGGATTCCGTATTGCTGTTGAGCTGGTGGCGGGCGTTGCCGTGGGCACCCTGATCGGGTATGGCCTCGACGGTTGGCTCGGCACCCGGCCGTGGCTGATGGTGCTGTTCTTCTTCATGGGCGCTGCCGCAGGCGTGATGAACGCCTATCGCGCGGCCAAGGGGTTGGACGACTCCGTTGGGCTGGGCCTGGCGCAAGAACGACAGGAGCAACGGCGGCAGGAACGGAATCGGAAGAACGGTTCATGAGAGGGGCACACGGTGGCTAGTCCGGTCGAGCAATTCAGAATCGAGCCTTTGGTTCCCTTCGAGATCGGCGGGGTGAATATATCTTTCACCAATTCCGCGCTGCTGATGGTGGTGTGCGTGTGCTTGGTCACCGCCTTCCTGACGCTGTCGGTACGCGGCCGCGCGCTCATCCCCGGCCGCTGGCAATCGATGGCCGAGGTCATGTACGAATTCACCGCCAACATGGTCCGCGACAACGTCGGCTCGCAGGGGCGGAAATATTTCCCATTCATCTTCACCCTGTTCATGTTCACGCTGTTCGGCGATCTGCTCGGCATGATCCCCTTCAGCTTCACCTATACGAGCCACATCATCGTCACCTTCGGATTGGCGATCGTGGTATTCATCGGGGTGACGATCATCGGTTTCATCCAGCACGGATTCGGCTATCTGCGGATGTTCTTTCCGCATGGGGCACCGTTGCTGACCGCCCCTGTCCTGGTGCCGATCGAGCTGATTTCCTATTGCTCTCGCCCGTTCAGCCTGGCCATCCGTCTGTTCGCCAACATGACCGTCGGTCATATCATCCTGCAGGTGATGGCCGGCTTCGTGATCTCGCTGGGCGCCTACTACATTCTGCCCGGCATCTTTCCGATGGTTTTCCTCGGCGGCCTGACCGTCCTGGAATTCGGCATCGCGATTTTGCAGGCCTATGTGTTCACCATTCTCTCCTGCATCTACCTGCATGACGCCATTCACATGCACTAAGAAATTGCGGGCTCGGGAAAAGCTTTAGTGGTTTTTCGTTTCTAGAAAGGGAAGTTCAATGGATCCTCAAGCTGCGAAGATGATTGGTGCTGGTCTGGCCGCCATCGGCATGATCGGTTCGGGTATCGGCGTCGGCAACATCTGGTCGAACCTGATCGCGACAGTCGGCCGTAACCCCGCCGCCAAGGCAAATGTCGAGCTGTACGGCTGGATCGGCTTCGCGGTGACCGAGGCCATCGCGCTGTTCGCCCTGGTGGTCGCCCTGATCCTGCTGTTCGTTTAAGTCTTACGGTATCCACATTCGCGGCTTAGCCGGCAGCTCTCGCGGGGGCTGCCGGCGGGTGCGCGTGTGACACCTATTCGCGGACAGGAAGTCAAGAGCGATGCCCCAGTTCGACCCAACCTTCTATCCGAGTCAGCTGTTCTGGCTGTACGCCACCTTCATCCTCTTCTATGTCCTCTTGTCGGTCTTCGCCATGCCGAAAATCGGCGGGGTGCTGGAGGAGCGGCAACGGAAGATCGACGACAACCTCGACAAGGCCTCCCAGTTGAAGGCCGAAGCCGAGGCGGCGATCGCCGTCTACGAGAAGGCGCTGGCCGAATCCCGCGCCGAAGCTCACCAGCTGCTGCGGTCCAGCACCGAAGCCTTGGCCAAGCAGGCCGAGGCGCGGCAGAAGGAACTGGGTGAACGCTTGGCCGAGCAGATCAAGACCGGCGAAGCCCGTATCGTCGCGGCCAAGGACCAGGCCTTGGCCCAAGTGCGTGACGTCGCCTCCGAGGTTGCCAAGCTGGCGACGGCGAAGCTTACCGGTCTCGCGCTCGACGACGCCAAGATCGGCTTGGCCGTCACCTCCGCCCTGCAGGAGCGCCGCTGATGTTCATCTCTATCGCCCAGGCGGCGGAAACGACCGCCCAGCATGCCGAGTCCGGCGGGCTGCTGAGCAACCCGGAAATCTGGGTCGCCATCACCTGGCTGATCGTCGTCACCCTGGTGGCCCGCCCGGTATTCCGCGGCATCACTGCCGCTCTCGATCTGCGCCGTGAGAAGATCAAGGCTCGCATCGACGAGGCGGAACGGCTGCGCACGGAAGCGCAGGAGATGCTCGCCACCTACCAGCGCAAGCAGCGCGACGCCATGCAGGAGGCCAAGGACATCGTCGCTCATGCCAAGGCCGAAGCGGAGCGTCTCGCCGCGCAGGCGGCCAAGGACCTGGACGAGCTGCTGAAGCGGCGCGAGCAGCAGGCCATGGATCGCATCGCCCAGGCGGAATCCGAGGCGATGCGGGAGGTCCGCAACACCGCGGTGGATATCGCAGTCAACGCCACCCGCACGCTGATCGCCGAGAACCTGCCCGCCGACAAGGCGGCGGCCTTGGTCGACGCCGCCATCAAGGACCTGCCCGGCCGGCTGCACTGAAGCAGTCGTAGGGCGCAACAGTCCAACCCCCGGCCCGCAAGGTCCGGGGGTTTTTTGTTGCCGACGGAATTCCTCGCCGGTGGAAAAGCCATTCCCTTCGCTCCGTGTACTTGTTCGCATTGATTCCTGCAGATAATCCCTTCGCCCATTTCTTCCTGCCTTCGCGGTGCATTGTCCCGCCCAGGCGACGCGGCGTCGGCGGCTACACCTCGGGCCGCAGGTCGATCCGTTCGCCGCAGTGGGGGCAATGGATGGCGCCATTCTTCACCGCATGCACGAGGACGTTGGCCGCCTCTTCGTGCGACAGACCGAGCGCAATACGGGTCTCCTCGAGCCGCCGGCGCTCCCGCGGCGTGATCCGATGTCCCTCGTGAATCACCTCTTCGACGGTTTCCAGGTATTCCTCACGGCGCAGACGCAATTGTTCGCTGAAGCCGGAGGCCAGCACGCCGGCCGGCAGGGCGATCATGCCGACACCGATGATCGCGGTAAAAGCCCCAAGAACGCGCCCCAGCGCCGTCGACGGCACCATATCGCCGTAACCGAGGGTGGTCATGGTCACCACCGCCCACCACATGGCCGAGGGAATATCCGAGAATACCTGCGGCTGATAGGGATGCTCCAGCATGTACATCAGGCTGGAGACGAACACCAGGATCACCGCGAAGACGAACAGCACCGCGCCGATCGCCCGCGCCTCCTGGCGCAGCACGTCGATCATGATGGTCATCGCCTGGGAATATCGCGTCAGCTTGAAGACCCGCAGCAGGCGCAGGACGCGCATGGCGCGGAGGTCGACCTCGAAGAAGATTCCCATGTAGAACGGCAGGATGGCGACCAGGTCGACCAGGGCCAACGGCGTGAAGATGAACCTGAGCCGCCCCCAGACCTGATGGTGGAAACGCCGATCGGGCATCTCGACCGCCGTCCACACCCGCAGCAGATACTCGACGGAAAAAATGACCACCGAGAACTTGTCGAACGCATGGAATATGTGGCCGTGGACGATGGCCAAGTGCTCGACCGATTCGAGAATTGAAAACAGGCAGTTGATGGTGATCAGACTGACCAGCGCATAGTCGACCAGCTTGACCACCGGATCGAGATGTCCTTCGCCTCCCAACATATGGTAGACGCGGCGCCGCAGCCGGCCGTAGCGCGTGGCGCGGTGGCGCGCCGTCCCGATCGCCGAAGTCATCGCCGCCAGCGCAACACGGGCGTGCGTGCGGCCGCGGTTTCGTCCAGACGGCGGCGTGGCGTGAACACCGGTGCCGCCTTGAACAAGGCGGCGTCACCACTCCTGGCGCGCCCAGCCAGGCTGCGCAGGCTGGCGATGAAGCGGTCCAGGCTGTCCCGGCTTTCGGTTTCAGTCGGCTCCATTAGCAGGGCGCCGTGCACGACCAACGGAAAATACATGGTCATGGGGTGGAAGCCTTCATCGATCATCGCCTTGGCGAAGTCGAGCGTGGTCACCCCGCTGCCCTTGAGAAACCGGTCGTCGAACAGCGCCTCGTGCATGCAGGGCCCGGCGAAGGACGGTGTAAGATCGGAAGACAGCTCGGCCAGCAGATAGTTGGCGCTGAGCACGGCATCGGACGAGGCCTGGCGGAGGCCGTCGGCCCCCATCGACATCATATAGGCCAGCGCCCGCACGAACACCCCGAACTGGCCGTGATACCCTTTCAGGCGGCCGCAGGGCTTGGCTCCCGAATGGCCGGCATGTTCGACCAGCCGAAAGCCTTTGTCGTCATGGACGACCGCCGGCAGCGGCGCGAATGGCGCCAGCGCCGCAGACAGCACGGTGGGCCCGGCGCCGGGGCCGCCGCCGCCGTGCGGCGTGGAAAATGTCTTGTGCAGGTTGATGTGCATGACGTCGACGCCCAGGTCGGCGACCCGCACACGCCCGACGATGGCGTTGTAGTTGGCGCCGTCGCAGTAGAAATAGCCGCCCGCCTGGTGGATCGCCTCGGCGATTTCCAGGATCTCGTCCTCAAACAACCCGCAAGTATTGGGATTGGTCAGCATCAGGGCGGCAACATCGCCACCCAGCTTGGCCTTCAGCGCCGCCAGATCGACGCGGCCGCGCGCCGTCGCCGGGATCGGATCGACGGTGAAACCACAGGCCGCGGCGCTGGCCGGATTGGTACCATGGGCGGATTCCGGCACCAGCACGCGCAGGCGCTTATCGCCGCGGTCTTCAAGGGCGGCGCGAATCGTCATCAGACCGCAGAATTCGCCATGGGCCCCGGCCGCCGGACTCATGGCGATGGCGGGCATTCCGGTCAGGGTCTTCAGCCAATGAGCGGTCAGGTCGATCAGTTCCAGCGCCCCCTGGACCGTGCTGGTCGGCTGGAACGGGTGAATGTCCGCCAACCCGGGCAGCCGCGCCAGCTTCTCGTTGATCCGCGGGTTATGTTTCATGGTGCAGGAGCCAAGCGGATACATCAGCGAGTCGATGCCGACGTTCTTCTGGCTGAGGCGGGTATAGTGCCGCACCACGGTCGGCTCGGACAGGCCGGGCAGGCCGATCGGCCCCGGACGCTCCAGCCCCCCCAGGCGATCGATCACCGGCGGTGGCTCGGGCAGGTCGACACCGCATTGCCCGGGGCTGTCCAACTCGAAGATCAGCGGCTCTTCCAGCATCAGTCCGCGGTTGCCGCTTGCGGTCTCGGCCATCACAGCACCTCCCGCAAGGCGCTGGCAAGCGCGTCCATATCGGCTTCGGCAGTGGTTTCGGTGGCGGCCAGCAGCAGCACCTCGCCCAGCTCCGGGTAGGAGGGATAGAAACGCGACGCCGGGACTCCACCCAGGATGCCGCGCCCAGCCAGGGCTTCCGCCACGTCCGCCGCCGGTTTCGGCAAGGTGATGGCGAACTCGTTGAAGAAGGTGCGGTTAAGCACTCTGACCCCTTTGACCGCCCCTAACTTTTCCGCCAGGAGGACCGCATGGGCATGGTTGAGCCGGGCCAGGCGACGGAACCCTTCTTCCCCCAGAAGCGACAGATGAATGGTGAAAGCCAGGGCGCAAAGCCCGGAATTGGTGCAGATGTTGCTGGTAGCTTTTTCCCGCCGGATATGTTGCTCGCGCGTCGACAATGTCAGCACCCAGCCGCGCCGGCCGTCTTCGTCGACGGTCTGGCCGACCAGGCGACCGGGCATCTGGCGGACGAATTTGTCGCGCGTGGCGAACAGGCCCAGGCCGGGCCCGCCGAAACTCATCGGATTGCCGATGCTCTGCCCCTCGGCGACGACGATGTCGGCGTCCATCTGGCCCGGCGCCTTGATCAAGCCCAGCGATACCGGTTCGGTCACCGCCACCACCAGCAGGGCTCCCGCCGCATGGCAGGCCGCCGCCAGCGCCGTGACATCGCGCAGATGTCCGAAGAAGCCGGGATTCTGCGCCACCACGCAAGCGGTGTCGGGGCCGATACGGCCGATCAGATCCTCGGTGCCGAGGGGATCCGGGGCCAAAGCCTCCACCTCGGGCCCGCTGTACTGCAGCGCCGTGGCAGTGACGCTGCGGTAATGGGGGTGCAGGTCACCGGACAGCAGAACATGGGTGCGCTTGGTGATGCGACAGGCCATGGCCGCGGCCTCGGCGGTGGCGGTGGCTGCGTCATACATCGACGCGTTGGCCACGTCCATGCCGGTCAGCAGCGCTACCTGGCTCTGGAACTCGAACAGGTATTGCAGCGTCCCCTGGCTGATCTCGGGCTGATAGGGTGTATAAGAGGTCAGGAATTCGCCCCGTTGGATCAGCGCGTCCACCGCCGCCGGCAGGTGGTGCCGATAGGCCCCCGCCCCGATGAAGAAAGGGGCGCACCCGGCCGACAGATTCTTCTGCGCCAACGCCGTCAGTCGGCGTTCGACCTCCATCTCTCCGGCGTGCAGGGGCAGGTCGACCGGTGCCTGGCGCCGCGCCGAAGCCGGCACGTCCTTGAACAGGTCATCGATCCCCGCGACGCCGATGGCCGCCAGCATGGCCTGCCGGTCGGAGTCGGTGAGCGGCAGGTAGCGCATCGACGGTCACTCCAGGCCCTTGACAAACTCGTCATAGGCGGCCCGGTCCATCAACCCGGTCAGCTCGGCCGGATCGGCCAGACGCAGCTTGAAGAACCAGGCTGTCGTCTCAGCGGCCTCGTTGACCAGGCCTGGCTGCTCGACGATGGCATCGTTGACCGCGACGATATCGCCGGAAACCGGGGAGAATACTTCCGAGGCCGCCTTGACCGATTCGACCACCGCCGCCTCGGTCGCTTTCGCCACCCTCTTGCCGAGCGCCGGAAGCTCGACGAAGACCACGTCGCCCAGCGCATGCTGGGCGTGGTCGGTGATTCCGACAGTGCCGATATCCCCGTCGACGTCGATCCATTCGTGCTCGGTGGTGAAATAGGTGTTGCTCATCGTCATCCCCTGCTCGGCTGGAAGCCTCAACCCTTGCGGTAGCGGTGCGGAACGAACGGCAGGTCCACCACATGGGCCGGGCGCGGCGCGCCGCGCACCACCAGCATCACGGCGGTGCCGGTGTGGGCATGCGCCGCTTCGACATAGCCCATGGCGACGGGGCCGTTCACTGTGGGGCCGAACCCGCCGCTGGTCACTTCGCCGATCGGTCGCCCCTCGGCGTCGGTAATCGGCGTGTGGGCGCGCGCCGGTGCCTTGTCCACCGGCCTCAGGCCGACCCTCAGTCGGGCCGGGCCCTCGGCCAGTTGGCGCTGCACCACGGCCGCGCCGGGAAAGCCGCCCTCGGTGCGCCGCCGCCTGGAAATCGACCATGTCAGCGCCGCCTCCACCGGCGTGGTACCGGTATCGATATCCGAGCCATAAAGGCAGAGCCCCGCTTCCAGCCGAAGCGAATCCCGCGCCCCGAGCCCCGCCGGCGCAACCTCCGGCTCGGCCAGCAGGCGCCGCGCCAGGGCCTCGGCCCGGCCGGCCGGTACGGAAATCTCGTAGCCGTCTTCGCCGGTATAGCCCGAACGGCTGACCAGGCAGGGAATACCGATGATGGAGAGGGGGCGAAAACTCATAAAAACCATGTCGGCGGCCTCCGGCGCCAAGCGCGACAGAACCGCCTCGGCGGCCGGCCCTTGCAAGGCGAGCAGAGCACGGTCGGTCAGTTCCGTCACCTCGGCCCGCCCCGCCGTGCCCGCCTTGAGATGGGCGATGTCGGCCGCCTTGCAAGCGGCGTTGACCACCAAGAACAGATGGTCGCCGGCATTGCCGATCATCAGATCATCGAGAATTCCGCCTCGGGCGTCGGTCAGCTGAGTGTAGCGCATGCGCTCCGGCGCCAAGGCCAGGATGTCGCCGGGGACCAGCGCCTCGACGGCGGCGGCCCGGTCCGCCCCGGCAATCACCGCCTGTCCCATATGCGATACGTCGAACAGCCCGGCCGCCCGGCGGGTATGGTGATGTTCGGCCAGAATCCCGGCCGCAAACTGCACCGGCATATGATAGCCGGCGAAGGGCACCATTTTCGCGCCGAGTTCCAGATGCAGGGCGTGAAGCGGGGTTCGAGCCAGGGTCGACCGATCTTCGCTCATGGGATGCCTTTCCCTTGCCCTCAGCCAAGCCTACAGTTTACCTGGCCGGTGCACCGGGTCAACGGTCGGCGGCCAACCCGACGAATGCGAAATTGGGGCGGGCGCCCCCAGACTCCTAGTGGTCCGCCCCAGACGCTTGGTTCCCAAGCGCCTGGATCGGGCGGCCCACCAACTTATTGAATTGTGGCGCCGCGGTGCTGCCGATTGTATTCGAGTTCCGCCTCATTCAACTGCAGGCCGAGGACGATCTCATATTTGGCCATATCCTTGACCACGGGGACGGGAATGGAGATCTGCACGTCGTTGTCGGTGTAGTGGACGGTGGTGGCATTGCCGGGGAAGGCGATCGCCACCGGCAGCACCACTTTGGCCTTGGGATCGGGCCAGAATGTGGGAATCGCCACGAAATATGACAGATTGGCTGCCCGGCCCTGGGCGGCCGGACCGCGTGCGGCATCGATGCCGACGGCCAGCGAAACATTCATCATCTTCTTCGTTTTGTCGTAGTGACAGCTGCCCTGGTAGCCGGTCAGTTCCGCCTGGGTTTCGACATCGGTGACGTCGCGCCCCGGCCCGGGCCGGAAGCGCACCAGCTTGGCGGCATCGGCCAGGATCGAGACCTTCGGGCAGGGAGCCTTGACGTCGTCCTGATCGAACATGCTGCACCCCGAGAGCGCCAGAACCGCCGCCAGAGCGGTGAAAAACAAACTTTTGCGGGCAACCACCGGCTCGCTCATGAGTGCACCTTTTTCCTCAGGCTCAAGTCTGCTATTGCTGGCGACTTTAGAGAACAGCGGAGCGGCGCACAAGCCGCCGTGCATCCGGCCGGCCCTGCACCCACTCCTTACCGGGTTATGACCAGACAACCACTCACTCTCCTGCTTGCCAGCCCGCGCGGCTTCTGCGCCGGCGTCGAACGCGCCGTCCTGATGGTCGAGGAGACCTTGCGGAAATACGGCCCGCCCGTCTATGTGCGTCACGAGATCGTGCATAACCGGTACGTCGTGTCTTCGCTGGAGGCCAAGGGAGCGGTCTTCGTCGACGAACTCGACGCCGCACCGGACAACCGGCCGGTGGTGTTCTCTGCCCATGGGGTGCCTCGGTCGGTGCAGGCGGTGGCCAGGGCGCGCGGCATGCGGACGGTGGACGCCACCTGCCCGCTGGTCACCAAAGTGCATCGCGAAGCGAAGCGCCAGATCGACGACGGCCGGCAGGTTCTGATGATCGGCCATCGCAGCCATCCTGAAGTGGTGGGAACCATGGGCCAAGCGCCGGAAGGCCGGATCTTGCTGGTGCAGACGGCCCAGGAAGCCGAAACGGTGGCCCCGGATTCGCCCGAGTGCCTCGCCTACGTCACCCAGACGACGCTCTCCGTCGATGACGCGGCGGAGATCATCGCGGTCCTGCGGCGGCGCTTCCCAGCAATCGAGGGCCCGAGAAAAGACGATATCTGCTATGCGACGACCAATCGCCAGCACGCGGTCAAGGCCATCGCCGGCCGCTGCGACGCGCTGATCGTGTTGGGAGCGCCCAACTCCTGCAACTCCGTGCGGCTGGTTGAGGTCGCGGCGCGCGCCGGATGCCCCGCCGCCTTCCTTGTTCGGCGGGCTGCCGAGATCGACTGGGAGGCCCTCGGACCGATTGCCCGCCTGGGGATATCGGCCGGGGCGTCGGCCCCGGAAGCGCTGGTCGACGAAGCGATTGCCGCTTGCCGCCGACGCTTCGAGGTCACCATCGAAGAAGTGGCGGTGACCCGCGAAGAAATTACCTTCAAAATTCCCCAGGAACTAGGCGAATAGAATGGCCGTCTATACCGAAGTGTCCGACGAAGAGCTGGAGGCGTTCGTCGCCGACTACGACATCGGCACGGTGATCAGCTGCAAAGGCATTGCCGAAGGCGTCGAGAACTCCAACTACCTGCTGCAGACGTCGGTGGGCAGCTTCATCCTGACCCTTTACGAAAAGCGGGTGAACCCCGACGACCTGCCGTTCTTCATCGGCCTGATGGACCATTTGGCGAGCCGAGGCCTGGCCTGCCCAACCCCACTGCACGGCAGGGACGGCAGGACGCTGCGTGACTTGTGCGGCCGCCCGGCTGCCATCGTCACCTTCCTCAAAGGCTTGTGGCCGCGCCGCATCACCGCCCGACACTGCGCAGCCTTGGGAGCGGCGATGGCCGACATGCACCTGAAAGGACAGGGCTTTGCCTTGTCGCGCCGCAATTCACTGGGCTTGCCCAACTGGCGGCCGCTGTTCGAACTGGAAGCCGGGCGGGCCGACGAGGTCAAGCCGGGATTGGCCGAGCAGCTCGGCCGCGAACTGGATTGGCTGGAAGCGCATTGGCCGTCCGGCCTGCCCGACGGCATCATCCATGCAGACCTGTTCCCCGATAACGTCTTTTTCATGGGCGACCGGGTTTCGGGGCTGATCGACTTCTACTTCGCCTGCACCGACTTCCTCGCCTACGATATCGCGATCTGCCTGAACGCCTGGTGCTTCGAGCCTGACGGCGCCTTCAACGTCACCAAGGCGCGGCTGATGCTCTGCAACTACCAGCAGGTGCGACCGTTATCCGCCGAGGAGTTCCATGCCCTGCCCACTCTGGCCCGCGGCGCCGCCATGCGCTTCCTGCTGACCCGCCTCTACGACTGGCTGAACACTCCGGCGGGTGCCTTCGTCAAACGCAAGGACCCGCTCGAATACGAACGCAAGTTGCGCTTCCATGCCGAGATCTGCGGTCCCGGCGCCTATGGACTGGAATCGGGGCCGCTGGCGGCGGGGGGCTGCTGAGTGAGCGTCGTGACCCTCTATACCGACGGCGCCTGTTCGGGCAATCCCGGCCCGGGCGGCTGGGGTGCGATCCTGCGCTGGAATGGCACCGAAAAGGAATTGTCCGGCGGGGAACCTGCCACCACCAACAACCGCATGGAACTGATGGCGGTGATCTCGGGGCTTTCCGCCCTGAAGCGGCCGTGCCGGGTCGAGGTCTACACCGACAGCCAGTATGTGCAGAAGGGCATCAGCGAATGGCTGCGCGGCTGGAAGGCGCGCGGCTGGAAGACGGCGGACAAGAAGCCGGTGAAGAACGAGGACCTGTGGCGTGCCCTTGACGACGTGGCCGCCCGCCATCAGGTGTCCTGGCACTGGGTGCGCGGCCATTCCGGCCATCCGGAGAACGAACGAGCCGACGCCCTGGCCCGGCAAGGGCTGAAGGAAGCCGCCGGCGCCTGAGCCGACCCCCTTCCCCCTTTCGCAGAGCGTGTTCGGCGCTGACGCGCCGACGAGACATCACCCCTTGCCCGAAGAGGTAGGCTCTAGATGCCGCCAGCGGATAATGCGGCTTCGGTCGCAGGCGGTTGACGGCAAGCGCGTCTTTCCCGGACGAGGTTTTCAACGGCCTCGAGATCAATCTGCCCGGCGGCACCTCCCCGCCGGACAACGCTCTCGCCGTCGGTCCTTCGGTCGTGGGGATGGCAGAGAATCCGGCCGTCGAATCCACCGACCTGATCGGAACGGTCACCTATCAGGCGACCCTCGACAGCTTCTTCGGCGGACTCGGCCACTTCGCCACGATGTCCGACCCGAGGACCATGTACGACCCGGCAACCGGCAAGTTCATCCGCATCACCGACAAAATCAGCGCAAACGGCGACAGCTCCAGCATCCTCGTCGGCATGGGCACCGTCGGTCACAGTCTCACCAATGGTGACGGCCACCGTGAAGTTGTGGCATTTACGGAGCAGGAAAGGCCGTGGCGTCCTGGCGGGGTTCGTGCTCCGAGATCGCGCCGATGGGCGATTGGCTGGATTGGTGGCGGCGATGAGGGTGGTTTTCGGTGCCAGTTCCGATCTGGGGCGACGGGTCGTCGGCTCGCTTCTCGACTCCGGCTGCCGCGTCCGGGCGGTCATGCGTCACCCCGAGGCGCATCCGGTCGATCCTCGCGCCGAGCGCCGGCAGGCCGATCTTTCACTGCCGGCGACCATCGGGCCGGCTCTTGCCGGCGGACGCGTGGCAGTCAACTGCAGCCATGCCCGCTTCACCGCCAACTTGCTGTCGGCGCTGCCGGAAGGAATCGACCATCTCGTCCTCGTCGGTTCCGCCTGGCGGTGGTCGGGGGCTCCGGAAGCGGCAGCCGAGCAGGTCCGTCGAGCCGAATCCCTGTTCCTCGCCTCCGGTCGGCGCGGCGTGATGCTTCATCCGACGATGATCTACGGCGGCGCCCAGGAGAACAACCTCCAGCGCCTGCTGCGGCTTGTCCGCCGCTTCCCCATCCTGCCCATTCCGGGTGGGGGGACGCATATGGTCCAGCCGGTCCATATCGACGACGTGGCGGCCGCCGTGACGGCCGCGGCACTCCGCTCCTGGAGATCCGCCGAGGTTCTGGCCGTGCCCGGCGCCGAACCGTTGATGTGGCGAACCATGGCGGAACTGTGCGCCCGTGCGCTCGACGTCCGGGTACGGCTGCTGAACCTGCCGCTCGCTCCCCTGCTGTTGATCCTGGAGACCTTGGCCCGTCTCGGCATTCGGCCACCGATCGATCCCAATATCCTGCACCGCTTCCGCGAAGATGTAACGTTACCGGTCGGGCCGCTGCGCAGCGCTCTCGGCATCTCGCCACGATCCTTCGAATCCGGACTCCTCGACGCCCTGTCCGCTTGGCGGAGAGATAGTGGGCAGCCATAAGCTGCCGTTGGCCCCTTGACGCACCAACCGCGTCGGGATGTTATAACATAACATTTTGTCACCAACACCATCGGCGGAGGCGCTGCGGATGTTTCCCTTGGCAAAGCGACTGGCCTGCATCCTCGGCCTATGCCTGACGCTGGGCCTTGGTAACGCCTGGGCGGCAGCGCCCGTCAAGGTCGTCGCCACCTTCAGCATCCTCGGCGACATGGTGAAGCAGGTCGGCGGCGAGGACGTGTCGGTGAAGAGCCTGGTCCCGCCCGGCGGCGACGCGCATGTCTACCAGCCCTCTCCCGGCGACGCTAAGGAACTGGCCGCCGCCCGGTTGGTCGTGGTCAACGGCCTCGGCCTGGAAGGCTGGATGGACCGGCTGATCAAGGCCTCCGGCACCGGGGCGCCGATCGTAGTGGCCAGCCGCGGGATCAAACCGCAAACCTTGCGGGAGCCGGACAAGGGCACCGGCGGCACAGCCGCGGCGGTGATCGACCCCCATGCGTGGCAGAATCTGGCCAACGGCAAGATTTATGCGGCCAACATCGCCGAAGCCCTCGCCGAGATGGATCGCCCCCATGCCGCCGCCTACCGTCGGCGGGCCGAAGCCTATATCAAGCAACTCGACGACCTGGACGTCTGGGTGCGGGACGGAATCTCGCAGGTACCGCCAGCCAAGCGCAAAATCATCACCTCGCACGACGCCTTCGGCTATTTCGGCCGGGCCTATGGCGTGACCTTCCTGGCCCCCGAGGGCATCAGCACCGACAGCGAGCCGACGGCGGCCGGCCTGGCACAACTGTCGCGGCAGATCAAAAAGGAACATATCAAGGCCTTGTTCATCGAGAACATGAGCGATCCGCGACTGATCCAGACCTTGGCTCGTGACGACGGGGCCGCCGTCGGCGGCATCCTTTATTCCGATTCCCTGTCGAAACCGGGTGGGCCGGCCGACACCTACATCACCATGTTCCGCCACAACGTTCCAGCGATGGTGGCGGCGATGCAGAAGAACTGACCGAACCGAGATCTATCGCGGCTTGACGCAAGTCAAAGTCTCCAGGTCTTGAGACGGGCAGGTTCAGCAGCGATCTGTCGGAGGCCGCGGTCGAGACGGCGACGCTTCCTGTTTCCTGACCAGGAGTACTCATGTCGAAGTTGCACCGCGCAGCGATCGCCGCGACGATGGCAACCCTCCTGTCGCTGCCGGCCGCCGCCCACGGTATCGCCGGAGCGCGCTTTTTCCCCGTGACCCTCACCTTCGACGACCCGGCGGTGGCCGACGAAGTCTCGTTGCCGACCGTCGTCTACCAACCGAACAACCCCGGCGACGAAATCGACTATGGCTTCGAATGGGACAAGCGGATCACCGAGAACTTCGGCTTCGCCTTCAACGACCAATACCGGGTCGTCCGCCAGCCGGCGCAAGCCGGCGGCAATCTGTCGGGCTGGGACGATCCCGTCCTGACGCTCAAATGCCAGTTCTTCGAGAACGACGCCCATGAGCTCCTGGCTTCGGTCGGCGTGCAGAAGGAATTCGGTGGCGTCGGCGCGGTCAGCCAGGGTTTGGCCGACAGCGCCGGCTGGACCCAGCCCACCGTCTATGTCGGCAAAGGCTTGGGCGACTTGCCCAATAGCCTAGGCCTGCTGCGGCCATTCGCCATCACCGGCGAATTCGGTTACCAGCGGGCCGACGAGGCAACCATCGTTTCTCCCGACGGGACGCGCCCTCCCAATCCCGATTTCTGGAACCTGGGAGCTTCGGTATATTACGACCTTTCCTATTTGCGCTCGCAGGTCATAGACTACGGCCTGCCGGAATTTGCCAACCACCTGATCCCCATCGTCGAATTCGCCTTTTCCAGCCCGGCCTCGAGCCAGCATGCGGGGACGACCACCACCGGCACCATTGCGCCGGGCGTCCTCTATGAAGCCGATTGGTACCAGGTCGGCGTCGAGGCGCTGATCCCGGCGACCCATGCCTCGGGCAGCTATACCGGCTTCATTGCCCAGTTCCACGTCTATCTCGACGATCTGCTGCCCGGCAGCCCGCTTGGAAAGCCGTTGTTCTGAATAGGATCACCCATGCGCAAGCTCTCGCTCGTCCTGCTTTGCCTCATCGTCTTCGCCGGCACGGCGAGGGCGCACGCCCGCCTGGAAAGCGCCTCTCCGGCGGTCGGCGGTACCGTGCCGACGCCGCCCGAACAGGTGGCCGTCACCTTCTCGGAAAAGGTCGAACCGGCGTTCAGCACCATCGAAGTGACCGATGCCACCGGGCAGCGGGCTGATACCGGCAAGCCGCACAGGGCGCCGGACAATCCGCGGGTCCTGATCGTCGACCTGCGGCCCATCGGCCCCGGCTCCTACAAGGTGGTCTGGCGCGCCGTGTCGGTCGACACCCACAGGACGCAGGGCAGCTACCGCTTTACCGTGGCGCGCTAGCATGCCGAACTTCGGGATTGCAGGCGGACTCGGGCTGGCCCTCGTCCGTGGCATCTCGGTCGCCGCCTGCCTGGCAGTACTGGGAACGATCGTCTTCCAGTTGATTGTCGCCCCGCCGGCGCTGGCCCTGATGGACGCCTCCTTGGCAGCCCGGTTCGTCTGGCGCTGGCGGCGCCTGCTATGGACCAGCCTAGCCATTGCGGCGCTGGCGGGAGCTCTCTGGCTCTTGCTGGCCTCCGGCCGGATGGCCGGTGTGACGGAACCGGGCGCCATGGTGGCCGCCGTCCCCTTGGTCATCCAGCATAGCCGCTTCGGGGCGATGTTGGCGACCCGGCTGGGCTTGCTGGCCGGAGCGTCTATCGCCCTGACCGCCCGCCCGCATCCAAACCGTTTGGTGCTCGCCGCGAGCCTTGCCGGCGCGGCGGCCGCATTGCAAGCCTTGGTGGGACATGCGGCGAGTGTCGGCGGCGCCCTGATGGACTGGCTTGCCTTGTCGACCCTGTTCCATGTTCTGGCCGCCGGTCTCTGGCTGGGGCAACTGCCGTCACTGTGGCGATTCCTCGCCGACGCTCCGCCGGCGGCCGCCAGCCTCGCCCTGCGCCGCTTTTCACCATTGGGGGCAGCTTGCGTGCTGGTCCTGGCGGCGACCGCCTTGGCACAGGGGTGGGGACTGGTCGGCGGCTTGGCCGGCGCCGTCGGGACGGCCTATGGATGGGCCGACCTGGCCAAGCTTTCGTTGTTCGTCGTACTGCTGGCCATCGCGGCGATCAACCGTTTCGCCTTGATGCCAAAACTGGAGGCGAGCGACCCGGCGGCCGCGCGGCGGACGCTTTGTCGCAGTGTCATGGTCGAGACGGCGGTGGGGCTAGCGATCATCCTGGTCGCCGGCATCCTGGCCAGCCTGCCGCCCGGCGCTGGGGCCTGATCAGGTCGGGCAGGCGGCGTCAAGCAGGGCCACACGGACCGCAACGCCGATTCCCACTGGACGATATATACTCGTATGTTATAACGCATGACGAGATACAGGAGAGCAAGCCGAGCCGATCGATGACCTGCACACGTTTCTTGGCACTGCTTGCCGCCACCGTTTTCTGCCTGATATCGACCGCCGAGACCAGGGCGGCCGAGGTCACCGTCTTCGCCGCGGCGTCGCTGACCAACGCCATCGACGAAATCGGCTCGGATTTCGCCGCCAAAGGCCTGGGAAAGGTGATCGCCTCTTACGCGGCCTCATCCACCCTGGCCAAGCAGATCGACAACGGCGCGCCGGCCAATATCTTCATCTCGGCCGATGTGGACTGGATGAACTATCTGGCCGACCGGAAGCTTGTGGACGCCGGTAGCCGCGAGGACCTGCTCGGCAACACGCTGGTGCTGATCGCCCCGGCGGGAGCGCCAAGCCAGCCGGTGAACCTGCTGCACGGACCCCATCTGGCGGTGCTGCTCGGCGAAGGCCGCCTGGCGACAGGCGACCCGGATCACGTGCCGGCAGGCAAATACGCCAAGGAAGCCCTCGAAGCGCTCGGCCAGTGGAAGGAACTCGAACCGAAGCTGGCCCGGGCCGCCAGCGTGCGCGACGCATTGAGCATGGTCGAACGGGCGGAGACGCCGCTGGGAATCGTCTATGGGACCGACGCCGCGGTCGCGGTGAAGGTAAAGGTCGTCGCCACCTTCCCCGACAATCTGCACGCGCCGATCGTCTATCCGGCGGCACTGGTCGCCGGCCAGCAAACACCAGCCGCCGCGGCTTTCCTGGCGTTCCTGAAAACCAAGGAGGCGCGGCAGGTATTCCGCAAATACGGCTTCACGCCCCGATGAGGCGCCCGTGGTCGACGACCAGCCGCAGATGGGGGCGGCGCCGGGTCGGCGAACAGCCCAAGGCCACCCACCAATGCACCCCCGCCATGCCGGCCAGCCAAAAGGCGGCCACCCACGCGGCAACAACCTGGTCTAAGGGCGAACGAAATTCCATGGTCAAGCTCCCGATGGGGCCGGATGGAAGGCTCTCCGCGAAACGGCCGCCCCGAGAAATGGTCAGTCCCTCCCCGCAGCGACCTGGTGGTGGACCACCAGTGGTGGGCTGCCGGATCCAGACATTTGGCAACCAGGCATCTGGGGTGGAGCACCACCGGCTATGGATGTCTTAACAGCGCCGCGCCACCTCAGGAATGCGCTGCCCATTGGTGGGCAACGTTTCGGATAGGTCGCGCCGATCCGAATGGAACTTGCGGCTCGCCGGCATGACCCCCTTTTCTCAAAGATGTGGCGGGCCTAAGATCGCAACCACCGCAAGGGAGGCGATGATGAAACTCAGCGCACGCAACGCTCTCAAGGGCAAGATCGAAAGCATCAACAAAGGCATCGTGACCACCACGCTCAAGGTCGACATAGGGCACGGTATCCATGTCACCTCATCGATCACCAACGACGCCGCCGAGGATCTGGGCCTGAAGATCGGCGACGAAGTCACCGCCATCATCAAGTCCTCCGACGTCATCATCGGCAAGTGATGCCGCCAAAGATCGATGCATTGCTGGCGCTTCGGGGCGACGGCCGGCTGTTGGTCGGCCGTGACCGCATCGCCATGCTCGAGGCGGTGGCCGAACAGGGCAGCATCACCAAGGCCGCGCAGGCCTTGGGATTCAGCTACAAAGGGGCGTGGGACGCCATCGCCGCCATCAACAACCTGTTGCCGCGCCCCGCCGTGCTCACCCAGGCGGGCGGGCGGCGCGGCGGCTTCGCCGAGGTAACAGAAGAAGGACGGCGCCTGATCGTCGCTTTCCGCCGCCTGGAGGAGAAACTGGTCCGCATCTCGACGGCGATCGCCGAGGAGGGGCTGGGGGCCGATTCCGACCGATTGTTCTGGAGCCTTGCCATGAAGACCAGCGCCCGCAACGCCCTCCACGGACAGGTCGTCGATGTCAAGCGGGCGGCGGTGAACGTCGAGGTCACGCTCAAAGTGTCGGAAAGCAACACGGTGGTCGCGGTGATCACCAACGAGAGCGTCGACGACCTTGGCCTGGAGCCAGGGCGGGAAGCAGTCGCATTGGTGAAATCCTCGTTCGTCATGCTGGCAGGCGGCGATCAGCCTCCGCAGATCTCGGTTCGCAACAAGATATTCGGCACGATGGTGGAAAGGGTCGACGGCGGCGTGAACAGTGAAGTGATCCTGGACATCGGCGACGGCAAGTTCCTGACCGCGGTCGTCACCCGGCAAAGCATCGACGACCTCGGCCTAGCCATCGGCGACCGCGCCTACGCCCTGTTCAAGGCGTCCCACGTGATCCTGGCGGTCGGTTAATTCTTCCATTCGCCCATGGTTTCCGCCGTCCAGGTGGCCAGGCGGTCACCCTTGCCCAGGCTCTCCAGATAGGAGAAGTCGAGAGCCATGCGGCCAACCTCGCGCTCGGCGTCGGCACAGGCGTATACCGGCGACGGGCCGGCCAAGACGCGCGCTACATGCACCGCGGCGGGCACTCCGAACTGATCGCCTTGGAGGATGCCCGGCCGCCCCGAAAAGGCCACCGCCTCGACCACCGCCTGGTTGAACCCCCAGACCCCCAGCAGATAGGCTCCCACCTGCAGATGGCTGGCGCCGAACGCAGCCAACTCGGCATCGAGCGGATCCTCGCCGGTGGCCACCGCCCCTTTCGCCCGGGAAAATTTCGCCGGCAGACGATCGAGCAGGACCAGCATGCCGATCGGGCTCAGCATGCCGGCGCAGAACGCTTCCTCAATCCGCCGTTCGTCCAATCCTTCGATCCTGGCGATCCGCTCGGCGATGCGGGCGACACGGAAACTATCGTGATTGAGGTCATCCATCAGCCGGCCCAAGGCCTCGAGCCCCTTGAAGCTGCGGAAGATGCCGATCCGCAGCACCAGCGCCCGCAAGGTTTCAAAGCCGAGGATGCGGACCGCCTGCAGGGGCGTGGTGACCCGCGACGGCATGGTGAAATAGGCGGAATTGGTAAGCTTCAGCAGTTCCGCCGTCATCGCCATGTCGCGACCGATGATTTCGGCGACACCGTTGGCCGAGGCCTGGGGAAGTTCGATATATTTCATCAGCGCATAATAGGTGTCGGACGGCGTCGGCAGGTTCCTGATCCCCGCCAGCAAGGCCCGCAACGGCGCCGAGTCGACCATGCGCTGCAGTTCCAGGGCCCGGCGGACAACATCGACCAGGGTCTTGTCGGAACAGGGTTTGGCCAGAAACTGATGGGCCGGCCCGACCGTCCGCATGACGCTTTCCGCCTCGGAATAGCCGGACAGGATGATCCGTAGCACACCCGGATGGCGCCGCCGCACTTCCGACAACAGCTCCGCACCATCCATGCCCGGCATGCGCATATCCGACACGATCACGTCGAAGGGCTGGGCTGCCATGGCGGCCAGCGCCGCCGCGCCGCTTTCGACGAACTGCATGTCCCACTCGTTGCGCATCCCGCGCAGCAGCCGCTGCAGCCCCGAGAGAACGTTACGATCGTCGTCGACGAACAGGATCCGGCACATGGTCATGGAAGTGCCTCGGCTGGTTGGGTGGCGCCGTTGACCGGCAGGGTGATGGTGAATTTGGCTCCCCTGCCCTGTTCCGTCTCCACCGAAATTCGCCCCCCGTGCTTATTGACCACCACATCGCGGCAGATGGACAAGCCCTGCCCCGTTCCCTTGCCCACCGGCTTGGTGGTGAAGAACGGGTCGAAAATGCGTTCCTTGACGTCCTCGGCCATCCCGATTCCGTCGTCCTCCACGGTGATTTCCACCACGTCGCCGCGTTGGCGGGTGGCAATGGCGATCCAGCCCTTGCCGGCCCGCTCGGCGGCTTCGATGGCGTGCACGGCGTTCACTACCAGATTGAGCAGCACCTGGTTGAGCTCGCCGGGAAGGCAGAAGACTTTCGGCAGGCCGGCGTCGAGATCCAGGCGGATCTCGGCGAAATGCTTCCACTCGTTGCGGCTGACGGCGAGCGTGTGCTCGATCGCCTGGTTGAGGTCGGCGACCACCTTCTCCCGCTCGCCCGGATGTGAAAACTCCTTCATCGCCAAAACGATGCGGGAGACCTGGCCAAGTCCGTCGAGGGATTGCGCGATGGCTTTGGGGATCTCGTCGATCAGGTAATCCAGGTCGGCCTCGGCGGTAGCCCGGCGCATCGCCTCGCCGGTCTCGGCCAGGCTGCCGGGGGGGCAATCGATGATTTGCCGAAGACGGGCCAGCAGGCCGGTGACCGCGGTGAATGAGTCGCCCAGAAAGCGCAAATTATCGCCGATATACTGTGTCGGTGTATTGATTTCATGAGCGATTCCGGCCGCCAGCTGGCCGACGCTGGCCAGCTTCGACGCCTGCAGCGCTTCCTGCTGCGCCTTTTTCAGGCCGTGGATATCGCGAAACGAAACGATCGCCCCTTTCCGCCGCCCTTCTTCCACCAGCGGCGAGCAGGCGAACGCCACCATCAGTAGCCGCCCGTCGCGCAATTCGAATACCGCATCGTCGTCCCGCAGCACCCGGCCCGTCTCGGCAACATGGCGCAGCGGGCCTTCGTCGAACCCTCGCGAACCGCCGGCCTGCCTGATCCGGAAAATGGCGTCCATATGAGCCCCGACAAGGCGCGTGCGACCACCGTCGCCGAGCAGCGTGTCGGCGGAACGGTTGGAGAATATGATATGGCCGTTGGCATCGATGACCAGGATGCCTTCGAACAGGCTTTCGGTGACCGCCTGCATGCGGTACCGGCTTTCCCGCAACGCCTCCTCGACCCGTCGCCGTTCGGCGATCTCGCTTCCCAACCCATCGCCCCCCCGGATGGCACGCAGCCGCTCGCAGGAGTAGCGGACGACACGGCGCAAAGCATCGCCATTGATCCGGCTCATCACCAGAACGTCTTGAGCGCCTGCCTGCACGGCCATGGTGCCAAACGCCCGGTCGTCGGCCCTGGTCAGCACGATGACCGGAAGTTCGGCGGCGGCGGTTATGAAATCGGGAAGCACAACGAGTTGCTCGGGAAGCGCCTCGAGATCGAGAAGGACGGCATCGAACGCCTTCTCCGCCAGTCTTCGCCTGGCGCTTTCGATCGTCTCGACGGGGTCGATCCGGAACGCCTGAGGATCGTCCGACAACAGCAGATCAGAGACGAACGCCGCCTGCGCGCCGTTCGGTTCCACAAGCAATATGTCGATGGCCATGAGGCCCAATCCCCCGCGTCATTTCCATCCAGCATAGCTGAATCGACGCGTCCACGACAATTTCGTGCGATCGGGCGCGGAGCGGAATCAGGTGCCGACCGAGACCGGATGTTCGTCGATCGACAGGACCAGGCGAGAGTGGTCGGGCTCCTGCCCGTCCAGCAGCGACTGCCGCAGGCGCAGACTGATCGCCGCGGCGCCGGCCAAGGAAGCGACATCCATCTCGGGAAAGGTCGCCCCCTCGGCGACGATGCGCGCCAGCGGATCGGGAATACCCAGGCACCAGAGAAGCTCCCGAACCTTCAGGCGCTTGATATTCGCCGGATTGATGCCGAAGCGGTTGACAAAAGCCGGGTTCCCCCACTCCACATAACCGTCGAAGTGAACCAGCACTGGGAATGGACTCGCCTGAACGCTGGAATACATCTTCTTCATCCCGGCCTTCGCCTTCACGCCATCCGCCCAGGGCTTGCGCCACGCCGCCCGGGCGGCTAATACTGGCCATCTTGGCGAGGGACGGCCGGCTGCGACATCCCCATTTGGGGACGTTGCCGAGCAGCCGCTGACAGAGTTGACGGCGACCGATGAACACCGGCCACAGACCGCGCGTCGTCTTCGTTGACGACGAACCCCATGTGCTCGACGGCCTCCGCCGGTCGTTGCGGGCCCACGGGAGCGCCTGGGACATGGCGTTCTGTTCGGCGGCGGCGGAGGCGCTGGCGGCCCAGAAGGCGCAACCGTTCGACGTGGCGGTGGTCGACATGCGCATGCCGGCCATGTCGGGGCTGGACCTGATCCGCGCCATGACCGCCCATCATGCCGCCACCATGACGATCATGCTGACCGGCACGGCCGATCTCGAAACCGCCATCGCCGCCATCAACGAAGCAAAGGTATTTCGTTTCTATACCAAGCCCTGTCCGGCCGCCGTGCTGGCTTCCGGCATCAGGGAAGCGCTGGCTCATGCGCAAGCTTCGGCGACAGCGTCGCCTCCGGCCGGATTGAGCGCCGAGGCATTGAGTGTGGCGGCGCTCAATCGGCTGCCCACCGGAATCGTGGTGGTCGAGCGGGATGCTCATGTCGTCTTCATGAACAGCCTGGGGGCCGAATATCTGGGCAGAAGCGGCGCATTGTCGCTGGGCTCCAACGGAATCTGCCGCACCGCCCGGACAGCCGAGACGGCGGAGTTGCATCAACTGGTCAACGAGGTGATCGATGGCGGAAGCAATGCGCCGGCTCGCGCCCTGGCGGTGACCAGAAATCACGAAGACAGGCCGCTTTCGGTAGTCATCTCGCCTTTGGCCACGAACGCCGGCGCGCCACCGGTCGCTGTTCTGCTGGTCAGCGATCCGGATCGCCAGGCCCTGCCGACCGCCGAAACCATCGCCCGGCTGTTCGACCTGACCGAGGCGGAAGCTCGCCTGACCATCGCCTTGGGCGAAGGCCTGCGGATCGAGGATGCCGCCGAAAGGCTGGGCATCACGCTCAGTTCGGCCCGCACCTATCTGAAGCGGATCTTCAACAAGACCGGTATTACGCGCCAAGCCGAACTGGTCCGCCTCGTCCTGGCGGCCCCCGCCCTGATTGACCTTGGCCGCGGCGGCAAGCCCGGCGTCCCGGCGAACTGAAAGATAGAGGCCAGCGGCCTCGTCCGAATTGAGCGAGAGGCCCGGGCCGTGCCATCCGCCGTCACCCAGTATGGCGCCGGTCCTCTGCTTTCGGTACCCTACGCAAAACGCGAACAATCGGGACCGGAACATGATGCCCGCCGCCCGCCTTCAAGTCGCCGCCGCCCTTTGCGTCCTGATCGCCACCGGAAGCCCCGCAGCGGCGGCCGAAACCAGGGCGCCCCGTGGGATTGACGCGATCCGGCACATTCTCGTCATTTATCTCGAGAACCACAGCTTCGACAACATGTTCGGCCTGTTTCCGGGTGCCGCCGGCCTCCCCGGGACGTCCGATCTGGTGCCCCAGGTTGATCGCCGCGGTCAGGTCTATGCGGTCTTGCCACCCGTACCCGACCCTCGTTTCCCCACGGATCTGCCCAACGCGCCATTCCGCATCGACGACTATCTGCGGCTGGATCAGCGGACGCCCGACCTGATTCACCGCTTCTACCAGAACCAGCTGCAGATCGACGGCGGGCGCGATGACAAATTCGCCACCTATTCGAACGCCGGCGGACTGGTCATGGGCTACTACGACACGCGCCACACCAAGCTGTGGCGCTATGCCAGGCAGTATACCCTGGCCGATCACTTCTTTCAGGGCGCCTTCGGAGGTTCCTTCCTCAATCATTTTTGGCTGGTTTGCGCCTGTACGCCGAAATACGAGGCCGCGCCCGAGGCGATGCGGGCGGTGGTCGACGACAAGGGCGGTCTGATCAGGGACGGTGCGGTGACGCCCGACGGCTACGCCGTCAACACGATCTTCTCCGTCTTCCAGCCCCATCCGGCGTCGATTTCCGACAGATCGAAGCTGCTGCCGCCGGTGACGCTACCCAATATCGGCGACATGCTGTCGGCCAAGCATGTCTCCTGGGCCTGGTATGCCGGCGGGTGGAACGACGCGCTGGCGGGCCGCCCTGCCCCCAGCTTTCAGTTCCACCACCAGCCGTTTGTCTATTTCGCCAATTACGGCGACGGCACGCAAGGCCGCAAGGAGCATTTGAAGGACGAAACCGACCTCTACACCGCCATCGTCCACGGGTCTTTGCCGGCCGTTGCCTTCTTCAAGCCGTTGGGGATCGAGGACCAGCACCCCGGCTACGCCAATATCACCAACGCCGACGACCGTGCCGCCGACATTATCGCCAGGATCAAGAAAAGCCGTCTATGGAAGTCGACGTTGATCATCGTCACCTATGACGAGAACGGGGGCTTCTGGGATCACATGGCGCCCCCCAAGGGCGATCGCTGGGGCCCCGGAACGCGGGTGCCGGCGCTGATCATCTCGCCGCTGGCGAAAAGAGGCTTCGTCGACCATACCGTCTATGACACGACCTCGATCCTCAAACTGATCGAATTGCGCTTCGACCTGCCCCCCCTGGGCGAGCGGGATGCCAAGGCGGCGCCGCTGACCAATGCATTGGCACCGAATTAGACCGGTTCGCCTCTCGCCGGGCGGGGCCTATGATGCTTTCCTGGCCTTTTCGAGCGCCTTCAGCACCGCATCTTCGGTGAGCAACTCGGGCAAGGCCAAGCCTTCCGGGGCGCCGGGTCCGTAGACGGCGTCGAACGGAATTCCGTACCGCCCGAAACTCGCCAGATAGGCCGCGACAACCTCGTTCGGGCGCGTCCAATCGGCCTGCATGGCGACCACATTGCCGTTCCTCAGCTCATCGGCCACTTTGCCGCGATAAACCACGGTCGCCTTGTTGACCTGGCAGGTCAGGCACCATTCGGCGGTCACATCGACGAAGACCACCTTGCCCTGGGCGACGTATTTGGCCAGGGCATCCTTATCGAACGGCTTCCACAGCCCCTTCATCGCCGCCGTACCGACCTTCGGTTGCGGCAGCGAAGTGTAGGACGCGGCCAAGGAGGCAACGGCCAACAGGCCGACGGCGGTCAGCCGTACTGCGCTCGGCAGGCGGCGCCCGGCCACCAGCACCAGCAGCGCGACGGCCATCAGGCCGGCGACCGTCAGGCTGGCCGGCCGCCCGGCCTCGACCCCCAGGATCGCCAGCAGCCAGATGGCCGTGCCCAGCAGGATCAGGCCCAACAGGCGCCGGACCGCAATCATCCATTTCCCCGGCCGGGGCAAGCGCTGCGCCAACTGCGGCCAGGCGGCCACCGTCAGATAGGGCAGCGCCATGCCGAGGCCCAGCAGGGTGAAGACGGAGAAGATCTCAATGGTCCCGTTGGCCAGGGCGAAACCGATAGCGGTGCCGAGAAACGGCGCCGAACACGGGGTCGCCAGCAAAGTGGCGAAGGCGCCGGCGGCGAAATGGCCGAGCAGGCTGTGCGGATTGCCACGGCCCCGCCCCATTGCGGCAGCCCACTGGGGCAACGGAATTTCATAGAGCCCGAACAGGTTGGCGGCGAACAGGCTGACGATCACCACCATCACGATCAGGAACAGCGGCTGCTGGAACTGGATACCCCAGCCGACCGAAGCGCCGGCCGCCTTGATCACGCTGGTGATCGCGGCCAGCACCAGGAACGACGCCAGGATGCCCGACGCCGAGGCCAGGAACCCTGCGCGGATGTGCCGGCGCTCGCCACCGGCATGGCCGACCAGCCCAAGGACCTTCAACGACAGCACCGGAAGCACACAGGGCATGACGTTGAGGATCAGCCCTCCCAGCAGGGCGACTGCCATGATGGCGAGCAGCTTGCCGACTCGCGGCCCGGCCTGAGGCCGGGCGATGTCGGTCACCACCTCCATCCCGCGGACACCGTCCACCACCGTCAGGGTGACCGGCTTGCCATACAGCCCCCCCTCGCCCGTGTCGGCAGCCGGCATGGTCTCGAAAATCGCGCGCTTGCCTTGCGCCTCCAGCCGGACCCGGGGCTTGCCGAACTGCTTCTGATCGGCCCGCTCGACGAACAGGTCGGGATCCGCCAGCGGCGGGTCGGCCGCCACCACCACTTTCAGTGCCCCGCTTTCGGTGCCTTCGGCGCTGATCAGGTGCATTCCCTGGCGCGCCCCATCCGACGGCACCCGCGCCAGGAAGCGGTTGATGATATGGGCTTCCGGCCCGGCTCCGGCCTTGCCCGCCGGCAACTGCAGCGTCAGGTCGGCATGCTGCGGAACACAGGTCACCGCGCAAACCAGGTAGTCGACGGCGCCATGCAGGGACAAGGGCTTGGTTGGCTCATTCAGGCGGGCGACGACAGGCAGCACCACGTCGCCCTTGTAGCCCATGGTCTCGAGGCCGGAGATGCTGAACCGGTGGGGCGCCGGCCAGGACATTACCGCTTCGGCCAGGTTGTCCGACCCCTTCCAATCGATGGACGGGGGATATCCGGCATCGCCGGGCGAGCGCCAATAGATCTTCCAGCCGGGCTTCAACTGGAATTCCAGCCCGAGTTGGAGGCTGCCGACATCGCCGACGGCGGTCACCGCCGAAACCAGCCGTACCTGGCCTTGATCGTTGATCGACCAGTCGGAAGCCCCCGCTTCGGCGAATGCCGACGCGGTCCACGAGATCCCAATCAGCAGTCCCGCCAATGCCCCGATCACTTTGCCAAAAGCCATCTGTCCATTCCCTGTCGGCAGACCGTGTGGCCCTAAACCTTTGTTCGGAAAGAGATCCACCATTCCCGATCGGGCCTAAGGTCAAGCCGGATTATGGCGGGGTCATGGGCCCCTGTTCCAGCCCGGATTACGAATTGTCTTAATTCCCGGCCCGGCCTACCTCGGGCGAAAGGACCAAGGGCGAAAACCTTGCGTTACTCTCGCCACCGGCATATGTGATGGTTATGCCGCACACTCTGAAATCCATCGGCTATCTTGCCGGCCAAATGCTGATCGCCATGCCGCAGATGCAGGATTCGCGCTTTTCGCGAACTGTCGTGTATCTGTGCGCGCATACCGCCGAAGGGGCCATGGGCCTGGTGGTGAACCGCTTGTTCAGTGCGCTCAGTTTTCCCGACCTGCTGGAACAGCTCAATATCGAGCCGACGCCTCTGTGCGATCCGATCCGCATTCATTTCGGCGGCCCGGTCGAGGCCGGCCGCGGTTTCGTACTGCATTCGACCGATTATGTCCAGGATACAACCCTGCTGGTCGATGACCATGTGGCGCTGACCGCAACGGTGGACGTGCTCAAGGCCATCGCCGAAGGCCGCGGACCGCGGCAAAGTCTTCTCGCCCTCGGCTACGCCGGCTGGGGAGCGGGGCAGTTGGATACTGAAATCCGCGACAACGCCTGGCTCAACGTGCCGGCCGACGACGAACTGTTGTTCGGCATTGAGATCGAGCACAAATGGGAACGGGCCATCGCCAAGATCGGTGTCGATTTCAGCATGCTGTCGGGCGATGCCGGGCATGCCTAATTAATTTGTCCCTCAGGCGCCGGGCACCCCGCCCGGCGAGGGGCCAGATGAAAAAATCTATTCCGCCCCCTTGTGGCCGACGGCGCGGCGCAGGCGGCGCACGCCGAGAGCCACCATGCCAAGCACCACGGGTAGCCCGATCAGGTCGGCCAGATCGCTGTCGATACGCAGGCCGGCCGCCTTCAGTCCGGTCGCCACATGCCCAATCAGGCCAAGCAGATAATAGCTGATGGCGACCACCGACAGACCCTCGACCGTTTCCTGCAGGCGGAGCTGGAGTTCGGCTCGCCGGTTCATCGATTTCAACAGGTCGCCATTCTTCTCGCCCAGAGCGATGTCGACGCGGGTGCGCAGCAAGGCACCGGCACGGCTTACCCGGCGCAACAGGATGGCGTGGCGGTCGACCGTCGACTCGACGGTCTTCATGGCCGGGCCTAAGCGCCGATCCATGAATTCGCCGATCATCTGCATGCCGGCGATGCGTTCCTCGCGCAGTTCCTCGATACGTTTGGCCACCAGGGCGTAATAGGCCTTGGCCGCCGAGAAGCGATAGCTGTGCTCGGCCGCCCGATGCTCGGCCTGGGCCGCCAGATCGGTCAGCCGTCCGAGCAGCGCGCGGTCCTCCGCATCGCCCGCCGGCCCGGCCATCGCGGCGACGATTTCGGCAAGATCCTTGTCCATGCGGGTCAGCTGCGGCCCCAGTTCGCGGGCCAAGGGGAACGCCCTCAGGGCCATGATCCGGTAGGTCTCGATTTCCAGCAGGCGCTGGATCAACCGCCCGGTCTGGTTGACGGTCAACCCCTGGTCGTAGACGAGGATGCGGCTAAACCCGTCGGCATGGATGCGAAAGTCGGTGAAGGCCTCGGCCGCGCCGCTGACGACGCGGCTGCCGATCACGGCATGGCCGGCGAAAATGGCCGCCATTTCATCGGCCGAGCGCCGCGCCGTATCGACCGCGGTATGCACGGCAACCAGCACCTTGCCCGGTAATGCGGCCAGCCAATCGGTGGGAGCCAGTTCGCAGGCGGTGGCGGCAAATGGCTCATCGAACGGCCCGCCACGGTAAAAGGTGTAGGTGGAAAACTCGGTATGGCGTTCCCACCGCAGGCGGAAATCCCCGAAATCGGCAGAGAAATGAATGGCCCCGGCCGGCGGCGGCGCGATGCCCGATCGACTGCACAGGGCTTCCACATGGGCCCGGTCGGTGCCATAGGCCCCTTCACCGGTAGCCAAGGCAAGGTGGCTCGCCCGAACCGGCGCGCGCAAGGCCTCGTAGGGACGGGCGTGCACTTCGTCGGCCAGGACCCGGCGCAGCGGATGCTCAACGAGACGGAATGCCTCGTCGAGCGTATCGTTGGGTGGCATCCCTTCGGACATTGCCTACATATCCTTGCAACAGGTGTCCGTACTATCCGACGAATCTCCGGCCCTTGCCAAGGCGTTTGCCAGGGCCGAAGATCGTCGGCCGCGCCCAGCCCGAATGCCTCCGCAGGAGTTCGCATGCCCCACAGCACCACCACCGATGATCTGTTCTTCCAGCGCACCGGCCTCGACCGCGACCGGGTCAACCGCATCGTCGCCGATTCCCTGGCCGGGGCCGACGATGGAGAACTGTTCCTCGAGTATCGTCAGTCCGAAAGCGTCACCCTCGACGACGGCCGCATCAAGGCGGCCAGTTTCGACACCACGCAGGGCTTCGGTCTGCGAGCGGTGTCGGGCGAGGCGACCGGCTACGCCCACGCCAGCGAACTGTCGGAAGACGCCTTGCTGCGCGCCGCCGACACCGTGCGGGCGGTGCGAACCGGCCATACCGGGCAGCTGGCGGTCGGCCCGGCGGGAACCAACCGGACCCTTTACACCGATCTCAATCCGCTGGTCCTGACCCCTTTCGCCGCCAAGGTCAAGCTGCTCGAGGCAATGGACGCCTACGCCCGGGGCCGCGAGCCAAGGGTTCGTCAGGTCATGGCGTCCCTCCTCGGGTCCTGGCAGGCCGTTCGCATCCTGCGAGCCGACGGCAGCCACGCGTCGGACATTCGACCGCTGGTCCGCCTCAATATTTCCGTGGTGGTGGCGGACGGCGACCGCATGGAGACCGGGAGCCACGGCATCGGCGGGCGAGTGACCTATGACGGGCTCCTGGAAACCGACCACTGGCGAGCCGCCGTCGACGAGGCGTTGCGCCAAGCCGTGGTCAACCTCGACTCGGTCGCCGCACCGGCCGGCGACATGACCGTCGTCCTGGGGCCGGGTTGGCCGGGCGTGCTGTTGCACGAAGCCATCGGCCACGGTCTCGAGGGCGACTTCAACCGCAAAAAGACCTCGGCGTTTTCCGGCATGATCGGCCAGCGGGTGGCAGCCCGCGGCGTCACTGTCGTCGACGACGGCACCCTCCAGGACCGGCGCGGCTCCATCTCCATCGACGACGAAGGGACCGGCTCGTCCCGCACCGTGCTGATCGAGGACGGTATCCTCAAGGGCTATATGTTCGACCGCCTCAATGCCCGGCTGATGGATACGCGCTCTACCGGCAATGGCCGCCGGCAGTCCTTTGCCAGCCAGCCCCTGCCGCGCATGACCAATACGTTCATGCTGGCCGGCACGACGCCGGCCGACGAGATCATCGCCTCGGTCAAGAAGGGGCTGTACGCGGTGAATTTCGGCGGTGGCCAGGTCGACATCACCAACGGCAAATTCGTTTTTTCCGCCACCGAGGCCTATCTGGTCGAAAACGGCAAGATCGGGCCAGCGGTCAAAGGCGCCACGCTGATCGGCAACGGCCCCGACGTCCTGACCCGCGTCTCCATGGTGGGCGATGACCTCAAACTGGATACGGGCGTCGGCACCTGCGGCAAGGATGGCCAGGGCGTTCCCGTCGGCGTCGGGCAGCCGACTCTCAGGATCGACGGCCTGACGGTAGGCGGCACCTCGGTCTAATATCGAGCCTGGATGAGTGAAACTCATCCAGGCTCGGCGGGCCGGTTGTGGGCCCGCGCCACCGTTGGCGCGCAGCCTAAGGGTTTCGGAGAAGCTCGCCCGCCTCCGACGCTGTAAGCGGCGGAAATGCTTGCTTTTCCGCTTCGCCGAATGGCGGGCGGGACGTCCTCCCTACTCAAAGATTTAGGGATTCGTCCGTCTCTACCAGCTTAGTAGCAGTGTTCCCGGAACAGCTCGTCGACGCTCCCTCCCCAGCGGCCGTGGTAGTCCGCCAGCAGTTCTTCGGCCGGAGTGCGGCCCGTCTGGACGATACCGTCCAGCGTCTCGAGGTAGATCGCCTCGTCCCGTCCGTAGGCGTCAAGGCGCGCCCGGCGCCGCAGCCCCTCGCGAGCGATGGCGAGGACCTGTTGCGCCAACTCACGAACGGTCGCCCCGCGGAACGGCGTGCGCAGGCCGTCCTTGGGCACCCCTTCGCGCAATGCTCGATGCTCCTCGATCGTCCAGGTCTTCACCATATCCCAGGCCGCGTCGAGAGCCGAGCCGTCGTAATACAGCCCCACCCATAGCGCCGGCAGGGCGCACAACCGGCGCCACGGTCCGCCGTCGGCGCCACGCACTTCGAGATAACGCTTCAACCGGACCTCGGGAAAGATCGTGGTCAAGTGGTCGGTCCAGTCGCCCATGGTCGGCAGCTGGCCCGGCAGGGCGTCGAGCTTTCCTTCCATGAAACGGCGGAACGACGACCCCGCGACGTCGATGTAGCGACCGTCCCGGTAGACGAAATACATCGGCACGTCGAGGGCATAATCCACATAACGCTCGAAGCTCATTCCGTCTTCGAACACGAACGGCAAAATGCCGGTGCGGTCCGGGTCGGTATCGGTCCAGATATGGCTGCGGTAGGAGAGGAAGCCGCAAGGCTTGCCGTCAACGAAAGGCGAATTGGCCCACAGCGCCGTCGCCACCGGCTGCAAGGCCAAGCCGACGCGGAATTTTTTCACCATGTCGGCTTCCGAGGCGAAATCGAGGTTGGCCTGGACGGTACAGGTCCTGGCCATCATGTCGAGGCCAAGCCGCCCACGGGTCGGCATGTAGCGGCGCATGATGGCGTAGCGGCCTTTCGGCATCCAGGGGATGTCTTCCAGCCGCCATTTGGGATTGAAGCCAAGACCGAGGAACGCGACGTTCAGGCGCGCGCCGATCCGCTTGACCTGGGTCAGATGCTCATCCACCTCGCGGCAGGTCTGGTGCACCGTTTCCATCGGCGCTCCGGAGAGTTCCACCTGCCCGCCGGGTTCCAGCGTGACATGCGCCCCATCCTTCGACAGCGCGATGACGTTGCCGGCTTCGGCCACCGCCTCCCAACCGAACTCCCGCAGGCCGTCGAGCACCGCTCCGATGCCGCGCTCTCCTTCATATGGCAGGGGCCGCAGATCGTCCCATCGGAAGGCGAATTTCTCGTGCTCGGTGCCGACGCGCCATGCGTCCTCACGCTTGCTTCCGGCGGCAAGATATTCAACCAGTTGCGCTTTGCTGACGACGGGTTCACCGCTCGGTTGGGCTGGGGCGGACATGGGGCTCACGGACTCTTGCGGTTGATCATTCGGCCGGATGCCGCCAGTCCCCACACAGGGCCTGGAAGCATGCCAAAGCGGCGAGAACGGCGGTATCGGCGCGCAGGATGCGCGGACCCAAGCCGACCGGTCTAGCAAACGCCAGAGAAAGCACAGCGTCAAGCTCGGATTTGGCAAAGCCGCCTTCCGGACCAACCAACATGGCCGCCGGCCCCCGCTCCGCCCTCGACAGGACCTCGGCTATGGGCCGGCCGCCACCGGTTTCATCGAGCATAAACAGGCGGCGGCCGGCCGGCCAGTCGGCCAGCACCATGTCGAGCGCACGGCTTGGACGAATCTCGGGCACGGTCAGCCGCTCGCTCTGCTCGGCCGCCTCGATGGCGATCGCACGCAGGCGCTGCTCGTTGACCCGCGTCATCGCGGTGCGGCGGGTGAACACCGGCTGTAACGCCGAAACGCCAAGTTCGGTGGCCTTTTCGGCGATGAAGTCGATCCGCTGGCGCTTGACCGGAGCGAACAGCAGCCACAGATCGGGCTCGGCCGCCTGGGGCCGAAGGCACCGCTCCACCACCAGACCCGCCGAGCGCTTGCCGCTGTCCGCCAGCCGCGCCTGCCATTCGCCGTCGCGACCGTTGAACAGAGCCACCTGGGCACCGGCCGGGGCCCGCATGACATGCAGCAGATAGTGGGCCTGCTCGGCCCCCAGGGTAACGGTACCACCTTCGGCGAGAGGCGCCTCGATAAACAGGCGGAGCTTGGGAGAGTCGTCCATTCCGGTCTTTGCAGGTAAAGGCAGGCACACTAATGTAGTGCACCATGAAATCCTCTACCACATTGCTGGGAGACATCCCGGTCGGCAACTGGATCGACCGCCATGTCCCCGCCCCGGCGCGCCCCTATTTGCGGCTGATGCGCCTGGACCGCCCCATCGGCACCTGGCTGCTGCTGCTGCCCGGCTGGTGGAGTATCGCCATGGCCGGCGGCCGCTGGCCCGATCTGCGCCTGTTCGTGCTGTTCGGCATCGGCGCGGTCGTAATGCGTGGAGCCGGCTGCACCTTCAACGACATCGTCGACCGGAAGTTTGACGCCATGGTGGCGCGCACCGCGGCGCGCCCCATCCCCTCGGGCGCGGTGAGCCTGCCCCGGGCGGTCTCCTTTCTCGGAGCGCAACTACTGGTCGGACTGGCTATCCTGCTGATGCTGAACGGCTTCGCCCAGGCTATGGGCGCCGCCTCGCTGCTGCTGGTGGTCACCTACCCGTTCATGAAGCGCATCACCTATTGGCCACAGGCTTGGCTCGGGCTGACCTTCAACTGGGGGGCGTTGCTGGGGTGGGCGGCGGCGACCGGCGGGCTGACCGCGGCGCCGGCGGTCCTTTACATCGGCGGACTGTTCTGGACACTGGGCTACGACACCATCTACGCCCACCAGGACAAGGAAGACGACGCCCTGATCGGCGTCAAGTCGACGGCTCTCAGGCTAGGCGCCGCCACCCCCACCTGGCTTGTCGGATTCTACCTCCTGACCATGGCGCTGATCGCCGCCAGCGGCTGGCTGGCCGGCCTGGCGTGGCCGTTCTACGCGCTGCTGCTGCCGGCCGCCCTGCAGACCGCCTGGCAGGTGCGCACCCTCGACATCAACGACTCAGCCGACTGCCTGAGCAAATTCAAATCGAACCGCATCTTCGGCTGGCTGGTGCTGGCTGCGATCATCGCCGGAAAGCTGATTTGAGCGGCCCACCCACCGGAACACCGACCCGCCGCACCGGCCCCATTGGGCGGCGACAGCCAAGCGGCCGGGATGGGCCGCGCCCGGCACATGAGGGACCGTATTTCCTGTGAGAGATTTCATCCTGGCCAACACCGCGTTGGCGAGCCCTCCCGCCTGCCCGGAGATCAAGCTGCGCCTGGCCACCGAGATTACCCCCCTGTGGCAGGCCACCGAAGCATTCCTCGACGCCAACAATCTGCCCCCGCCCTACTGGGCTTTCGCCTGGGTGGGAGGCCAGGCGATGGCGCGCTACCTGCTCGACACTCCCTCCGTCGTCGCCGGAAACCGGGTGCTCGACTTCGCCGCCGGCTGCGGCATCGGCGCCATCGCCGCCGCCCTGGCCGGGGCGGCGGCGGTTGATGCCGCCGAGATCGATCCGGTCGCGGCAGCGGCCATCCGACTCAACGCCGAAACCAATCGCACCGCCATCGGCATAACCACCGAAGACGTGCTGGCCGGCGGCGACTGCCGGTGGGACGTGGTGATGGCCGGGGACGTCTGCTATGAACGGCCGATGGCCGAAGCCGTGTTCGCTTGGCTGCGCCGTTGTGCCGCCAGCGGGGCCGATGTTCTGATGGCCGACCCGGGACGCGCCTATTTGCCGCGCACCGGCCTGATGAAGGTTGCCGCCTATGTGATTCCCTGCAGCCTGGAACTGGAGGACCGGACCAGCCGGGAGGTCACCGTCTACCGGATCGTCGGCTGAACCGGCCCGGCATCCCGGTCCCCCTCCCACCGTTTGATGGCCGCGGTCATGCGCCGGGTATGGGAGCTGTCGGCAACTCTTTGCCACAATCCCCGCTCAATTGGGCGGTCGGAGCGAACAACGGCCCCAGGCGGCTGTTGGGATGCCATGAACGGCAGAGGAGACGAACCATGGCGGATTTCACCTCCAGGGAGCGAGTCCGGGTGGCGGCTGGAACCGAAGACGCTCGGCGCCGCGGTGCCGGTGACGTAGTCGACGATCACGTGCGGGCCCGCAAGGAACTGCGCGTCGAGGACGACCTTGCCAATTTCGCCGAGGATGTGCTGGTCCTAAGTGCCAGGGGCATCTACCGTGGACACGCCGGCTTGCGCCGGCTGTGGCTGGACCTGGAGGAACAGATCCCGGCGGCTCGGTTCGCCTACGGCCAGCCGGTCGCCGAGGGAGAGGCCGCCTTGCTGGAGTGGCGGGCCAGAGGGGACGGCGCCCAGATCGACGACGGCGTCGACAGCTACCTGGTGCGGCACGGCCGCATCGTCGTCCAGACCATCCATTACACGGTCCGCCGCCAGCTGTGAGCGGCTTGTCGCCGGAACTTCGTTTCAGGGCTAAACAAAGCTTTCGTTGACCGCTTCCGTCGGATCGCCGGCTTCATGGACCCGCGTCGGGTAAGATTGGGCGAACCGATTGTTTTCCGGCTTGCCCAATTCGTCGAGGGTCGGCGTCGTGTATTCGTCGATGGCCAGAATGCGGTTGGCTTCGTCGACATGGACTGCGCGTGATTTCCTGCCGGGAATCTGCGACACCGGCACCTGCTCGTAGCCCATGATGATGGCCATGTCGCCCCGGGTGAAATGGTGGGCGGCCGCACCGTTCAGGCATATCACCCCGCTGCCCTCGGGACCTTCGATGACATAGGTCGAGAGGCGGGCGCCGTTGCTGATGTTGACCACGTCGACGCGGGTATGGGGCAGGATGCCCGCAGCCCGCAACAGCAACGGATCGACGGTGATGGAACCGACGTAATGAAGATCGGCCTGGGTCACCGTGCACCGGTGAATCTTGCCGTACATGTATTCGCGAGTAGCTTCCTGGATCATCATACCCTCCCGAAGAGGGAGGAGCCGCAGGTTGGCCTGCGGGTCCCCAGGCGCAAAAACGAAAGCGCCGGCCTCAGGCCGACGCCCGTTCCATTGCCCTCTTCAGGTTTTCATCTAGTTTGTCAAGGAACTGTTCCGTAGTCAGCCAGCGCTGGTCGGGCCCGATCAATATGGCCAAATCCTTGGTCATGAATCCGCTTTCCACGGTTTCAACGCATATCTTTTCGAGTGTTTCGGCGAAGCGCAACACGTCGGGCGAGCCGTCGAAGCGGCCGCGGTAGTAGAGGCCACGGGTCCAAGCGAAGATCGAGGCGATCGGGTTGGTCGAAGTGGCCTTGCCCTTCTGATGTTCGCGGTAGTGGCGGGTAACTGTCCCGTGGGCGGCCTCGGCCTCGACCGTTCGGCCGTCGGGCGACATCAGCACGGATGTCATCAGGCCCAGAGATCCGAAACCTTGGGCAACGGTATCGGACTGCACGTCCCCGTCGTAGTTCTTGCACGCCCAGACGAAAGCGCCGGACCATTTGAGAGCGGAGGCAACCATGTCATCGATCAGGCGGTGCTCGTAAGTGATTCCGGATTTGTCGAACTCGGCCTTGAATTCGCGGTCATAGACGTCCTGGAATAAATCCTTGAAGCGGCCGTCATAGGCTTTGAGGATCGTGTTCTTGGTCGACAGATAGACGGGCCACCGCTTTTCGAGGCCGAAATTGAAGCATGCGCGCGCGAAACCCCGGATCGACTCGTCCAGGTTGTACATACCCATGGCCACGCCGGCCCCCGGAAAATCGAATACCTCACGCTCGATCGGCGCACCACCGTCCGCCGGAATGAACGTCATGGTCAGTCTGCCGGCGCCGGGAACGCAAAAATCGGTGGCGCGGTACTGATCGCCGAAGGCATGGCGGCCAATGACGATCGGTTGCGTCCAGCCCGGCACCAGGCGCGGCACATTGCGGCAAATGATGGGTTCACGGAACACGGTACCGTCAAGGATGTTGCGGATCGTCCCGTTGGGCGACTTCCACATCTGCTTGAGGCCGAATTCCTTCACTCGCGCTTCGTCCGGCGTGATGGTGGCGCATTTGACCCCCACGCCGAACCGCTTGATGGCGTTAGCGGCGTCGATGGTCACCTGATCGTCGGTCGCATCGCGGTTCTCGATGCCCAGGTCGTAGTATTTGAGGTCGATATCGAGGTAAGGAAGGATCAACTTATCCTTGATGAACTTCCAGATAATCCTCGTCATCTCGTCACCGTCGAGTTCGACGATGGGATTGGCGACCTTGATCTTTGTCATCGCTGGTTTCCTGAACTAAAAGGTCGGCTCAACTGCCCGTTGGGGCGCGCCCCAAGCACAAATGACCGGATCCTGGTATGAGCGACGGACGGCGAACATTATGCATTAGTGGACAAGAACGCAAGGTTTCCCGAAGGGCGGAGGAAACCCGGTCAGAACAACTGTGAACGGCCGAGGGCAGGCTCGCTCAGTTCCGCCTCGACCGACGGCAGTACCTCCTCGACCGTCTCTACCACGGTGAACAGGCGGGCAACCTCCCGATGGGCAAATCCGCCTTCGATCACGGCATCGATCAACTTCAGCCATGGCGTCCAATACCCGTCGAGATTGGCCAGGACCACCGGCTTGCCGTGCAGCCGCAACTGCTTCCAGGTCAGGATCTCGAAGGTCTCATCGAGAGTTCCCAGACCCCCGGGAAGGATGCAGAACGCTTGCGCCATATCGAACATCCGACGTTTGCGGGTGTGCATGCTGTCGACCACGATCAACTCCGAGAGGTCTCTCTGCGGCATTTCGACGCGCATCAGATGCTCGGGAATCACACCGACCACCCGCCCGCCAGCCTGCAAGGCGGCGTCGGCCAGAACCCCCATCATGCCCACATGCCCACCACCGAACACCAGCGATACGCCGGCCTCGCCCATCAGGCGGCCGAGCAGACGCGCCGCCTCGCGATGGCCGGGAGCGGTCCCCACCGAGGAACCGCAGAACACGCATAGCGAACGCAGTGACATCATCCGTTCCTCCACCGGTGATCGCGGCGTCCGGCTCCGCCGCTTCGATCAAACCATAGCACCGCCTCCCCGGCCGGACGTTGACCGTTTCGCCGGAAGGACGCGGGTTGCGCGCTTGGGGCCGGCGTATTAGGGTACCCAGTGCATTGACACCGCCACCTGACTGACGATCACGTTTCGGGGCCATTGCACAAATATTTGAAAAGAATTGTGCTCTGACCCATCCAAATGGGCCAGAGGGTGAATGCCAACGTTGCCGCAGATCGAGCGAGGAGCCTTGTCCCGGCCATTCTTCATTGCCCTCGCGGGCGTCGTCGTCATCGCCATCGCCATCAGCATGAGCCTGTGGACCCGGCGGCACGACGAACTGGCATCGTCCGCTTCGGCGCCCGCCGCCTCCCATTCTCCGGCCCCGGCAAAGCAGGGAGCGGAAGCACCGACGCCGCCCAGTTTCGATATCGTCCGCATAAATCCGCAGGGTGAAACGGTGATCGCCGGCCGGGCCATGCCCAGGGCGGAGGTCGTCATCCTCGACGGCGGCAAGGAGATCGGCCGGGTGATCGCCGACAACCGCGGCGAGTGGGTGTTCGTGCCCAGCCAGCCCCTGCCCCCGGGTAACCGTGAACTGTCGCTGCGAGCGTCGAACCCCGATGGAACGACATCACAAACCGACAGCCCGGTAGTCCTTGTGGTTCCCGAACGAACGAACGGAACGGGGCCGTCATTGGCGGTCAAGATTCGTCCGGACGGCTCCATCGACATTCTGCAGGGCCCCGAGGCAAAGGAAGGAAGCGGCACGGTGTCGATCACCGGAGCCCGGTACGACAGCAAGAACCGGCTGTCATTGACCGGAACCGCCACGCCCAAGGCGGAAGTCCGTGTTTATCTCGACGACCATTCGCTTGGGCAGGTCCAAGCCGATGCCCAGGGTCGCTGGCAGCTCTCCCCGAAGATCGCAATCAAAGCCGGCAACCATAATATCCGTGCCGACGAGTTGGGTGCGGACGGCAAGGTCACGGCTCGCGCCGAAACCGCCTTCGACATGTCGGCCGCGGCCCTGGTCGGCGACAGGTTGACGGTCGAACGCGGCAACTGCCTATGGCGGATCGCCCGGCAGATCTACGGCAGCGGCTACGAGTACATGACCATCTACCAGGCCAACAAGGACCAGATCCGCGATCCCAACCGGATCTATCCCGGCCAGGTGTTTTCGATCCCCGGCAAGCCGTAGGGCTCGTCTAGGGCAGTGACCCATTCGAAAGGTTCACTGCACCAGGTCTATCAAAGCCCCTCGCCGGGCGGGCGCGTCCGCAATGGGCGCTGGAACAAGGAAAACCGCCAACCAGCCGCCGTTGAGGCGGCGGCCGTGCCGCCCGCTTGCGGGCAAACGACGCCCGCAGGGCGGCCCGGAGCTTTGCGGAGGGTGGGCGAAGCCCACAACGGCGCGGATGCACCCGCCCGGCGAGGGGCGAAAACCAAGGCTGACGAGGGAGGTAACGCGGCCGTTTTCCGAAATCGCCTTATCGGCCGACCTGGCCGCCGGCATGCCCTCAGAAATTCTTCGGCCGGCGCCAGCCGGGCCGCAACGCCTCGCCGGTCTTGGCCGCTTCGCCCGGCGGCAAAAGGAATACACCGATAGTGTCGAGATAGGGCTTGATCGGCACCAGAAAGCCGGCAATGGCGGTGACCAGCCCGACCGCGGTCACCGGATTGGACAGACCAATCGAATGGGTGAGGACAATGCGGCCGTCGACGACCCCGAAGACTTCTCCCAGATGGGTATTGGCGGCATCGAGCACGGTCTGCAGTTCGTTCCGCGCCAGCGACGACTCGGCTGAGAACGGCATCGGCCCGACATCCCCTTCAAGCTCGATCGCGGCAACGCCGTCATGGTCGGCAAACCGCGCAGCGATCGGCACCTGGCGGTAGGTGAAGCGGAACGAAAAGCTCCTGCGGTCGACACCGACCATGTCGCCATGTTCGTCCAGGGCCAGGGCGTGGATGTCCAGCGGCAGGCGGCGATCGCCGATGATGAGGGTGAATTGCCGTCGTTCCTGCATGCTGTGCCCACAGTCCGCTTTGATCCAAGGCGCAGGCTAACATGAGCGGCTTAACGGAAAAACTGCGATTGGCGCCTTATCGAGGATCGCCCGAAAGGCTACACTGCGGCAGGCCAATTCAAGGAGAGAGCCGTGCAGACCGAGGAATTCTCTTTGCTCAAGTACCTGTATATGCCGATCCACCCCGAAGGTTGGCGGTTCATCTCCCTGTTTGCTGCAGGTACTTTGATCCTGCTCTGGTTGTGGTGGCCCCTGGGATGGGTGGGGGTGCTGCTCACCTTGTGGTGTGCATTTTTCTTCCGCAATCCTGAACGCGTCACGCCGACGCGGCAAGGCTTGGTCATCAGCCCGGCCGATGGCGTGGTTCAAATGATCGTTCCGGCGCCCCCCCCGGCCGAACTCGACATGGGCGATGCGCCTTTGACCCGAATCTCCGTCTTCATGAGCGTGTTCAACGTGCACGTGAACAGGATCCCGGCAGCGGGACGGGTGCTGCGCCGCGCCTATACCCCTGGCAAGTTCCTCAACGCCTCGCTCGACAAGGCCAGCGTCTTCAACGAGCGAATGGCCATCCGTCTCGGCTTGGCAGGTGGAGAGGAAATCGCCTTCGTCCAGATCGCCGGGCTTGTCGCGCGGCGCATCCGTTGCGACCTCGCCGAAGGCCAGGAGGTGCAAGCCGGAGAGCGATTCGGTCTGATCCGGTTCGGCAGCCGGCTCGACATCTATCTGCCGCCCGGGGCCCAGCCGCTGGTTGTCGTCGGCCAGACCGCGCTGGCCGGGGAAACCGTCTTGGCCGACCTCGACAGCGCCGAAGGCCCGCGCCAGGGAGAAAGCCGCTGATGTTTCGCCCTCGCCGCCCGCCGCGTATCAGCGGCCTCTCCTTCAACAGATTGATTCCCAACATTTTGACCATGCTGGCGCTTTGCGCCGGCCTGACGTCGATCCGCTTCGGCCTGCACGGAAAATGGGAATCGGCGGTGGTCTCGATCCTTCTGGCCGGCATCCTCGATGGGCTGGACGGCCGCATTGCGCGGCTGCTGCAGGGCACCAGCAAGTTCGGCGCGGAACTCGATTCGCTCTCCGACTTTGTCAGCTTCGGCGTGGCCCCATCCATGCTCCTTTATTTCTGGACCATGCAAGGCGCCGGCGGGCTGGGCTGGGCCCTGGTCCTGTTGTTTTCGGTGTGCTGCGCCTTGCGCCTGGCCCGTTTCAACACCATGCTCGGGGAACCCGATCTGCCGCCCTGGGCCTACAACTTCTTCACCGGCGTTCCAGCGCCGGCTGCCGCCGGCCTGGTCCTGCTGCCGATGATGCTGAGCTTCCAGTTCGATCACGACGGCTTTTTCGCCCGGCCTTCGGTCAATGCGATCGCGCTGATCGCCGTGTCCTTCCTGATGATCAGCAAGGTTCCGACGTTCTCCGCCAAGCGCCTGCGCGTGCCGCACCATTACGTGCTGCCGATGCTGCTGCTGGTTGGGGTGCTGGCGGCCTTCCTGGTGACCGAGCCTTGGACCACCATCACCATCGTCGCCATTATCTACGCCATCAGCATCCCGTGGAGCGTCCGCGCATTCGCCCGATTGAAACAACAAGCAGAAGACCTCAGGGGCGGCGAGGAAGACTCCAACAAGGATAGCGCCGCCAAGCAACATCCCGACGCATAATTGGCATCCGGCTCCAATTTGACTGTTGTCAATCGTCCTCAGGCAAGAGTCTGACATTCGGCATCGGTATGACTGCCGTCATAGGTGTTGCATATTGGCAACGCCAATCCCGAAAAAGACACCGAAGGCAGGGTCATAGTCTGTTCGCGGCGTTGAGTCCGGCTCAGCCTTGGACTAAATCATCGCCTAGCCCTAAATTGCATCCCTCTTCGCTGAAGGGTAATAAGAACATGCGCACTATGACTGGTATTTTGGCAGCCGGCTTGATTGTCAGCGTTGCCACCGCGGCCTCGGCCGAAACTAACGGTTGGTATGCCGGCGGCGAGGCCGGTCTCAATTTGGCCCCGCAAGCCAAATTCGAGGACGGCGTCAAGACCTGGAGAAACACCCAGGACCCCGGCTACGGCCTGCTCGGCCAGGTCGGCTACGGCTTCGGCCAATATCGCCTCGAGGGCGAGATCGGCTGGCGTTCCAACTCGATCGACAAGGTGAAGACGGCGGCCGGATCCTTTTCCGGCGGAGGCAGCCTCGGCGCGCTCGACGTAATGGCCAATGCCTATTACGACGTGCCGACCGGTACCGCCTTCACGCCATACCTCGGCGCCGGCGTCGGTGGCGTTGACGTGAATGCCTCCAAGATCCGCGGCAACGGCGTCACCTACACCAATGACGACAATTTCGTCTTCGGCTATCAGGGCATCGCCGGTGTTGCCTATGCGATCAACGACCAACTCTCGCTGAAGGCCGACTACCGCTACCTGCGCACCGTCGACGCCAGGCTGAACGAGGATCCCTCATGGGGCACCAGCTATGGCAAGGGTGAGTACGCCGCGCACAGCATCATGGTCGGCTTCACCTACAAGTTTGGAGCCCCGGCTCAGGTAGCCGCGGCACCGGCCCCGCTGCCGCCGCCGGCCCCCACGCCGGCCCCGGCCCCGGCTCCGAAACCGGTCCAGGCGGCGCCGATCGCCAAGAACTATCTGGTGTTCTTCGACTTCAATAAGTCAAGCATCACTCCCGAGGCCCGCCGGATCATCGAGCAGGCGGCCAAGACGGCCAAGGGCACCCATTCGACGGCTATTCACCTGACCGGCCACACCGACGCCGTCGGCTCGGACAAGTACAACATGGCGCTGTCGATCCGCCGCGCCAACGCGGTCAAGGCGGAACTGGTCAAGCTCGGCATCCCGGCCAACGAAATTTCCGTTGTCGGCAAGGGCAAGACCGACCTGCTGGTCCCGACCAAGGACGGGGTCCGCGAACCGCAAAACCGTCGCGTCCAGATCGTCGTCGACTGATCTGGGTCGGTACCGCGATGTGCAGGCGGCGTCCCACCCGGGGCGCCGCCTGTTGCGTTTCTGATGGCAAGACGCGCCAACCGATTCAATCGCCGAAGGTGACGCTGTCGCCGTTGCCAACATAGAGCCTGCTCTGCGAGCCATCGCGCCCGCTGCCGCCGACCAGCGGATAGCCGAGCGCGGCCATCATCTCGACGGCCGGTAGGCCGGTGCAGTGATTGCAGGCGATCTTGGTAAACCCGCAGTCACCGATCCCGCGCACGGTCGCCTCGCCCTCGGCCTTCAACGGCCCGAAGGGGGAAATGTGCAGACCGCCGTAAAGCCCGTACAATCGACCGTCCGAGGCCACTTCGCGGCGCGCGTACTCCGCCAGGGCCAGCGCGCCCTGATGGCAGCAGCCGGTCGACACCGGTGGCGCGAACGCGATGACGAGCATTTTACCGTCGAAGCCTAGGCATGAGCAAATTCAATATGTTACGCAATGACGCAATCTCGGTGCGGGCAATCTTATGATTGCGTCATTGCGCGGGCGCTCCGCCTCAGCTCGTGTGCTCCTTGGGGGCCACCTTGGCAGCCTTGTGGTGAACATGGTGGACGCGGCGGACGTGGTGGACCTTTTTCGTCGGCTTCGCCTTGTGTTCGCTGCAGGCCGGAGCGTAAGCGTGGGCCGCCGCGGTGGTCGCGGCGAACGTTTCCACCTCGTCGGGCCCCATCGCCAAGGCCTTGTCGAGATGCTCCCAAGCCTGCTGGCAATATCCCGGCTCGGTGAAGACCCGTTCTCCGGCGTCATTGGCCACCTTGGTCATCCACATGTCGAAGTTTCCATGCACCCGGTGGAAATGCGCCTGCAGCGTTCGCGCATTATCGTGCAACCGGCCGCCAAATTTGCTGATAAACGCATTGTAGCGCGTCGAAAAGGTGGGATCGGCGGGGTTGAGCGTCTGGCAGTTCAGCGCGGCGACGTTGAACTCCTGTTGGAGCGCTCGGAAATGGGCGGCCCTGGCCTCGTCGGGTGTAAAGCAGGGCGCGGCCATGGCGGCCGGGGCGAAAACGGAGACGGACATCAGCAGAGCGAGCGCGGTCGCTGTGGTACGAGGGAACAAGAGAACACCCTTGAAGGCTGGAGGGGTTGAGGAAGCGATATTGCGCAGGGCCCCTCCAAAGATCAATGGGGCGCACAACGCTCGGCCATCCACTCGCCGCAAGGCTCTCTTGCGCCATCGACTACTCCTTCAGGGCGCAACCGGCGGCATTTTCCGCGCGAACGGGCTAAGTCGTCAGAAAATTTAGGAAACGCCGAGGCTGCTGGTAGCCTCGGCGCGGTCATCAACGATCGCGGACGGTCCAGCCATCATGTCGGCGATTCTTGTTACCGGGGGCGCAGGCTACGTCGGCAGCCACGCCTGCAAAGTTCTTTCGGCCGCCGGCTTCCTGCCGGTGGCATTCGACAACCTTTCCACCGGCCACCGTTGGGCGGTGCAGTGGGGGCCGCTCGAACACGGCGACCTGGCCGATGTCGAAGCGGTGCGCCGGGCCATCCGACGCCACCGGGTCGAAGCGGTCATGCATTTTGCTGCGTCCTCCGACGTCGGCGAATCGATGCGCCAACCGGGCCCCTATTTCCGCAACAACGTCGGCGGAACGTTGAATCTGCTGGAAGCCATGGCGGATTGCGGTATCAGGCGGCTGGTCCTGTCGTCGACCTGCGCCAGTTACGGCCTGCCGCAAGTCATTCCGATCCGCGAGGACCATCCGCAACAGCCGATCAATCCCTACGGCGAAACCAAGCTGGCCATCGAGCGCATGCTGCGCTGGTGGGACCAGGTGCACGGCATCTCATGGCTGGCCCTGCGCTATTTCAATGCCGCCGGGGCCGACCCGGACGGAGAGATTGGAGAAGCCCATGAGCCCGAAACCCATCTCATCCCCATCGCCGTCCAGGCGGCCCTGGGGCAACGCGAAAACCTCGGCATTTTCGGAACGGACTATCCGACTCCAGACGGCACCGCGGTGCGCGATTATGTGCACGTCACCGATCTGGCCGAAGCCCATCTGGCCGGCCTGCGCCATCTCTTCGCCGGCGGAGGCTCGCTGGCCTGCAACCTCGGCACCGGACGCGGTCATTCGGTCCGCGAGGTGGTGCGCGCCGTCGAACGAGTCACCAGGACGGCCCTGCCGATCCGCCTGATGGCCCGGCGTCCCGGCGACCCGCCGCAACTGGTGGCGGAGCCGCGGCTGGCCAGTGAACTCTTGGGCTGGCGGCCGCGCTTGTCCGACCTCGATACCATCGTCGCGACGGCCTGCGGCTGGCATTCCAAGTCGCGGCCGACTCGACGGCAAGCTGCACACTCAATCCAAATGAAGTAGCCAGCAATATCGTTTCATATACCCTTATTCGCACATATATACTCCACATCACACAATATACTGCCATTGCAACAATATGAGAGAATATAAAAATGAGGTAGTATTGTCAGATCTCCCTTACTGTTCGTGGGGTACCAATGCCTGCAAATAGACATTTGTTTTCTGTATGGGCGCGCCAGCTCATTCTTTTACTTCCCATGGCTATTGCCGCCTGCAGCGCCACTCCAAGCCTCGACAATCCCCAAACACTGGCTTCACTGACGCAGGCGACGGCACCGAACGAATATCTGATCCAGCCGGGTGATACGCTGGACATCCGGTTCTTCTATAATCCCGAGCTCAACGAAACCCAGCAGGTACGCCCTGACGGCCGAATTTCCCTGCAGTTGGTCGGCGAGCAGGACGTCGCCGGCCATACGCCAAAGGACGTCGAGAGCCTGCTGCGCAAGGAGTATTCACGAGAGCTCAAGCAGCCGGAGGTTGCCGTCATCATCCGCGGCTTCGGAGGCCAGCGCGCCTATGTGGACGGCGAGGTGACCCACCCCGGCGCGGTCGACCTGGCCGGCGGCATTACCGCCTTGCAGGCGCTCGCCGTGGTCGGCGGTGCGAAGACCACGAGCGACCTTCACGATGTCATCCTGATCCGCCGCGTCGACGGCAAACCGGTGGGGGTGAAGATCGATCTCGAGAACGCTCTCGAAAAGCCGAACGGCAACCAGGACATCCAGTTGCGGCCTTACGACATCGTCTATGTGCCGCGTTCGGCCATCGCCAATGTGAACACTTTCATCGACCAGTATTTCACCAAGAACCTGCCGATCCCCTTCTACTTCGGCTATGCGTTCTGACCGGCGCGGAGAGCGAGGAGATGCAGATTCTCCGTGCAATGGCCGAGGCTCTTTTCCGCCAAAGAGCCGTCTTCTGGGTCTTGTCGCTGGGCGCGCTGGCGATAGCCGGCGCCGCCTCGCTTCTGGTCCCGCCGGCATGGCGGTCCTCCGCCCTCGTCGCCGCGCCGCAGGACTTCGCGGACCCGGCCGGCATCGGCCTGCTGGCCAGCACCGACCTGCACCGCCAGGTCGTGGCGCGGATCGGCGCGGACCAACTCTACCCGGGCCTGGACCCGGAAGCCGCCGTGGACGCCTTCGGCCGCCACCTGCGAGCCTCCCATCGCCGGGAAAATACCTTCGAGGTCACCTATGACGGTCGGACCTCCGCGCTGGCCGTCGCCGCCCTGCAGGCGGCCTTGTCGCTAATGGCCGAACAGAACGCCCATTTGCAGGCCGCGGCCAGGGACGCGACATTGGACCGACAGGCCGAGATCCTGAAGGGCATCCGAGACGCGGCGCGGCAGCAGCTCGACGCCTACCGCCAGGAGAACAACCTGGACGGTGTCGCCGACCGGCGCCAGCAGCTATTGCAGCAGAAGGCCGAGATGGCGACTCAGCTGAAACAGACGGTCAATACCCAGGCCGACCTGACGGCGCGTATGCGCGCCCTGCGGGGGCAGATGGACCAATTGCCGACGGCCACCGACGCCCCACCCCCTCCCGACGACTCGTCGAGCCGGGAGAAGGTTATCGACGAAGCCAAGGGCCGCCTCCTCGAACTGCAGCTGAAGGAGCAGGAGCTGCTGTCGAAATATACTGAAACCAGCCAGTTCGTCGTCACCGTCCGCCACGAGATCGCGCAGGTCAAGGCCTTCCTCGGCGAGATGGCGCCGGCCACCGGCCATCACGACAAGCGAACAGCGAACGATGCCTATGTCGAGCTGTCGAGACGCATGGTCAACGCCGAGAACCAGATGGCGGGCGTCACCGAACGCCGCGCCGCCTTGGAAACCCAATTGGCGGAGGTCGACCAGCGGCTGGGCGACATGGACGACAGCGACCAGGATCTCCACCGCCTCGAGCGAGCGGCCGCCGAAGCCGAGGGTAATCTCGGTCGCTTTGAGGAAGCGCGGCGAAACCATGCCGCGGAAGCCGATCGCTCCCGTGGCATGACAATCATCGCACAGCCGACGGCACCGTCCCGGCCGCTTCGCCCTGATCCGACCCTCTATTTCGGGCTGGCGGCAGGCTTCGGGCTGCTGCTCGGCCTCGGTGGGGCCGTCCTGGCGCAGCTGCTCTCGGCGACATTCGGCACGCCCAGCGACGTCGAGCGGCGGCTCGGGCTGCCGGTTCTGGCGGCCCTGCCGATCAAGTCATAGCTGGAGCGCCGGACAAGATGTATCGCGAGTTCTACCGCCTGTCGGACGAGCCTTTCCGCGTCACGCCGGATCCCGACTTCCTGTTTCTCGCCCCGCAATACAAGGAGGCGTTGGCGGCGATCGTCTACGGTATCGCCAAACGCAAGGGCTTCGTGTGCATTACCGGGGAAGTCGGCGTCGGCAAGACCACCATCCTGCGGTCCTATCTCAACACCGTCGAAGATCAGGCGCTGACTTTTGTATACGTCTTCAACCCGAAGGTATCATTCGCCATCCTGATGCGGACGATCCTGCGCGATCTCGGCCAGCCCACCCAGGGTGAAGTGCCGGAACTGGTCGAGCGCCTGCATGAGCACCTGATCACCTGCTATCGGGCCAAGAAGACGGTCGTCCTGTTCGTCGACGAAGCGCAGAACATGCCGATGGAGACCATCGAGAACCTGCGCATGCTGTCCAACCTCGAAACCTCGACCGACAAGCTGATCCAAATCATCCTTGTCGGTCAGCCGGAACTCGACGAACTGCTGTCCCGGCCCCAACTGCGGCAGCTGAAGACCCGGATCGTCGTCCGCGCCAAGCTGGGCCCATTGGGCAAGGCCGACAGCCTGGCCTATATCCGTCACCGCCTGAACCGCGTCGCCTGCGATGACCGCGCAATCTTCACCGATCGGGCGATGGGCCTCATCATCAAGGAGGCGCGCGGCATTCCTCGCATCATCAATATCCTGTGCGATGCGGCATTGATTACCGGTTTCGGTTATCGCGTCCGCCCGATTCCGCCGAAAGTGGTGCGCGAAGTGATCCGCGACACCTTCGGCTCCGGCCAGCAGCGCATATCGCGCCGCTGGATCGCCGGTGCGGGCCTTGCCGCCGCCGCATTTGCCGGCGTTGGCCTGTGGCTGGCCGGCCCGGACGGGGGACACCGGCCCGGTGACGATCCCATCGCCGATCTCATCATCTCGACCGAAAAGACCGGCATCCCGGCCGAGAAGGGGCGCGCGGCGGCCCCGGCCAAGGCCGGCGAGCGGCACACCGCGTCCGCCAAGGCATCGTCACCGCCGGCTTCTCCGCCCGTCCGACCAGAGGCCGCCGCCCAGGGCTCCGAGAGCCCGCAAGCCTTCAACCCGGCCGACGAGGCGCCCGATGCCGGCTCCGACCTGGTCCGCCTGGCTGCTCCCCTGCCGAAGCGAAGTCCGCCACCGCCTGCCGCCACGCCGGTTCCACCGGCGGAACCGCCTCAGACCGAAGCCCGTGCCCAACTGGAGCCTCCCAATCCACCCGGCGCGGGGAGTCCGGAAATCGGGCCAGGGCGGCGGGCGTCGGCGCAAGAAGCGCCGCCATCGGGTCAACCGGAACCGCCGCCAAAGTCCGGGTCGCCAAAGTCCTGGCCGCCTGTGTCCGAGCCGCCGGTGTCCGAGCCGCCGGTGTCCGGCCAAGGCCGTCTCCGCTCGGTAAAGGTGAAGCCTGGGGACACCCTGTCAAAGCTGTCGCAGGATGTTTACGGAACGGCGGACACCGGCGTACTGGGCCAGTTGCAGCGAGCCAATCCGAATATTACCGACATCGACCGCCTCTATGTCGGCCAGGTGATCTCCTTCCCGCCCCTGGCCGAAGGAACTTCGGGCGATCAGGAGGCCGCCTTGCGGAAACCCCGATGAGCCGCCTTTACGATGCCCTGAAGAGCGCGCAGGCGACCCTGCCAACGGCCGCGCTGCCGTTGCGTGCCCAACAGCCGGTCGCGGACGGGGCGATCCTGCGCCTTGCCCAGGCCATCGACAGCCGCCTGTTCGATCGGCCGCGGCGAGTCATCCAGGTCATCGGCTGCACGTCGGCGGAAGATGCCGCCGGTGTGGTCCGTCGCCTGGCCAACCTGTCGGTCCTGGCCTTGCGCCGTACGACCATGGTTTTGGACTGCGGGGCTCCGCCCGTTGCGGCCAAGCCGACGGCCGGCCACCCGGCGATTGCCGGCCTGCCCCCGCTTCCGGCCTTCGAGCCGTCGGCCCCGCCGCTGGCCGGGGAGGAGCGTCCCTTCACCACCGGGCGGCTCCTGGAACTGACCGAGGGCGCCAGCATCGCGCCGCAGAAGCTCCGTGCCTTGTGGCGGCAATTGCGCGAGGCCCATGACCTGGTGCTGATCGATTCGCCGCCGGTCAGCGATCCGGTCGGATTGGCCGTGGCGCCGACAGTGGATGGGGTGATCCTTGTCCTCGAGGCCGACAAGACACGCGTGACCACCGCTCGGACGGCCCGCGAAACTCTGATCGGCGGCGGAGCCAATCTGATCGGAGTGGTCCTCGATAAACGCCGTTACCGGGTACCCCGCTTTCTGTGGGAGCTATTGTGAGAGGGAGACCGCGTCGGCTGCCTCGATGCGGACATCTCCCGGCGTTTCCAGCCCCAGCAGATCGGCCCACTGGGCAAGCACCAGCAGGGACCAAAGCCGGCGGTGGTGATCGCGCCGACCGTCGCGGTGCTCCCGCAGCAAACCGCTGCACGCCTGGCGATCGAGCAGCCCGGAATTGAACAGCCCGCCATGGCGGATGGTATCCTCGAAGATTTCCCCCAATGCGCCGCGGAACCACCGGCTGGCCAGCGGCTCGGCCGACCGGCGAGGCGTCTCGACGAGTTGGGAAGACGGCAGCAGGCCCTGCAACGCCCGCATCAGCAGATCTTTGGGCCGCCCGGCCGGGGCCCGCTCAGCGCTTGGAATGGCCAAGGCGTAATCGATCAGCGCGTCATCGAGGAACGGCAGACGAGACTCGACCGAGTGCGCCATGGTCATGCGGTCGAACGCCATCAACTGCCGCTCGGGCACTGTGCTCAGCGTCTCGATGAACGCAAGGGCGCCGAGGTCGTCAGCCCTCAGCCAACCCGGCATGCTCCGGCACAACCGGGCGATGCCCTCGACCGGAATACAATGACGGCCAAGCCATTTGAACTCCGCTCCCAGGACCGAGGCCGGATCGGCAAACAACGGGTCCAGGCCGGGGCAAGGCCGTTCATTTCGCCCCGCTCGCCGCAAACCCGGGCTGTCGGCATGCCGGCCGACCGAAGCCCGCAGGGAGTTCAGCAGGCGCCGGCTGAAATTCCGGCCGATGGCCGGCAGCGCCCCCCACAGGCTGCGGCGGCCGGGTCGCTGGCGGGCCACCAGATCGCTGCCCAGCAGCACCGTCGGCGCGCCGACGCTGGCCAAGCCCACCGTCAGGCCGTTATTCGACATGGCACGCGCCAGCCACCAGAGACCCGCCGATTCCGGCTCGGCCAGCGGCTCATCCACCGCCTTTACATAGTCGCCAAGACAAGCCGTCATCTGGCCCTCGCCAGGCGCCACCGGGGCCAGCCGCAAGCCGACCGCCGAGGCCGCCGCTTCGAGCGATGCCGCGACATCGTCACCGAGGATCAGAGCATCCACCGAGCGACCCAGCAGGCGCGCCATTGACGCGCCCATCGCCAGGGATTCCGGTTCGCCGTCCAGGATGGCGGCGACCGGCAGATCTGCCGAGAGGCGGTCGGCGATCGCCGAGTCCAGCAGGATGCGCAGGTTGTTTTCGTGATGTTCGGGCGACAGCGCCCGCACGGCAGCCGAACGGCGCTCATCGCGGCACGGCCCCCACCAAGCCATCGGGTGCACGCGATTGCCGCGTTCAACCACCAATGCCTCGCCCGGCCCCAGCTTGTGAATACCGTCGAGCAGCGTATTGGGGGCCAGCACGAATCCTTGCGCCAGGAATTCCGGCAATCGCTCGACGGCAAGACGCCGCGGCATGGGCAACGACTGGATCAGCACCTTCGCTTCACTGGCGAAGGCGAGCATGGTTTCGCTCCTGGTCCAGTAGAGGGGGCGCTCGCCTAAGCGATCGCGGGCGAGGACCAGGCGGTGCCGCGGCGCATCCCACAACGCCAGCGCGAAACTGCCGTGCATATGGTCGAGGAAGGACAAACCATATTGTTCGTAGGCGTGGACCGCCACCTCGCCGGCTGCGTCGCTGCGGAACTGATGGCCGTCGACCCGCAGCGAATGGCGCAATGCCCGGTGATTGCCGATGTCGCCATCGAGCACCGTCCACACATCCTCGTTTTCGCTGATGAACGGTACTCCGGCCAACGCCTCGCTTTCCTGGCGGAGCGGTCGGCACCCGCCCAGGACCATGCGGCCGCTGGCCGAGCGCCGCAATCCTCGGTCATCGGGCCCCCGGCGGCCCAGCAGATCCAGCATCCGCTCCACCCGCCGGGCGTCCGCCCGAGCCCGGGTGAAGCTGAAAATTCCTGCGACCCCACCCATGCTCACCGCCCTCCCAATCGGACGCCTCTTCTTGAACTGGAGTCTCTGCCCGCTTCGTCCAGTCGCAAACCGTGCATGGGAGGTATGCGGCGAGATGAGGCGAGCATTTCCTGTTGACGGTTCGTTCGGCGCGGGATTAGCACACGGCCATGGCATACGCGATCAAGGAAATCTTCTACTCGCTGCAGGGCGAAGGCGCCCGAACAGGGCGCCCGGCCGTCTTCTGCCGGTTCGCCGGCTGCAATCTGTGGTCGGGGCGCGAGGCCGATCGACCGGCCGCCGTCTGCGGCTTTTGCGATACCGATTTTGTCGGTGCCGATGCTGGGCGGTTCTCTTCGGCCGATGATCTGGCGACGGCGGTGGCCGGCCACTGGCCGGCGGTTGCCGGCGGCCGCCCCTATGTGGTGTGCACCGGCGGCGAGCCGTTGCTGCAACTCGATGGGCCATTGTGCGATGCGTTCCATCGCGTCGGTTTCGAGGTCGGCGTCGAAACCAACGGCACCCGCCCGCGGCCGCCCGGAATCGACTGGCTGTGCGTCAGCCCAAAAGCAGGTGCGCCGCTGGAGTTGACCGCCGGCGACGAGTTGAAACTGGTGTTCCCGCAAGCCGGAGCGGCGCCGGAAGCATTCGCCGGGCTGTCATTCCGCCATTTCTTCCTGCAACCGATGGACGGCCCCGAGCAACTGGCCAATAGGCGTGCCGCCATCTCCTATTGCCTGGCAAATCCGCAGTGGCACCTCGGCCTGCAAATGCATAAGGTCGTGGGCCTGCGATAGCTTAATCTTTTGCGCCATCCTGAGCAGAGCGAATGATCTTGCGGAGCCACGGAGATCCCCTCCATCGGGGGCTTCTCCCGATCCCCGCGACGCTCCGATTCCGGTCGACGGGATGGCAAGGGGAGGCCCATGACCAGTTTCACCGTCACCCGGCAGATTGCCATCGACGCCGGCCACCGGGTCATGACCCATGGTTCGAAATGCCGGCATTTGCACGGCCACCGCTATACCATCGAAGCCACCTGCACCTCGGCGCATCTACAGGCGAACGGCGAACAGTCGGATATGGTGCTCGACTTCGGCTTCCTGAAAGAGGAAATGCTGGCGGTGATCGACGGCCCTTGTGACCATGGCTTTCTCGCCCATGTCGACGATACAGAATTGCTTGCCATGTTCCGGCCGGAGACGACGGATGCCGAGCGGTGGCTGGCCTCCATCCGCGCCGCCGTCGCCGAGCGAGGCTACTGCCTGACCACGGCAACGCGGCTGGCAACCAAACTCTATGTTCTGGACGCCAATCCAACGGCCGAACAGCTCTGCCGCCACTGGTTCAGCCGTCTGAAGCCGCTGGTCGAGCGGCGTAGCGGCGGGTTGGCGCTGCTCGGGGAAGTAGTGGTGTGGGAAACGCCCAACTGCCGGGCCAGTTACGCCGCACCATGACGCTGCCGCCTCACCGGATCGCTTCCCCTTCCCCCCCCACCCCCTCTCCGGCAAGGGAAAAGAGCGTTCCGAGCCCCCTCACCGAGGGCAGTGGAGGAGGCGAATTGCCGATCGAGCCGGCTTTGCCGACGCCCGTTTATTTCCTCGACGCCAATCTCAACGCCGTGCTGCAAGCGCCGCCCGGCGCCGGCAAGACGACCCGCGTGCCCCTGGCCCTGCTCGATCGCCCGTGGCTGGCCGGGCGCAAGATCATCATGCTGGAACCCCGCCGGCTGGCGGCCCGGGCGGCCGCCCGCCGAATGGCGGCAATGCTGGGGGAGGGATTGGGCGAGACGGTCGGCTACCGCATCCGCCTGGACAGCAAGGTTGGTCCGAGAACCCGCATCGAGGTGGTCACCGAGGGCATCCTCACCCGCATGATCCAGGACGACCCGTCGCTCGGCGGCGTCGGCATCGTACTCTTTGACGAGTTTCATGAACGCAGCCTCAATGCCGATCTGGGGCTGGCGCTCTGCCTGGAGGCGCAGGCCGGCTTGCGCGACGACCTGCGCATCCTGGTGATGTCGGCAACCCTGGACGGTGCCGCGGTGGCGCGCCTGATGGGTGACGCGCCGGTAGTGACCAGCGAGGGGCGCAGCCATCCGGTGGAGATCCGCTGGCTCGACAAACCCTTCGCCGATCGTTTCGAGGACGCCATGACGGGGTTGATCAGCCGCGCCCTGGCCGAGACGCCGGATGGCGACCTGTTGGCCTTCCTGCCCGGCCAGGGAGAGATCCGCCGCGTCCAAGCGCGCCTCGCCGAACGGGATCTGGACGTGCGGATCACGCCGCTCTACGGCGACCTGCCGCAAGAGGCTCAGGATGCGGCGCTGCGGCCGGATGCATCCCGGCGCAAGGTGGTGCTGGCCACGGCCATCGCCGAGACCAGCCTGACCATAGAAGGAGTCCGGGTAGTGGTCGATGGCGGAATGATGCGGGTGCCGCGATTCGATCCCAATGGCGGGATGACCCGGCTGATCACCCTGCCGGTGTCCAAGGCCTCTGCCGAGCAGCGGCGTGGTCGTGCCGGGCGGCTCGGCCCGGGCGTGTGCTACCGGCTGTGGACGGAAGCGGCGAACCGCGCCCTTCCAGCCTTCAGCAATCCCGAGATCCTCGATGCCGATCTGGCGCCGCTGGCCCTCGAACTGGCCCGCTGGGGCGTCGTCGATCCCGCCGCCTTGGCCTGGCTCGACCCGCCGCCGCCGGCGGCCTACGCCCATGCCGTCGAACTGTTGCAGGCGCTTGGTGCCCTGGACCGGAGCGGCCGTGTCACCGGCCACGGCCGGGCCATGGCCGGCTTGCCCCTCCATCCCCGCCTCGCCCATATGGCGCTGACGGCCAAAGGTCTCGGCCTTGGCGGACTGGCCTGCGATCTGGCCGCCCTGCTGTCGGAGCGCGATATCCTGCGCGGCGAAAAGGATGCCGACATGCGCCCGCGCGTCGAGGCGTTACGCAACCGGCGCGGCCATGGCGACATCGACCGCGGTGCGGCGGCGCGGGCGGGCGAAACGGCACGCCAGCTGCGGCGCCAGTTGCGCCTGGCGGGAGACGGCGGCAATGTCGAACAAGCCGGGTTGCTGCTGGCCTTCGCCTATCCCGACCGGATCGCCCTGAGCCGCGGCGGCAACGGGCTGCAATACCGCCTGAGCAACGGCCGCGGGGCATTCTTCCCTCAACCGGAACCGCTTGCGACCCAAGCGGCACTGGCCGTCGCCGAGTTGGACGGCAACAAGCGCGAGGCGCGCATCTTCCTGGCGGCGCCCCTGCCCGTCAGCGAAATCGAAAGGCATTTCGCCGGGCAGATCGTCAGCCGCGACAGCATCGGCTGGGACCCCCGCGAGGAGGCAGTGGCGGCAAGGCGTCGGCGGCTGCTCGGCGCCCTGGTTCTCGAGGATACACGGCTGCCTGACCCTCCGGCGGAGGCTGTGCAGGCGGCCCTGCTGGACGGCATCCGCAGTATCGGCCTGGCCTGCCTGCCGTGGACCGACGCCGCGCGATCATGGCAGGCCCGCGTCGCCTTCCTGCGCCGCGTCGACGGCGAAGCCTGGCCCGACCTGTCCGACGAAGCCTTGCTGGACGGACTGGAAACCTGGCTCGGACCCTGGCTGCAGGGCATGAGCCGGCGCAGCCACCTCTCCCGTCTCGACCTCATGGCGGCGCTGGAGGCGATGCTGCCCTGGGAATCGAGGAAGGCGCTCGACGCACTGGCACCAACCCATGTCGTGGTTCCCTCGGGCTCGCGCATTCCCATCGATTACCGGTCGGGCGAGGCGCCGGTGCTGGCGGTTCGCCTGCAGGAAATGTTCGGCTTGGCCGATACGCCGACGGTGGCCGGGGGTCGGGTCAAACTCACCCTGCACCTGCTGTCGCCGGCCCGCCGGCCGATGCAGGTCACCCAGGACCTGGCAAGCTTTTGGGCCGGCGCCTACCGTCAGGTGAAAGCCGACCTGAAGGGCCAGTACCCAAAACATCACTGGCCGGACGATCCACTCGAGGCCGAGCCGACGGCCCGCGCCAAACCACGCAAGTAAATTGACATCCCGGTCACCGAGGCGTCGGCCTCGAGGTAATCCGAAAGCCGGACACCCTGCCCCGTGCGGGCCGTTGTCGAGGCCGGCGCCGCAGGCCAAGGTACTGCAGCAGCAATCCGGGATGGGGCGGCCATGGCAGGTTTCAAGGGCATCTTGCTTGTGCTGATGCTGGCGGCCTGCTCCAGCCCGGAGATGGCGGTCGATCCGCGCACCGCAGCCGAGCGGGGCAGCCCGGATCTGGAGCAGTGGCGCGCCGGATCGGCCGCCATCGCCCAGACGCTGTCCGAGCGATTGCCTCGCGGCAGCATGATCAACCTGACGGCCGACATGCCGGATGCTCCGGATTATTTTCCCGACTTGCTGGTCCAACAGTTCCTCAGCCGAGGCATTTCCGTCGCCGACCAGACGAACGCGGCCGGCGGCGGCGGGCAGGTGACGGTCCACTGCCGGACGATGCCGGTTGGCGTGGCAGATCGGCCGCGGGGCGTCGAGCTCATGGCCAAGACGAAGAGCGGCATCGTTATATTCTGTTCGGCGGCACGGGCCGGCGCCTATGTGGCGGCGACCGACCATTTCCTTCCGTCCAGGGCCGACACCGCGCCGGCCGACAGCGGCATCGTCCTGGGGGTAACACAATGATCGGCGGTCGCCTCACCACGGCTGTGGCCACCCTGCTGCTTTGCGCCGCCTGCTCCGGCAGGCCGGCGGGTGACGATCTGGTCAAGGTCAGCTATGAGGGGGCCGACGCGCTGCTCAAGGGGGTCGACCTGGGCCCCGATGCGGTGGTCGTCTACGGCGTGTTCACCCCGGTCGGGCATGTGGATTCGTCGAGCCCCTTCGGGCGGATCGTCGCCGAGCAGATTGCCTCGCGGCTGGTGCAAAGAGGCGTCAAAGTGGTTGAAGTGCGGCTGCGGGAGCAAATCGCCCTCGGCCGGGGTGGGCCGTTCACCCTGTCCGACGACGCCCGCAAGGTGGCGAGCCGCGTGCAGGCGCGCGCCGCGCTCACCGGTTCCTACGCGACGACACCCCAATACGTGCTGCTCAACGCCCGTCTGGTCGATGTCGCCACCGGCGTCGTCCTGGCCAGCTGGGACAAGCGGGTGGAACTCGACGGGGCCGAATTGACGCTGCTCACCGACCAGCCGGCCTGGTATACGATGACCACTTGGTAGATCGGGTCAGTCCGGCCACCGCCGGTGCAGCCACAGCCACTGTTCGGGGTGCTGGCGGATCCAGCCTTCAAGACGGCCGTTGACCCGGGTCATCGCCGCCAGGATATCGGCATGGCGGTCGCCGGTATCGTCGAAGCGGATCGGCGGTTCGACACAGACGCGGAAGCGGGCTCCGCCGAGCCGCACCACACGGGCGGCGACCACCGGGCAGTCGTATTTGAGGGCGAATGTCGCCAAAGCGGGCGCGGTCATTGCCTCGATGCCGAAAAACGGCACGGCGATCCCGTCGTTCATCTTCTGGTCGACCAGCATCCCGACGTGTTGACCCTGCTTCAGCAGTTGCAGCGCCACCCGCGCGCCCGCCGCGCCTTTGGGAATGAGTTGCACCCCTTCGTTGCCCCGGCCGACCTGATAGACCCATTCGAGCCGCGAATTGTTTGGCGCCCGATAAACCAGGTGCACCGGCAACCCGGCGCGCAGGGCGCACAGCCCCATCAACTCCCAGTTGCCGAGATGCCCGCTGAAGAACAGTCCCGGCTTCCCATCGTCGCGTAGCTGCTGGACGTGCTCCCATCCCTCCACCTCGACCCGGTTTCCAGGGCCGAAGCGAAATTCGGGCAAATGGGGAAATTCGGCGGCGGTCCGCCCCAGATTGTCCCACATGGCGCGCAGGACCGCCTCGCGGCGCGCTGCCGGCATGTCGGGAAACACCCGCTGCAGGTTGTGCCTGGCCCGGCGCGTCAGCACCAGGCGATAGCCGACGGTCCGGCCGATCCAACCGCCGATCGCCGATGCCAGATCAAGCGGCAACAGCCGAAAGAAATGAAATATCAGCCAGACGGCCGCGGCCTCCAGCCGCGGCGGCAGTTCCCGCCGCTTCATGAGGCAACCGGTTCTCGCAAGGCGGGGGCCAGCACGCGCATCAGCGCCGCCTCGTCCTCCCAGCCGACGGCGACCTGCAGTACGGCGATGTCGTCCCGCATGTGCGGGGGGATGCGAACGAAATCCTTCGACGTGGTGATCAGCGCCGCCGCGTGCTTTTCCGCCGCCGCCGACAGTTCGCCGATCTCGGCCGGCCGGTAGGGGTAGTGGTCGGGAAAGGCATAGGCCTCGACCACCTTGGCGCCCAGCTTTTCCAGTGTGTGGAAGAACTTGGCCGGGCGCCCGATACCGGCGAAGGCGACGACGCTATGGCCGGCCAGAGCCGCGGCTTCGGCTTCCGGTTCCAGCCGGGCGTGGAGGATCGGCAGGTCGCCGGCCAGCCGCGCCACGTTGTGGCGGTCCTCTCCGAGAATGACCAGCGCCGAGGCACGCTTCAGGCCGCGTGGCAACGGTTCGCGCAACGGCCCGGCCGGGATGCAGCGGCCGCAACCGAAACCGACATGGCCGTCGACCACCAGCAGCGACACGTCCTTGTGCAATGAGGGGTTCTGGAAGCCGTCGTCCATCACCAGGCAGGCGGCGCCGTGACGCGCCGCCTCGCGGGCGCCGGCGGCGCGGTCCTTGGCCACCCAGCATGGTGCGATCTCGGCCAGCAGCAGCGCTTCGTCCCCGACCCGGGCATGGGCATGCTTGTGCGGATTGACCAGCAACGGGCCGTGCTCGCTCCCGCCATAACCGAGGGACAGGAAATGGGCGCCCGGCAAGCGGTGGGCGATCGATCTGGCGACCGGCGTCTTGCCGGCGCCGCCCGCCACCAGATTGCCGATGCAAACCACCGGCACCGGCGCCCGATAGGGAGTGGAAAACACCCCGCGCAGGGCGCTGGCCCCCGCCCACACCCAGCCCAGCGGCGCCAGCGCGGCGGACAGGATGCCGCCGTCGATCCAGAAATCAGGTGCCCGCATGTGCGATCTCTCCGCCATGAGGGAGGCCGCCCGACAGCCACGGGCTCAGCTCGGCGAACACCCCGTCGAGAACGCCGTCTTCCGCCGAAGCGAAGGCTCGCGCCCGCGAGCCGCGCCGCATCGCCAGTGCGGGCTCGCCCAGCAGTCGCGACACGGCGACGGCCAGGCCGGCCTCATTATCGATCCATTCGGCCGCGCCGTCCCGCACCATGCGCGCGGCGATGTCGGCGAAGTTCTCCATATGCCGCCCGAACAGCACGGCGCCCCCCAACCGTGCCGGCTCAAGGGGATTCTGCCCCCCCTGGCCGACCAGGCTCTTGCCCATGAAGACGATCGGCGCAAGCCGGTAGAACAAGCCCAGTTCGCCCATGGTGTCGGCCAGCAGCAGGTCGGTCTCCGGCCCCACCGACTGCCCGGCCGAACGGCGCGCCACGGCCAGCCCCAGGGAAGCCAATTCGGCGGCGATGGCTTGTCCGCGGTTGGCGTGACGCGGCACGATCACGGTCAGCAGGCCGGGATGCCGGCGCGCCAGCTCCTGGTGGACCCGGGCAACAGCCTCCTCCTCGCCGGCATGGGTGCTGGCCGCCAGCCAGCGCGGCCGATCATCCAACCGAGCCGATAACTCGTTCAATGCCGCCTGGTCCACCGGCAATGGCGGCGCGGCGAATTTCAGATTGCCCCGGCAAGCGACCTTTCCCGCCCCCAGGGATTGCAGGCGTTGGGCATCGGTCGGGGTCTGCGCCAGGCACAGCACGAAGCCGGCCAGCAGACGGCGAATGAAGCCGGGATGGCGGCGCCAACGGGCGAAAGAACGGTCGGATACACGTCCATTCAGCAGGATCAGCGGCACGCCCCGGTCGGCGGCCTCGATCAACAGGTTCGGCCAGAATTCCGATTCCGCCCACAAAGCCAGATCCGGCCGCCAATGGTCGAGGAACCGGCGCACCCAGGGCAGGCGGTCGACCGGCACATATTGATGGATGGCGCCGTCCGGTAATCTCGCCGCCATCACCTCGGCCGACGTCACGGTGCCGGTGGTCACCAGCACGGTGGTGTCGGGCCGGCCCAGCAGACGCTCGACCACCGGCAGCATCGACACCGATTCGCCGACGCTGGCGGCGTGCAGCCAGACCACCCGGCCGGCCGGCCGGGGATGGCCGGCGAAGCCGCGCCGCTCGCCGAAGCGCAGGCGGTCCTCCTTGCCGCGGGCCATGCGGCGATTCAAATAGCAATTGACCAGGGGGCCGCCGAGTGTGGTCAGGCCGCGATAGAGGGCGAGCATCATCGGCCTGCGCCCTCGGCGGCCAGAGGCGCCGGTTCGACGGGTTCAAGACCCATCAGCCGGTCGGCCTCGTCGGTAATGGCATTGAGGCCGGCCTCCACCGCGGCGCGGGCCGCCTCCAGGGCATCGGACGAGGCATCGGGCGGGACCTCGATGGGGCGGCCCCAGACAAAAGCGCCGCTGGAGAACGGCAAGGCCAGTACGAAGCGATCCCAACTGGGCATGACTTTGCGGCGCCGGGCGGAAAAGCTGCAGGGAATGATCGGCGCCCCCGACAAGCGGGCGACCTGCACGATGCCATCCGAGGCCCGCATGCGTGGTCCGCGCGGGCCATCGGGCGTGATCCCGACGCATTGTCCGCCCTTAAGCGCCTTCAGCAAACCCCTCAGCGCCGCCGATCCGCCCTTGGAGGACGAACCGGAAACCGTCCGGATACCAAAGTGACTTACCGTGCGGGCAATGATCTGGCCGTCTCGATGCTGCGAAATCAGCATATGGATCGGCACGGAGCGGCGCCAGCAATAGGGCATCATCAGGATGCGCCCGTGCCAGAAGGCCAGGATGAACGGTTTGCCCTGATTCCACAACGAGGCGGGAAGTTCGCCTCCCACCACCTGCCAGCGCCCGGTGGCGAAGACCAGGCGGATGTATTGGGCGCCAAGCCAGCACAGCGCGCTACGTACGGATTCGCTCTTGGTCAGGGCCTTGACCATACCCATGGGGATCAGCCCTTCTTGCTTAGGCGGCGCACCATAGCATGCGCCGGCGGGAGGGCCAACATCCTCACATCCGCTGCGACATTCACAGCCCTGCCGGATTCCCCACGACCACCGCGGACAGGCGCCGGGCGTCCAGCAACCGCGCGGCGACGCGCCGCACGTCGTCCAGCGTAACCGCGTCGATCAATCCGGGCCGGCGACCGATGTAATCGATCCCAAGCCTGTCCAGCTGAATGGCAACCAGCAACGAGGCGATCGACTGGGTGCTGTCCATTTGCAGAGGAAACGAGCCGTTCAGGAAGGTCTTGGCATTGGCCAGTTCCTCGGGGGTCACTCCCGTCTCGGCCATGTGGCGCCATTGCTCGCGGACCAAGGACAGGCTTTCCGCCACCCGGTCATTGCGGGTGCCGACGCCGCCTTCGATCAGCGCCGAGTGGTCCCGCGGCACCAGATAGCTGTAGGCACCGTAGGCCAAGCCTCGCTTCACGCGGATCTCGGTCAGCAGGCGCGACGAAAATCCGCCGCCGCCCAGGATATAATTCATCACATAGGCGGCATACCAATCAGGATCGTCGCGCTTGATGCCCTGCTCGCCGAAAACGACCACGCTCTGCGGGATCGGGCGGCGGATGACCTCGACCTGGCCTTTTGCGTCGGGCACCACCTCGGCGACGGCAATCGGCGCCGCATGGGCCGGCAGCTCGCCGAACACATGGTCGAGAAGCGGTGCCAGCTGGGCTGCGGTGATGTCACCGACGACAGCCAGATGCAGCTGGTCACGCCCCAGATGGGCCGCCACCCATCCCTTGAGGTCGTCCACCGTGACCGCCGATACGCTCTGCGGATAGCCGTCAATCGGCACGCCATAGGCATGATTCGGGTACATTTCCTTGGCGAAGGCACGCTGGGCGATGGCATGCGGATCCTGCAGCTCCTCCGCCAACTCGGCCAGCAACTGGCCGCGCACGCGGTCCACCGCGTCACCATCGAAGCGCGGGCGGGTCAGCGACAGGCGCAGCAGGTCGAACGCTTCATCGCGGTTGGCGGTGAGGGTCTTCAGATAGCCGTGGAAGGCATCCCGACCGGCGCTGTAGCCCAGGGCTATGGCCGAGTCCTCCAGTTTTCCCTGGAAGGTCTGAGAATCCATGTCACCCGCCCCTTCGTCGAGCAGGCTGCCCACCATGTTGGCCAGCCCGGCCTTCCCCTCGGGGTCGAGGGCGGACCCGCCGCGGAAGGCCAGATGCAGGGAAATGATCGGATTGCTGTGATCCTCCACCAGCCATGCTTCGATTCCGCCGGGGCTGACCACCCGCTCGATGGTCACCGCCCAGGCCGGCAGCAGGGGAAGGAGACAGAGGATGAGGGCGACGAGGAGGCCGCGGAGGGACGGCGTCATCGCCAGGAGCGGGGTGACGAAACAATCGGGGAGCGCAGGCCCGAGCCTGCATTGCGCCGCTTCGCTGGAGACAACCACCTGCCCGGGGCCGGCACCATCGGGTTGATCAGCGACGGCCCGGCGCCCCGCCGCGTCAGAAGCCGCAATGACAGCATCTTCCATCATCGTATTTCCCTCCCCGACATGCCAGGAGGCAGTCGGCCCGGCGGCTCGGGAGGTTTCGGCTGGACGGTCCCCTCGCCGGGCTTGGCCGGCAACAGGATGCCGGTCACCGATCTCTCGTCGCGCAGCACATGCCGGGCGGCCTCGGTAACCTGGTCGACGGTCACGGCGGCGATCCGCCGCGGCCAGGCCTCTTCTTCCGCCACGGTCTCACCGGTGGCGAGGGCCTGGCCGAGAACGCGCGCCCCTGTATGGTAGGAATCCTTCGCATAGGCGACCGAGGCCTGCAGACGGTGCTTGGCCCGGTCGACCTCCTGGGCGGTCACGCCGGAGGCGGCAACCGCCTGAATCTGCGCGACAATGGCCGCCTGCAACTTGTCCATCGGCACGCCGGGGCGGGGATTGGCGCTGAATGAGAACGACGTCCGGCCGAGGACGTCGGGATCATAGGATGCGGTCGCCGAGGCGGCCACCTTCTGGTCGACCACCAGGCTCTTGTACAGGCGGCTGGTGGCGCCGTCGCCGAGGATTTCCGCCAGAACCTGCAACGGATAAGCGAGGCGGGTTTCGCCCTGGTGATAGCTGGGCGCCAGGTAAAGGCGATTCCAGGCGGGCTCGTGGACATCGGGATCCCGCAGCTCGACGGTCCGGGCGGCCACCGGTGGCGGCTCCTCGGCGCGGTAGCGCGCCGGAATCGTCCGCGCCGGGATGCCGCCGTAGTATTTCTCCGCCAGCGGCTTCAACTGCGCCGCCGTGATGTCGCCCGACACCACCAGGATGGCGTTGTTGGGCGCATACCAGCGCCGATGGAAATCGACCACGTCCTTCAGGGTGAAATGCTCGATATCGCTTCGCCAGCCGATGACCGGGTGATGATAGGAGCTGGTCAGATAAAGGGCGGCTTCCATCTGTTCGTCGAGCAGGGATTCGGGATCGTTCTCCACCCGCATGCGCCGCTCTTCCAGCACGACTTGGCGCTCCGGCTGGAAATCCCTGTCCCTGAGCGACAGATTGGCCATGCGGTCGGCCTCCAGCTTCATCACGATGCCCAGCTTGTCGGCCGCCACATTCTGATAGAACGCCGTGTAGTCGGTGGTGGTAAAGGCGTTGTCGCGCCCGCCGTTGATCGCCACGATGCGGGAAAACTGTCCCGCCGGCACAGTCTTGGTGCCTTTGAACATCATGTGCTCGAGCATATGGGCCAGGCCGGTCTTGCCCGGCGCCTCGTCGCCCGAGCCCACCTTGTACCACACCATGTGGCTGACCACCGGCACCCGGTGGTTGGGAATGACCACCACCTGCATGCCGTTCTTCAGGGTGAAGGTTTCGGGATTGAACACCTGCGCCGAAGCGGCGGGGGCAAGCAGCGCCCCGAACATCAGGCCCAGAGCGAGGAGATGATGGCGCATTGTCACTAACCCTCCCCGAGGGTCCGCTTCGGACCTCGGATATGAGGCTGCCCAGCCGAATGAATTGGGGCGAGGATCCGTCGGATCCTCACCGCCTGCTGAATGTTTCGGGGCGAAGCTTGGCGATCAGTCGTCGAGCAGGTAATGCCACAGCGACCCTTTGTGGCCACCGCGGACAATCTGCGGACTGCCGTTGTCGCCGTCGGTGGCCGACTTGCCCGAGGAGGCGTTGTCCTTCAGCCGCTTGGCCTCGCGGGCCGCGTCCACCACCTCTCCGGGCGGTGGCTTGTCCCGCCAGAACAGGATCTTGTCGGTAAAGCTGTGGTCCGCGTCGATCAACGCGGTGGTTTCCTCATCCACTTTGCGGCGGATATCGGGATCGGCGCGATTGGCCCCGGCCTTGGCCAGCAGGAGCTGCTCACCGGGGCTGAAGTCATTGCCCCCGGTGGCGGTGGCGGTGGCGGTCGGGGCCGCGGCCCCCACCAGCGCCGTCCGGGCCTCGTCGCGGGTCGTCCACTCCTGGGGCCGCTGTGCCCCTGGCCGCGGTGGCCGCAGGGTGTAGTCCGGCGGCTGCGCCAGTGGAGCGCGCGCCACGACGGCGAACTCGTCCGGCGGCGCCTTATCGTAGCCCAAGGCCTTGCGGGCGCTGCTGCAGCCGGACAGTGTCAACGCGGTAAGAAGCGCGACGAGTGCGGCGCGTCCAACCTGGGATTTATGGCGGTGTGCTGAGCTCATGGGGTATTCTTATGCGAATCGCGATTGCCAAACAAGGAGTCGAAGACGAGAAATGCGGCGCCGACGCTAATTGCCCAATCGGCAAGATTCATCGCCGGCCACCAGGTGAACGAACCGGCATGGACGTAGAGGAAATCCACCACCGCGCCGTAATGCAGGCGATCCGCCGCGTTGCCGACCGCGCCACCGACCACCAGGCCGAGGCCGAGCAGCGCGACGCGGCTGCCGGCCTTGGCCATCCAGGCCACCAGAACGGCCGAGATGACCAGCGAAAGCAAGGTGAACAGCAAGGCGTTGTAGGGGCCCTGATTGTTCCCGACGCCGAAGCTGACCCCGCGGTTCCAGGCCAGAACGAAATCGAGGAAGGGCAATACCGGAATATGGCCCTGCGGCCGGACCATGGTCACGATGGCCCATTTGGCCAGCTGATCGACGGCGGCGACGATCACGGCCACGGCAAGGCCGAAGCGCAGGCGCCCGATCATCACTTGCCTGACCGATCGACCACGCCGGCACACCGCGCACAGAGCCCATCATGGCCGTGCTGCCCGACATCGGGCAGGACCTTCCAGCAGCGCTGGCATTTCTCGCCCTCGGCCGCGCGGAAGAGCACTCCGACCCCCGGAACATCGGGCAGGGCGAAGGCACCCTCGGGCACATCCCCCACCGTCACCGTGATATCCGAGGTAATGGAGATCTCGGCCAGGTCGAGTCCGGCCAGCAGCGAGGCGTAGTCCGCGGTGACGGTAACCGTAGGCGCCGCTTGCAGGCTGGAGCCGATGCGTTTGGCTCCGCGTTCGACTTCAAGCGCCCCGGTCACCACCCGGCGCAGATCGCGAAGCCCCGTCCACCGCCGGGCCAGTTCCGCATCGCTCCACTCGGCGGGCAGTTCGGGGAATGGTTCCAGGTGGACGCTGCCCTTGGCACCGGGGTGGCGGGCCAGGTAGGCCTCCTCGGCGGTGAAGCACAGGAACGGCGCCAGCCACCGCGACAAACAGGTGAACAGCACGGCCATGACGGTGCGCGCGGCACGACGGCGCGGGTCGGCGGGATGGTCGCAGTAGAGCGAATCCTTGCGGATATCGAAATAGAAAGCCGACAGATCGACGGTGCAGAAGTTGTGCAGCTCGGTGAACAGGCCGTGGAACTGGAAATCGCGGCAGGCCTGGCGCAGCCCGGCATCCAGTTCGACCAGCCGGTGCAGGACCCAGCGCTCCAACTGCGGCATCTCATGCACCGCCACCCCCTCGGCCTCGGTGAAGCCGTCGAGGGCGCCCAGCAGATAGCGCAGCGTGTTGCGCAGCCGGCGATAGATGTCCACCTGGGTCTTGATGATTTCGGGCCCGATGCGGAGGTCTTCCGAATAGTCCGAGCCGACCACCCACAGGCGCAGAATGTCGGCGCCGTACTGGGCCACCACCTCCTGCGGCGAAACCACGTTGCCCAGCGACTTCGACATCTTGCGGCCTTCCTCGTCGAGGACGAAGCCGTGAGTGACCACCGCATCGTAAGGCGCCCGCCCCCGCGTGCCGCAGCTTTCCAGCAGCGACGAATGGAACCAGCCGCGATGCTGGTCCGATCCTTCGAGATAAAGCGACGCCGGCCAAGGGAGGCCCCAGTGCCCGTGCTCGAGGACAAAGCTGTGGGTGCAGCCGGAATCGAACCAGACGTCGAGGATGTCGGTGACCGGCTGCCACTCCGCCGAGACGTAGGCATCGCCGAGGAACCGCTCGGGCTTCGAGGTGAACCAGGCATCCGCCCCTTCCGCCTCGACGGCGGCGACGATCCGGTCGATGACCGCCTGATCGCGCAAAATTTCGCCGGTGGCACGGTTGACGAAGACGGTGATCGGGACGCCCCAGGCGCGCTGCCGTGACACGCACCAGTCCGGGCGGCTCTCCACCATCGAGTAGATGCGGTTGCGCCCCTGAGCCGGCACCCAGCGGGTGGCGTCGATGGCGGCCAGCGCCTTGGCCCTGAGATCGTTGGTCTCCATGCTGATGAACCACTGCGGAGTGGTGCGGAAGATCAGCGGCGCCTTGGATCGCCAGGAATGGGGATAGCTGTGGATGACCTTGCCGGAATGGAGCAGGCCGCCGACGCTCTTCATCGCCTCGAGCATCGGCTTGGCCACCGGCGAGTAGTATTTGCCGTCCTTGCCCTGGGCCAACACCGACTGGCCGGCGAAGATGGGAACGCCCGGGTGGTAGGTGCCATCCGGCTGCACCGTCTCGGGCACGGCGATGCCATGCGCCTTGCCCAGATGCCAGTCGTCCTCGCCGTGGCCGGGCGCGATATGGACGAATCCCGTGCCGGTGTCGGCGGTGACGAAGTCGCCCGGCAGCAGGGGCACGGGAAAACCGTAGCCACCCTTGGCCTCGGCATGGGCGCTCAGTGGGTGGCGCGCCACCGTGCCGGCGAGATCGGCGCCGGCAACCGTCGCCAACTCGCTATAGGCGGCGATCTTGGCGTCGGCCATCACCTGAGGGGCCAGATCCCGGTTCAGCACCAGGCGCTCGCCCGGCACCGCCAGGCTGCCCGCGGCCACCGTATCGACGCGGTACACCCCGTAGGTCATTTCGGGTCCGTAAGCGACGGCCCGGTTGCCCGGCATGGTCCACGGCGTGGTGGTCCAGATGACCACCGCAGCGCCGTCCAGCTCCGGCCGGGCGGCCTTGACCACCGGAAACCGCACCCAGATGGTCACCGACGCATGGTCGTGATATTCCACTTCGGCTTCGGCCAGGGCGGTCTTCTCCACCACCGACCACAGCACCGGCTTCGCCCCCTTGTAGAGGCCGCCGTTCATCACGAACGTGCCCAGCTCGCGGACGATCTGTGCTTCGGCGCGGAAGGCCATCGTCGTGTAGGGATCGGCCCAGTTGCCGAGGACGCCGAGGCGCTGAAACTCTTCGCGCTGCACATTGATCCAGGCCTCGGCGAACTGCCGGCATTCGTTGCGAAACTCGATCGGATCGACGGCGTCCTTGTCGAGCCCCGCTTCGCGGTATCGCTCCTCGATCTTCCATTCGATAGGCAGGCCGTGGCAGTCCCAGCCGGGAACGTAATTGGCGTCCATGCCCAGCATCTGCTGGCAACGGTTGATCACGTCCTTCAGGATCTTGTTGAGCGCATGACCGATGTGCAGATGGCCGTTGGCATAGGGCGGGCCATCGTGCAGGACGAACTTCTCGCGGTCCCGGCCTTGTTCCCGCAGGCGGGCGAACAGGTCCATCTCGGCCCATCGGGCCAACAGGCGCGGCTCCAGATCGGGCAGCCCGGCCTTCATCGGAAAGTCGGTCTTGGGCAGGAAGACGGTCGATTTATAATCCGCGGTCATGATTTCGCTCTTCTTTGCGCTCCCGTCATCCGCGCGAACGCGAGGAGCCAGCAAGCAGTATGGATCCCCGGGTTCGCGGGGGTGACGAGAGTGGACCCCTCATTCCTTGGCCTGCCCCAGGCAACGGCGGGCGGCGCGGCAATCCTCTTCGATCTGGGCCTTCAGCGCGGCAATGTCGGGAAATTTGCGTTCGGGCCGCAGGAAGTCGACCAGCGCGACGCGCAGATGGCGACCGTAGAGGTCGCCGTCATAGTCGAACAGGTGCACCTCAAGCAACTGGTCCCGCTTGCTGAAGGTGGGGCGGCTGCCAAAATTGGCCACCCCGGGCAGCCAGGTGGTGGCGCCGCCCTTGTCGACACCGGCGCGCACCGCATAGACGCCATGAGCCGGATGCAGGTAATCGGCCAGCTCGATATTGGCGGTGGGGAAGCCGACCGAATGGCCGCGGCCGTCGCCATGCTCGACCCGCCCCTCGATCTCCCAGTCGCGACCCAGGAGCCGTGCCGCTTCCCGCGGGCGGCCGCTCTGCAGCGCCTCGCGGATGCGGCTGGAGGAATAGACCGCGCCGTCCTCGGCGGTCACCGGCCCGATGCAGGTGACGCCGAACGCCCCACCCCCGGTTTCGCCGGCCGGTTCCTTTGTCGCGGGATTTTGCACCCCGCGCGCAGCCCATGCCTTGAGCATCGCCGGGGTGCCGCGGCGGTCGTGGCCGAAGGCGTAGTCGTAGCCGACCACCAGATGGGCCACACCCAAACCCTTGATCAGCACCTCGTCGATGAAGTCCTCGGCCGAGTGGGCGGCGAATTCCAGGTCGAAATGCTGCATCAGCAGGTAGTCGACGCCCAGCGCGTCGATCAGGCGGGTCTTGATGCGGAACGGGGTCAGCCGGAACGGCGGCAGGGATGGATTGAACACCATGCGGGGATGCGGCTCGAAGCTCATCACCCCGCAGGCGACCCGCTTTTCGCGGGCGGCCACCAGGGCGGTGCCGATCACCGTCTGATGGCCGAGATGAACGCCGTCGAAATTGCCAAGCGCGACCACTCCGCCGCGAAGGGCAGCCGGCAGTTCGGCGTAATGGCGAAAGATGCGCATGGGCGCGACGATCCCGGAAACCGCAGAGAACGGTAAGGGGTATTCGATTACGCGGGGAATCGCAACTGTTGCCGGAACGGATCGTCATCCCGAAAGGCGTCTTGTCGCTCGGCCGGGATGACGAAGACCGGCTCAGCCGCGCGACGGCACCATGATGGTGGCCTCGCCGTCGACCACCACCGCATTTCCCACCGTGCATACGGTCTTGAAGTTGGCGCGCTTCTTGTCGGGGATCAGCTCGACCAGTTCGACCTTGGCGATGACCGTGTCGCCGATCTTCACCGGGCCCTTGAAGCGCAGGTTCTGCGAGATGTAGATGCAGCCCGGGCCGGGCAGCTTGGTGCCGAAGACGGTGGAAATGAATCCGACCGACAGCATGCCGTGGGCGATGCGCCCCTTGAACATGGTCTGGCTGGCGAATTCTTCGTTCAGGTGCACCGGATTGGTATCACCGGAAACGCCGGCGAACAGAACGATATCGGCCTCGGTAATAGTCTTCCCATAGGTCGCTGTCTGACCGACCGAAAGATCCTCGAAGTAGTAGCCGTGCAATCCGCTCATGGATTTCGCTGCCTTTCCTGCTCTATACCGATTGGTGGCCCCGACACTCATGCTGCACCGCAGAAGCCACGCCCGCGGAGTATGCCAGGGGGCGGTGAGAACGACAACATTGGGAGAACAACAGGTGATCTACCGTCTTGCCATAGCATCCTTGTCGTTGCTGACCCTGGCCGCCTGCGCCGACGATCCGGCCTGGACCAATCCCAGCCTTCCGAAAGCGCGCTGGGACGCCGATCTGACCGACTGCCGCCGCCAGGCCGACGACACGGTGGGAGCGGGCTCGTTCGCCGATGTCGGCGACCCGCGCGGCGGCATTCCGATGCCCCAGGTCGACCATAGCGAGGATCGCGCTCGATGGGACGCCTCCGTCGCCAGTTGCATGAAAGACCTGGGATATCACCGGGTCAAATAGGCGGCGCCCCACGGCGGCAAAAGAACCCCGCCGCCGTTTTTCGCCACCGGTAGACCTTGCACGGCGAGCGGGTGGAGGTCGGCGGGAATGTCGCAGACCGCCGGGTTGGCGGCACAATTGAACAGGCAGCGCAGCTGCTGTTCGTCGTATCGCCGCTCGAAGGCCAGAACCTGCCCCGTCACCGGCAGAAGGTGCATGTCCCCCCGCAGGAGGGCCGGCTGCGTCTTCCGCCAGGCCAGAAACCGCTGGCAGAAGCGGAGCACCGAGTGGGGTTCGGCCTGCTGCCGGTCCACCGCCAGCAGCAGATGCTCTTCTGGCAGCGGCAACCAGGGCCGGCCGCTGGTGAAGCCTCCGTGCGGCCCAGTGGTAGTCCACGGTATCGGCGTCCGGCTGCCGTCGCGCCCCTTGAAGGCGGGCCAGAACGCCTTGCCATAGGGATCACGCAGCGCTTCGAACGGCAAGGACGCCTCGGTCAAGCCCAGTTCCTCGCCCTGATAGATGCAGGCGCTGCCGCGCAAGCTGAGCAACAGGGCCAGCAGGAGGCGGGCGAAAGCGGGGCTGCCGTCGCCCCAGCGGCTGACCACGCGTTCCACGTCGTGGTTGGAAAAGGCCCAGCAGATCCATCCGTCGGCCAGCCGTTGTTCCACGTCGGCGATGGCTCGCGCCAGGATCTCGGCGGAAAAGCCGCGGCGCATCAGGCGCAGGGTGTAGGCCATGTGCAGGCGGCCGCTCCCTGCCGTATACAGGTTGGCCCGCACCAGCGGATCGGGTTCGCTCGACAACTCGGCCAAGGTCACCGCCCCGGTGTACCGGTCCAGCAGGCTCCGCAGGCGGCCCATGACGCCCAGCGCCTCCGGCTGCGCCATGTCCCAGCGATGCTCCTGCAAGGCGAACGGCTTCAGCGGTGTCATACCGTCCGCCGGAGGCCGCGGCGGGTTGTCGCGCAAGGCGGCGTCGTGCATCAGGAAGTCGACCGCGTCGAGGCGAAAGCCGTCCGCTCCGCGCCGCAACCAGAATTCCCCGATGCGCTCCAGCTCCGCCAGCACCTCGGCGTGACGCAGGTTCAGTGCCGGCTGATCGGCAAGAAAATGGTGCAAATAGTATTGGCGGCGGAGGGGATCCCAGGTCCAGGCACTACCGCCAAACACCGACAGCCAGTTGTTGGGCGGGGTTCCGTCCGCCCGCGCCTCGGCCCACACATACCAGTCGGCACAGCGGCCCGTGGCCGAGGCCCGGCTGGCCTCGAACCACGGATGGCGGCGGGAGGTGTGGCTCCACACCAGGTCGACCAGCACCTTGAGTCCCAGGGCGTGCGCCCGGTTGATCAATGCGTCGAAATCGGCCAGCCGGCCGAACATCGGATCCACCGCGCAGTGGTCGGCAACGTCGTAGCCGAAATCCTCCATCGGAGAGAGGTAGAACGGCGAGATCCACACGGCGTCGACGCCGAGCCCGGCGACGTAGTCGAGACGAGCCGAAATGCCGGCCAGGTCGCCGATTCCGTCACCATTGGAGTCACAGAAGCTGCGGGGAATGATGTGATAGAGAACGCCGCCCCGCCACCAGTCGTCGGGTATTCTTTGCTGTTCCTTAACTGCCGCCATGGTAACCTGATCCTTCCTTGAGTGGAGGCGGCGCATGAAGGAGATCGACGACCCGACGGCCATCCAGATCGCCGGCCAGACGGTCAAGCCGCGCGTCGTCTCCACCATTCAATCGGCCAGCCAGAGCACCGGCGTCAGTTTCAGTTATCTGATGGCGCAAGCCGGCAAGGAAAGCAGTTTCGAGTCGGGAGCCGGCTCGCGCAGCACCTCGGCCGCCGGCCTGTTCCAGTTCACCAAGGAGACCTGGCTGCAGCTGATCAAGACCCGTGGCGCCGCCCACGGCCTGTCGCACTTCGCCAGCGAGATCCATCGGACCCACAAGGGCGAATATTGGGTGAGCGACCCCAAGCTGCGCCAACAGATCCTGGATCTCAGGCGCGATCCCCGGCTGGCTTCGCTGATGGCCGGCGAGTACGCCAAGGAGAACAAGGCCTGGCTGGAAAAGTCGCTGGGCCGGCCGGTCAATTCGACCGAGCTCTACCTCGCCCATTTCCTCGGGCCCGGTGGCGCCGTCAAGGTGCTGAAGGCAAAAGCCGAGGACCCGACCCAGCCGGCCGCCGAACTGCTGCCGCAGGCCGCGCACAAGAACCGGACGGTCTTCTACGACCACAACACGTCGCCGCGCAGCGTTGCCGCCGTCTATGAGCGCATCAGCCACGCCATCGAGCGGCCGATGCGCCAGTATGCGCGGTTGGAAGAACACACGGCCAGGTCGGAAGACGGGATGGCGGCGCATCATCACCATCACCATTCTGGCCACCACCATCACCACCATGAGGCGACGGCAATCGCCGCGGCCGGGCGGAGCGCCACCTGGCCGTTCGAGACCGGCCAATGGCCGCCCCCCTACGTGCCGGCGGAAGCCGTTCCCGCTCCCCCGGCCGAAACGGTCGGGCCCGACAAGGTCGCCTATACCGACGACTCGGAGAGCGCCGACCAGATTTCGGCGCCGATGCCGCCCGCCCCCGGATCAGAGGTTTCCCCGGACACGAACAATCCGCTCGGCGCCCTGCTGAAGGGTCTGTTCGGTTAGAAATCCGGCAACTCGGCCAGCTGCCATATCCCCAGGGACTTCGCCGAATCCCCCTCGGGCAGCAGAACCTGCGGCAGCGGCAGGTTGTAGGGCGGCGCATTGAGGTCGATCGGCTGCCAGGCGCCCAGTTCCACCGGATCGTTGGTCCCGCGCGGGTGTGTCGTGGCGATCAACAGGCGGCTGCCGCTGTCCTTGAATCGCCGCAGGGCCGCCTTTACCGCATAATCCGGCAGATGGGTCAGGACGTCGCGGCACAGAATGGCGTGGCAGCGGGGCAGATCGTCGAGCGTGATGTCCAGGTTGGCGAAGAAGTGGCCGCGCCGCCTGCCGTAGCGGGTGCGCAAATCCTGGAGAAGATCGTCGACCACGTCCAGCCCGAGATAAAGCTCCAGGCTGTCGCTCAGCAGGTTCATCCAATTCATGTCGCCGCAGCCCGCATCGGCCAGGCTGCGGACGCCCACCGACCGGAACAGTTCCGCGAGCCGGGCGCGAATCGCCGCGGTGGCGGCGACGGTCGAGCCGCTGCCGCTGCGCGTCTCCGCGTCTCCCCAGCCGTTGGCCTGCCAGATCTGCCCGAACACCTCGGCGTTGCGGCGGCGCCGCTCCTCGGGCGGCGCCGCCGCCTCGATTTCGGCGGTGGTCCTGCCGCCGATCAGCCGGCGGGCGAAATCGACACCGCTGAAGGCCTCGAACCCGGCCAGGCTGCGGCAGGCGCCCAAGCCATAGCGGTCCAAGCCCTGCAGCACCTCGGGATCATCGCTGGCCTCGGTGCCCAGCAGATGCCGCACCCGCTTCAGCGAGCGGTTGTTCAGCTCCCACCACCGGTCCCGGTCATTCCAGTGGCGTCGCCGGCCGGGATGATTGTTGTAGTCGTGATAGGCGATCACGTCGTTGGGAGCGAAGATATCCCAGCCGTGGGTCCACAAACGCACCGCCAGGGTGATCTCCTCTCCGAGAAAGTAGAGATGAGGATCATAGGGAATGTCGAGGTTGATGCGGCTGTCGGCGAAGATCAGGCCGGCGGCGCAAAACGGGTTGCGGGCCGGCACGGGTGGAGCGTCGCCGGGGGCGACGGCGGTCGAACCGAGCTTGAGAATGCCCTCGCCGTCGAAGGACGCCGGATGGATGGTGGACACCACGTGGGAATCGATGCGGTCCGGCGGCGTGAAGGCCGGCGGGTAGCTGGACAGGACCGGGCGCTCCGACGGACATAGTTTCAGCATGGCGAGCAGCTTGTCGTCCCAGCCCTCGACGAAGCGCATGTGAGAGTCGATCTGCAGCGTGTATTCCTCGCCCCGCCACAGGCTTTGCGCCTGATGCCGCGCCCAGCAGGCGCCCTGGCTGGACCGCGCGTCGACCTCGATGACCCGGCATTGGTCGGGCCGTGGGCGGATCAGGAAGCAGTCCTCGTCCTCTTCCGGGATGAACTGCCAGCAGATGCCCGGAAAGACGCGGTCGGGGTGGGACGCCTTGTCGAACAGGTCCCCGAGGGTCCACTGGCATTCCCGGTCCCGGTAGGAGGCAATGTTGACGAAAATACGGGGAAGACCGGCCGCCGACATCGGCCGATCAGCGCGATTTGCTGTCGTCGTCGCCATCGTCGGCGGCGCCGGCATGGCCGGGGAACTGACCGGCCAGCGCCGCCGCCACCTCGGCGACCACCGCCTTCCAGTCCCCGGCCTTGTTCTGCCGGAAAATGCGCATCCTGGGATACCAGGGGCTGCTCTCGCCGCCGCCGCTCCAGCGCCAGTCGGCCGGCTCCCGGGCCATCTGCCAGACCGGCTTGCCCATGGCGGCGGCCAGATGGATCACCGAGGTGTCGACGCCGATCACCAGATCGAGGCGGCTGATGGCCGCGGCGGTGTCGGCGAAATCCTTCAAATGGGGAGACAGGTCGTCGACTTCGGGAAAGCGGGCCAAGGCGGTCTGGGCCGGCCCCACCTGCAAGGAATGCCAGCGCACCGTATCCAATGCGACCAACGGCCGAAACCGATCGATGGAAATGGAGCGCCTCGCATCGTCGGCATGCTGGGGCCGTCCGGCCCAGACGATGCCGACTCGGGGCTTTCCACCATCCGGCAGCCGCGCCGCCCAGGCGGCCGCGTCGTCCGGACACGGCCGCAGATAGCTCTCGCCCAGCGGCCGATCTTCCGGCCTCAGCCCCAGACGATGGGGAAGACTCATCAGCGGCACGACGAAATCCAGTGCCGCGTCACAGGTCAGACCGTGCGGGTTGTCCGGACGCTCGATCACCGTGACATCGGGGAAGCTGTGGCGAAACAGCCTGGCCAGCGGCACCGGCACTTCGAAGACGACCTCCGCCCCCTGCTGGCGGAGGCGCAGCACCAGGGGTGCGAAATGGATGGCGTCGCCGAACCCCTGTTCGGCCCATACCAGAATGCGTTTGCCCTCCAGCGGCTCGCCGCGCCACAGCGGCAGGGGCAGCAGCCGCCGCGGCTCGGGAAAGCGGTCCCAGTGCCACCGCCATTCATATTCCCGCCAGCCCTGTTCGAAATCGTCCGACGCCAGCAAGGCAAGCGACAGGTTCCAGTGCCCAAGCGCGAAGCCCGGCGCCATCTCTACCGACTTGCGCAGACACAGCATGGCGGTATCGCCGTGCCCCGCATCGTTCAGCAGCTTGCCGAGCGTGGTCAGCGCATCTTCGACCTTTTCGATCGCGCCGCTCGGCAAACCGGGCGGAAGCAGGTCATGTCCCGGCGGCAAATCCAGCCAACCGGCCAGACGTTCTTCGATCATGCGAGCGAAGTTGCCGACTTCCCTGACCAGCCGCCCGTAGAGCTCCATCCCCAGCAGCAGGTGGTGCGCCGCCTCGCGGTTCTCCCCCAGCCAGGCCAATGCCGTTCCCAGGTTCACATGGGCGGCGTAGTTCAGCGGATCACGCCCGATGACCTGGCGAAATACCCCCGCCGCTTGCCCGAAGTCGGGCTGGTTGTAAAGGATGCACCCAAGATCGACCAGGGCGGCCATGGCGCCGGCGGGATCGCCCGCCCGCTCGAGCGCGGCGCGAAGGTTGTGATAGGCCAGCGGCTGCTGCGGTTCCAGGCGGATGGCGCGGCGGAACAATTCGGCCGCCCGCGGATTGTCGCCGCGGGCGGCGGCGATCAGCCCCAGCTGATGCAGGCAGACCGCCGTCAGGCCGGGCTGATCGATAAGATCCAGATACGCCGCCCTTGCCCCCGGCAGGTCGCCGGCATCATGGCGCCGCACCGCCGCGCCGAAGGCCGGGACCGCTTCGGCAAGGGCGGCGAAGGGGTGCGAAGACGGTGGGGTTTGGCTGGTCATTTGGTCAGCGCCACATATACGCCATCCCAGGCGGCGGGCGGCGGGGCCGCCCGATAGCCGGCGATGCGTTCCTGGTAAAGTTGGTAGAGATTGTCGAGATGGAAATCGCCGGCGAATCCACGGCACCCATCCAGCCGCTGCTCGGCTCTGGTCCAATCCTGGCTCCGGTAGGCCGCCAGCATGGCCTCGTGCTCACCCGCCAGCGCCCGGAATGCGGCATCGGCGGCCAGTTCTTCGTCACCCAGCAGGGCAAAGATCCGCACCGCTTCCGTCTTGCCCTTCACCTTGATGCGGTCAAGCTCCAGATAGGCCAAGGTCGGCGCCCGCGCCTGCGTGTTCTCGCCGACCACGGCGGTGACACCATAGGTCTTGCTCTGCCCTTCCAGGCGCGATGCCAGGTTCACATTGTCGCCCAGCACCGAATAGTCGAAGCGCTGGTTCGATCCCATGTTGCCGACCACCGCCTCGCCGCTGTTGACGCCGATGCCGACCTTGATCGGCACATGGCGGCGGCCTTCCGCCTTGGCCTCGTCCTCCAGCTCGGCATTCAATGGCGCCAGGCGTTTCATCATCAGCAGCGCCGAACGGCAGGCATTGGCCGCGTGGTTCGGGTCGTCGAGCGGGGCGTTCCAGAACGCCATGATGCAGTCGCCCATGTATTTGTCGATGGTTCCCTGGTTCTGCAGAATGACATCGGTCATTGGGGTTAAGAAGCGGTTGATCAGCCGCGTCAGCCCTTGTGCGTCGAACTGTTCGGAAATGGTGGTGAAACCGCGGATGTCGCAGAACAGCAGGGTCATGTCGCGCGCCTCGCCGCCCAGCGTCAGGCGCGCCGGGTCGCTGGACAGCTGCTTGACCAGTTGCGGATTGAGATAGCGGGTGAAGGCCGAATTGATGAACTCCTTCTGCCGCCGGGCTTCGCGGCCGGAAAAGGCATCGGTGCCCCACACCGCCAGCAGGAAGCCGATGCTGGGCTCGACCAGGGGAACCATCACCCTGGCGTAATAGGACAGGGCGAAAGCCACCGGCCAGAGCACCACCAGGGTCAGCCCCGAGATGGTAAGATGGCGGACCAGCCCCAGATTGAGGCGACCCAGCAGGGTTCCCAGCACGGAAAGCAGGCCGACCAGCAGCAGCTCGCGTCCCCGGGACAATTCCAGCGGACTGCGGCCCTCGAGCAGCTGTGCCACGGCATGGGCATGGACTTCGATGCCCGGCAAATCGCCATCCCCCTCCGCCAGGCCGTTGCTGAACGGCGTGCGGTGGCGGTCCCGAAGCGAAAATATGCCGCCGACCAGCACAACCTTGTCCCTGAACCAGTCGGCCGGCAGCAGCTTGACGAGATGGGCCGGGAACATCCGGAACGGCGGCGTCTTGATGTCCGGCCGGCCGTGCCAGGACATGGGGCGGGCAACGGCGGGCGTCTGGATGCCCAGCCGGGCGACGACGCCGCGGGCGAAACCGAAGGTATAGGTGCCGTCGGCGTTGCGCTTGCCCGGAAAGATCGTGCGCACCACACCGTCCACCGGATCCTCGCTCAGGTCGGCCCTGACGCGCCTGTCCGGCGGAACGAAGTCATTCAGGTACCGCAGCTGCTCGGTGTTCACTTCGCCGGGGGTATCGGTATAGGAGATCGCCAGCGGAACAGTGTAGCCGGCGATGATGGCCTTCAGCGCCGCGTCCTTTGCCGGCTCGGTCGGCTGGTCGAACAACACGTCCACCGCGACCAGCCGTGGCTTGCGGGCTTCCAGGGTCTTCAGCAGGCCGGCGAGGAACGCCCGATCGACCGGCTCCCGGTACGGAAACAGGGCCAGAGTGTCCTCGGTGATGCCGACGATGACGATGTTGGGATCCTGCGGCTCGGGCCGCAGCGTCGTGGCGATGCGAAAATCGGCCAGGGTTCGCTCTGCCTGCGTCAGAAACGAGATCTTATGGGTGGCGACAACGGCCACCGCCGCGGCGACGAAGGTGCCGACGGCGAGGGTGAGAGCGCCCTTGACGAACGAGTTCATCGTGCCGGCTTGACCGACCGGTCGAGCAGGGCCTTCACCTGCGCGTCGCAGCCTTGATCCATCATCCAGGCGGCGCGCATGGCGTCGTTGTCCAGGGTTGCGGGCATCGCGATCAACGTCAGCACGGTCTCCCGCTGGCCCAGTCGCACCACATAGGTCGACCGCCGGCGAAGCGGTATGGTCGGCGGCAGCGCCAGGCGGTCCTGGCCGGCCGGCCACTCGGCGCGGGCCCGCCAACTGCGATCGGAGGGGGCGACGGTCAGCGGGATGGCCTCGCCGGCCGACGGCCGCCACAAGGTGATCGTCGCGCCGGCCGGCAGACAGCGCAGGCCCGAGCTGCTGACGTCGACGAGCCACGGCTCGGGAGGCACCACCAGGCTCCCGGCGCCACGGATCACACCGGCTTTTTCGCGGGTGGTTTCTTGCGTCACCAGAAGCTGCAGGGCCAGAGCCACATTGGCGGTGGCTGCCGTCTGCTGGGGCGCCGGCGGCTTGTCCGAGGGGCCGCGCAGCTTGATCAGCTTGCCGTCCTGGGAAATGAGGGTGACCTGCTGGCCGTCGGTCAACGCCAGGGGCTTGCCGCCGTCGACGACCTGCCCGGCCTCAAGGGCGATGCCCCGCGCCTCGACGACTACGAGATTGATCCCGGCATAGGCCGGCAGCGGGCTCAGCAGCAGGAGCAAGGCGATCAGGAGGCGCCCCATGTCATCGCCCTCCGGAAGTGATGTCGGCCGCCGCCGAGATGGGAGCCAGCCGGCCACCGTCGCCGATCACCGTGAAGGCCGCCCAGAAGAATGGATGAGCCGTTTCCTGGCGGTCCATCAGGGACAGTTGCGCCTGCCGCAACGCTTCGGCCGTGCCTTCCGCCGGCGCGGCGGTCAAATGTTTGAACATCCCGACCATGAGGCCGGCGGTCGCGGCCGACGGGACTTCCCAATGGCTGGCCACCAGGGACCGCGCGCCGGCATAGAAGAATGCCTCGGCCAAGCCGCTCAGCGCCTCCCCGCCGAACTGGGTTCCGCCCTCGGCGGTATTGCAGGCGGACAACACCACCAGATCGGCATGCAGCTGAAGACCGGCGATTTCGCTCGCCTCGAGCAGCCCATCGGTGGCCTTCGTAGTCGCCGGCGCCAAAGGCGGCGACAGTGCCAGCGCCGGCTGGGATTGGCAGGAGAGTTCGCCGGGCAGCATGGCATGGGTGGCAAAATAGAGCACCCGCGCATCCCCCAGCGGCAGCTTGCGGAAAGCCGCCTCGGTGGCCTTGCCGCCAAGCAGCAGGGCGTCGTCGCCGGCGCCCAGGGCGCGCGCCACCGTCCGCAATTCGGAAGCCGTCTCCGGCAGCGGCGGCAGCGATCTCAGCACCTGCGCCGGGATCGGGCCGTTCTCCTGGCACCGCGTCGGCAATGGGGCGGCGGAAGACGCGCCCAGGCCGCGCTCGGATGCTACCGCCTGGCCGAGGAAGGCCGGGTTGCCGATGCCGAGGAACGGCAGGCCGGCACGCTGCTTGGTCTCCGCCCGGTCGCGCAACAGGATGAAGGCGCGGATCGACGGCAGCTCGGCCGTCGCATAACGCCGCGCCAGCCAGGCGGCGTGGCGATAGTCCCGCTGGATGCCGGGTTTCGCCGTCAGCAGCAGAGACATCGGCAGGCTGGCCAACGCTCCGCCGGGGACCACCACCACCCGGTCGATCCCGGCCAGCGCTTTCTCCACCGGGCCGAACAACATCCGGTACAGGGCGTAGGATTGGTCGAGGTCGAATTCGCCGATCCGCCCCTGATGCGGGGTGAACGCCTTGCGCAGATCGCGGACTGCGCTTTCTATCTTTTGCCGGTTGGCGGTCAGGGGCCGGGCGGTCAAGCCCTTGTCCGTAACCACCACGGCGAACGAGCGCGTGTTGCCGATTTCGAACAGCAGCAGCGCCTCTCGCGGCTGCAGGCGGGCCTGCAGATCGCCAAGCGGCACCGGCCGCGGATGGATCAGACCTCCGTAGGCGGGAAATTCCTTGGTGATGCGCCGCATCAGGAGATCCCGCTGGGCGGCCTGCGTGTTGATCTCGGCCAGCAGGGCGGCTTCCTTGACCGAGCCCCGCTGGTCGTCGGGAAGCGATGTCTCATGGGCCAGTTCGATACGCGCCGCATCGCGCTTGCGCTCGGCATCCTGCAGTCCCTGCACCAGCTGCTCGATGGCGGGGTTGCCGGCGGCCAGGCGCGCCGAGGCCTCTTCGATGGTCTGGTCGGCCACCCCGGCCGATTGCAGCTGCAGCGCCTCGAACATCTTGGCGTCCAGCTCGGCCTTGCGCTGCGGCTGGTGCGCCTCGACGGCGGTGGCGGCTAGCAGGACCGGGGCGATCTGGTCGAACACCACCTGCGAACGGGCGAGGTCGTCGGAGGCGAGAATCTTCATGGCGAAGTCGTAAGCGCGCAACGAGTCCGCGTAGAACCCTTCGTCAGCGTAGATCCCGCTCAAGACCAGCAGCGTCGATGCCGTCGGAGCCGTTTCGCCGAACAGGCGCTGCATGTACACCAGGGCGCCGCGAAAACTCTCCTCGGCCATGTTCAGCCGCCCGGTCGCCGCGTAGACGCGCCCCATGGTGGTGAGCACTTCCGGGCGCCACCAGGGGGGCAACCCGCCCTCGTCGCCGATGATGTCCAGCGCCTCCTTGGCCGATGCTTCCGCTTCGGCCAGATCGCCGGTGTGCAGCGCCATGGCCGCCTCGGTGTTCAGGCTGTGCGCCAGTTCGCCGCGGAAATAGGAGCGGGAATCGTCCCCTCCCAGGTCCTCGAGATTGGGCCCGTTGGACTCCATCAGGTCGCGCCACACCGAGACGGCCTGGCGGGCATAGGCCAAGGCGTCGGTATAGCGCGCCGCGTTGGCGGCATCATAGGCGAGGTAACTGTAATAGCGCCCCTGGTCGGCCGGATTGGGCGAGCGCTCGATGATCGGATCAGCCCGGTGGAACAGGGCCGCCGCTTCGTCGAACCGTCCCTGGTTGCTCACTTCCAGCGCCAGCTCCATCAACGTGCTGCCAATGCCCGGCGCCTCCGGTCCCTGGGCTTGCTCCTGGATCAGCAGGGCCTGCCGATAGGCGTCTTCCGCCGCCCGGTAATCCTTGCGGCTGTTCTGCAGGCGGGCCTCTTCGGCAAGCTTCGCGAACCGGTCCAGGTCGCCGCTGCCGACCAACGGCGGCTTCGAGCCGAAGGCTGCGGTCAGAAGCTGCCCGGCCTTGGCCGTCCCGCCGAACACCGGGCTCGCGGATTTGCCGCCAGCCAGTTGGCCGGCGGCGGTTTCCAGGACCGGCAGATTGGCCGGCAACCCCTCTGCCTGCACCAGATAACCGCCCGCGGCGCCGACCGCCACCAGATAGGGCCAGTTGCCGTCGATCAGCGAGCAGGGCCGCAGGAAAACCTCGGTCTTGTCGGCCACCGCCACCCATTTGCCCGGCCGGCAAGCCATGCGCGAAGCGGCATCGCGGCCGGCGGCGGACAGGGCGACGGTCTTCTCGATCACCAAGTGGCGTTGCGCAGCGTCCTTCGGCAGGTCCAGCGGCAAGGGCTGCAGGGCGATCGCCCCGCTCGGGTGAGCCGCCTTGCCACACTGGATGTTTACCGGCGGCGGCGCCTGGGGATCCTGGGCGATGTCGGTGCGCAATACCATCCGGCAGGCTTCCCCGGCCAGGTTGTTCAAGGCCGGTGCCGGTGCCGCTTCCGCCGCGTGCGAGTCGGCGGGAACGGCGAGCAGGGCGGCGAAAAGTACCGCCGCCGTCGCGAAAGACGCCATCCTGCCGGAGATCCCTACCATCCGCTGTCGTTCCCCGAGTTCGAGAAGTTGCGCGCGATACCCGGCACCCCCGCCTTCGGAACGGCAGGCGCTTGCACCTGGTCGACCATTCCCGGCACCAGCGGCTTTCTGACCTTCGGCGGCAGCGGCTGGGGGTGATCGACCGGCTTGACCGGCGGCGGCGCGGCCACCACGGCGAGGGCCCGGTCGGAGGTATCCGCAGGCTGGGTGGGCGGCGGGTTGCCGCCATTGGCAGCCGGGGCGTTGTTGCCCGCATGCGCCGTCGATCCACCCGGCGAAGATTGCCCGCCGGACGAAGACTGGCCGCCGGAGGAGGACTGGTTGCCGCTTGAGGACTGGTTGCCGCCGGACGAAGACTGGCCGCCGGAGGAGGACTGGCCGCCGGAGGAGGACTGGTTGCCGTTGGAGTTGGTCGAGCCGCCCGCCGCCGACGAATCGGGCGACGATGCGGCGGTGCCGCCCTGCCCGCCGGCTGTCGGTCCGCCCGCCGTGGACGGCGCGGCGGGAGCCGCCGCCGCGCTCGAGCTTGGGCTGATCGCGCTGAACATGGTTCCGCCGACGTCGGTGCTTTCGACATTCTGCAGGACCGGGGCCGAGGACGCCCCGGTGAGCGAGCCGGCGGTCGGAGCAAGATTGCTGACGACCGGCGGTGGGGCGACCACGACGGGCGGAATGATTACCACGGCCGGCGGCGGCGGCGGCGGCGGCGGCGGGGCTACCGCGACCACGGTCGGCGTCGTTGTGGCGGCGGCGGTCACCGTAGCCGGCGTCATGGCGGATGCCGTGGTCGAAGCGGTCGTCGCCGCCGTCGTGCTGGCGGTGACGCTCGCCACGACGGCGACCGTCGCATGTGTCACCGTATCGGCCACGGTGGTGTCAGTCTGGACGACCTGCTGCAACTGGGACGCCGTGGATGGCGCCGGCGTCGTCGTCGGTGGAGCCGTAGTCGTCGGCGGCGGTGTCGTGGTCGGCGCCACCGTCGTGGTGGGCGGCGGCGTCGTGGTCGGGGCCGCCGTCGTCGTCGGCGGCGGTGTCGTGGTCGGCGCCGCCGTCGTGGTGGGCGGCGGTGTCGTGGTCGGCGCCGCCGTCGTGGTGGGCGGCGGCGTCGTGGTCGGAGCCGCCGTCGTGGTGGGCGGCGGCGTCGTGGTCGGAGCCGCAGTCGTCGTGGGCGGCGGCGTCGTGGTCGGCGGCGGCGCCGCCGTTGTCGTTGGCGGTGGCGGGGCCGCGGTAGTCACCGTCAGCGTCCCCGGCTTCACATTCAGCTGGTAGCCCGGCGCCACCACGCCGCTGACCGAGATGTCGTAGATCCCCGCCGGCGACGAGGTGTTGGCGGCGGTAACGATGTTCAGCCCGGTCTTGGAGAATCCGGTTGTCGACACACCGTCCGAGGCGAGCGCAGCCAGGGCGACCTGCGATGCACCGAGTGACGGGGCAACGCCTTGGCTGACGCTGGCGCTCGATACCGTCAGGGTGATGTAGGGGAAGAACGAGAGCAACGGATAGGTCGCGCCGCTGGGAATCCCCCATTGCCCGCTGGCGGACCAGGTGGCATCCAGCATGGTGGCCGCATTGGCCGTGGTCACGCCGGTGCCCGCGGCGCTGGAGGATTGGCCAGAGGCCGCCTGGTCCCAATAGCTGTCCGAAACCACGCCGCTGTTGGCGCCGACCAGGCCGCCGACATTGGTGGCACCGCTGCCGCTGACCAGCGCCGTGGCGTAGCTCAGCGCTATGCTGCCGCTGTTGGCGCCGACCAGGCCGCCGATGTTGGCAGCGCCGCTGCTGCCGGTCACCGGGCCGGTGGCATAGGCGGCGATGATCGTCCCGCTGTTGCTGCCCACCAATCCGCCGGCGAAGCCCGTGGCGGAGGTCGAAGCGGTGCCGTCGGCCACCACCCCGGTGGCAAAGACCTGGGCAATGTTGCCGGCATTGCTGCCGGCCAGCATGCCGACATAGGCGGCGCCGCTGACCTTGCCGCCCAGCAGGCCGAGGTAGGACACGTAAGCGCCGCTGCCGATCTGGCTGAACAACCCGAGATCGCTCTGCCCGGGCATGGTCACCGTCAGGTTGTCGATGGTGTGGCTTGCACCCCAGAAGTAGCCGGTGAAGCCGGATGTGGTGCCGAAGCCGATGGGAACGAAGCCGGTAGTGGGGTTCCACACGCCCGAGCCGCTGGGGTTCGCCACGCTGCCAAGATCGACGTTGCCGCCCAGGCTGTAGGATCCGCCCAGATCCAGATTGACCAGTTGCAGCTGATGCCCGTTGGTGATCGTGCTGCTCCACTCGCTGACCAGGATGGGCCGCGTATAGCCGTCCACCATGTACCAGGTGCCGTCGCAACTGGGCGCGCCCGTGGTGGCGCTGCAACCGGTGGCGAAGCTCCAGCCGGCCGAGCCATAGGTGGCCTGGGCATAGGCCGAGCTGCCCGTACTGCCGCCGACCACCGTGCCGTAGACGGGGTTGGCGCTGAACACCGCTGAACCGCCGCTGCCACCGTAGCCGACGGTGCCCATCCGGGTGGTGTTGGCATCCCAGAAATTAGTGCCGGTAACCATGCCGGAGTTGTAACCCACCAGGCCGCCGATCCCGCTGCCGGTGACGCCGCCGTTGACCACGCCGCTGGCATAGGTCTGGTCGATGGTGCCGGAATTGGCGCCAACCAGGCCGCCGATTTGCGCTGCGCCCGACGCTCCGCCCACCGCGACGGTGGCGTAACTGGCCAAGACCTGACCATCGTTCTGGCCGACCAAGCCGCCGATGCCGGCGGCGCCGGAGGCAGCGGCGACCAAGCCGCCGCCGGCGGCGTAACTGTCGGCGATGCTGCCGGTGGACGAATTCCATCCGACCAGACCGCCCAGCATGCCGCCGCCGGAACCCGACACCGATCCGCCGGAGCCGGCGTTCCACCCGCCACCCCAGATCGTGCCGTCGTTCTCGCCCGCCAGGCCACCGACCTTCTGGCCGCCGATGACCGTGCCGGAGACCAGGACGGAACTGACGGCGCCATTTGCCGAGACCACACCGGCCAGCAGGCCAACCGCAGTTCCGCCGGTGACGATCGCGCCGGCCAGGGAGAGGTTCTGCACGGTCCCCGGCGCCGCGCCGCCAAGCTGGCTGAACAAGCCGACGCCGGTGGCGGCGGACGCGTTGATGTACAGGTTCGAAATGCTGTAGCCGGCACCGTTGAACGTCCCGGAATAGGCGCTGATCGGGACGAACCCATTGGCCGGATTCCATGGGCCGACGGGGTCCTTCACCACGCTCAGGTCGAGGTTGCCGTCGAGGGTGTAATTGGCCGAAGGATTGAGATCGACCAGCTGCAGCTGAAGCGGATTGCTGATGGTCGTGTCATATACCGCCGTCGGCATGGGCCGGGTCTGCCCGTTGACCATGAACCACGCCCCGTCGCATGCCGGAGTGCCGCCGGACATGGTGCAGCTGGTGGCGAAACTCCACCCGGCCGACGCATAGGTGCTTTGCTGGTAGGCGGTATTGCCGGTGCTGCTGAACACCGCGCTGGCCGAGAAGCTGCCGCTGTTGGTGCCCGCCCCGGTGGTCCCCTGGCCGGTGGTGTCGCCATCCCAGAAGCTGCTCGACACCGCTCCCGCATTGTTGCCCACCAGGCCGCCGACAGCGGTCGCGGCGGCGCCCGTCACGCTGCCGGTGGCGTAGGTGGTGGAGATCACGCCGGCGGCATCATTCCAGCCCGCCACGCCGCCGATGGCCGAGGCCCCACTGTTGCCGCTGACCGGCCCGATGGCCGCGGCGGCCGAGATGGTGCCCTGATTCCACCCGACGATGCCGCCGATGGCCGAGGTCGCCGTCCCGCCTTGAACCGTGGCCATGGAAAGGACGTTGGTCACCGTGCCCAGATTATATCCGACCACCCCGCCGATATTCTGCGAGCCGCTGGCGCCGTGGACCGTCGCATCGCCGACGGCGGCGAAGCTGATCTGCCCTCCGGCGTCATTCCAGCCCACCAGCCCGCCGATATGGGTCGACTGGCTGCCGGCATCGACCAGCGCGCCGGAGCTGGTGGCGACACTGACTGCCGAGCCGGCGTTGTAGCCGATCACCCCGCCCACCGCGGTGCTCGACGGAGCGGCCCATAACATGCTGTCGAAGGTGGCCGCGCTGACCGTGCCACCGCTCTGGTTGGCCCCCACCAGCCCGCCCATGTTGGTGACCGCCGACAGGCTGGTGAGGATGCCGCTGTAGTCGCTCGCCATCACCAGGCCGGCGTTCGAGCCGACCACGCCGCCCACGTCCTGGGTGGAACTGGGCAGGGTGATCCAGCCGATGGCAGTGGCGCCGCTGACCAGGCCGCTGCTGCCCCCGGCCAAGGTCAGCGATGGCCACATTGTCGAGGTAAGGCCGGCTCCCGAGGTGGCATTCGAGCCGACCACGCCGCCGATGGCGGAGCCCCCGGCCGCGGTGATGCTGATATGGGCGAATCCGGAGGCCACCGTTCCCAGATTGATCCCGGCCAGCCCGCCGACGCCAGTGACTCCGGAGGCGGACAGGTTGCCGGCGGCATAACCGGCGCTGATCTGGCCCCAATTGATGCCGACCAGGCCGCCGAGGCCTTGCGCCCCCGGTCCGGCACTGACCACACCGTCGGCGCTGGCGCCCGATATGGTGCCGAACAGGGCCGCTCCGCTGCCGGATGTGGTCCCGCCCATGTTCCACCCGACCAGGCCGCCGACCGCCGTCGCAGCGGACCCGCCGCTGACCGCGGCGCTCGCCGAACCACCGAAGATCTGTCCCCAGTTGGCGCCGACCAGGCCGCCGATCTCGGCAGCGCTGTCGCCACCGACGACAGCCATGCTGGCAACGGCGGGAGCCGAGGCGAAGACACCGACCGAATCACCGCTGAGGGAACCGGTGTTGTAGCCGACCAGGCCGCCGATCTGGATGGAACCGCTGTCGCCCGAGACGACCATGCTGGCGGAGCCCGACCCCGAGGCCAGGGGACCGACATTGATGCCGGAGATGTTGCCGGCGTTGACGCCGACCAGGCCGCCGATAGCCGAAGCGCCGCTGGTTCCGCTCACGCTCATCGTAGCGGTCTCGCCGCTGACGACGGTGGGACCGGCGAAGCTGGCGGCGATGGTGGTCCCCATGATGACGCCGGCCGTGTCATTGAAACCGACCAGCCCGCCGACGGCCGTCGCGTTCGAGGTCGAGCCGCCGGACCCGGAGATGACCATGGCGGCATTGCCGCTTGGCCCGGCGCTGCTGTCCTCGATGGTGCCGGCATTGTAGCCGGCCAGACCGCCGATATCGTGTGTCCCCGATCCCCCCACGACCGAGCCGAAACCGAAGCTGCCGCTGGAGATCCAGCCGTAGTTGGCGCCGACCAGACCGCCGAGGTCCTGGGTGCCGCCGGCCACGCTGAAGGACAGGCTTCCCGCGGTCGAGACCGGCCCGGCGACCGATGCTCCGACGAGCGAGCCGGTGCCATTGTTGATGCCGACCAGGCCGCCGATGGACGAGGACGTGCTGTCGCCGGAGATCGAGAATGCGGCGGTGCCCGACACGCCGACCGCGGGAGCGCTGCCGCTGGCGCTGATCATGCCGTCGTTCTGGCCGACCAGTCCGCCGATGGCCGAAGCGCCGGAACTGCCGGCCACGCTCATGGTGGCGGTGCCGCTGTCGCCGACGATGGGTTGCGCCGAGCTGTTGGCGATAACGCCGCTGGCATCGTTGTACCCGACCAGGCCGCCGATCGCCGTGGCGCTGCTCGCCCCGCCCTGGCCCGACACCGCCATCGACACGGTCGCGCCGCCATTGGCCACCGGGCCGGCGCTGCTGAACGTGATGGTTCCGTTGTTGTATCCGGCCAGGCCGCCAATGGAGACCGCGGCCGGGCCGCCGGTCACCGATCCGCTGGCGCTCCCCTGGCTGATGGTCGCGCCGCTGACATTGGCGCCGACCAGCCCACCGACCGCATTGGTGCCGCTGTCCCCGAACACCGTCACATTGGCGGCGGCCGAAGAAACTTGTCCGGCATTGAAGCCGACCAGGCCGCCAATATTGACTCCGCCGGTGCCAAGGCCAGCAACCGAGCCGCTGACAGCCACCGAACTGATGCTGCCGCCGGCATTGTTGCTGCCGACCAGGCCGCCGACATTGCTGCTGCCGGTGGCCGAAATCGATATCCCGGTGAGGTCGAGATTGCGGATGGTCCCGGAATTGGCGGCGAACAGGCCGACCCCGCTGCCGCCGGAAAGGCTGATGCTGAGATTGGAAATGCTGTGGGCTTGGCCGTCGAAGATGCCGGCGAACGGCGTGGCGGTGCTGCCGATCGGGGTGAAGTTGCCAATGCTGCTGAGATCGATATTGCCGCCCAGCGCCCAGTCGTCGTTCTGCCAACCGGCCACCGACCCCATGAGTTGCAGCTGCGCCGCCGACGAAACCAGGATATAGGTGACACCGCCCAAGGTGATGCTGCCATAGCCCCCGCCGACGATCGGAACTGTTCCTGGCCCCGCCGGCATCCCCTGCAACGACGGATAGGTGAGCCCGGCGGTGGGTGCGGCCCAGGTCGCGGCGAAATCCCAACCGGCGTAGTTGCCCTGGACGGTGGCGTCGGCGCTGGTCAGCCCGTAGGACCCGGGTGCGGTATTCCCGGCACCCACGCCGACGGTTCCCTGCAGCGTCGTTTGGCTGTCCCAGTAGCTGGCGGTGACGCTGCCCAGATTGTTGCCGACCAGGCCGCCGACGGCGATGACGCCGCTCGCCGCGCTGACCGCCCCGGCGGCGTAGGTGGTGTCGATGCTGGCCCCGGCGTCGTTCTGGCCGACCAGGCCACCGACATTGCTCGACCCGCTGCCGGCGGTCACCGCGCCGGTGGCGTAGCCGGCGACGATGGTGCCGTACTGGGTGATCGGCGAGCTGACTCCGGTGTTCCAGCCGACCAGGCCGCCGACGGAATCGGCGCTGCCGACGCTGACCGAGCCGGCGGCGAAGCTGCCCGACACCAGGCCGTAATTGGCGCCGACCAGGCCGCCGACGAAGCCGCCGCTGCTCACCGTCACCGGGCCGGTGGCATAGCTGTTCATCACCGTGCCGACCGCGGCGAGGGTGACGGTGGCCCCGGTCGTCCAACTGACCTCGTTGAGCCCGGCCAGGCCGCCGATGTTGGAGCCGTTGCCGGCGATGCTCACCGGTCCGGTGGCATAGCTGTTGCTGATCAGCCCCAGGTTGAAGCCGACCAGGCCGCCGACGCCGCTGCTGCCGTCGCCGGCGCTGACCGAACCGGCGGCGTAGCTGCCGACGATGGTGGCACCGCCTTCGCTGTCGCCGACCAGGCCGCCGACATTGGTCGCGCCGCTGGCCGCCGTCACCACCCCGCCGGTGGCGAAGGACCCGGCGGTCACGCTGCCGCTGTTGAGGCCGACCAGTCCGCCAACGGCGGTGCTGCCGGTAGTGCCGGCACCGCCGACCACCGAGCCCAGGAAGAACGTACCGCTGGTCAGCACGCCTTCGTTGTCGCCGACCAGGCCGCCGACATTGGTGATGCCGCTGACGCTGAAGCTCGTCCCGCCCGGCGGATTGACCGTCGCGCCGTTGATGCTGCCGAAATTGGTGCCGACCACGCCGCCGATGGAATCGGAGGCGTTGTCGCCGGACACGCTCAGCGCCGCCCAACCGCTCCCATCCGAGGTGGGATAGGCGCTGGCGGCGCTGATCGACCCTGTGCTGTCGTTGTATCCCACCAGGCCGCCGATACCCGAGGCGCCCTGGCCGGACACGCTCATCGTGGCGGTGCCGCCGAGACTGGCCATCGCGTTGGCGAAGCCGGCGGAGACGACACCGGAATTGTACCCGACCAGGCCGCCGACCTGCCCGGGCGCGGTCGACGACACCGCGCCGATGCCGCCGATCACCGTCATCGACGCCGAGGCCGAACCGCTGGCATAGGCTCCGGCGATCACATTGGGCGAACTGGCGATGGCGATGGTGCCGGCGTTGGAACCGACCAGCCCGCCGACCGCCTGCGTGCCGCTGACCGTCAGCGTCGCCGTGCCGCCGCCCAGGGCCTGGGCAAGGGCGCCGCCATCGATGATCGAGCCGCCACCGGCATTGAAGCCGACCAGGCCGCCGACGCTGCTGCTGTCCGAGCCGCCGGCGACGGTCAGCGAGGCCGACCCGGCGCCGCTCACCGTGGCGTTGGCAAAGCCCTGGCTGATGGTGCCCAGATTGTCGCCGACCAGCCCGCCGATATCGGCGCTGCCGCTGCCGCCGATCACCGAGCCGTTGCTGTAGCCGGCGCCCGCCAGGACGGCGTTTGCCTGGTTCTGCCCGACCAGGCCGCCGATGGCGCTGGCGCCGCTGTCGCCGACCACCGCAACCGAAGCGCTCGCGTTGGACACGAGCCCGGCATTGCTGCCCACCAGGCCGCCGATATTGGCGGCGCCGCTGCCGAGACCGGCGACCGAGCCGCTGACCGTGACCGAACTGATGCTGGCGCCCGCACTGTTGGCGCCGACCAGGCCGCCGACATTACTGGTGCCGGTCACCGACACGCCGCTCAGAACCAGGTTGTGGATGGTTCCGGAATTGGTGGCGAACAGGCCGACATTGCCGGCGCCGGGGAGGTCGATGGTGAGATTGGCGATGCTGAAGCCCAGCGAGCTGCGGCCGTCGAAAATGCCGGAGAAGCTGGAGATGGGGGTGAAGTTGCCGAAGCCGGCCAGATCGATGGAGCCGCCCAGCGCCCAGTCGCCGGTCAAGCCCATGTTTTCCAGCTGGCTGGCCGTATAGATGGCCGTATAGGTCACGCCCCCGATGGTGATGGTGGTGCCCGGCAGCGGCGGCGTGCCGAAATTCACGGCCTTCAATGAAGGATAGGATTGGGCGGTACTGACAATGTTCCAGGTGCTGGTGAAATCCCAACCCGGGTAGTTGGTCGCGGTGTTGGCCGCGTCCATCGCCTCGGCGGTGGTCAGCAAGCCGGCGCCGACGAGGGTCCCCGCCCCGATGCCGGTGGTCTGCCCCGTTGCCTGGTAATCCCAGTAGCTGGCGGCGACGCTGCCCAGGTTGTTGCCGACCAGGCCGCCGACGGCGATGACGCCGCTCGCCGCGCTGACCGCGCCGGCGGCATAGGTGGTGGCGATGCTGGCCCCCGGGTCGTTCTGGCCGACCAGGCCGCCGACATTGCTCGACCCGCTGCCGGCGGTCACCGCGCCGGTGGCGTAAGCGGCGACGATGGTGCCGAACTGGGTGACCGGCGAGCTGAAGCCGGTATTGAAGCCGACCAGGCCGCCGATGGAATTGCCACTGCCGACGCTGACCGAGCCGGCGGCGAAGCTGCCCGACACCAGGCCGTAATTGACGCCGACCAGACCGCCGATGCCGCCGCCGGTGCTCGCCGCCACCGGGCCGGTGGCATAGCTGTTCACCACCGTGCCGACCGCGGCGAGGGTGACGGTGGCCCCGGTCGTCCAACTGGCTTCGTTGAGCCCGGCCAGGCCGCCGATGTTGGAGCCGTTGCCGGCGATGCTCACCGAGCCGGTGGCGTAGCTGCCGCTGATCAGCCCCAGGTTGAAGCCGACCAGGCCGCCGACGCCGTCGCCATTGTCGCCGGTGCTGACCGCCGTGCTGGCATAGCTGCCGGTTATGGTACCCTGGTTGAAGCCGACCAGACCGCCGACATTGGTCGATCCGCTGCCGGCCGTCACCAGCCCGCTAATACTACTATTGATTGAACCACCGACATCGTTCAGCCCGACCAGCCCGCCGATGTTCTGTGAGGCATCGCCGACCGTGACCGTACTGAAGCCCCCGGCGTTGGGGCCGCCGATCATGCCGGCATTGTATCCCACCAGCCCGCCGATATTGGAGGCGTTGACGGCGCTGACCACGCCGGTGGCATAGCTGTTGGTGATGCTGCCCAGGTTGCTGCCGACCAGGCCGCCGATATCGGTCGATCCGCTGCCGCCGCTCACCGCGCCGCTGGCATGGCTGCTGTCGATCGAACCACCGGCGTCGTTCAACCCGGCCAGGCCACCGATCGCCGTCGAGGCGCCGTTGCCGTTGACCGCGCCCGAAGCGTTGCTGCCGGCGCCGATCATGCCGGCATTGTATCCCACCAGCCCGCCGATATTGGAGGCGTTGACGGCGCTGACCACGCCGGTGGCATAGCTGTTGGTGATGCTGCCCAGGTTGCTGCCGACCAGCCCGCCGATGTCGCTCGCCCCGCTGCCGCCGCTCACCGCGCCGCTGGCATAGCTGCTGTCGATCGAGCCACCGGCGGCGTTCAATCCGACCAGGCCACCGATGGCGATGGCGCCGCTGTCGCCGACCACCGTGGCGGATGCCGTGGCGTTGGAAACGAGCCCGGCATTGCTGCCGACCAAACCGCCGATGTTGGCGGCGCCGCTGCCCAGACCGGCGACCGAGCCGCTGACCGTGACCGAACTGATCGTGCCGCCGATGCTGTTGCTGCCGACCAGCGCCCCGACATTGCTGCCGCCGGTCACCGAGACATTGACCAGGGACAGATTGCGGATGGTGCCCGAGTTGACGGCGAACAGGCCGACATTGCTGGCGCCGGGCTGGTCGATGGTGAGTCCGGCAATGGAGTTGCCGAGGCCGTCGAAAATGCCGCTGAAGGAGCCGACCGGCGCTATGGTGCCGAAGCCGGTGATGCTGTTGGCCAGGGCATAGTTGCCGCTCGTGATCGAGCCGAATTGCGCGGCCCCGGTGATCAGAGCGAAGCTGGCGCCCGAGATGCTCAACGAGTCGGAGCCGACCAACCCGATGCTGGCGCCCGCAGCCAGATTGTAGCTGCCCGACGTGGTACTGGTGCCGTTGCCGGCCGTATCGCCGGTGATGATGGACAGCCCGCCGACGCCGCTGCCCGAATGGGTAATCGAAGCGCTGATGCCGACGTTGCGGTACGCGTCCAGCGTCAGCATCGCCGTGCCGGTGGTGTTGTTCCAGGCGATCGGCGCGTTGACGAAGATGTCGCCGTTGGCGAGGCCGCCCGTTCCGCTGGTGCAGGTCCCGGCGCTGCAGGTGGCGGTGCCGCTGGTGGTCTGCACCGTCACCCCGGCGCCGGCGTTCAGGGCGCTGTCGATGGAAGCGGCGGCGGCGGAGTCGATGACGAAATCGTCGGGATCGAGCAGCCAGGTGCCGGCCTTGACCGTCGCTCCGCCGATGGCGAGATGGCGGGCCGAGGTCTCGACCTTGCCGCCGGCGCCGCCGGTGGTCGACGACGCGTCGATCACCGTGCCCGGAGCCAGGGTCACCGACTGGGCCGAGGAACTGCCCACCGTCACCGTGCCGCCGGCCGGACCCGACACGTCGATACGGCCGGAAACGGCGATGTCGCCATCGCCGGCGTCCAGCGTCACCACCCCATTCCTGATCGAAACGCCCTGCGCCTCGACGATGCCGGAGGTGTTGATCAGATGGTCGAGGACGTTGGTGGCGGCGCGCGCCGTCATCAGCACCTGGCCGCCGGCGGCGGCAAGCTTGCCCTCGTTGGTCACCAGCCAGGCAACCGGATTGCCGTTGGCGTCCTTGGGCAGCTGGTCGACCGGAGTGTCGATGGCGAAACTGAGCAGGTTGTCACCGACGAAGTCCACCGTGAAGGTCCTGGCTCCACCCAGGACGACGCTGCCCAAGCGGGCCTCGATCAGGCCCTGGTTGTCGACCCGGGCGCCGGCCAGGATCACCGAGCCGCCGGCGGCGGCGCGGATGGTTCCGAGATTGGTCACCGCGGCGCTGGGATTGTTCGACGGGGTATCGAACCGGTAGTTGCCCGACAGGAAGTCCTGGTTCTTGATGTCGGCCGTGGTGGCCAGCAGGCCGGCCACATTGACCTGGGCGTTGGAACCGAACAGCACTCCGTTGGGATTGAGGATCCATACCTGGCCGTTGGCCGACAGCGCGCCGTCCACCGAGGACGCCCCGCCGCCGGTCACCCGGTTGAGGGCGATGGCCGCGGCATTCGGCTGGGCGAACGTCAGGCTTTCGTTGCGCTGAAGTGACAGGCTGGACCAGTTGATGATGGCTTTCTGGCTATTCTGCTGAACCAGCGTGGTCAAGGCGTTGGGTGCCGATATGCTGGCCTGGCCGGCGACCACCGCGCCGCCGGCCGGGCCGGCCAGCGCGACCTGGCCGGGAGAGACCACCGCGGCCAGACAGGTCGTGGCCAAGCAGACTTTCCGCAATCCGCCGAACGGCGGGCGAATTGCGGAAAGTCTGCACGCCTTCGCAATCGGCGGTGCCGCCCGCAGCCTGCGTTGCCCCCGTCCCCTCGAATTCGGCAATTTCGGCATGTCCCTCGCCCTTCCCCCGTCAGAACCGTGCCGTAGTGTTCAGCAGGAACCGTGTCGTCCGGTGTCCGTCGTCGTTTCCCGGAACAGGCACCAATGCCCTGGCACCTTCCAGATCGACCGCAATGCTCGACAATGCTCCGAACCGAATACCGCCGCCGGCCGAAGCAATGGTCGTATTGGCATCCGGCCCGCCGTAACTCCAGACCTTGCCGGCATCGTAGAAGCCGTAGAGCTGGAGAGAATCCAGATCGAGCGATGATGCATTCAGATCATAGCGCAATTCCAAGGCGCCACCGACGCCGGTGTCGCCGGTAATCGATCCCGGATCGTAACCGCGCCCGATCTGCGCGCCGCCAAAGCTCAATTCTTCGCCGGTGAGCAGCGGGACCGGCGAATACTGACCACTGATCAGCAAAGATGCGCTGACCGGGCCGGCGATGGGCTGGACCCGCCCCAACGACGAGGTCAGCTTGGTGAAGTCGGTGCGGCCGTCGGGACGCGACAGCCCGGCGCTGCCCGACCGGCTGGCGCCCAATGTCGGGAGCCCCTGGGAGGCGTCGAAGGTGGCGTTGGTGACGCCGTCCAGCCAGGCCGAGTTCTGGTAGCTCATGCCGATGTCGGCGACACGCCATTCGTCATGGCTGAGCGGGCCGCCGAGAGCCTGCACGTCGGCCTGTTCGTAAGTGATCCCGCCTTCCACGCTGAGCTTCTGCTGCCGCTCGAGGAGCAGCGGAACGCTGACGCGCGGCCCGACCGCCGCATTGTTGGTGATCATCTTCAGATTGGCCACGGCGCCGGCCGGCTCGCCATGGGACAGCAGGCCGGTCATGCTGAACGTCATCCCGTCGAGCAGGTTGACGGGAGCCACGTAGCGGGCCTGGAAGGCACGGCGGCGGTTGACGTCGGACGGGTCGCCCGAGGCGTTCAAGGCAATCTGTCCGCCATCGCTGAAGGGTGACCGGAAGGTGGTGTCGGCCGACAAGGTCCAGCGGCCGGTCATCGCCGCCCCCCGGTTGTCCAGCGAGGCGGACGAGGTCCACGGCCCGGGGACCACCGTCACCACCAGGTCGGAGGCGCCCGGCTCGCTGGCCGACGGCCTGAGCAGCCCGGAGGCTGAGTTGCCCGGGAGCTGGTTGGCCGCCAGCAGCGCCCCCTCGAGGACCGGCAGCTTCAACGGACGAGAAGCGGTGACCGGCGCCAGCAGCGCCTCGACCCGCTTGCGGGTGCTGTCGTCGGCGCCCTGCACGGAAACAGCGGCGACGAAGCCTTCGACCACGGCGATGGTGAACACCCCGTTGCTGACGCTCTGGGTCGGCACATAGGCACGGGTCAGCACGTAGCCGTCGGCCCGGTATTTCGCCTCGATCTTCTCGGCGGCGGAGATCAGGTCGGAGAGATGAATGGTCTTGCCGACCACTGCCGCGGTCAGCTTGGCCAGTTCCGAGCGGGGATAGACGGTGGCGCCGGTGATGTGGACGTCCTTGACGTGAAAGGACAGTTCTTCCACCGCTCGCGGCACGGGAGAGCGGCGAGGGGCCTGGATGCTGAAATCCAGATTGGGCGCCGGCTGAAATTCCGGTTGCGGCCGGGTTCGGCCCGGCTGTGGCGGCGGCAAGGCCTGGGCCAGCGCCGCGTCGGTGATTTGCACAGCGCCGGACGGCGGGGCGGCCGGGCTGGCCGCCAGGACCGTATACGGAACCACCGCCGCCAGGAAGGCAGCGATGCCCATGCCGAATCGCCGCCCGACTCCGACGTGCGCCATTCATCCCCCACCGGGCTCTTCGCGGGAAACCCCAACCCGCGAAATCGCCCCCACCTGCGAAATTGCCCCAGCGATACGAATTTGGGAGTGTGACCCCTGCCGAAAGGACTGTCAACCTATGGCTAACGATAAGAAATTAGACAAAAGCGCCATTTACCAAAGTAAGATCCTGTCCGACGACAGTAGTCCAATGCAGATGCAACCTCGTGATGAATAAATTCGCCTGCGAAGGCCCTGGCTGCCGGCGGAACACCCACCGAAACCGCCTGGTCCTCGCCTTCGGCACAACCATTCTTGCCGGCAGCCAGTTCATCTTCCTGGGCGGCCTGCGGCCGTTCGCCCTGGGCCTATGGTTCCAGTCGGAACCGGTGGTCCTGGCGCATTTCGTCAGCGGCGGCCTGGCGGCCTTCGCCCTGGCCGCGGTTGTCCTGGCCGACAAGGGGGCCGCGGCGATCCTGCGCAATCCGGTGGTCCTTGCCTTGGCGGCCATGACCCTGTGGTCGGGTCTCGCCGCGGGAGCGGCGCCCCTGCCGATGCGATCCTGGTTCGGCGCGCCGGAAACCGGCGAAGGCGTGCTCGCATTGCTGGCGCTCACCGCGGAGACGGCGTTGGCGGCATCGCTGTGGCGCCGGCGCGGGCCGCGCCTTGTTGTGGCCGCATCGGCGGCCTTGGCCGTCGCCGCCATCGTGCTGCTGAATCTCGGCTACCTGCTCGACCATTCCGCGACCGCCGCCGCCTGGCCCGAATACGCCGCCTTCGCCGGGCTGTTCCTCCTCGTCACGCTGTCCTGCCTGCCCGACCGCCGGCCGCGGGTCCGGCATCTGCGCTGGGTCGCCGCCGCGGTGGCCGTCGCCGCCGTGGCATTGTCGCGCAATCGCAGCGCCATGGCCCTGCTGGCGGCCGCGCCGGTGCTGTGGCTTGGCATCCGCACCGGGCAGCGCCACCTGGCGCCGCGGCGGTTGCGCCTGGCGGTCGTCGGGCTGGCGCTGATCGCCCCGCTGGCCGCCGCATCGGCGATGGCCGGCATGGCCGCGCTCGGCGGCAATCACTCGGCGGTTGCCCGGGCAACCATGGGCAAGGTGGGCATCGAGCGGCTGAGGGCCGAGCCGATGCTGCTGCTTTCGGGGACGGGATGGGGCAGCTTCAACGACACCCTCCTCGCCTACGCCAACGCCGCCGGAGCCAGCTACTATCAGGGAACGGTCGCCAAGCCCAGCTGGGAAGGCCTGGGCGGCGGCGCCTTCCACTGCCACGATGAAGTCCTGGAAACGGTCCTGTCGGTCGGGTTGCCGGGGGCCGCCCTGGCGGCTGTGGCTGTCATCTTTCTCATCCGGGCGGCACCGCGCCGGCGGTTTGCCGCCGTTGCGGCATTCTGGCTGGTCATCCTGGCGTTGACCGGGGTGTGGTTCCTTCTGCCTCCGGTCCTTCCCTTCGCCGCCCTGGCCATCGGCGCCACGGCGGCCCGCTGGCGACCCCGGACGCTCCCCTCGCCGCCCGCCTTGGCATGGGGCCCGCCGCTCGCCGGCGGTCTTCTGCTGGCCGCCGCGGCGGTGCCGCAATACGAGACGGCCAAAGGCGCCGAACGGCTGCTGGCCGCGGTGAACGGCCCTCCTCCGGCCGGCGCCGCCGCCCAGGCCTATGGAGATGACCGCCGCGGCGGCCATCACCTGTGGTGGATCGCCCTCAATTTCACCGTCCGCCTGAACGAGCAGATCCAGGCGGGACGACCGGTCTCGGGCGCCGAAGCCGAGTGGCTCCGCATCCTCCTCGGCGCCATCGACCGGCAGGCGGCGCTGGGCACCGCCTCGCTGCGCTTGCGTTCTCTGGGGGTCGCCATTCGCAACGATCTTGCCCGAGCCATGGGCGACCACGCTCTCGATCCGGTGAGGGCGGAAGCGTTGCCCGCCTGGCGGGAGCGGATCGAGCAGTTGCTGATGGCGGCGCCGCGCCGTACCGATCTCGCCATTCCCTACCTCGATCATCGGCTTCGGAACGGCGACCGGCCCGAGGTCTTGTCCTTCGCCAATCGGTTGCTGGCGGCCGATCCGACGGACCCGGTGGGGCTGTGGTTTTCCGGCCTCGCCCTGCTGCCCGCGGAGCGCTCCATCCCGCTGGGACTGAGCCGGCTGGTGCAGGCCGTCGACCGCGGCGTGAACCGCTTCCTGCCGGTGGAACAACCGCTTGAGTTCACCTTCGCCAACGGCGCCAAGGTCGCCGTCGACACCGACGGCGCCTTGGTCGCCCACCTGTACACCGCCGCCTTTCGCCGCCTTCCGGAGGCGGGCGGATTACGCAAATGGACCAGAGAATTCAAGCTGTCGGTCGCCCCCGGCCAGCGCGCCACCCCCAGCCGCCGCGACTATTCGGCGCTGGCGACGGCCCCCCTGCTGTCGGCTTCGGGCCATTCCCTCGCCTGGCAGTTGCTCCATTCCCCTGAATTCAGCACCCTCTATCCCGCTCTTCGTGGGGCGACCCCGGGGAACCCCGCCGACGACCGGGCCTTCGTTGCGCAAATCTGGAGCAACGTCCTCGGCCATCGGCCCGGCGCCGATGTGCTGGCCCGGTCCGTCGCCGCTATCGAAGGCCCACAACACTACAGCTACGAACAGACCCTGGCGGCGATCGCCGTCAGCCCGGAAAACCTCGCCGCCGACCGCGACCGAATCTACCTGCTGCCGGCCGCTGCCGGAGACAATCGGAGACCATGATGGAGCATCCCTTCGCCGCCGTCGCCCGTGCCGTGCCGGCCTTCGCCGCCGCCCTGGAGCGACATGAAGCCGGCGACCTGGCCGCGGCCCGGGCGGCCTATCTGGACCTGATCGACCAGCAAGGCCTGACCGCCCTCTGCCTGCACCAGCTGGGGCTGATCGCCGCGGCCAAAGGCGATCACGCCGGCGCCGCGGCGATGCTGCGCGCCGCCATCCGCGTCGACCCGCTGCAGCCGCTGGCCTATCACAATTTGAGCGAGATCCTCGATCGCCTGGGCGATGCCGGCGGCGCCACCGCCGTGCTGGTCGAGCTTGGCTGCGTCCTGCAGGCCCAAGGCGCCCACGCTCCGGCGATCCAGCTCTATCAGCGGGTGTTGGCCCGCGATCCCCTGAATTATGCCGCCTTCGTCAACGCCGGCACCGGCTTGGCCTGGCTCGGCGAGTATGGCCAGGCGGCGCGCCGCCTGCTCGACGGCATCATCTTGTACGGCCGGCTGTCACCCGATGTCGCCGCCTTCGCCCGCGGCATCGCGGAGCGCCTGGAAAAGCGGATCGGTGCCTGGGCGGAAGCGGCACCGCTGCCCGCCGGCCCGCCCACCGGCGCGGTCGAAAAGATCGAAGATGCGCTGACCACGCTCGGCACGGCCCTCGACCAACTGGGCTGCGCCGAAGAAGCTTTGCTGTGCCACCGGCAATCGGTGGCGGCGGCGCCCGGATTTGCGCTGGGCCACTGGAACCTGGCGCTGTCCCTTCTCGCCGCCGGCGATTTTCTCGGCGGCTGGAAGGAGTATGAATGGCGCTGGCTGTCCGACCGGTTCCGCGAACCACGGCGTCGCCTTCCCCTGCCCACCTGGCGGCGCCAGGCGTTGGACGGCAAGCGCATCCTGATCTGGGGCGAACAGGGATTGGCCGAGATCATCCAGTTTGCGCCGCTGGTGCCCCGGCTGGCCTCCCTGGGCGCCGAGGTGGTGTTCGAAGTTCCCCACCCGCTGCTCAGGCTGTTCCGACAAAGTCTTGACGGCGTCAGGGTCGTCGGCCGTGCCGCCGGTCCCCATACCCTGCCGACCGAATTGCCGCTGGATTACGCTCTGCCGCAGATGAGCCTGCCGCACCGGCTCGACTTGCGGATCCAGGATCTGCCCCTGGCCACCGACTATCTGCGCCCCACCCCCGGCGACCGCACCGACTGGGCGAAGCGCCTGGCCGCCGAGACGCGGCCGAAGGTGGGCCTCGTCTGGACGGAGGGAGCCGAGGCCAGCGCCGCCACCATTCCCCTTGCCACGCTTCGCCCGCTGTTCGAAGTGGGCGGCATCGCCTGGCATTCCTTGCAGCCCGGAGCGCCGGCCGAGGCCCTGCCCGCCGCCGGCCTCGAGACGATGCGCGACCTGGCCCGGCATTTGACCGACTTCGCTGATTTGGCCGCCGCCATCGACGCCCTCGATCTGGTCGTCGCCACCGACAGCGCCGTCGCCCACCTGGCCGCCGCAATGGGCAAACCAACCTGGATGATGATGCCGGCGGCGTGCGGATGGCCATGGTCGGGCAAGGCCCAGTCGAGCCGCTGGTATCCGTCGGTCCGTCTTTTCCGCCAGCCCACGCCGGGAGACTGGAGCGCGGTGGCCGAGGCGGTGGCGACGGAACTCGCCGGCTGGCGTTGACTCCGTGGGTTGCCATTGGGTAGAACCGCCGTGTAAGGCTTTTGAATTCGCCCCTCGCCGGGCGGGGCCTCCGCCTCAATGCTGGAAACCGCTCAAGGATTTTGGGGAGGGTTCGATGATCATCTACAGCGTGCAATGCAGCCACGGCCATGTGTTCGACGAGTGGTTTTCCAACTCCGCCGATTACGATGCCAAGGCGGCCGCCGGAGAGATCGCCTGCCCCGAATGCGGCGACCGGCAGGTCGGCAAAGCCATCATGGCGCCGCGGGTAGCCAAGGCGGCGGCCGCAGCACCGGTGCCCAGCTGTCAAACCGGCGGCGGCTGCCAAGGTGGTGCCTGCGCTTTTGCCAACGATTTCTAGGCGATGCTCGGCGGCAGGCCGACAACCATTGCTGAAAACTATTGACCAATCAGAATATTAGGGCGATTTTTGTCCCGTTCCTGGTCTGGACCAAAGCAATGGCGTTACCGCACCTTCCGCCCCCGATCGAGATCAATAATGAAACCAAGAAAGGGGTCATCGATGGCCTGAAAAAGGTCATTGCGGTTTTCCAGACCAATGGCCTGCTCGACCAGGCTGCCACTTACCAGGCTATTATCCACGAGCCCGAGGTTCTCTACAGTTTCATCCAGACCTATCGCGCCAACGCAAAGCTGGCCGAATCGGTCGTCGTCGGCAAGAACGGCAAGCCGGTAGCCGACGAGAACGCCCCGTTGATTTGTGGCGTCAGCCTGGCTCAGGTCCAGCAACTTCTGGTCAAGACTTGCGCCCGCTTCTACTTCGAACAGGATACCCGGGAAGAAGAAGGAACCGTCACCCAGACGGTGACCAAGACGCGCTTTCTGTTCTTCAAGACCACCGAACAGGTCGAACGCAAGGTCGGCGGTGGGTTCGACGAGCGCAAGGTGCGCGAACTGTCGCGCTATATGGCGTTCGACTGGCAACTGCCGCTGCTGCCCGCCTATTCCGAACTCAGTTCCCCCCAGTTGATGGAACTGGCCGAGCATTTCATCTGCTTGCAGACGGCCGAAGCGATCCAGGAATTCGCCCAATACGACCAGGCCACCATCAAGAAGGTGAAGACGCTGGTCGGCGGCGACTTCCCGATGCTTTTGTCAACCCGGCCGGCTGCCATCGGCGGCATCATCGGCTGGAACAAGGACATGTACGATTTCTATCGCAAGACGCTGGGCGATAAGGCATTCGACTTCTTCGCCCGGGACAAGGCGTTCCACATGGTCTGCGCCGCCCTCGACAAGCCGCTGGTCAGCATCTACGGCGACGTTCTGTGCTATATCCACGCGGTCAATCTGGAAGAGATGCAGCGGCTCAACATCGACAAGGCCGACGTCCTGCTCGCCGCGATGAAATTCGCCTTCGGTGAAAGGCTGCCGCGAATCCTGTCGCAAGCCAACTTCGCCAAGGACATCCTGCGCAAACTGGTGGAAAGCCTGCTTCACCTGTCCCAGGAAAAGAACCAGATGGCCGTCTCGGCCCAGTTGACCTGCAAGGCCATCGCGCCGCAGGTCATGGACTGGCTGGCCAAGCAAGGATAGATCCGCTTCATGCAAACGGTGTTCGTTACCGGCGGCGCCGGGTTCATCGGCTCGGCCGTCGTCCGCCAGTTCCTCGACGAAACCGACATCCGCGTCATCAATATCGACAAGCTGACCTACGCCGCCAATCTGGCTTCGATCCCGCAAGGCCTCGACCACCCGCGCCATGTGCTGGAGACCGTCGACATCTGCGACGGGCCTGAGCTGCGGCGCCTGTTTCACACCTATCGGCCCGACGCGGTGATGCATCTGGCCGCCGAATCCCATGTCGACCGCTCCATCGACGGGCCCGGCGAATTCATCCGCACCAATGTCGTCGGGACCTGCACGCTCCTCGAAAGCGCCCTGGCCTATTGGCGGGACACCAAGACCGCGTTCCGCTTTCACCATGTATCCACCGACGAAGTGTTCGGCAGCCTGGGGGCGGACGGCTATTTCACCGAAACTACCCCTTACGCGCCCAACTCGCCCTATTCCGCTTCCAAGGCCGGCGCCGATCACCTGGTGCGGGCCTGGCACGAAACCTACGGCCTGCCGGTGGTCATCACCAACTGCTCCAACAATTACGGGCCATACCATTTCCCGGAAAAACTGATCCCTCTGATCATCATCCGCGGCCTGGCCGGGCAAAGCCTGCCGGTCTATGGGAGCGGCTCGAACATCCGCGACTGGCTTTACGTGGAAGATCATGCCCGGGCGCTGCGGCTGGTGCTGGAGCGGGGGAACATCGGCGAGAGCTACAATATCGGCGGCAATAACGAGCGCACCAACCTGTCGGTGGTCGAGGCCATCTGCGATCTGCTCGATCGCCAGGTTCCATACTCGGACGGACCGCGGCGTCGCCTGATCACCTTCGTCGCCGACCGCCCCGGGCACGATCATCGCTATGCCATCGACGCCGGCAAGATCCGCCGGCAGCTCGGCTGGAGCCCGCAGGAAAGCTTCGATACCGGTTTGGCCAAGACGGTCCGCTGGTATCTCGACAACCGGGCCTGGTGGCAGGCCATTCTGGACGGGGGCTACCGGGCCGAGCGGATCGGCCTGGGGCAAGCGGCGAACGGTACGGAGGCGCGTCCATGAAGGGGATCATCCTTGCCGGCGGATCAGGCACCCGGCTCTATCCGATCACCATGGCGGTCAGCAAGCAGCTGCTGCCGGTGTACGACAAGCCGATGATCTACTATCCGCTCAGCACCCTGATGCTGGCCGGCATCCGCGAGGTGCTGGTGATCACCACGCCGCAGGATCAGGAAGGTTTCCGCCGGGTCCTCGGCGACGGGCACCAGTGGGGAATCGAACTCTCCTACGCCGTCCAGCCGTCCCCCGACGGCCTGGCCCAGGCCTTCATCATCGGCCGCGACTTCATCGGCCGCGACAGCGTGGCGCTGGTCCTGGGCGACAACATCTTTTATGGACATGGCCTGGCCGAGGCGGTAAGGCGCGCCGCCCTTCTGGAGAACGGCGCGCGGGTCTTCGCCTATGCGGTGCGCGACCCGGAACGCTACGGCGTGGTCGAACTGAACCCCGAGGGCAAGGCCCTGTCGATCGAGGAAAAGCCGTCCAACCCGAAATCCCGATGGGCGGTGACCGGGCTTTATTTCTACGACAACGACGTCGTCGAGATCGCTCGCGAGGTCCGCCCATCCGCACGCGGCGAACTCGAGATCACCTCGGTCAATGCCGCCTACCTGGCCGCCGGCCGGCTTTGGGTGGAGCGTCTCGGCCGGGGCTATTGCTGGTTCGACACCGGCACCCACGCTTCGCTGCTGCAGGCGGGCGAATTCGTCCGCGCCGTCGCCGACCGGCAGAACATGCAGATCGCCTGCCTCGAGGAAATCGCCTTCTCCCAGGGGTGGATCTCGGCCGAGGCGGTTCGGCGGATCGGCAACGACCTGGCAAAGAACGCCTACGGCCAATACCTCCTGAGCATTTGTTCGGACGCAACTGCGCCGTTTCCCGACCGGCACGCCAACCCGCGCGAGTAGCGCGAAAATTCCCCCCCTGCGCGTAGCGCGACAATTTTGGCCGGCGCGCTCAGTCGCCGGCCCCGCAACCGGCTAAATTAAATAATAGGCACCTTTATTGAGACTCGACAGCCAGCTTGGCCGCCCGTAATAGAACCTCCATGGTCTCGACCCAGGTTCCGAGGATGCCGCGGCTGGACATCGTCATCGTCAATTGGAACTCCGGCCCGCTGTTGCGGCGCTGCGTGGCTTCGATCTTCGCCGGCGATCTCGGATCGGTCGCGCTGGATCGGGTGGTGGTGGTGGACAACGCCTCGACCGACGGCTCGGCGGCGACCCTGGAAGGGCCCTCGCCGCCCCTGACCGTCATTCACAACCCGCTGAACCGCGGCTTCGCCGCCGCCTGCAACACCGGGGCGGCGGAATCGACGGCCGACTTCCTGTTGTTCCTCAATCCCGATGTCGAGCTCGAGCGCGACAGCCTGGCCGGGGCCGCCGCCTTCATGGAACGGAACCCCGATGTCGCCGTCTCCACCATCCGTCTGTGCGACCCCGCCGGCCCGACCCAGCGGTGCTGCGCCCGCCTGCCCACCCCGGGGCGGATGATCGCCCAATCGATCGGACTGGACCGGCTGCTGCCCCGCCTCTGCAAGCCGCATTTTCTGGTGGATTGGGATCATGCCGACACGCGCGACGTGCCGCAGGTGATGGGAGCCTTCCTCCTGGTCCGACGCCACGTCTTCGAGCGCCTGGGCGGCTTCGACGAGCGCTTTTTCCTTTACTACGAGGACGTGGATTTCTGTTGTCGCGTCGCCCAGGCGGGGGGACGGCTGGTCCACAACGCAAGCGTCAGTGCCCGCCATCTGGGCGGCGGCACGACGCGGAGCATCAAGGCTCGGCGCCAGTTCCTTGCGGCGCGCAGCCGCATCCAGTACGCGGCCAAGCATTTCGGCCGGCCGGGAGCGGCGGCGGCGATCCTCGCCGGGATGGCGCTCGAACCCGCTGCCCGGCTGATTCGCGGCACCCTTCACGGATCGGCGGAGGAGATGAGGGATGCCCTGAAGGGCGCCGCCATGCTGTGGTCGGCGCTGCTGGGCGGCCTCGTCGCTTCCACGGCGGCGGCCCAGCCCCGCGGCGAGGGCGCCGCCGGCCACACGCCGCCCATCCCCGACCGCCCGCTGTCGGTCCTGGCGCTCACCCGCTACCCCCGCCTGGGCGCCAGCAGCCGCACCCGCTTCCTCGCCTATCTGCCGGCCTTGCGGGCCGCCGGGTTCGAGGTGACGGTATCGCCGTTCTTCGGCGAGGGCTACCTTCCCGATCTCTATGCCGGACGGCCGCGCCGCCTCAAGGACCTGATGAAATGCTACTGGGACCGGGCCAGGGTCCTGCTCGGCGCGCGAAATTTCGATCTGATCTGGATCGAGAAGGAAGCCCTGCCCTGGCTGCCGCTTCCCGTCGAGCTGATCTTCATGATGGGCCGGCCCTATGTGGTCGACTTCGACGACGCCTGGTTCCTGCGCTATTCCGCCCACCAGGATTTCCTGCTGCGCGCCATCCTGGGCTCGAAGCTCGACGGCCTGGTGCGCCGCTCCCGCCTGGCCATCGTCGGCAACGAATTCCTCGACGGCTGGGCGCGCGCCGCCGGCGCCAGGCGCTCCCTGGTGCTGCCGACGGCGGTCTCGCTGGATGACTACCGGCCCAACCGGCGGCAAGCGGATGGACCGCTGCGCATCGGATGGATCGGCACTCCCACCTCGGCGACGGACTATCTCGGCCCCCTCCTGCCGGTCCTCGCCGAAGCCATCGTCAGCGGCTGGGCGATGCTGACGGTGATCGGCGCGCGGTCGCCCCAGTTGGAGGCGATCGGCGCCGACCTCGTGCCCTGGAGCGAAGAAGAGGAAGTTTCTCATCTGAACCGCTTCGACGTCGGCATCATGCCATTGACCGAGGACATGTGGAGCCTCGGGAAATGCGCCTATAAGCTGATCCAGTACATGGCTGTGGGTTTGCCGGTCGTGGCCTCGCCCGTAGGGATGAACCGCCGGGTGGTGCAGCACGGCGTCAACGGGTTCCTCGCCACCACCGCCGAGGAATGGCTGGACGCCCTGCGCCGCCTTGCCGAAGACCCGGAACTCCGCCGACGCATGGGCGATGCCGGACGGCAGATGGTCGAAGGGGATTATTCCCTTTCGGTACTTGAACCGAGGCTGGCCGATGCCTTGCGGGAAGCGGCAGGGCCAATTCGGCAAGCCTTTCCTCTCAGTTCCCATACGTAAGTATAATTTGCTGACACTCACAGAAGGCTAAACTCTGGATTAGGCAAGATGTCCTCCACTCTTGCTCCGGTTGGGGGAGTGAACGCGGGATTGACCGAAGACTGGATCATCCGGACGCAGGACCTGACGAAGGAGTTCAAGGGCTTCTTTGCCGTGCGCGAAGTCGATCTCAGGGTGCGACGCGGCACCATCCACGCATTGATCGGCCCCAATGGCGCCGGCAAGACCACCTGCTTCAATCTCATCACCAAGTTTCTGCAGCCCAGCAAGGGCCGCATCCTCTACAACGGCCGCGATATCACCCGGGACGACCCGGCCAGCGTGGCCCGGGCCGGCCTGGTGCGCAGTTTCCAGATTTCCGCGGTGTTCCCCCATATGACCGTGCTGGAGAACATCCGCGTCGCCCTGCAGCGCCCGCTCGGCACCGCCTTCCACTTCTGGCGTTCCGACCACAGCCTCAAGGTTCTGGACGGCCGGGCGCGGGAGCTGGCCGCGGCGGTCGGCATCGAGGAATTCTCCGAGACACCGGCGGTGGAACTGAGCTACGGCCGCAAACGGGCGCTGGAGATCGCCACCACCTTGGCCCTGGACCCGGAAATGCTGCTGCTCGATGAGCCGATGGCCGGCATGGGCCGCGAAGACATCGACCGCATCGCCGGCCTGATCCGCCAGGTGGCCAAGGGGCGCACCGTGCTGATGGTGGAGCACAATCTGGCCGTCGTCGCCGATCTTTCCGACACCATCACCGTCCTGGCCCGCGGCCAAATCCTGGCCGAGGGCGACTATCACAAGGTGTCGGGCGACCCGCAGGTGATCGAGGCCTATATGGGGACGGCCCATGCATGAGCCGCATGCCGGCGGCGCCGGCGCTCCTTTGCTGGCCGTCCGCGACCTCCACGCCTGGTACGGTGAATCTCATATCCTGCACGGCATGGATTTCGAGGTCCGGCCCGGCGAGGTGGCGACCCTGCTGGGGCGCAACGGCGCCGGCAAGACCACCACGCTGAAGGCCATCATGGGCATGGTGGGACGCCGGACGGGCTCGGTGGTGTTCGAAGGAGGCGAGACCATCCGGATGCCGTCGAACCGTATCGCCCGGGCGGGCATCGCCTATTGCCCGGAGGAGCGGGGCATCTTCGCGAGCTTGACGGTCGCCGAGAATCTGGTGCTGCCTCCGGTGATCCGGCCGGGCGGCCTGACCCTGGCCGAGGTGCACGAACTGTTCCCGCGCCTGCAGGAGCGCGCCGACAGCCAGGGCACCAAGCTGTCCGGCGGCGAACAGCAGATGCTGGCGATCGCCCGGATCCTCCGCACCGGATCGACGCTGCTGCTGCTCGACGAACCGACCGAGGGGCTGGCGCCGGTGATCGTCCAGCATATCGGCACCATCCTGCATCGCCTGAAGGAACGCGGATTCACCATCCTGCTGGTCGAGCAGAACTTCCACTTCGCCGCCGGCGTCGCCGACCGCCACCATGTGGTGGAGCATGGCCGCGTCGTCGATTGCGTCCCCAACAGCCAGGCCAGCACAGCCACGTTGCAAGGATATCTGGGGGTGTGAAAAGCCGGCACGCCCCGCCATTCCCGCCACCGGCGGGGATCCAACCGGCACCAGGAAACCCCGCTGGCGCGGAAACGACAACAGGGAACGGGAGGAAGCTATGACGCTGAAACGGACACTCACTCTCGCGGCGGTGGCGCTATTTGCCGCCGGCGGCGCGGCCCAGGCGCAAATCTCCGACAATGTGGTGAAGATCGGCGTGCTCAATGATCAATCCGGCCCCTATTCCGATCTGGCCGGCCGGGGATCGGTGGTCGCCGCGCAGATGGCCATCGACGACTTCGGCGGCAAGGTGCACGGGGCTCCCATCCAACTGTTGTCCGCCGACCACCAGAACAAGCCCGACGTCGGCGCCAACATCGCCAACCGCTGGATCGACGTCGACCATGTGGACGCCATCGTCGACGTCCCCACGTCCTCGGTCGCTTTGGCCATCCAGGACATCACCAGGAAAAAGGACGTCGTCCACCTGAACTCGACCGCCGGCAGTTCCGACCTGACCGGCAAGGACTGCTCGCCGACCATGGTGCACTGGACCTATGACACCTACGCCCAAGCGCACGGCACCGGCACGGCCCTCACCAAGCAAGGCGGCAAGACCTGGTACTTCATCACCGCCGACTACGCCTTCGGCCATGCCCTCGAGCACGACACCGCCGAGGCGGTGAAGGAAGCCGGCGGCAAGGTTCTGGGATCGGTCAACGCCCCCTTCCCCACCGCCGATTTCTCGTCCTTCCTGCTGCAGGCGCAAGGGTCGGGAGCCAACGTCATCGGCCTCGCCAACGCCGGCACCGATACCATCAACGCCATCAAGCAGGCCCATGAGTTCGGCATCACCAAGGGCGGACAGAAGCTGACCGGGCTGCTCACCTTCATCTCCGACATCCACAGCCTGGGCCTGCCCACGGCACAAGGCCTGATCCTCACCGACGCCTGGTACTGGGACCATGACGCCGCATCGCGCGCCTGGGCCAAGCGCTGGTCGCAGAAGATGGGCGGCGGGCGCATGCCCACCAGCGTGCAGGCCGGCGTCTACTCGGCGGTGATGCACTATCTCAAGGCCATCGACAAGGCCGGCACCGACGAAGCCAAGAAGGTGGTGGCCACCATGAAGAGCATGCCGATCCACGACATGTTCACCCAGAACGGCCATATCCGCGCCGACGGGCGCATGGTGCACGACATGTACCTGGTGGAGGTCAAGAGCCCGGCGGAAAGCAAGTATCCCTGGGATTATTTCAAGATTCTGCGCACCATCCCGGGCGATGAGGCGTTCCGGCCGATGGACAAGGGCGGCTGCCCGCTGGTCCAGGCGTCCGCCGGCAAGTGATGCCGGCGATGGACGGACGCTCCCGCGCCGCCCTCCATGCCCTCCCCCGTGACGGGGGAGGGCTGGAAGGCCCGGCAAGGCCATGGTGACCTTCTTCGGCGTGCCCATCCAGGCGCTGATGGGCCAGCTCCTCCTCGGGCTGATCAACGGCGCCTCCTACGCCGTGCTCAGCCTGGGGCTGGCCTTGATCTTCGGCCTGCTGAACATCATCAACTTCGCCCATGGCGCGCAGTACATGATGGGCGCCTTCGTCGCCTGGATGCTGCTCACCTATGCCGGGATCAACTACTGGCTGGCGCTGCTCGTCGCACCGCTGGTGGTCGGCCTGTTCGGGGTATTGATCGAACGGCTGCTGCTGCACAGGCTCTACAAGCTCGATCATCTCTATGGGCTGCTGCTGACCTTCGGCCTGGCGCTGATCATGGAAGGCCTGTTCCGCCAGGCCTATGGGATCTCCGGGCAGTCCTACGACCCGCCGCAGATGCTGCAGGGCGGCGTCAACCTCGGCTTCATGTTCCTGCCGCTTTACCGCGGCTGGGTGGTCGTCGTCGCCTTGGCCGTGTGCCTGGCCGTCTGGGCGGGTATCGAGAAGACCAGGCTCGGCGCCCTGTTGCGCGCGGCGACGGAAAATCCGGCGCTGGTCAGGGCGTTCGGCGTCAACGTCCCCCTTCTCATCACCGGCACCTACGGCTTCGGCGCCGCTCTCGCCGCGTTCGCCGGCGTCCTGGCGGCGCCGCTCTACTCGATCAACCCGCTGATGGGATCCAACATCATCATCATCGTCTTCGCCGTGGTGGTGATCGGCGGCATGGGCTCCATCCTGGGGTCGGTCCTGACCGGCTTCGGACTGGGCCTGGTCGAGGGATTGACCAAGGTGTTCTACCCCGAGGCGTCATCGACGGTGATCTTCGTCATCATGGCCATCGTGCTGCTGATCAAGCCGGCCGGCCTGTTCGGACGGGCGAACTGAGATGCGGACCAACCAGATGATGTGGATTGCCGCGATAGCGGCGCTGGCGCTGGCCGCGCCCTATGCCGTCTATCCGATATTCCTGATGAAGGCGCTGTGCTTCGGCCTGTTCGCCGTGGCCTTCAACCTTCTGCTCGGCTACACCGGCCTGCTGTCGTTCGGCCATGCCGCCTTCTTCGGCTTCGCGGCCTACGTTACCGGGCATGCGATGAAGGAGTGGGGCGTCACTCCGGAACTGGGAATCCTGGCCGGCGTCGCCGTCGCCGCCGCCATGGGGCTGGTCTTCGGGCTCCTGGCCATCCGCCGGCTCGGCATCTATTTCGCCATGGTCACCCTGGCGCTGGCCCAGATGGTCTATTTCTACTGCCTGCAAGCGCCGTTCACCCATGGCGAGGACGGCATCCAGGCCATACCTCGCGGCAAGTTGTTCGGAGTGCTGCCGCTCGACGACATGTATGTTCTCTACTATGTGGTGCTGGCCATCTTCGCCATCGGCGTGTGGATCGTCTGGCGCGCCGTCCATTCGCCGTTCGGACAGGTTCTGCACGCCATCCGTGAAAACGAGCCGCGGGCGGTGTCCCTCGGCTACAAGACCGAACGGTTCAAGCTGGCGGCCTTCGTCCTGTCGGCGAGCCTGGCCGGGCTGGCCGGCGCAACCAAGACCCTGGTTTTCCAGCTGGCCTCGCTGACCGATGTCAATTGGCACACCTCGGGCGAAGTTGTGCTGATGACCCTGCTGGGGGGCATGGGCACGGTGCTGGGGCCGGTGGCGGGCGCCTTCGTCATCACCACCATCGAGAATTACCTGGCCGATATCGGTGCCTGGGTCACCATCATCCAAGGCATCATCTTCGTGCTGGTGGTGACGCTGTTCCGCCGCGGCATCATCGGCGAAGCCCTCGCCTTCGTCGAGCGACGGCGGCGGCAGTGACCTGAACCCTGCCAAATCTGGCGAACCGCCCTGACCAACGCCATATGCGTTCTAGTGCAGTGACTCATTCAAAAGGTTCACTGCGCCAGGTCTATCAAAGGCCCCTCGCCGGGCGGGCGCGGATGCGCCCGCCCGGCGAGGGGCAAAGACCAAGACTAGGAACCTTGGTATGGAGGCGACCATGGGCAGAGCGGACTACCACGAGGAAATGAGGCATCGGATCCAGGACTTGGGCTTCGCCATCGACCGGCTCCGCCACCGGCTGGACGGCCCGGTCGATGACCGCAGCAAGGTCGAACTGAAGGGTCGCCTTGCGGGGCTGGAACGTCGGCGCGAGCAGTTGGAACATCGCCTGGAGACGCTGGGCGACGAACCGGACGGCGCCTGGTCCCGGCTGAAAAACCAGTTCGACCTGGAATGGTTCGACCTGGTCCAGGATTTCGAGGACCGGGTCGGCCGCCTGGTTTGAACGTTCAGCCGGACATGGCGCAGGATGCGGCGACCGCGTCCTCGCGCCATCCGCCGTCCGGCAAGGGAGCGAACCGCAGAGGAAGGGCATTGGGTACCTGCCCGGCGGCGTCGCCGGCGGCAAGATGGCGCCTCAGCACCCGGCAGATGCCGGAGTGGGCGACGACCAGAGCCGGCTCGGCCCCCGTCAGCGAGGATATGGCGCTGATGACGCGGCGAGAGAACTCCTCCGCGCCTTCGGCAAATCTCGGCGTGATCTCGCGGATCAGTTCGTGATACGGCCGGCCGGTCATTTCGCCCCAATCGCGTTCCTGCAAGTCTTCCACCATGATCACCGGCAGACCAAGCTCGGCCGCGACGATCTCCGCCGTCTCGCGGGCCCGCACCAGCGGGCTGCTGGCGATGGAGGCGATTCCGAGCCCGCCGATCATCGCCGCGGCGGCCCGGGCCTGCCGCCGGCCCAGATCATTCAGCGGCACGTCCATCTGGCCCATGACCACGCGCCTGACATTGTGGTCGGTGACGCCGTGGCGCAGAAAGTAGAAGGGGTAAGAAGGAAAGGTCACCGGCACGGGCGCTGGCTCCGACAAACGGCATGAGGAGGGGCCAAAACAAAGGCGCAGGAAGCCCCGGTGCGCCGATGTTGCGCCCTCCGCCCAATTTCGTCCATACTCCGCGACAGATTGCGACCAATGGATAGCGGGAACACCGATGAAATTCGAATCCGTCGACCAGGCCTATGAATTGGTTGAGCAAGCGTGGAAGCTGAGCGAGGCGGCACGTGACTACGTGAAGGCCGCCAACCGGGATGTGCCCTTGCAGGAAATCGTCGACAAGGTGTTCCTGCCGTCGGGGCTGGTCGATGTCGAGAAGACTCAGAAGGAAGGCGGCAACCCGCCGAAGATGTTCCTGAAATCGCCCTACGGCCTGCAATACCGCCCCGAGTACAAGGACTGGATCCCCTTCCGGCACGGCCCGGTCGAACTGCCGCCGTTGACCTAATGCACCGACACAAACTGAAGATTCAGTTTGTGTCGGTGCACTAGCCTTGGTTTTTGACCCTCGCCGGGCGGGCGCATCCGCGCCCTTGGCCGCGCCCGCAATGGGCGCTGGAACAAGGAAATCCGCCAACCAGCCGCCGTTGAGGCGGCGGCCGTGCCGCCCGCTTGCGGGCAAACGACGCCCGCAGGGCGGCTGGTTGGCGGTTCTGCGGATTGCCACACGCTACGAGAAGGCCGATGAACGCTTCGCCGCGATGATCTACCTCGTCAGCGCCGCCCTCGCTCTGCGCTGAATGTCAACAGCATGGGGGCATCACCAGTCCCGCTCACCGCCTATTGCTCTGACGGGAAACCTCACGCCGCCTTGGTCGCCACGATCTCGACGATGTCGCCCATGATGGCGGTCAGATCGTAGTCCTTCGGGGTATAGATCCGGGCGCAACCGGCGCTCAGCAGCGTCTTTTCATCCTCGGGCGGAATGATGCCGCCGGCCACCACCGGCACATCGTCCAAGCCGGCCGCCTTCATCCGCGCCAGCACGTCGGTTACCAGCGACACATGGCTGCCCGACAGGATCGACAGCCCGACCACGTGCACGCCTTCCTCCAGCGCCGCGTTGACGATTTGCGCCGGGGTCAGGCGGATGCCTTCGTAGACGACCTCCATGCCGGCATCGCGGGCCCTGACGGCGATCTGCTCGGCACCATTGGAATGGCCGTCCAGGCCCGGCTTGCCGACCAGCATCTTCACCCGCCGGCCGAGCCGGGCGCTGACCTGTTCGACCCGCTCGCGCACCGCCTTCAGCCGCTCGCCCGAGTCGCGCCCGCTCACCCTTCCGACCCCGGTCGGCGCCCGATACTCGCCATAGATCTCGCGGAGCGACCCGGCCCACTCGCCGCCGGTCACACCGGCATGGGCGCAGGCGATCGACGGCTCCATGATGTTGCGCCCTTCCTTGGCGGCGCTCTTCAACTGATCGAGGGCGGCCGCGACCGCCTTGCCGTCACGCTGGGCCCGCCACGCCGCCAGCCGCTCGACCTGTTCGGCTTCGGCCTTGGCGTCGACGGTAAGGATGGCGCCGTCGCCGGTGGTCAGCGGGCTGGGCGCCGCCTCGGTGAACCGGTTGACCCCGACCACCACCTGTTCGCCGGCTTCGATCGCGGCCAGACGGCGGCTGTTGGATTCGACCAGTTTCTGCTTCATGTAGCTCGACTCGACGGCGGCCACGGCGCCGCCCATGCCGTCGATACGGGCCAGTTCCTCCCTCGCCTCCGCCTTCAGCGCCTCGACCTTGGCGGTGATCTCGGCCGACCCGTCGAAAATATCGCCGAACTCCAGCAAATCGGTCTCATAGGCCATGATCTGCTGCAGGCGCAGCGACCACTGCTGGTCCCACGGCCGCGGCAGGCCCAGCGCCTCGTTCCAGGCCGGCAGTTGCACGGCCCGCGCCCGGGCGTTCTTCGACAGCACCACGGCGAGCATTTCCAGCAGGATGCGATAGACGTTGTTCTCCGGTTGCTGCTCGGTCAGCCCCAGCGAATTCACCTGAACGCCGTAGCGGAACCGGCGCATCTTCTCGTCGGCGACGCCGTAGCGATCGCGACAGATTTCGTCCCACAGCTCGCCGAACGCCCGCATCTTGCAAAGCTCGGTCAGAAAGCGGATGCCGGCGTTGACGAAGAAGCTGATGCGCCCGACCACCTGGCCGAATTCGGCCGCCGGCACCTGCCCCGAGGCCTTGACCCGGTCGAGTATGGCGATGGCGGTGGCCAGGGCGAAGGCCAGCTCCTGCTCGGGCGTCGCGCCGGCCTCCTGCAGGTGGTACGAGCAGACGTTCATCGGATTCCATTTCGGGACATCCCGATAGGTGAAGGCGATGACATCGGTGGTCAATTTCAGCGACGGCTCGGGCGGGAAGATGTAGGTGCCGCGCGACAGATATTCCTTGATCACGTCGTTTTGCGTCGTCCCGGCCAGGGCGCCGCGCGCCGCGCCCTGACGCTCGGCGGTGGCGATGTAGAGAGACAGCAGCCAGGCGGCCGGCGCGTTGATGGTCATCGAGGTGTTCATCTTGTCCAGAGGGATGCCCTCGAACATTGCCGCCATGTCCCCCAAATGACAGATAGGCACGCCCACTTTGCCGACTTCGCCGCGGGCCAGAGGATGGTCCGAGTCGTAGCCGGTCTGGGTCGGCAGGTCGAACGCCACCGACAGGCCCGTCTGACCGCGGGCCAGGTTGGTGCGGAACAGGCGGTTGGTTTCGATGGCCGAGGAATGGCCCGAATAGGTGCGGAACAGCCAGGGCTTCTCGGCGATGGGCGCGGCCTGGCGCGTCGCGCCGGCAGGCGTGGTGGTCATTGGGAACTCCGGGTTACGAACGCTTAACAGATTGAAAATCCACCGAACTGCTACCGTTTCGGCATTAAAGTTACGCAATACAGCAAATTCACGAAACAAACTATCATTTTGTGCATTGCGAAGAAAGATGCAAAACGTTATGAGTTGATTGAACACGGGTGCAGTGCGGCATGGCGGCAGCCACCCGGGTGCCGAAACCATTCAGATGGTTCACGGCGGCGGGTTTATCACCGCCCCTCGCCGGGCGGGGCCATCCGGCGAGGGGCAAGCACCAGGTCAAGGCGAAGGAGTCGAGGACGATGAGTGAAGCGGCGCAGGCGATCAATCTCCATCCTGCCCAGACGGTCAAGGATCTCTACGAGATCGGCGAGATCCCCCCGCTTGGCCATGTGCCGGCGAAGATGTACGCCTGGGCCATCCGCAAGGAGCGCCACGGCCAGCCCGATACCGCAATGCAATGCGAGGTGGTCGACACCCCGGAGATCGATTCGCACGACGTGCTGATCATGGTGATGGCCGCCGGAGTCAACTACAACGGCGTCTGGGCGTCCCTGGGCAAACCGATTTCGCCTTTCGACTACCACAAGGCACCCTACCACATCGCCGGCTCGGACGCCGCCGGCATCGTCTGGAAGGTGGGCAGCAAGGTCAAACGGTGGAAGGTCGGCGACGAGGTGGTTGTGCACTGCAACCAGACCGACGGCGACGACGAGGAATGCAACGGCGGCGACCCCATGAACTCGCCCAGCCAGCGCATCTGGGGCTACGAAACCCCCGATGGATCGTTTGCTCAATTCACCCGCGTCCAGGCGCAGCAGGTCATGGCCCGCCCGAAGCATCTGACCTGGGAGGAATCGGGCTGCTACGTACTGACGCTGGCCACCGCCTACCGCATGCTGTTCGGCCACCGCCCGCATATCCTGAGACCCGGACAAAATGTGCTGGTCTGGGGTGCCTCGGGCGGGTTGGGGTCGATGGCCATCCAGCTGATCGCCGTCTCCGGGGCGCACGCTATCGGTGTCATCTCGGACGAAGACAAGCGGGACTTCGTGATGAACCTCGGGGCCCGGGGGGTCATCAACCGCAAGAACTTCGACTGCTGGGGCCAGTTGCCCGACGTCGACGGCGACCCGGCCGAATTCGCCGCCTACATGAAGAAGGTGCGCGAGTTCGGCAAGGCCATCTGGGACATCACCGGCAAAGGCAACGACGTCGATTTCGTCTTCGAGCATCCCGGTGAAGCCACCTTCCCCGTCTCCTGCAACGTGGTCAAGCGCGGTGGCATGGTGGTGTTCTGCGCCGGCACCACCGGCTTCAACCTGACCTTCGACGCCCGCTTCGTGTGGATGCGCCAGAAGCGCATCCAGGGCAGCCATTTCGCCAACCTGCTGCAGTCGGCGCAGGCCAACCAGCTGGTCATCGAGCGGCGGATCGACCCTTGCATGTCGGAAGTATTCTCCTGGGAGGAGATCCCGACGGCGCATATGAAGATGCTGAAGAACCAGCACAAGCCCGGCAACATGGCGGTCCTGGTCCAGGCCAAGAAGCCCGGCCGGCGGAGCCTGGAAGACTGCATCGAAGGCTGAGCTTTTTCGTCATGCCCGGGCTTGACCCGGGCATCCATGGATCGCCGGGTCAAGCCCGGCGATGACGGTTTTTTATACGGAGATTCCTATGACTGCCGATGCCCTGCTCCCCGATCTGCTGCCCGCCTGCGCCGAAGCCGTCGACGCGGTGCGCGACCTGCAGGCAGCCGCCCGCCGAGGCGTCCTCGCCCTGGTGACATCGGACGGCAAGATCGATGCCGAGCGGCTCGAGACCCACCAATTCGCCGCCCATGGGTTCGCCTGGCTGTCCACCTATGTGGAGGCCCTGGCCCAGATGCTGGGCTGGGCCCAGCGGCTGGAGGCGGCAGACAAGCTGGGCGAGTTGGAGCGGCTGATCCTGCAGGCGGCATTCGGGGAATACCTGAACCAGATTTTCGGCGGCATTCCGATGAGCCAGACGGAGATCGTCCGGCCGGCCGATTTCGGCATCGACAGCTCGACGCAGCACAAGTTGCTGACCGCGCCGCTGACCCTGCTCCGGCGCCAAGGCAACGGCGATGCGACGCGCGCCCGCATCGCCGAGCTGATCAAGGACGGACATCACTGGGGCGAGGCCGGGCTCGATGATGAAACCCTGGAACTGGTGCGCGACCAGTTTCACCGCTTCGTCGAGGACCAGGTGGTCCCGTTCGCCCATGAATGGCATCTGAAGGACGAACTGATCCCCATTTCGGTGGTCGATACCATGTCCGAGCTGGGCGTCTTCGGTCTGACCATCCCCGAGGAATACGGCGGCCTCGGCATGGGGAAGACGGCCATGTGCGTGGTCACCGAGGAATTGTCGCGCGGCTATATCGGCGTCGGCTCCCTGGGAACCCGCTCGGAAATCGCCGCCGAACTGATTCGCCTGGGCGGAACCGAGGAGCAGAAGCGGCATTACCTGCCGAAGATCGCCTCGGGTGAAATTCTGCCCACCGCCGTCTTCACCGAGCCCAACACCGGGTCGGATCTGGGCTCGCTCCGCACCCGTGCGATCAAGGATGGCGACCGCTACAAGGTCACCGGCAACAAGACCTGGATCACCCATGCCTCGCGCTCCGACCTGATGACGCTCCTGGTGCGCACCAACGCCGAAACCAAGGACTGGCGTGGGCTGTCCATGCTGCTGGCGGAAAAACCGCGCGGCACCGAGGCCGAGCCGTTTCCGGCCAAGGGGATGACCGGCGGCGAGATCAAGGTGCTGGGTTATCGCGGCATGAAGGAGTACGAGCTCGGCTTCGACGCCTTCGAGGTGCCGGCGGCCAATCTGCTGGGCGGAACCGAGGGCCAAGGCTTCAAGCAACTGATGGCGACCTTCGAATCGGCCCGCGTGCAGACCGCCGCCCGCGCCGTCGGGGTCGCCCAATGCGCGCTGGAGACCGGCATGCGCTACGCGCAGGAGCGCGTCCAGTTCGGCAAACCGCTCTACGCTTTCCCCCGCGTCTTCGGCAAGATCGCCTGGATGGCGGTGGAGACGATGATCGCCCGCCAGCTGACCTATTTCGCCGCCCGCGAGAAGGATAGCGAACGGCGCTGCGATATCGAGGCTGGAATGGCCAAGCTGCTGGCCGCCCGCGTGGCCTGGGCCAATGCCGACAACGCCCTGCAGGTCCATGGCGGCAACGGCTATGCCGAGGAATACCAGATCAGTCGAATCCTGTGCGATGCCCGCATCCTCAACATCTTCGAAGGAGCGGCGGAAATCCAGGCGCAGGTGGTGGCGCGCGGACTGCTGGGCGGACGCAACTGAGCTGGCAGGTCCTATAAAAGACCCCCGCCATTGGTCCAGGGGAGCCGCCTGACGGCTCCCCTGGACTGTGCCATTGGAGGGTTGATTAACCTCCCCCGCACGTTCAGGCTGAGCTCGACGTCGAAGCCGGCAATCGGCTGTTTTTGGTTGGCAATCCTGCCGGCTATTGATATCTGATCCAGCCGACAAACCTGTGTTGTGGCGGAGTGCATGATGGCAAAGCGCGCCCTGATTACCGGAATTACCGGTCAAGACGGTGCTTATTTAAGTCAGTTGCTGCTGGCGAAAGGATATGAGGTCTTCGGGGCTGTTCGCCGCACCGCTTCGATCAATACTTGGCGCCTGTCCGAGCTTGGAATTGAAAAAGATATTCAATTCCTTGACTTCGATCTTCTCGAATTCTCGAACATTCTTCGTGTCATCGAGAAGACCGCGCCCGACGAAATTTATAATTTGGCGGCGCAAAGCTTTGTCGGTACATCATTCGAACAGCCTATCTACACCGGCGAGGTCGATGGCCTCGCGGTGACCAGGATACTCGAGGCGATCCGCCTGCACGCCAAGGATGGCATCCGCTACTACCAGGCCTCGACCTCGGAAATGTTCGGCAAGGTCCAGGAGACGCCGCAACGCGAGACGACGCCCTTTTATCCGCGCAGCCCATACGGCGTTGCCAAGGTGTATGGGCACTGGATCACCGTCAACTACCGCGAGGCGCATGGCATCCACGCCAGCTCCGGAATCCTTTTCAACCACGAATCGCCGATGCGCGGCACCGAGTTCGTCACTCGCAAGATCACTCTCGGCCTAGCCCGGATCAAATGCGGCGACGCCGACAAGCTGCGGCTGGGCAACCTTGACGCCAAGCGCGACTGGGGCTTTGCCGGCGACTATGTGGAAGGCATGTGGCAAATGCTGCAGCAGCCCCAGCCGGACGACTATGTGCTCGCCACCGGCGAGACCCATGCGGTGGAGGAATTCGTCGACCTGGCTGCCCGCAGCATCGACATGGACATCGAATGGCAGGGCGAAGGCCCGCATCGCGTCGGCATCGAGTTGAAGAGTGGCCGCCCCATCGTCGTCGTCGACCCGGCCTTCTTCCGCCCGGCCGAGGTCGACCTGCTGCTGGGCGATCCGCGGAAGGCGACGGAGCAATTGGGCTGGCACCGCAAGGTCAGCTTCGCGCAACTGGTCGAGGATATGGCGATCAAGGATCTGGACCGGTTGCGCAGCGGGAGTTTGCGCTTCTGAGCCCGGATTCCGCCATGTCGGAGCGGCTGCCCGTCCTGCTGTGGCATCTCGGCCGCCGTGGCGGAGGACCGCGTTATACGCTGGAATTGGCCCAGGAGCTGGCCAAGCGCAACGACGTCGAACTGCATCTGGCCTTGTCCAGGCAATCGGAGCTTTTCGACGAAACCAGCGCTCTGGGCATCCCGACCCTTGCCGTCGACACCTATAGCGGCGTCGGCGGCTTTCTGGCCGGCATGCCGCGCATTCCGGCGATCGCCCAGACGATGCGCGCCTATGTGGAGCGGCACCACCTGACGGTGGCCCTGTGCAGCATGGCCCATCTGTGGAACATGCTTCTGGTACCGGCGCTGAAGAAGGGGGGCGCGGCCAACTGCCTGGTGATCCACGACGCCGTGCCGCATTCCGGCGACAACTATGCGATCCGCCATCTGATGATCCGGCGGGACATCCGCCAGGCCGACGCGCTGATCGCCCTGTCCAGCGCGGTCGGCCGGAGGCTGATCGAAGACTATCACTGCCCGGCCAATCGCGTCTGGACATCGTCCATGGGGCCCTTCCGCTACGGCGTCCCCGGCCAGCGCCAGGTGCGGCGGCTCGGCCCGCCGCCGCACCGCCTCCTGTTCTTCGGCCGCCTGCGCCCGTACAAGGGACTGGCCAACCTGCTCGAAGCCATGCGCATCCTGGACCGCCGAGGCATCCCTGTCACCTTGCAGGTGGCCGGCGACGGAACCATCGACCTGCCGCCCTTGCCACCCAACGTCCGCCTCGAGCGGCGCTGGGTGCCGGAAGGCGAGATCGGCGGCCTGTTCGCCGATATCGACCTGGTGATTCTCCCCTACTCCGAGGCAAGCCAGTCCGGAGTAATCCCCATCGCCCACCATTTCGGCGTGCCGGCGGTGGTGACTCCGTCGGGCGGCCTGCCCGAGCAACTGGGATTCGGCACGAAAGGCTTCATCGCCGCGGACGGCTCGCCGCCGGCCCTGGCCGACGCCATCCAGGCCGCGTTGTCCGACCCCGAGCGCTATGCGAGGACATCCGCCGCCATTCTCCATTGCGAGACCGACGCGCGATGGGCCAAGGCGGCCGACGACCTGGTCGAAGTGCTGCGTTCGGTGGCCCTCGTGCACTGAACCTTTTGCAAGGTTCAGTGCAGCAGGTCTATCAAGGCCCCTCGCCGGGCGGCGGCGGCCGACACCCCCTCCCTGGAACTACAATTGTTCCAACCTGCGGTGCGCCTTGTACAGTAACTTCTGTCGATAGCAAATCAAGTTGACCGGTTTTTGTAGCACGTGGTTTGTCCGCTTTTGGTTCGCCGGGGGTGGGGGTACCCCCACCCCCGGCGGCCGGC
>JAJXWP010000031.1 GCA_021781575.1 Pseudomonadota bacterium
GCGGCGCCAGAACTTCCGCCTTGCGGCTTCCGTCCTGCGTGCAGTTGCCTCTGACTCGCGGTTGCTACCAACTCGCCCCGCGAAGGACTTTCACCTCCAATCCAGTGCCCATGCCAGGCACACCCCCACTTGAAAGCTAAAGTTGACGGTATTGGTGCTAGCCTTGGTTTTTGCCCCTTCCGGGCGGGCGACAATTCAGTCTTCCAGTTCCGAGGAGGCCACTTGGCGCAGGCCGCGAACCGCCGTGCGCAGGGTGTCGCCCTGCTCGTCGCCGGCGGGATAGACCATGTAGGCCGGGCGCCGGAACTCGGGTGCTTGCGCCACCAGATGAACGCGGCCGGTCTGTAGATGCGGCCGCACGACACGCATGGGAAAATAGCCGAACCCGCCGTTCGCCAGGATGTGCTGCAGCCCCAACGCACCCAAGCCGACCGAGACCGCCGGGGTCGAGAGGTCGGGGAAGGTCTGGCTGTGAGCGACACGATATTCCGGCCCCCAGTCGACGAACACATAGCCGTCGTCCCATTCTCCGAGTTTGCGCGGGGTCGTGGAAACCAGCACCAGCCGTTCCTCCAGCAGCTTCTCGGTGACCAGGCCGGGTCGGCTCTGCGGCGAGTACATTACGCCGATGTCGATCAGACCTTCCGCGAGAAGGCGCATCAGGCCATCCGACAATCCGACTTCGACCTTCAGCGCCACATCGGGCATGGCGGCACGCATCCACGGCACCCAGCGCAACAGCATGCGGTCCCATAACGAGAACTGCCCACCCACCGTCAACACCGCGCGATAGCCGGGAGGCAGGGCCAGTTCCTGCCGAGCCTGCTGCCAGACCCGCACCAGGGTCGCCGCATAGCGGCGGAAATGAACACCGGCCGTGGTCAGCTCCGTACCCGCCTTGCTGCGAGCGAACAACGGTCGCCCGATCTCATCCTCGAGCGCCTTGATGCGCATGGATACGGTGGATTGCGTCACGTTCAGGCGTTCGGCCGCCTTGTTGAAATTGCCTGTCTCGGCAATTTCCAGGAAAGTCCGCGCAAGATCGATGTTCATCGGAAACTCGTTCGCCGGCTGCCTCGCCGGAAGATTGATCGGCAGCGCGTTTCTATACGAGTTGCCAGCCAACATCAATATTCTTGATGGAAAATGTGGCAACACCGTGGCGGCAGGGCCACACCCCTGCCGGGTGGCATAAATCGATTTTATCAATTTAAAATACGAATTTTACTCGTTTCACTCAATCTATCGAGATCGCCTAACCTTCTCTCGTCTGGAACGCCACTAACTTGAAAGGACGAGAGATGAACACCAAATCGCAGTCCGTCACCATCCGGAACCTCGAAGCCGCCTTCGCCGGCGAATCGATGGCAAACCGCAAGTACCTGTATTTCGCCAAACGCTGCCGCGAGCTCGGAGCCGACGCCGTCGCCGATGTCTTCGAAGCCACCGCCCAGCAGGAGACCATGCATGCCTTCGGCCATCTCGAACTGCTGTACCCGCCACAGGAGCTGACCGTGGAGAGCATGCTGCAGATGGCCATCGACGGCGAGACCTACGAGTACACCGAGATGTATCCGAAGTTCCGCCACTTGGCGGTCGAAGAAAGGCATGACGCCGCCGTCACCGAGATGGACGAACAGATCGCCGAGTCGGCCGAGCACGCCCGGCGCTTTCAGCGGGCCTTGGAAATCGCGGCGAAGCGTTTTGCCGCCTTGGCCAAGGTCGAGGAAAGACATGCCAACAACTATCGGCAAAGCCTGGCGCTTGCTCGCAAATGACGCGGCTATTGCCGAAACGGGCCTTGGCCGCCGCCGCCAAGGCCGGCTGAATCACCGCAAGACGACAAAGGAGTAGTTTGAAATGAGCCAGAAATACGTATGCGCCGTGTGCAACTTCGTCTATGACCCCGCCGTTGGCCTGCCCGAGGAGGGCATCGCCCCCGGCACCGCTTTTGCCGATATTCCTGACGATTGGTGCTGCCCGGACTGTGGGGTGTCGAAAGCGGATTTCGAACCGCTGGTCGAAGCGGCGTAAGGGCCATGGACGCGCATCGCGGCGGTGCCGGCGTGATCATCGTCGGCAGCGGGCTTGGGGGGTACACCCTGGCCCGCGAACTGCGCAAGAAGGATCCTCAGCGGCCGCTCACTCTGATCACTGCCGATAGCGGCGAAATGTACAGCAAACCTATGCTGTCCAACGCCTTCGGCCTGAACAAGGCGGTCGAGGCGCTGGTGCAGAAAACGGCCGGGCAAGCCGCCGCCGAGCTGGGCATCACCGTATTGCCTCGCCGGAGGGTCACCACCATCGACCGGGCCGGCAAGACCTTGATGACCACCGGCGATGAGGATCGACGGATCGCTTACGACCAGCTGGTCCTGGCGATTGGAGCCGAGCCCCGGGCCTACGCGGCGGCAGGATCCGATGCCGTGCCGGTGGCCAAGGTCAACGACCTCGACGGCTACCGCTCCTGGCGCCGGGATTTGGCCCCTGATGCGGCCGTCCTGTTGATCGGCGCCGGCCTGATCGGCTGCGAGTTCGCCAACGACCTGGCGGTCGGCGGCCATCGGGTGACCGTGGTCGAACCCGCCGGCTGGCCCCTCGGGCGCCTGCTCCCCGCAGCCCTCGGCCAGTTGTTGCGCCATGAGCTGGAACAGACCGGCATCATCGTCCATACCGGCCGGTCGGTGGCGCGAATGGCGCCCTCCGGCGCCGGCGGATTTACCGCTTGGCTCGATGACGGAACGGAGGTCGCTTTCGACCGCGCCTTGTCGGCGATCGGCCTCCTGCCGCGAACGGAGCTGGCCCAATCGGCCGGACTCACCGTGGCTCGCGGCATTGTCGTCGACCGCCTCTTGCGGACCAGCGACCCGGCCATCTTCGCCATCGGCGACTGTGCCGAAACCGAGGCCGGCCTGCTGCCCTTCGTCCTGCCGCTAATGGCCCAGGCGCGTGCGCTGGCCGCGACATTGGCCGGCCAGGAAACCGCCTTATCGCTTCCAGCCTTGCCGGTCGTGGTCAAGACGCCTTGCCTGCCGTTGGCCGTGTGCCCACCGCCGCCTGGCCGTGACGGAGAGTGGATCATCGCTGGCCAAGGCCGCGACCGGAAGGCATTGTTTCGGGGAAGCGACGGGCGCCCCCTCGGATTCGCCTTAAGCGGCACCGCCGTCGCCGAACGCCAGTCCCTGGCCAAGGAAATGCCGAGCCTGATGGAGTGAGGGAGGGAATGACCCCGCTGCCCACCCTTCGACAGCTGCGCTACTTGACCGCCTTGGCCGAGCTCGGCCATTTCGGCCGGGCGGCGGAGGCTTGCCTGGTCACCCAATCGACCTTGAGCGCCGGGCTGCAGGAGCTGGAAACCCTGCTGGGCGCGGCGCTGGTCGAGCGCACCACCCGCCACGTCACGCTCACGCCGCTTGGCCATGCCGTGGTCGCCAGGGCGCGGCGGCTGCTGGCCGACGTCCAGGACCTGATCGACGAGGTCCGGGCCGCCGATGACCCTTTGACGGGTGAACTGCGGCTTGGCGTAATCCCGACAATCGCCCCCTATCTGCTGCCCCGGGCGTTGCCGCGCCTGAGGGCGGCATACCCGCGACTGCGCCTGATCCTGAAGGAAGACCTGTCCGACCGCTTGGCCGATGCCCTGAAGGCGGCCGACCTCGATGTCCTGCTGCTGGCCCTGCCATGGCCGCTGGAGGGGGCTGAAATCCTCGATCTGGGAGACGATCCGTTCCTGTTGGCGGTGCCGCCCGATCACCCGCTCGCCCATGGGGCGACAATCGCCTTGCCCGATCTGCCGAGCGACGAGCTCCTGCTGCTGGGCGAGGGTCATTGTCTGCGCGAACACGCCCTGGCGGCATGCCGGCTGGTCGATCGTGCCGGCGACGGCCAAGGCCTGGTCGGCACCAGCCTGCATACCATCGTCCAGATGGTGGCCGGCGGCCTGGGTATCACCCTTTTGCCCAAGATGGCGGTTGACGCCGGCGCCCTGGCCAATGCCGGGCTGGTCGCAAAGCCGCTGGCCGATGCGGAAGCCAAGCGCCGCATCGGCCTGGCTTGGCGGCGCTCCTCTCCGCGCAAAGCCGAGATGCTGGCTCTGGGGGAGTTCTTCGCCAGGGCCCTCAGCGATTCAGGATATCCGCCACCTCCTGCAGCTGCTTGTCGAAGCGCAGCAGGAAGAAGCCCTGATAGGCAAGGTCCGAGGGAGTGAAATAGGACCCGCGCGCGCCGTTGGCGACGAAGAACTTGTAGAACCCGGCGCCCGAGCGAAGCGAGGTCAGCATATTCTGCCAATGTTCCGTGGCGCCCTTGGCGGCGATCACCTCGTGGTAGTCATCGCCCAGGCCCTCGAGGATCACGTAATAGGCGTACATGCGCCCCTTGGTGGCAAAGAATACCTTGGTCGCCCGACCGTCAAAATATCCTCCGTTGCTCGACAGCACTTGCCGCTGGTTGTCGGTCAGGCGCTGTATTTCCGCAGCGGTGAAGTCGTCGGGCGACAGAACGGTCAGTTCGATGGTGCTGGATTGGCTGCCCAGGTCCTTGCTGATCTTCACCAGGAAGTCGGACAGGCTGCTGGCGATCTTGTCGTATTTCGCCTGCCCGTGGGCCAGGCGCCGGTTGTATTCGTCCAGATTACGGATCCCTTCGCGATACTGCGACACGGCGCTCGGCAGGATGAAAGCCGTGGGATCGTAGTTGAGAAGCCCCTTGGCGGCGACCAGGTTGGGGTCGGCCTCACCCGACCCGCGCTCCCGCCCCAGGAAGTCGGTCATTTGGGTGGCCCATTGCGCCACCGCATATTGGATCCCCTTCTGATAGGCGACCATGTTGGTGCTGTGGGCGATCGGGTAGAACCACGGTTTGTTGGGCGCCCAGTGGCGGATTTCCAGGTCCATCAGCGTTGCAGCCATGGCGACCGCCTGGCTTCCCCCGTCCACGACATGTTCTGGCGCGGGCTTCAAGTCGGGGTCGTCATCGATCCGATATTGGTGGAAGAAAACGCCGAAGAACAGGAGCACGGCGACAACCAAGGCGCCGGCCACCGCCTTACCGGCCAGGCCGGCGGCGGCGAACCGGTCCAGAAGCGCGTCTTTGGTGTCGCCGAGTTTCGTCTTCATCGCGTTCAGCGGGGCCATCATCATCGGGAACCACTCCGGAGCTTTCCGCCGAAAATACCACGGCAACGGGGGGAGCCAAAGCCCCGAGCCTGGCGCGCGGCCGCGCAGGGCCGCATCGGCGATGAAACTTCCGTGACATCGCCGCACTTGGGGGACCCAACCGCGCGAAGGAGTGTTTGCCTCAGGACCGTCATCGTCACCTTCGTCGGAGAGTCGGATGAAAGCATGGTCCAGGGCCTTTGCCGGCGGCGTGGCCGTCGCGCTGGCCGTCGGCGCCCCCCTTGGCGGCGGCGCGGCGGCCGCGGAAATTACCGGCGCCGGCGCCACCTTCCCCTACCCCGTCTATGCGAAATGGGCCGACGCCTACAAGACCCTGACCGGAGTGGCGCTGAACTATCAGTCCATCGGCTCGGGTGGCGGCATCAAGCAGATCGAGGCCAAGACGGTGGACTTCGGCGCCTCCGACATGCCGCTCGAACCGGCGCAACTGGACAAGAACGGTCTCGTCCAGTGGCCGATGGTGATGGGCGGCGCGGTCCCCGTCGTCAACATCGCCGGCATCGGTCCCGGGCGGATGAGGCTGTCGGGACCGGTCCTGGCGGAAATCTACCTGGGCAAGATCACCAAATGGAACGACCCGGCGATCGCCGGCCTGAATCCCGGCCTGAAGCTGCCCGACCAGGCAATCGCCGTCATCCACCGCTCCGACGGCTCGGGCACGACCTTCCTGTTCACCAACTATCTGTCGCAGGTCAGCCCGGCGTGGCAGACCAAGGTCGGCTTCAACACCTCGGTACAATGGCCCGTCGGACTGGGAGGCAAGGGAAACGAAGGGGTGGCCAATTTCAGCGGCCGGACGCCGGGAGCAATCGGCTATGTGGAGTTCGCCTACGCCCTGCAGAACAAGCTGGCCTTCGTGCAGATGCGGAACCGCGAGGGGAACTTCGTCACCCCCAGCATGGCCAGCTTCGGCGCCGCGGCGGCCAATGCCGACTGGCGCCATGCCCGAGACTTCCATGTCGTCCTCACCAATCAGCCGGGAAAGGATAGTTGGCCCATCAGCGGCGCCAGCTTCATCCTGTTCCATCGGGTGCAGAACTCCCCGAATCAGGCGCAGGCGGTCTTGAAATTCTTCGACTGGGCTTACCATAACGGAGGACAGATGGCGCAGCAGCTCGACTATGTGCCGATCCCGGACAAGGTCGCGTCTCTGGTTGAACAGACTTGGCAAAAGGATCTGACGACACCCGACGGGAAGCCTGTCTGGCCGGCCGAATGAGGGAGGGGGAGCGCCCGGACGATCGGAAACGAGCCGCTCTCCGAGGATCGATGGGCAGCACGAGGGCACCGGCCCGGGCCGAGCCGCGAACGTTGCGAGATGCGCAGAGGACCGCCTCGGAACGAGGCTTCCACAGCTTGGCCCTGGCCTCCGCAATCCTGGTGGTGGCAGCCCTGGCCGGGATCTTCGCCCTTCTGCTGATTGGAGGCCTTCCCGCCCTGCAGCGCTTCGGTTGGCGCTTTCTGACCGCCACCAGTTGGAATCCGGTGACGGGGGTCTTCGGCGCGCTGCCGCCCATCTACGGCACGCTGGTCACTTCGGCGATCGCCATGCTGATCGGCGTGCCGACGGCCTTTTCCATCGCCTTCTTCATCAATGAACTCTGTCCGCATCGCCTGCGTGGCCCGCTGACGGTGGGAATCGAGTTGCTGGCCGCGGTGCCGAGCATCATTTACGGCATGTGGGGCCTGTTCATCCTTGCCCCCTTCCTGGCCGCCCATGTGGAGCCCCCCCTGATCGACCTGTTGGGCCCGTTGCCACTGGTCGGCGCCTTGTTCCGCGGAGCACCGTTCGGCATCGGCATGCTGACTGCCGGCGTGATCCTCGGCATCATGATCCTGCCTTACATCGCCGCCGTCGCCCGCCAGGCGATCGGCGACGTGCCGCTCCTCCTGCGCGAGGCCGCCTTTGCCGTCGGCGCCACCCGCTGGGAGGTGTTCCGCCATGTGCTTGTGCCTTATGCCTCGCACGGCCTTCTGGGCGGGGTCATGCTGGGCCTGGGCCGGGCATTGGGGGAAACCATGGCGGTGACCTTCGTCATCGGCAACGCCCATCAAGTCGCCCGGTCCCTGCTGGCCCCGGGGACGACCATCTCGGCCACCCTGGCCAACGAATTCACCGAAGCGGTCGGCGACATCTATATGTCCAGCCTGCTCGCCCTTGGTCTCATCCTGTTCATCATCACCTTCGTCGTGCTCGCCGCGGCGCGCCTGCTGCTCGGGCGCACCTCGCCGGATGCCGCCGCATGACGGCGGACCGCCCCCTGCTGTCCCGCCGCCGTGCCGCCGACGCGGTGATGACCGCCGTGGCCTGGGCAGCGACGCTGGCCACGCTGGCCGTGCTGGCCCTTGTCCTGTTCGTCGTGGTCCGCCGCGGCATCGGATCCCTCGGCTTGGCCATCTTCACCCAAACCACACCTCCTCCCGGCGGCAAAGGGGGCCTGCTCAACCCTATTCTGGGCAGCCTGGCGATGACCGGTACAGCGGTCGCCGCGGCCAGCCCGGTGGGCATCCTGGCCGGCACCTATCTGGCGGAATATGGCCGGCATAAGCGCCTAGCCCAGGTCGTGCGATTCCTCAACGATACCTTGCTGTCGGCACCGTCCATCATCATCGGCCTGTTCGTCTACGGATTGGCCGTCCGGCCGGCCGGTCATTTTTCCGGTTGGGCGGGTGCCCTGGCCTTGGCCCTGATCGCCTTGCCGGTGGTGGTGCGGACCACCGAAGACGTCCTGAAGATGGTGCCCGCATCTTTGCGTGAGGCCGGCATCGCCTTGGGCGCGCCGCGCTGGCGGATGATCGTCAGCATCGCCTGGCGGGCGGCGGCCGGCGGAATCGCTACCGGGTTGCTGCTGGCGGTGGCGCGCATTTCCGGCGAGACGGCACCGCTGCTGTTCACCTCGCTCAACAACCAGTTCCTCACCTCCGGGCTTGACCAGCCGACCGCCAGCCTGCCGGTCGCCATCTTCCAGTTCGCCATGAGCCCCTATCCCGACTGGCAAGCCTTGGCATGGGCAGGCGCGTTGCTGATCAGCGCCGCCGTCCTGCTGCTCAACATCTCGGCGCGGCTGATCGCCGGGCGGGCGCCGATGTAACGGACAGGAGAGCCCTTGCCGCCCAATCTCCCGAAAATGACGGTGCATCACCTCAACTATTTCTACGGCCAGATGCAGGCGCTGAAGGATGTGTCGGTGGCATTTCAGGACCGCCGGGTGACCGCCCTGATCGGCCCGTCCGGCTGCGGCAAGTCAACGCTGCTTCGCGCCCTCAACCGCATTTCCGACTCGCCCGGCCAGCGGGCAGAAGGCGAAATTCTGTTGGACGGCGAGAACATCCTGCGGTGGAAGGGCGACCTGACCGGCTTGCGGGCACGCGTCGGCATGGTGTTTCAGAAGCCGACGCCCTTTCCCATGTCGATCTTCGACAATATCGCCTTTCCCATCAGCCTCTACCGGCGCCTGTCGCGGCTTCAGATGGAGGACGAGGTGGAGCAGGCCTTGCGGCGGGCCGCCTTGTGGGACGAGGTGAAAGACAAGCTGCGGCAAAGCGGCCTCAGCCTGTCGGGCGGCCAGCAACAGCGGCTTTGCATCGCCAGGGCCATCGCCATCAAGCCGGAGGTGCTGCTGCTCGACGAGCCGGCCTCCGCCCTTGATCCCATCTCGACGGCGCTGATCGATGAACTGGTCTGCGAACTGCGCCGCGACTACTGCCTGATCATGGTGACCCACAACATGCAGCAGGCGGCCCGTATCGGCGACTATGTCGGCTTCATGTATCTGGGCGAGTTGATCGAGTTCGGCGAGACCGTGCAGTTATTCAGCAATCCCCGGGAAAAGCGCACTCAGGACTACATTACGGGCCGTTTCGGTTGATCCCGTCGATGGAATCAGTCATTGAGGAAGGGTCGATTGGGGAACCGCGGCATGCGCCAGACCACCATGCTCATTTTGCCCGGCCTCGGGGATTCGGGACTGTCGCATTGGCAGACCCTTTGGCAACTGTCGACTCCCGGAGCCTTGCGGGTCGAGCAGGAGGACTGGGAAAATCCAGTTCTGCCGGAATGGGTCGACCGCCTGCAGGACGCGGTGGTGTCGGCGCCGTCGCCGGTGGTGCTGGTCGCCCATAGCCTGGCTTGCGCCCTGGTCGCCCATTGGGCCCGCAGCGGCGCGACCGGTCGCATTACCGCCGCCATGCTGGTCGCGCCGGCCGACGTCGAAGACGAGTCCCGCACACCCCCGTCAACCTGGGGCTTCGCGCCGATCCCGCGCGACCCGTTGCCCTTCCCGACGCTGGTGGTGGCGAGCAGCGACGACAGCTACGTCCATATCAGCCGCGCCCGCGAATTCGCCCAGTTTTGGCGGGCGCGCCTGGTGGAAATCGGCCGAGCCGGCCACATCAACGGCAACTCCGGCCTGGGGGGCTGGCCCGAAGGCCGCCGGCTGCTCGCCGAACTGGTGTCCAGCTGTTAGTGCGCTGAACCATTTGAATGGTTCGGCACACCAGGATCTCTTCAAGGCGAAATACAGACGCCGCGTCACAACCTTGAAGCAAGATCGCCGAAGCCCCATAATAGGCTGCTCGGAAAGAGGTGACCCATGGGAGCAACCATGGAAAGCCCCGGCGCGACCGGACCGAAAGCCTGGGTGGTGGCCGCCCGGGGCTCGGTCGTCGACGTTCGCTTCGCTGCCGACGTGCCGCTTCCGGCGCTGTCCGAGGCCCTGTCCATCCACTGGGACCGCGAGCGACCGTTGATCGCCGAGGTCCAGCAGCACCTGGACGCCCGGACCGTGCGCGCCGTCGCCCTGGAGGGAACCGGGGGCTTGAAGCGCGGAATGGCGGTGACCCCGCAGGGCCGGCCGATAACCGTGCCGGTGGGCGAAGCCGTGCTGGGCCGCCTGATCAACGTATTGGGCGAACCGGTGGACCACGGCCCGCCTTTTCCCCACGGCCTGCCGCGCGCGCCTATCCATCGCTCGGCGCCGCCGCTCGACCGGCAGGACCGCAGCACCGAGATGTTCCTGAGCGGCATCAAGGTCGTCGACCTGCTGGCGCCGTTGGTCAAGGGCGGCAAGGCCGCCATGTTCGGTGGCGCCGGAGTGGGCAAGACGGTACTGATCATGGAACTGATCCGCAGCACGGTGGAACGCTATTCCGGCATCTCGGTATTCGGCGGCATCGGCGAACGGTCGCGTGAAGGCCATGAACTGCTGCTGGAACTCCGCCAATCGGGCGTGCTGTCGCGCACCTGCCTGGTTTTCGGGCAAATGAACGAATCGCCGGGAGCGCGCTGGCGCGCCGGGCTCGCCGCGCTGGCCGTGGCTGAACATTTCCGTGACAGGGCGCATGAGAGCGTGCTGCTGCTGATCGATAACGTCTATCGCTTCGTCCAGGCGGGCGGTGAGGTTTCCGGCCTGCTCGGGCGGCTGCCGTCGAGGGTCGGCTACCAGCCGACCCTGGCCAGCGAGATCGCCGATCTCGAGGAGCGCATCGCCTCGGTGGCGGGAGCGGCCATCACGTCGATCCAGGCGGTCTACGTCCCGGCTGACGACTTCACCGATCCAGCGGTGGCGGAAATCTTCAGCCACCTCGATTCGTCCATCGTGCTGTCGCGCGACATGGCCAGCGAAGGCATGTATCCGGCCGTCGATCCCCTGGCTTCGAGTTCGATCCTGCTCGATCCACGACTGGTCGGCGAGTTGCATTACCGCACCGCCCAGGACGTCCGCGGCATGATCGCCCATTATCGTGAGTTGCAGGAGATCATCGCCCTGCTGGGTATCGAAGAGCTGAGCGCCACCGACCGCACGGTGGTGACTCGGGCCCGCCGAATCCTGCGCTTCCTCACGCAGCCGTTCCTGGTCACCACCGCATTCACCGGCAAGGAGGGTCGCTCGGTCGGTCTGGCGGACACCATCGCCGGGTGCCGGGCGATTCTCGACGGTGAAGCCGATGGCTGGTCGGAAAGCTCCTGCTACATGGTCGGCGACATCGCCGAAGCGCGGGCCAAGGAGACCGCCCTCGGATGAAGCTGGTGATCTCGACCCCCTTGGCCGTCGTGGTCGAAGCCGCCGATGTCCGCCATCTGCGGGCCGAAGACGAGACCGGCGCCTTCGGCATTCTGCCCGGCCATGCCGACTTCCTGACGGCCTTGGCTGTGTCGGTCCTGACATGGCGCGACGGCCGCGGCATCGAGCATCACGTGGCGGTGCGCGGCGGCATCCTCGAGGTCCGGCAGGGGCAGAGCGTTGCGGTGGGCACCCGCGAAGCGGTGCCCGGAGACGACCTGCACCGCCTGGAAACCGAAGTATTGGCCGCATTCCACCGGCGGGAAGACGAAGAGCGCGCCGCCCGCGTCGATTCCCATCGGCTCTATCTCAACGCCATCCGCCACATCTTCCGCACCCTGCGTCCCGAACCACCCCTCGTCGGAGGACTGCAGTGATGACCGTTCGCCCGGCGCCCAAGGGACCATGATCATGGTCACGACCACCAACCATCCGGAGCGCCTGGACAAGACCGTACGCCGGCGCCGGCAGCATCGGGAGCAGGGGCGGCGCGAGGGTGAGCGATCGATCGGCCAGAACCTGGCAATGATCGGTGCCCTCGGCTGGACCATCGTCGGTCCCCTCCTGCTCGGCATCTTCACCGGCCGCTGGCTGGACGCTCACTGGCCCGGCCCGTCCCGGCTGTTCTGGACGCTCGGCCTGATGGCAGCCGGCCTGGCGCTGGGATGCCATCTGGCCTGGAAACGGATCCACCGCGAATGACCGGGCAAATCCCCCTCATCACCCAGACTGCCGGCGCCGCCATTGGCGGCTTGGCCTTCGGTTTCGGGTATTTCGCTTTGCTCCGCCACAGCGCGTCGCTGTTCGTCCGACCGGGTGGACGCATCGCCGCGCTCGGCTTCACCGTCGGGCGCCTGGCCGCGGCGGCGGTGCTGCTATGGTTGGCCGCGCCATTGGGCGCGCCACCCCTGTTATCCGCGCTTGGGGGGTTCCTGGTGGCGCGCGCCATTGCCCTGCGAGAGGCTTCACGATGCAATCGCCGCTGACCAGCGTCGAAGTTTTCCGGGTGGGCCCCTTCGGCATCACCACGCCGGTATTGACCACCTGGGCGATCATGGCCGCGATGGCGCTGGCCAGCTGGCTGCTCACCCGCCGGCTGCAGCTCCATCCCGACCGCCGCCAGGCGGCGCTGGAACTGCTGGTCAGCGGCATCCTGGGACAGATCGAGGACGTACTGCGCAAGGATCCGCGCCCCTATCTGCCACTCCTCGGAACATTGTTCCTGTTCCTGGTGGCAGCCAACCTTTCGGGCCTGATCCCCGGGGTCCAGGCCCCCACCGCCAAGCTGGAAACCACCGCGGCACTGGCGCTCATCGTCTTTGTCTCGGTGCACGCCTACGGTGTGCGGGCGCGCGGCCTGCCCGGCTATCTGTCGGGCTTCGCCAAGCCAAAGCTGATCATGCTGCCTCTCAATCTGCTGTCCGAGGTGACGCGGCATTTTTCCCTGATGGTGCGCCTGTTCGGCAATGTCATGAGTGGTGAATTCATCATCGCCATGGTGATCGCCCTGGCCGGTCTGCTGGTGCCCATTCCCCTGATGGCCCTGGAGATTCTGGTCGGCATCGTCCAGGCCTACATCTTCACCATCCTGGCAACCGTGTTCATCGGCGCCGCCGTCGGCACCATTGACCCGGAGTAGAGCCCGAACGGCGACCGAGCGTCGCAGTCAGGATGCCGGCGAAACAGATCGAACGGAGGATCCATGGACGCAAAGCTCCTCAGCATCATCGGCGCAGCCCTGGCGGTCTCCATCGGCTCCATCGGCCCGGCTTTGGCCGAAGGCCGGGCGGTGGCCGCCTGCATGGACGCCATCGCGCGCCAGCCCGATGCCGCCGGCACACTGTCGCGCACGCTGTTCGTCGGCTTGGCGATGATCGAAACCATGGCAATCTACTGCCTGGTGGTCGCCCTGCTGCTGCTGTTCGCCAATCCATACGCGGGCTGACATGCACCTCGACTGGACGACGCTGGCGCTGCAGACGATCAACGTCCTGATCCTGTGCTGGCTGCTGTACCGCTTTCTTTATCGCCCCATCCTCGGCGCCATGGACGCCCGCCGCAACCTCATCGAAGGCCAACTGACCGATGCCGCCGCCGCCCGCGACAAAGCCCGGGCCGAGCTTGCCGCCCTCGAAGCCGAGCGCCGGGACATCGGCGCCGAGCGTGACACGATTTTGAGCGCCGCCGCGGCACGCGCCGATGCCCTGGCAAAGGAGCGCATCACGGAGGCGGCCCGCCAGGTCGCCGCCATGATCGACCAGGCGCGGCGCTCCGCTGCCGCGGAACAGGCGGCTGCGTTGGCCGAAGCCAAGCAGGCCACCCTCGATCTGGCCACCGCCATGGCCTCCCGCCTGCTGGCCGCGGCGCCCTCCGGCATCCGTGCGGCGGCCTGGATCGAACTGATCGAGCACCACCTGACGGCGCTTCCCGACACCGAACGACGGACCCTGATCGGCCAACTGGGCACGGCCGCCCGCCTGCAGGCGACGACCGCCGGAACACTGTCGGCCGAGGCCCAGGCGGATTGGCAAAAGCGTCTGAGCATGGGACTGGGGATGACGGTTTCCGTGGATTTCGCCGTCGACCCGACGCTGCTCGGCGGGGCTGAACTGATCTTCCCCGGTGCGGTCCTGCGCTTTTCATGGAAGGACGCCCTCGCCGGCCTGCGCGCCGAGTTGGAGAAAGACGATGCGTCTATCCGATGAACTGCGCGCCTGGATTGGTCGCGCCCGGTCGCGGGCCAACGACCTGGAGGCCGCTCCCGGGGTCGAGCGGATCGGCCGCGTGCTGCGGCTGGGCGACGGCGTCGCCATGGTTGGCGGCCTGCCGGAAACCCGACTGGAGGAGCTCCTGATTTTCGAGACCGGCACACTCGGTCTGGCGATCGACCTGGCGGAAGAGGAAATCGGCTGCATCCTGCTGGGCGATGCCGCCGGAATCACCGCGGGCAGCCGGGTCCGCGGCAGCGGGGAAGTGGCCCGGGCGCCGGTCGGGCAGGCTCTCCTTGGCCGCGTCGTCGACGCCTTCGGAACACCCCTCGATGGTGGCGCGCCTCCGTCGGCGGAAGGCTTGCTCCCGGTCGAGCGACCGGCGCCGGGCATCATCGACCGCGATCGCGTGCAGAATCCCCTGGCCAGCGGTCTGCTGGTGATCGACGCGATGATTCCCCTGGGCCGCGGACAGCGCGAGCTGATCATCGGCGATCGGGGAACCGGCAAGACAGCGGTGGCGGTTGACGCCATCATTAACCAGCGCACCACCGAGATGATCTGCATCTATGCGGCGATCGGACAGAAATCCTCGTCGGTGAATAACGTGATCGGCGCGGTCCGCCGGTGGGGTGCGATCGAACGCAGCCTGTTCGTCGTCGGCGGGCCGGACAGCGCGCCGGGCCTGCAATGGCTGACGCCTTACGCCGCCTGCACCATGGGCGAACATTTTCTCGCCCAGGGCCGGGATGTGCTGCTGGTGATCGACGATCTCACCAAGCATGCGGCGGTTTACCGCCAACTGTCGCTGCTGCTGCGCCGGCCGCCCGGCCGCGAGGCCTATCCGGGCGACGTGTTCTATATCCATTCACGCCTGCTGGAGCGAGCCGCCAAGCTGTCGCCGCAACTGGGTGGCGGTTCTCTCACCGCCCTGCCTATCGCCGAGACCCAGGCCGGCAATATCAGCGCCTATGTGCCGACCAACCTGATCTCCATCACCGATGGCCAGATCTACCTGGACCCGCACCTGTTCTACGAAGACCAGAAGCCGGCGGTGAATGTCGGGCTGTCGGTATCGCGGGTCGGCGGCAAGACCCAGGCGCCGCCGTTGAACCACCTGGCGGAGTCGTTGCGCCTCGAATACCAGCAATTCCTTGAGTTGGAGGTGTTCACCCGGTTCGGCACCATGGTCGACGAGCGCACGCGCAAGATCATCGAGCATGGCCGACGAATCCGCGCCGTGCTGGCCCAGCCTCAGTTTTCACCGCTCCGCCTGGGGGAGCAGGTGGCATTGTTGCTGGCGGCGCAGGAGGGCATCCTCGACCCGCTGCCATTGGACCAGGTGGCTGTTTTCCGCAGCCGGCTGGCCGGCTGGTTGGCGCAACGCAATCCCGAGGCGCTGCGGATGGGCGAGTCCGATGCCCCCCTCGCCGGTGGGTCGCGCGCCCGGCTGATCGAATGCCTGACCGATCTGGCCCGCAGCATCAGCGCCGGCGGAGGCTGACCGATGCCCCGCCTGGCCGAGATCGAAGCTCACGCCGCCAGCATGGACGCCCTCCTGGGGATCGTCGGAGCCATGCGCTCCCTGGCCGGGATCCGGGCCCAGGAAGCCCAACGCGCCCTGCCGGGGATTCGCCGCTACGCCGCGGTCGTGGCCGAGGCCATCGGCACCACCCTGCCGTTCATTGACGATGGCCGTCCCCCCGCCGCGTCGACGCGCGGCCGGACCCGAGCCCTGGTGGTGCTGGCCGCCGAGCACGGCTTTGTCGGCGGCTTCAACGAGCGCCTGATGAACCGGCTGGAGTCGCTGCGGCGGCCGTCCGACCTGCTCCTGGTCATGGGCAGCCGGGGTGCGGCGGTCGCTGTCGAACGCGGCCTGCGGCCCGTTTGGACCCACGCGATGGCGACCCGCAGCGCCGGTGCACTGGAGGCCGCCTACCTCCTGTCCGCCGAGCTGTTTCGCCGCTTGGGGCCCGGCCGGTTGGCCGGGGTCGAGGTGCTGTTCGGGCGTTTTCACCGGCTCGGCCTATGGGAGGTGGAGTGCAAGAGCATCCTGCCGCTCGACCCTGCGGTGATTCCTCGGAGATCCTTCAGCCAACCGCCGCTCCTCAATTTGAGGCCGGCCGACCTGCTGGAACAGCTGACCGGCGAATACGTCTTCGCCCAGTTGATGGAGACCATCGTCGAGTCGGTCGCCAGCGAGAACGCCGCCCGCTTCGCCGCCATGGAATCCGCCATCGACAATGTGAGGAAGAAGCTCGGGCAGCTCCGCCAGGAGGCCAGCCGCGTGCGGCAGGATGAAATCACCACCGAGCTGCTCGATCTGGTGGTCGGTGCCGACGCGGTCGGCGAGTGAGCGTCTGGCCTCGCCGGGCGGGGCCATCCGGCCCGGCGCGCGCGCCGCGCACATCGTCGCTTCGCTACGGTTCCGCCGCGCCCGTAATGGGCGCTGGAACAAGGAAATCAGCCAACCAGCCGCCGTCGAGACGGCGGCTGAGGGGCCTTGATAGACTGAATGCACTAAAAGGTCACACCCCCCGTTCCAGCATGAGCGACAGGCGCCGGGCGAAGGATGCGGGGTCGGGCAGCACCTCGCCCTCGACGATGCGAGCCTGGTCAAACAACAGCCAGGCGGCATCGGCCAGGCGGTCGGCCGCCCCCTCCCGCTTGGCCTCGGCGGCCAGGCGCCGGATCAGCGAATGGCGCGGATTGACCTCGAGGATGCGCGGGGCGCGCTTTTCGACCTGCTGATGTTGGCGCAGCAGCCGCTCCAGATGCATGCCCACGTCGCCTTCGTCGGCGACCAGGCAGACCGGGCTTTCGGTCAGGCGTTCGGAGCCACGCACATCCTTGACCTGTTCACCCAGGGCCAGCTTGAAGGCGGCGAGCAGAGCCGCCAGTTCATCGCCTTCCAGCGGCTCGGGCCGCTTGTCTTCGCCGCCCTCCGGCGCTTTTACAGAGGACAGGTCGGCCGCCCCTTGGGCCGCCGACTGGAACGCCTTCTCGCGGTACTTGCCGATGGCATTCGGCCAGAACTCGTCGATCGGGTCGGTCAGCAGCAACACCTCGACACCTTTGGCGATGAAGCCTTCCAACTGCGGGCTCTTCTTCAATGCCCCGATCTCGTCGCCGGTGATGAAATAGATGGCGTCCTGTCCTTCCTTCATCCGCTCGAGGTAGCTGGCAAGGCTGATCGGCTCATCCGACCCGGTCGTGCGGAACCGGCAAAGATCGAGAATTTCGTCGCGGCGCTCAAAATCCTCGTACAGGCCTTCCTTCAACACGGCGCCGAAGGTGTCCCAGAATCCGCCGTAGCCGCCTTCGGCGTCCTCGGCCTTTTTCTTCAACTCGCCCAGCACCCGCTTGACCAGACCGGCGCGGATCTTGGCCAGCACGGGATTGTGCTGCAGCATCTCGCGGCTGATGTTGAGCGGCAGATCCTGGCTGTCGACCACGCCGCGCACGAAGCGCAAATAGGGTGGCAGCAGCTCCGCGCAGTCGTCGGTGATGTACACCCGCTTGACGTACAGCTTGACGTGCTGCTTACGGTCGGGATGGAAGATATCCAGCGGCTTCTGCCCGGGAATATACAGGAGCCCGGTATATTCGATCGCCCCTTCGGCCTTGTAGTGCAACGTCAGCCAGGGCTCATCGAAGGCGTGGGCAACGTGGTGGTAGAATTCCGTGTACTGCTCTTTGCTGATCTCCGACTTCGGCCGGGTCCACAGGGCCGAGGCGCTGTTGACCGCGTCCTCCTTGCCGTCCTCGACCAGGAACACCGGCAAGCCGATGTGATCGGAATAGGTTTTGACGATGTGGCGCAGGCGATATCCCTCGAGGAACTCGGTGTCGCCTTCCCGCATGTGCAGGACGATGCGGGTACCCCGTTCGGCCGACGGTTCCTCGGCGACGGTGAATTCTCCCTGCCCGTCCGATTCCCAGCGCCAGCCCTGTTCCTCGCCGGCCTTGCGGCTGATCACCTCGACCCGCTCGGCCACCATGAACGCCGAGTAGAAGCCGACGCCGAACTGGCCGATCAGACTGACGTCCTTCCTGGCGTCGCCGGTCAGCTGGCTGAGGAAGTTCGACGTCCCCGAACGGGCGATGGTTCCCAGATTTTCCACCAGGTCGGCGCGGTTCATGCCGATGCCGTTGTCGCTCACCGACAGCGTTCGTGCTACCTTGTCGGGGGTGATGACGATACGGAACTCGCCATTGCCGGATAATATCTCAGGTTGAGTTAGACCGGCGTAACGCAACTTATCGCAGGCGTCCGACGCGTTCGAAATCAGCTCGCGGAGGAAGATCTCCTTGTTGCTGTACAGCGAGTGGACGACGATATCCAGCAGTTTGCTGACTTCCGCCTGAAAACTGAGCTTTTCTTCGGCCATGGTAGGAGTAACCTTGATCCTTGGGTCTGCGGGTTTGACATTTCGCCCGCAGGATATGAGCGAATGTCCAGTGGAGCGCAAGCCCCTGGCGAGCCAGGAGAATTTGAATCAGTCTACGATGACGTTGCAGATCCTCGAGTGAATGGTTATGTATAACGCCCCCAAAGCGTGCCAGGGTGGAGCGATTACAGTTCGGTCTCAGCGCCCGCCCCAGCAGCGGACGCCAACTCGCCACCAAGGGGGCAATGACACTTGACGGAGAGGTTCATGCAGATTCCTTTGCAGATTACCTTCCACGGCATCGATCATTCTGATGCCGTCGAGGAGCGTATCCGCGAAAAGGCGGCCAAGCTCGAGCAACTTTTCGACCGCATTACGAGCTGCCGAGTGGTGATCGAGGCCCACCACCGCAATACCAGCAGCCTGCATCGCAAGGGAGAACCCTTCCACATCCGTATTGATCTGACGCTGCCGGGCACGGAGTTGGTGGTCAAGCGCGACCCCAAGGACGCCCATGTCAACGAAGACATCCTGGTGGCCTTGAAAGAGGCTTTCACCAACATGGAGCGCCAGTTGAAGGACTACGTGATGCGCCTGCGCGGCGAAGTGAAGACGCGCGCGGCGCAGTAACGCCCCCGATGCCGGAGGAAGGGCGGCGGGCCGCAAGGTCTGCTGCCTTTTCTCCTTCCCGCGCTTGCATTCGGCGCCCGACGGCCCGATTCTAAGGGCATGACGTTGCGCTCTGCCGCAGGCCGCGTGATCGCGGTGCTCGGCCCTACCAATACCGGAAAAACGCACCTCGCGCTGGAACGCATGCTCGGCCACCGGACGGGCATGATCGGCTTCCCGCTGCGCCTGCTGGCGCGCGAAAACTACGACCGCATTCTCCGCCTCAAAGGTGCTGGGACGGTCGCCCTGCTGACCGGCGAGGAAAAGATCGTCCCGCCCCACCCCAAATGGTTCGTCTGCACGGTGGAGAGCATGCCGGTCGACCACCGAGTCGACTTCCTTGCGGTGGATGAGATCCAGCTTTGCGCCGATCCGGACCGCGGCCATGTGTTTACCGACCGCCTGCTGCATGCGCGAGGCGAAAGCGAGACCATGTTCCTGGGCGCCGAGACCATCAAGCCGCTGCTGCGCCGGCTGGTGCCGGGCGTGGAATTCGTCACCCGGCCGCGCTTCTCCAAACTGTCCTATTCCGGCCCGCGCAAGCTGACCCGGTTGCCCGGGCGCTCGGCGGTGGTGGCCTTTTCCGCCGCCGACGTCTATTCGCTGGCCGAACTGGTGCGTCGCCAGCGCGGCGGAGCGGCGGTGGTCCTGGGGGCGCTGAGCCCGCGCACGCGCAATGCCCAGGTGGGTCTTTATCAGGCCGGCGAGGTGGACTATCTGATCGCCACCGACGCCATCGGCATGGGCCTCAACATGGACGTCGATCATGTGGCCTTCGCCGCCCTGCGCAAGTTCGACGGCCGGGTGCCGCGTGGCCTTGAGGCGCCCGAGCTGGCGCAGATCGCCGGCCGCGCTGGCCGGCATATGAACGACGGCACTTTCGGCACCACCGGCGATCTGGCGGGCATCGAGGGGAGCCTGGTCGATGCGGTGGAGAACCACCTGTTCCCGCCACTGAAGCGGCTGCAGTGGCGCAATGCCGATCTCCGCTTCACCTCGGTAGACGGCCTTCTGGCCTCGCTCAACCGCCTGCCCGACGACCCAGGGCTGATCCGCGCCCGCGACGCCGACGACCAGTTGGTGCTGCAGGCGCTCGCCCGCGACGAGGAGGTGATGGCCCGCACCCGCTCGACGGACATGGTCCGGCTGCTGTGGGAGGTCTGCCAGGTTCCCGACTTCCGCAAGAGCCTGGCCGAACAGCACAGCCGCCTTCTCGCCGCCATCTACCGTCACCTTGCCGGCCCGGCCGGGCGGCTGCCGGCCGACTGGCTCGACGCCCAGGTCAAGCGCCTGGAGCGCACCGACGGCGACATCGACACCTTGATGGCCCGCATCGCCAATGTCCGCACATGGACCTATATCAGCCATCGCGCCGACTGGGTGAATGACGCGACCCACTGGCAGGAACGCACCCGCGCCATCGAGGATCGACTGTCCGATGCCTTGCACGACCGCCTGACCCAGCGGTTCATCGACCGCCGCACGGCGGTGCTGGTCCGCAAGCTGAAGGGCAATGACGAGCTGCTGTCGGCGGTGGCGCGCGACGGCGATGTGCTGGTCGAAGGACAATTCGTCGGCAAGCTGCAGGGGTTCCGCTTCCGAGCCGACTTGGCGGAGGGCGCCAATGCTGCCCGGGCCATCAGTGCCGCCGCGCAACGGGCGCTGAAGGGCGAGATTGCCAGTCGTGTCGCCACCGTCGCGGCGGAGCCCGACGAGGCCTTCGCCCTTGATGACGGCGGCATGGTCTTGTGGCGTGAAGCACCGATCGCCCGGCTGGTGCCTGGTCCGGATGCCCTGCGCCCCGCCGCCGAACTGCTGCCCACCGACTTTCTCGATTCGGCTGCGCGGGTCTCGCTGCAAAGGCGGTTGGCCGCGTGGCTGGCCGGTTTCATCGCGCGGGGGCTGGAGCCGCTGTTCGCCGCCCGGCAGGCCGAGTTGTCCGGCCCGGCGCGCGGGCTGGTCTTTCAATTGACGGAAGCCCTCGGCTCCCTGCCCCGGCCGGCGGTGGAGGCGCAGGTGGCGGCGCTGACTTCCGCCGACCGCAAGATCCTGGCCCGCCTGGACATTCGCCTGGGGATCGAGAGCGTTTTCCTGCCCTCGCTGCTGAAGCCGGCGGCGCAACGCCTGCGTGCCCTGTTGTGGACGACCCACGCCGGCCTTGCCCCCATCGCCGCGCCGCCGCCGGGCCGTGTCTCGCTGCCGGTCGACACGGAAGCGCCCGCGGCGTTCTACGAAGCGGTCGGCTTTCGCCGGCTGTCCGGCCGGGCTGTGCGCGTCGACATGCTGGAGCGCTTCGCCGCGGAAGCCCGGAAGCTGGCCCGCCAGGGATCGTTTACCGTGCCGCCGGCGCTCCTCTCCCTGCTCGGCGTGCCGCCGCAGGACGCCAAGACCGTGCTGGAGGCCCTGGGCTATCGCGCCGTCGACGGCGAACAGGGGACAATCTTCGCCGCCGGCCGCCGGCGGTGGCCGGGCGCCAGGCCCGGGCGACACAAAGGCGACAACGACGCCTCGCCCTTTGCGGCATTGCGCCGTCGCGCCCCGGCTTAGCCCTCCGATGGAAAGCCTGCGCGTCGACAAATGGCTTTGGTTCGCCCGCTTCTGCAAGTCGCGGAGCCTGGCCCAGCAGCTGCTGGACAGCGGCGAGGTGCGACTCAACGGCCGACCGGTGGGCAAAGCCAGCGCCGCGGTCAAGCCGGGCGACGAACTGATTTTCCCGCTGGGTCGCGGCTGGCGGCGGGTTCAAGTGGTGAGCCTGGGCTCACGCCGTGGGCCGGCAAGCGAGGCCCGCGCCCTCTACGAGGACTTGCCGCCGCCGCGGGAAACCGCCGCGAATCCGCTGGAAAAAGCCCTCGAGCGTTAGGGTTGTTCGGCAATCTTGCCTGTGCTAGTGCTCTGCCGCAAATTGATGATTCAGTTCGCGTCAGCGCACTGGCCTTGGTTTTTGTCCCTCGCCGGGCGGGCCATCCGGCCCCTTGCCCGCGCCCGCAACGGGCGGTGTTGCTTACCAGCCGCCATTGAGGCGGCGGCCAAGGGGCCGGAGGCCCCGCCCGGCGAGGGACTTATGATGAACTCACCGCTTGAAATGTGGCGAGGTTCTGAGGGATGCCATGGGCACCATCCGTCAGAGCCTCACCGCGGGGCAAGGTCGCAATACCGCCACGGAGACCAACATGACCTACGTCGTCACCGAAAACTGCATCAAGTGCAAATACATGGACTGCGTCGAAGTCTGCCCCGTCGACTGCTTTTATGAAGGAGGCAATTTCCTGGTGATCAATCCGGACGAATGCATCGATTGCGGTGTGTGCGAGCCGGAATGCCCGGCGGCGGCGATCTTCCCCGATAGCGAACCGAAAGCGGCAGACTGGCTGGAGACCAACCGGAAATATGCGACGGAGTGGCCGAACATCACCCGCAAGGGAGAGGTCGCGCCCGACGCGGACGAATGGAAGGACAAGCCTGGCAAGGCGAAGCTGCTGGATCCCAATCCGGCGAAACGCTGAATCCGGCGCAGCCTCCCCTGGAAGGGCCAGGTTGATCGGGGAAGGATCGACGCTCTTCCGGGATAGAGGTGCATTCGAGGCAGATTTAATCTGTTCTCGGCATTACGGCTATGATATAAGAAGCACTCCGCTGAGCTGTGCCCGGCGGACAGCCGCCACGGCGGCTTGGCCATTTGGGCTACCCGCCCCACAAGGCAAGAGATTACGAATTCCGGATCGACCGCTTGGCGGGACGGTGCGCGGGGCATTTTCGCGTGATCCGGGGGCTTGATTTGAGGGAAATGCAGGACATGTTGGACGACGCTTCGTTTTCCGAAGGCGATTACGTGGTCTACCCGACCCATGGTGTCGGCAAAGTCGAATCTATTGAGCGCCAACGTATTGCGGGCCACGAGCTTGAACTGTTCGTCATCACGTTCGATCGCGATCGCATGACGCTGCGCGTTCCGGTGCCCAAGGCGAAGCAATCGGGCCTGCGCAAACTGTCGTCGAGCAAAGTGATGGAAACGGCTCTCGACAAGCTGCGCGGCCGGGCGAAAGTGAAACGCGCCATGTGGAGCCGGCGGGCCCAGGAATACGAAGCCAAGATCAATTCGGGCGACCCCATCTCCATCGCCGAGGTCGTGCGGGACCTGCACCGCAGCGCCAATCAGCCGGATCAATCCTACAGCGAACGCCAGATCTACGAGGCCGCACTGGAGCGTTTAGCCAGCGAGCTTGCCGCCGTCGAACGCATCGAACCCGACGCCGCGACGCAAAAGCTGGAAAAGCTGCTCGACGCCGCTTAAGGTATCCGGAGCGGTTCCGACTTGGGCCGCTCCCGTAGACCTTGGGGAGGTTGCCGGCGGCGCCATGTCATCGGAGCAGAGCATCTTCGCAGCGCTGCGCGGAGGCGGCCGCATCTGGGCGGTGGCAGCGATTCACGGCGACGCCAGGCGCCTGGTCGACCTGCACCGGCAGATTGGCTCCGATTTTCATCCCGGCGATCAGATCGTCTATCTCGGCAATTATTCCGGGCACGGCCGCGCGGTGCGGGACTGCATCGACGAACTGTTGCTGTTCCGCCGTTACCTGTTGGCCCGGCCGGGAGTCGACTGCCGCGACATCGTGTTCCTGCGCGGGGCGCAGGAGGAAATGTGGCAGAAGCTGCTGCAATTGCAGTTTGCCCCGAACCCGGTGCAGGTCCTGCAATGGATGGTCGGCCAGGGAATCGAACCGACCATCCAGGCCTACGGGGCAACCCTTGACGAAGCGCTTCTTGCGGCGCGCGACGGCACCCTGTCGCTGACCCGCTGGACAGGCCAGTTGCGGCAGAACATGCGCAATTTCGACGGCCATAATGCGCTGATGAGTTGTTTGCGGCACGCCGCCTATACCGAGGACTCGGTCTTGCTGTTCGTCCACGCCGGCATCGACCCGGCGCGCCCCCTGTCGGCCCAAAGTGACAGCTTCTGGTGGGGCGGCGCCGGCTTCGCATCCCTGGCCCAGCCCTACGGTGGGTACGCGCGCATCGTTCGTGGCTTTGACCGGCGTCACGGCGGTTTGCAGGAAACCGCCTTTACCGTGTCGTTGGATGCCGGTTGCGGCTTTGGCGGGGAGCTCGTTGCCGCGCTGTTCGGCCCCGGCGGCACCATAGAGCGTACCGCCACGGCGTAGGCGCCCCGGACCAACAGCTTGTCCCGATGGCGCCCGAGCCACGCCTCGGCTAACATCGCCGCAATGCCTCTTCGCCTCGCTCTACCGCTGCTTCTCTGCCTGCTTCTCATCGTCCATGCGGGGTGCGCGCGGGCGGCGCCACGGGACTTGCCGCCACTACCCTCCCTCGGCGAAGCGCAGGTGCAACGGCTCGAGGCGGGCGGCGTGCTGGTCTTGACCGATGGCGGCCGAGCCATCCTGGCGGGGATCGAATTGCCGCGGCGACCGCTCACCCTGTCCGCCGAGGCGCCTTGGCCGGCCGCCGAGGAAGCGCGGACGGCGCTGGCCGGCCTGATCGGCGATCGACCGGTGGTCCTCTATGGAGACGCCGGAGCGGCCGACCGCTATGGGCGCCGCCAGGTTCAGGTGGTGACCGCCGACGGCCGGTGGATTCAGGCCGAACTGCTGCGCGAGGGGTGCGCACGGGTAGCGGTCACCGTCGACGAACGATCGGCCGCCGCCCTGCTGTCGGCGGAAGCCGAGGCCCGACGGGCGCGGCGTGGCATCTGGCGCCAGCCCGCCTATCGGGTGCGCCGCTCCTACGAGACACCGGGTCTGGTCGGCAGCATCCAACTGGTGGAGGGTCGGGTGGCCTCGTCCCGCTTGATCAAGGGCGATCTGGTACTGCATCTGGGTGGCAACTGGCGGCGTAGTCTTACCGTACTGGTGCCCAGACCGGTACTTGCCCGCTTCGCCGAATATCCGCCCCTTGCCGCAGTCGCCGACCAACCCAGACGTATGGCCGGGCGAAGGTTGCGGATACGAGGCTGGATCGGCAAGACTATTGGACCGGTGATGGAGGTCGCCAGGCCCGAGCAGATCGAACTGCTCGACGCGGCCGGCCGAGCGGAGGAGCGATGAAGGGCGACAAGGATCTGATGTGCGAACTGTACCCGCCCATCGAGCCGTACCGTCAAGGCTGGCTACCGGTCAGCGGTCTGCATCGCCTGTATTGGGAGGAATCGGGCAATCCCAAGGGGATTCCGGCGATCTTCCTGCATGGTGGTCCGGGCGCCGGCTGCGCCGCCGCCCATCGACGCTTTTTCGACCCCAAGGCTTACCGCATCGTGTTGTACGACCAGCGCGGCGCCGGACGTTCGGTTCCGCACGCCCTGATCGCCGAGAACACTACGGCCGACCTCGTGGCGGATCTGGAAGTCTTGCGCCAGCATCTGGGCATCGAGCGCTGGCTGGTGTTCGGCGGTTCCTGGGGCAGCACCTTGGCGCTGGCCTATGGCCAGGTCCACCCCGAACGTTGCCTGGGCTTCGTCTTGCGCGGGATCTTCCTGTTTCGGCCGGATGAAGTGAACTGGTTCGTGCACCAGATGGGCCGCTTTTTCCCGGAAGCCGGGCGCGCCTTCCTCAATTTCCTGCCGGAAGCCGAACGGCGCGATCCATTGGCCGCCTATCACCGCCTGCTCACCGACTCCAATCCGGTCGTCCATTTGCCGGCGGCGCAGGCCTGGTGCGCCTACGAAGAAGCCTGTTCCCGCCTGCTGGCCGAGCCCGCGGAGCTGCGCATGTCGGCAGCGGCGCTGGCGATGGCCCGCATCGAGGCCCATTACATGGTCAACGGCGGCTTTCTCGAGGAAAACCAGCTGCTGCGCGACATCCACCGCTTGCACGGGAAACCCGCTACCATTGTGCAGGGCCGCTACGACGTCGTCTGCCCGATCGCCACCGCCTATGACTTGGCGCACGCCTGGCCCGGCAGCACCTTCCAGGTGGTCGCCGATGCCGGCCATTCGGCCATGGAACCGGGCATCCGCGCCGCCCTGGTCGCCGCAACCAACCGCTGCCGCAGCCTGGGCTAGGGATCGAACAGCCCGCCCGACCAATGCGCCGCCCGCCTGCCTCGCGCCCTTCCTTGATCACCGCCCTCCGGCATGCGATAAGACGGTTGGCGCGCCCGTAGCTCAGCAGGATAGAGCACAGGATTCCTAATCCTGGGGCCGTGGGTTCGAATCCCGCCGGGCGCACCAGTTTCAGCCGGTTTCACAGTCCGAAAAAGTCGCTGGGGTCACAGTGGGGTCACGGCGACAGACAAGCGGGCAAAGTGCTCGGCGAGCAGTAGAAGACCGACCCACCGACGAAGCCACCGAGCGAACGCCCGGTCTTCGCGCCGGCCGACGGCCGGCGCGCGCGGTATATGCCCTTTGTCATAGACGGGGCCGATCCGCCATTCCGCAATGTCGGCAACCCGCGCACCCGGCCATGCGGATGCGCGGGTTCACACATCAGGCTGCCTGTTCCAGCAAGCGCTTGGCCTTGGCCTCGAGGTCCAGACGGGCATCCTGATGGGCCTTGCCGCGCGCCAGGGCGGTGATGCCCTGGACAAAGTCAAACAGGCTTTCCGGCGGCCGACCTTCCTCGGCCAGCACGGTGTCGATGATCTTCGCCGTCTCCGGCTTGGAGAAGCCGCGCTTCCTCAGGAACTCGTCGCGGTTCTCGTCGGTCCGGGCAACGATGCGGGTGCGGGCGGCGCTGATGCCAGCGACAAAGGGGGCGGGGCTGGACTCGGCGAAATTGGTCAGAGCGGGCGCCGCCTCATGGGCGAAGCGCTGGGCGGCGAATTTCGAATGACGGATGGTGATCTCCTCGAAGCCTTCGACGCCCCATAAGTTTCGGTTCTGGCAGACGGCGCGCAGATAGAACGAGGCGATGCCCAGGCTCTTCGAGCCCACCTCGGAATTCCAGCAATAGAAGCCGCGAAAATAGAGGTCGGGGGAGCCATCGGCCAGCTTGCCGGCCTCGATGGGGTGGGTGTCGTCCACCAGGAACAGGAACACGTCGCGGTCGCTGGCGTAAAGGGTGGTGGTCTCCTTGGTGATGTCGGCGAAGGGGTTGTGGGTCATGCTGGCCCAATCCAGCGCCCCCGGCACCTTCCAGCGGGTATCCCCGGTGCCGTTGCCGGCGAAGCGCATCACCGCCGACACCAATTCATGATCCCAGATGCGGCCGTAATCGGGACCGGTGACGGCGCGCAACTCGGTGCGGCCGTCCTCGGTCTCCAGGGTCTTGACCAGTTCGGCCCGATGGCTGGACAGGCCGTATTGCAGGTTGATCCCGGCCAACGGCGCGGGCAGTTGCCGCAGATAGGAGGACGGCGCGCCGACCAAGCCGCACAGCTGGCCGAAGCTCCAATGGGTGGGGGAAATCGGCGCCTCCTGCCCCGGCACGAACAGGGACAGGCGCTCGGCGTCGTCGCGGGAAGCCTCCACCCGCACGGCGCGGCTCTCGACGGTGCGGGCGGTGGCCCGATCGGCGCGGGCGCGCACCGAGTCGTAGAGGGCCGAAAGGTTCAGATAGCGCTCGTCATCGGGGCGGGAGAACCATTCGGACGACACCCGGCCGATGCGCTGGCCGCGTCCCACATCCACCCGGAACGCTCCGGAAACCGCCGCTTCATTGCTGTTGCTGGTGATCATGATCCCGTCTCCTTGCTCTGGGGTGTCAGCGCAGCGCTGCGCTGCACCCCTGCCCGTCGGCGAGACCGGGGGGTGCAAGGGCCAGGGCGGATCGCCGGGAGGGGGATCACCCGGGCTGCACGGAGCCGTCAGGCGGAGGAAGCTCGGGGAGACCCGGCGAGGAGGCGCCCGCCCGGGCGCTTCACCCTGGCGCGCGCCGGGGGGCGGCGGCCCCCAAGCCTGACCAGCCGCCAACGGCCTCCCGCCGCTGGCGGCTGAATGACCGCGCCCGTAGAGCCCACCGCGGCTCGTGGAAGGTATGACTTTGTCGCCGAGCACCCAGCCGGCCCCGATCAGCCGATGAATCTCTTCAGATGCCGCGCTCCCGGGAGCTGGCCATTACGGTGCCTGCAGAGCGAACCATAGATCGGGAGCAGGTGGCTGCCAGATTTTGCGCCCATCTGGCCAAACTGTATCGCTCTCTCGCCGCCGACGATCCTGCCGGGAAACTGAATGAGCGGCAGGTACTGGCACGGAGTTTCCCCGTGCGCTGGCGGGTTGGCCAGTTACAGCCTGCTTCCCTGGTGGATGCCTCGGACCGCTTGCATCGATTTAGCGCCGAGCGCTATGCGCCGATGACACTGGTACGGGAGGTGCCGGTGACGGCGCGCATCTGGAACCAGACGGCCGAAGGATCAATCGATCTGCTTGTGAAAACGCCCCGAGGGCCCGATCGCCCTTGACCACAAGAGTTTCCACGGTCTCTGGAACCCTGGCCGCAGAAGGCCCTCTCGTATCGTCCCCAACTCGACCTTTGTCGGCGGTTGGTGGAACAAACGACCGGCCGGCCGGTCGTGGAATGCCTGACCCACATGCCGATCGGGGGGCACGATGGTCACAGTGATCTGAGCCGACCCGACGGAATCTTGTTCACTCCACGGCAATCTCCTTGGCTGTGCTTACGTCGATGCCTGTTGCCTCCGGCCGATACGGCACCAGACAGGCCGGGCCGAGGTCGGCCGCCGGGGCGGCATGGATTTCCTGATCGTCGAAGAACAGGTGCGGTCGGAGTTCGCTGAGAAACGGGGCCTTCGGCAGACCGCCCAGCATGAAGACCTGGTCGACACGCACGTTCCACAGGCGCAGCGTATGCAGCACCCGTTCATGGGCCGGCGCATTGCGCGCCGTCACGACGACGATGCGCACCAGCGGGGCTTCGGCCGGCATAGCCTTCTGGAGGGTCGACAACGTCTTGAGCAATCGGGCCATTGGTCCGGCCGCGAGCGGATCCCTGGAATGCCGGCGTTCGTGGTCGAGAAAGGCCTGCATGCCGTCCCGGCGGAAGATTGCTTCGCTCTCGCCGCCGAAGATCACCGCATCGGCATCGAATGCCACGGTGATCGTCGCCGGCCGGGCAGCATAGTCCGGGTGTTTTGGCGGATAGACGACGGCGGCGGCGACACCAGCATTGGTGGCCTGCTCCACATCGGCGTGGTCGCGCGACAGGAACAGGTCCACCTGAAAAGGCTTGAGGAAACAGGCGACCGGCTCGCCGCTGGTGAAGGCCCATCGCTTGACGTCGAGGCCGTGGTGGCCGGCCGCCTGGGTCAGACGGAGCCCCAGATCGGGCGAATTGCGGGACAGCAGGGTCACCGTCACCACCTCGCGCCCGAGCCGGCGATTGAGTTCCAACAGCGCCTGAACCAAGGGAAAGGCCGCTCCAGGGGCCGGGTGGATTCCTTCGTGTTCGATCTGGTAGGCGCGATAAGGCTCGACGCCTTGTTCCTCAAACAGCCGGTTCTCGGTCTCCAGATCGAACAAAGCGCGCGAGGACACGCCAATGGTCAGGGTATGGGAAAGATCAGTCGACATCGTTCTTCTGCCGCCCTTCGCTTGACGCATGCTGGCGATCCCAACAATACCGCACGCCCATCTGGCTGGGCTCCCTTCTTTGACTAGGCGGCGATCGGACGGAGTCGCTGACCGCCGATGGGGCAACACCGAGAGGCATTGGCTGTGGTCCGTCGCCGGCAATGGCAAAGCCATTGCGCCCCTTCCCCTTAGCCTTATACATCGCCACATCGGCTGCGCGAAGGAGTTGTTCCGCCCGCTCGCCATGGTCGGGGAAGTGGGCGATGCCGACGCTCAGCGTGATGCTGTGGGAGAACCCCTCGACATCGATCGGTTCGTGGAAGGCCGCGAGCAATCGTCCGGCAAGCCTCTCGATGCTGTCGCCATTGTTCGGTTCGGCGACAACGGCGAATTCGTCGCCGCCCAGTCGCGCCGCGACATCGGCGCTACGCAACAGGCCGCGCAGTCGAGTCGCTACGGCGCGCAGCACTGCGTCGCCGAAGGCATGGCCGAAGCTGTCGTTGGCGGCCTTAAAGGCGTCCAGGTCAATGAAGGCGACGCCCAGGCGGCCGCCCACCCGTCGCGCCCGCTCGACCGCCGCTTCCAGGTGGCTATGGAAAGCTCGTCGATTCAACAGACCGGTCAACGGGTCGCGGACCGCCTGGTCTTTCAGCCGGGCCTCTGCCTCGCCGCGCCGCCACTCCTCGGCCGAAAGCTCCAGCTTGATGGCCAGCGCCGCCGCAGTAGCAAAAAACCACCCCTTGAACAGGCTTATGGTGGGAAACGCCTGCGGGAACAAGGCTGCGCACAGCGGATCGGTCAGGCCGATCCAGGTCAGCGAGACCAGCAGAAAGGTGACTGAAATCCTGGTTGAATGGCGCACGACGCCCCTCCGATCCAAGCTGCCGGCCGCACTTCGCGAAATAGAGGCTCCGGCTCCAGTCGGGAAAGATGGCAATCCACCATATTTCCGGATTTCGACGGGTGTTTTCGCGGAACGGTTGGTTGCCCCCCAGGGATGCTTCGGCCGACCGCGGACCGGCGGCGCGGCAGCGCCACCGGGCGTTGCGGATTAGACACTTGCCGATCGCACCGGTTCAGCGGTAGCCGCCAACCCACACGCCGCGCACCGCCAGGCGGCTGAATGCCGTTCGATTGGAGGCCGGTCCGCCATAGCCCCCGGCGGGGTAGCGGTAGGCGGAAATCCAAGGAAATACCATCTGGCGTTGCCGGAACCACATTGGACTCCGCCCCGCGAGTTGCTGGTAGGCTGGTGCCCAAGGGCGAACTACAGCGCGAGCAACTCGCGGCATGGTCGTCGGCACGGCCGACGCAACGGATCCCATCATCGGAACCGGCGACCGGGCAGGCGCGACATATACGACCATGGGCGCCGGCGCGTAGTACGGCGGTGGGTAGGGAAGTACCTGCACGACAATCACCTGCGGCTGGTTGGTTGGCGCCACTGCCGGAAAGGATGGCGGTGACGCGGTGGGGGCTGGAGATTCGACGAAGGCCGGCGCCGGCGGCACTGAGGTTACCGGTTGGGCGGCCGGCGGCGGCGCGTTAACGGCCGTGGTTTCGACCGCCGGCTCGGCACTCTGCGGCGGCCTTCTCTCCGGCCTAGTCACGCTCCTGATCAACGCATCGAAGTCGGAGGCAACCGGCGTGTAGAAACGCCCTGTTTCCGGAGGCGCCAATTTCGCGGGACTCATTTTCGAAAGCGTGGCGTGGTCCGCCGGCGTCGCTGCATTGGTCTCCGGGGATGGCGCAACATGCAAACCGGCTCTCGCCGCGTCCTCGTCGTGGTGTTTCTTCGATGTCGCGCCGGTATCATCGCCGGCCGGCTGGACGGCGGTATCCGCCGGGGCGGCAGGCGGCGTGGCCGGGTTGGCCGACAACGGTGCCCGATCGACCGGTACCTGCGGCACCGCAGGCAATGGAGAGGCCGGTGTGATGCTGAAGATGAAAGGCTCGACCGAGGCCATCCGCAACTGATCGAGCACTTCGGCTTGTGTGGAGCCGAACATACACGGCAGAAGGCCGAAACCAATCCATACGTTCCTGAAAGACAACATGGTCAGGCCCTCCTGCTCCAATGCGGAATCTTGTGCCGTTGTTTACGGTAGACCGCTGTCTTTCCAGAATCTGACCGCGGTGCTCGGGGTGACCGTGGCGATCCTCAACTCTCGGCCACGCACCGGCCGGAACGACCTGCAACCGCGCTGGTGCAGCGCGCCCGCGAAAAGGGCATCCGCACTCGGCTCGGCCAGGAACTGGCCGAACAGCCGCGCTACGCTGCTGAAGCCGCCCGTTGCCCTGGCTCAGGGGGAGGCCCTCAGCGGGCTTACGCCGACCAGGTGGCGAATCCGTAAGCGGGGGCAATGCCACAGACGACGACCACGCCGATCCCCCGTGGCGTCTTGTCCTCCTTCCCGAGGATTGGACGATTGCCCTACGCCGCCTGTTTCGACGCGGCGGTCCGGCGTTCCACCATTTGGACAACCCTTTCGACGGCCAGGATGGCGACGGCAACGGCGCTGACGACCTCCGCGGCAGCCTTGATCTTATCCATGTCACCCTCCCTCACTCAGTCACGTTTCACGAAGCACCTTGCGCCCGCCGGCCAAGCGAATGAAAAATCTCAACGTTGCCGGTGCGTCCGCCATTTGACCAGGCCGTAGAGCGCGAAGCCGTAAATGACCAGTCCACCGATCACCTGGAACATGATCCTCTCCCCTGAAAAAGACGGCCGTGACAAGCCTTACTGGTGCCTCCGGCGGACCATTCGGCGCTCGACCATACGAACCACCTTTTCGACGGCGATGACGGCGTTGCAGGCCGCAGTGACGAAAAGGGCGATGCCCTTGACCTTGTTCATGGCGATCTCCCTCGGTCAGTCCCGATGTGCCCAGGAAAATACGCTTGCCGGCTTATCGTGTGGGCAATCTCAACCTTGCTGATTGTTTCGAGCCAGAAATTGATTGCCGCGGTTCCGCCAGTTCTGAAAAATAAGATTGGCCGCGCGAAAATCGGCAGAGGGTGCGCCGCCATGTTCCGATTTGCCGGCTTCGTAATTGTCACGGGTTTTGCCCTGTACGGCATGATGCGGTTTGTCACCCACCATGTCGTATCGGGAAAGCCGGAATAGCCACTACCGCTCTCCGGTTGCAGCACTCATCGGGAGCAGGCACAATCTCCGAAAGCATTCCCTTCACGGAATGCGGTCTTTGGCGGTTGTGGGAACGGTATGCCTCGGAAGCACGACCAACGTTCGTCGCCTCGGGATCGAGCGTCATAGCAAAAAGTGGAAATGAATTGCATGGCTTGATCTGGAGTTTTGGGAAGATGGCACATATCGTTGATCACGAAGAAAACGAGGTTTGACATGATTGCCGACATAATCTTACTGCGCGACGTTGCTGACACATCGGGCGTTCCAACAAGAATATGGGCAGTCGCACGTCAGAGCGACAACTGGGATGAGATGGAAGATCCCGCTGGACGAGAGGAGTGTGGTCAGTGTCACGGGCGCGGCATCACGGACTGCAACTATTGCGATGGCGATACTGACTTCGAGCCGCGAGGCGACGGTATGAACTGCCCCGTGTGCGGAGGCGACGGCAAGATGGTGTGCCCGAACTGCGACGGTTCCGGATTCGAACCTTAAGTTTCGCATTATTTGGGAACTGGGAGGAACGGGGGGCACGCCTTATCGGAAAAATCCCCGGGAAAGTGGCCGGCGGGCCGTGCCCGGCCACCTTCCGCCGCAATTCATCGTCACGCGGCAGCGGTTTTCTTTTGGCAATGTTGCCATCGTTCGGGGCGCCGAAGATCGGATGTTATGTTCACCGGCATCCCACCAAAGACTGCGGAGAACGGAGACCGCCCAATGACCACCCTGATCGTCAGCCGCCATGCCGGCGCCCTGGCATGGATGAAGAATGTCGGCGTTCGCGGCCGACACCTCGCCCATCTGGATGCGGCGGCGCTTAAGGGCCTGAGGCCGGGCGACGTGGTCGTAGGCACGCTGCCGGTGCCGCTGGCAGCGGCAGTGATTGCGGCGGGCGCACGCTATGTCCATCTGACACTGCCGCTCGCCGAGGCCGAACGCGGAAGCGAATTGTCCGCCGCCGACCTGCATCGCCTGGGCGCAAGCCTGGCCGAGTACCGTGTCGAAGGCGTCGCTGGGGACCGCACATGGATCTAATTGATGGGAGCTTTCTTTTGGAGGCCTGCCGCGACGGGGTGCCGGGCGAAGCATCGCTCGACGTCCGGCACCCGCTGTCCGGGGCCTGCCGGATAACAGGCCCTCTCCATGTGGATGCGGAGACCATCCGACGGACCTTCGCCGCCTTCGGCGAAGGCATGGGCACACTGGAACAGCGATCGCTCGCGTGTTGGCGGCGGCTGCCCGAAGAACTGGCCAGGAACATTCCCATCCCCGTTCATTTGCCGACCGACATGGATGCCATCGGCTGTGCCGGCGAACGAGCGTTGCTGACGGTATCGATCGGGCCGGTCCAAGGATTTATTGCCGCAGCGCGGACAGTGCGTGATCTGTGGAGCGGCAGCGCCATCCTGTCCTGGCTAACATGGCAGGCGATGACGCCGATAGTCGAAGAGTTCGGCCCCTGGGCGGTGGTTTTTCCGGCCCTTCGCGGCAATCCTCTGACCGACCTCTGGCTGATCCGCAAGGGGCTGGCAAAGTGCCTGCCGATGCCGGAAGCGGATGCCCGCAAATCGCCCAGCTTTCCCAACCGCTTCCTGGCCATCGTTCCCTGTGGCACAGACGGCGCCGAGGCCCGGAACGTCGCCGCACGGTGCGAGGAGGCCTGCAAGTATGCCTGGAAGCGCCTTGCCGATGCGGTGCGCAAAAGCCTCGAAGCAAAATTCGACGGTCGAAGCGACGGCTGGGACCGACTTTGGGACGCTCAAATGGACACCTTTCCCGACGTCGCTTGGACCGTCCTGCCGGAGCGTGCCTGCGACGATGAAAGGTTGAGCCAGTTGCGGGACGGCGCCGCTGTCGAGGATCGCTGGCAGGCGATGTTCGAAGTCTTGGGCCGCTCCTTGGATGCCCGGCGGTCGATCCGTCCGCTGCCCGTCCTCCCTGCCGCCACCGACGCCGAAGGCAAGGTTGCGGCGAAATGTACGCTGACCGGAATTCTCGAACAGATGGGACCGGCCGACCGCGAGGCGGCTAACGCGTTCTGGGATCGCGCCGAGAACGACTGGCAGCTCCATGGCGTGGGCCTGCGCAAAGGCGACCGGCTGAGCGCGCCGGCCCTGGTCAAGCGGTTCGCCGCTCCGGCGTTGTTGGCCAAGGAGATGGATATCGCCGTCGACGCATTGCGCTTCCCGGATACCGCCACCGTGGCGGCCTGGCAGTGGCTCAAAAAGCACGACGGTATCGACTGGCGCGCATGGCAGGCGAGCGGCTCCTGGAGCGGCCAGTGGCTGCACTGGCCCAGGCGGGATTTTGACAGGGGCGAGACACCGTGCCCGAATCCTCTGTGGGAAAAAATCAAGACAGCGCGCACGGACGGTCCACCGCCGGCCTATTACGCCATCCTCGCCATGGATGGTGACAACATGGGCCAGTGGCTGATGGGAGGAATGGGCGCCGCTTCACCCCTGCGGGGAGCGGCGCGGCACGCCGCTATTAGCGAGGCGCTGACCAATTTCTCCTGTCGCATAGCACCGCCAATCGTCTCCCACCACGGCGGCACGCTGATCTACGCCGGCGGCGACGACGTTCTGGCGCTGCTGCCCACCGCTACGGCCCTCGCCTGCGCGCGCGAACTGCGCTTGGCCTTTTCCGGCGATCCGAGGCAAAACGCCGGAGCGGACGAGGGCTGGTACCACGCGAACGGCCGGGCTCTGCTGACCATGGGCGCCCAGGCGACGGCGTCCGCCGGGATCGCCGTGATCCATTACAAGGATGATCTGCGCGGCGGTTTGGAGGCGGCGCGGGCGGCGGAAAAAGCAGCGAAGGCCGCCGGACGCAATCGGTTGGCTCTGGCCGCCCTCCGCCGGTCTGGCGAGCATGCCACCAGCGTCTGTTCGTGGGACATCGTGCCCCGGATCGATGACCTTGTTAGGATCTTCCTCGACGGCGCCACCGATCGCTGGGCCTACCGCCTCCGCCGGCTCTTGCCGCCCCACATCGCCGAAGGACTTCCCCCGGAGGCTCTGGAATCCGAGGTAAAGCGGCAGATTCAGAAGACCGAAAAGCCCGAAGCCCTAGAGAAACTCGTTCCCGGAATGATGCGCGACTTCCTGGACGGTCAGCCGGGGCGAAGCAATGCCTTCGAGGCATTCATCGTGCTCTGCCAATCGGCCTCCTTTCTGGCCCGCGGCCGCGACCAATGACCGGAAGGGAAACGACTATGGCCCGACCCTCAGGATCCTCGCGCATCGCCCTGGCCATCGAACCGTTGGACACCCTGTTTTTCCGAGACGGCCGGCCGTTCGAAGCGGGAACCCGGGGCGCCTCATCAGCCCTGCCATGGCCACAGACGGTGGCCGGCGCTCTGCGCTCTGCGCTGCTGGACATGGCCGGCTGCGACTTTGCCGCCCTAGGTTCGGCGATACGCGGTGGTCTGGGCTTCGCCGAGGCGGCCAGCCGACAGGGCGACGCGGTAGCACGCGCGGCCGATGTCCGCTTCCGCGGGCCGTGGTTCGCCATGAACGATGAAATTATGGTGTCGGCCCCAGCCACCTTGCAGCGTGACAGAGGCATTGGCGGGGAACTGGTGCGTTTCGATCCACTTGGTTCTCTCTTGCCGGGATGGACCGGGGACGACTCCGGACGGTATCCGCTGTGGCCACGCAAGCGGGCGCGCACCGAGGCCCTCGGCGGCCATTTCATCACCCTGGCCGGATTGAGGGACTTCCTGGCCGGCAGAACGCCGCCGGTGGAAGCCCTATTTTCCCCTACGGATCTTTACGGGTACGACCGGCGCACCGGGGTTTCCGTCAATGCCGCACGGCAGACTGCCGAGGATGGCCTTCTCTACGGCGTCAGCCTGCTGGCCTTGAAGGAGAAGGTATCGATCGTCGTCGAGGCAGAGGGGCCGGCGGCGGCTCTGGACATATTTCCAAACGAGTTCGTCGCCCCCATGGGTGGCGAGGGCCGGCATGTGCTGATTAGACGGCGCGGTGCGGTGCGCTGGCCGACGATCCCATCGCAGGACGGCCGGCGTCTGCTGATGTTGGTGACGCCGGGCGTGTTCGACGGCGGCTGGAGGCCGGAGGGGCTGTCCTGCGCCGCCGCCGCCGTGCCTCAGGCCCAAGCGGTGTCGGGCTGGGACTTGGCGCGGGGCGGTCCGAAACCGACCCGCTTCGTCGTTCCGGCCGGGGCCGTCTATTTCCTTGAAGGCGAGGCGCCGGTAGGCCTGGTCGCCGGCAATCTGAGCGGGCTGGAGGACGCGGCCCTGGGATGGGGATGCTTTGTCGAGGGAGTGTGGAACCATGTCTGAAACCGCTGCCATTGCCTTTCTGCACGCACTGACCGGCCTACACCCCGGCTCGGGAACCGCGCTGGGTGTGGTGGATTTGCCGGTGCAGCGGGAGCGCCACACCGACTGGCCGACCATCCCCGGCTCCTCGCTGAAGGGCGTCTTCCGCGACGCCTCCCGTCGCCGGCCCGGTGGCAGCGACCCCGATGGCTCGGACTCCGATGAGGTGCAGGCGGTGTTCGGGCCATCGCCGGTACAAGCGCACGAACATGCCGGAGCCGTGGCGTTCACCGACGCCCGGCTGATGGCCTTTCCGGTGCGCTCTCTGGCTGGCGTGTTTGCATTGGTCACCTGCCCCGCGGTCATCGCGCGGCTGCGCCGCGATTGCGCGCTGGTGGCAGGCCGCCCCTTGCCGGCCGACATCGTGGTTCCCGAGGTCGCGGACGATAAGGTGTTGTGCGTCGATCCGGCGAAACCGTTGCTGGCCGGCGACAAGGTGATCCTCGAGGAGTTCGATTTCGAGCCGGCGACGGGAGCACGGGCACTGGCCGACTGGCTGGCCCGCCACACCGCTGGCGACGATACGGTCCGCGATCAAGTCCGCCAGCGCCTGGTCATCGTGTCCGACGACCAGTTCGGCCATTTCGTCCGTCACGCGACCGAAGTGGTGGCGCGGATCGGCCTGGACCAGAGGACCAAGACCGTGAAGGCCGGCGCCCTGTTCTATCAGGAGTTCCTGCCGCCCGAGACGCTGTTCTACACCCTGGTCCTTGCGCACAAGAGCCGGAAACAGGGTCGGGAAATGGGGGCGGACGCCATTCTCGCCGCTTTGCGGAACGCCGTGCCTGCCGGCAGCGTGCTGCAGATCGGCGGCGACGAAACCATCGGTCGCGGCTTGTGCGCCGTGGCCTGGGCGTGAGGGAGGCGGGCGATGACCGGCAGACCTACCGTCGACCAGCAGCGGGCCAAGGCCGCGTGGAACGCGATCGAAGATGCGAAGAAGCTGAAGGGCGACCAGCCGAAAGCATTCGGCGGGCACGCCAAGAAACTGCCGATGCGCATTCGCGCCGCCGGGCTGGGCCAAGCCCTGGCTTTCGTCCGGGCCAAGGCGCATCCGAAGGGCGAGACCGCCGAGACCAAGGAGGGGATGGTTCTTCTCCTTGATGTCCTCGGAAGCTGGGTGCTGTCGCGGGTGCCGTCGCCGAATGCGGGAAAGGATGACAACGCGTTGATCGAGGCGATCCTCAACGGGAATTCCCTATTCTTGCGCTGCGCCGCCGCGGAAGCCATCGCTTTCCTGGAATGGCTCAACCGCTTCGCCGAGGCGGAGGGACTGGTCGATGTCAACAACAACGTATGACCACGCCATCATCCTTCCACGGGGTAGCCGCGATGCTTTCGATGCCTACCGCGGGCCCCATCATCCCGGTCTGTTGCTGGACAAGTTCTGTCAGGTCGGCAGTCAGGAAGTGCAGAAGAAGTCGCTTGTCCGAGTGACCGAGGCAAGGCCCGATGCGGCCGTCTTTCAGGCGGCGTTGCGGCGGTGGAAGAACGGCCTCTCATCCCTGAACGCCGACACCTTTACGGCCACGACAGCGGGACCGCTGACCCTGCATCTGGCGCGCGCCGGGGCGTTGGAGACCGCTGGCCTGTGCCTGCACCCCCTCTACGGATTCGTGTACTTGCCCGGCAGCGGCCTCAAGGGCATGGCGCGGGCCTGGGCGATGACCGACGGCCAGGTGGACGATGCGGCAATCAAGGGCGTGTTCGGCGTGCAGGAGGGCGCCGGGGCGGTAGTTTTCCACGATGCCTGGCCGGCGGAAACGGTTCCCGACCTGATCGTCGATATCGCTAACAACCACCATCCGTTTTACTACCAGAAGCCGGACGCTCCGCCAGGCGACTGGGAGGATCCGGTTCCCATCAATTTCCTGGCGGTGAAGCCGGGCAGTTCGTTCCTGTTTGCCGTTTCCGCACGCACGTCCGCCACCGATTCGAAGCTCGTGGCGCTGGCCCGCCAATGGCTGCTGGCTGCCCTGTGCCACCAAGGGGCGGGGGCCAAGACCGCCGCCGGCTATGGGCGCTTCGTCCCGGCGGATGGCCCCGCCCCCGCTCTGTCGGAAGGAACCGCTGCGCGATTCAGGGCCGACTTGGAACTGGTCTCACCCGCCTTCCTGGCAGGGGCAATGCAGCAGGCCGGAGACTGCGACCTGCGTCCGGCCACCCTGCGCGGCCTGTTGCGCTGGTGGTGGCGGACGCTGCATGTGGGGCATGTGGATGAGCCGACATTGCACGATTTGGAAGAGGCCGTATGGGGCAGCGTGCGCCATGGCAGCCCGATCCACCTGGATTTACGCGGCGGTGGTGTGGCAAAGGCGAAATCCTTCGACAAGATGGCCATCAAGAGTGTCGCGACCCTTCCTCAGCCCCGCGACCGCAAGACCACCCAGGGCTTATTTTACGCTTCCTATGGCATGGACGAAAAAGGAAAGCGGCGGAGTTACCTTGATGTGGGCAGCCGGTGGACCCTGGAGGTGGCGGCTCGAGGCGGACGTTTCCGGGACGCTGAACTGGCGGCCGGTCTGCTGCTGGACCAGGCGATGGCGGCCCTCTGGCTGCTGACTCGATACGGCGGTGTGGGATCGAAAGGTCGCAAGGGCTTTGGTTCACTCCACGACTGCCATCTTCACGGGACCGCCGATCTGGCCGCCTGCAAGAGGGCGGCAGAGGACTTTCGCAAAGCATGCGGTATCGCCGGCCGCTCGCAGGCCGACGCCTATCCTGACATCGAAAAGATAATCCAAGCGGAGTGGACGGTGCCCGAGAAGAACTGCTGGCGTGTGCTTGACCGCCTTGGGGTGCAGGTTCAGTCCTTCGCCAAAGAAACGCCATCGAAAGAGCGAGTCGCGCTCGGGCTCCCCCGCAAAGAGCTCAAAGGTCGCCACCCACAAACAAGGGCTCCGCTGAACCGTCACGCTTCGCCGATCCATTTTCATCTTGCCCGAACGGCAACGGGTTACGCCATTCGCATGGCGGCTTTTCCTTCATCTGCCCTCGACGGTCGACCGGGATCCTGCCGCCTCGTCTTGGAGCGACTGAAGAAGGAACTGTCTTGCGGCGGAGAACTGAACAACGGCATCCAAGGGAAGGGCCCCGGGGGATCCGCACCAAATTCGCCGGCAGGGCTGACACGGCCCGGCTCCCTTGTTTCAACGAAATGGCTCTACAATGAAGAAGTGGTGACCGTCATCGGGGAACGGTCCGATGGCCGCGTGGACATTGCATATGAGGACGGCGACCCGGATACGGTTCTCCGCTCAAGCCTGAAACCGATAGCAGAAAGGCGATAGGAAACGAGTGACATCCGTCTACGTCACGGAGGCGCGGGCCGTGGTCCGGCAGGAGGCTCACCGGCTGGTGGTGACCGTCGACGAGCGGACCGCCGACGGACAGGAGCGGCGGCGCCATTTGGCCGACATCGTGCCTCACCAAGTCGAACTTCTCGCCTTGGTAGGCGACGCGCACATCACCTCCGACGCCACCCGGTTCTGTCTCGGCCACGGCATACAGGTGGCGTGGTTCGGATGGAACGGCGGCTTTCTCGGGCGGCTGGTGCCCGAATCGCCGCGCAACGGCGACTTGCGGCTGGCGCAGTACACAGCCTATTGCGACGACCCCTCCCGTCTTGCCCTGGCGCGCGCCATGGTTTCGGCGAAGGTGGCCGGCGCCGGCGCCGTTCTGCGCCGGGCGCGCAGCAACCGCCCGGGCCGGCCGGTTTTTGCGGCGGCCATTGCCCACCTCGAGCGGTTGGTGGCGATGGCTGAAGCCGTGCACGATGTCGACGTGCTGCTGGGAATCGAAGGCAACGCCGCCCGTGTCTACTTTGCCGCCCTGGCCCAGGCGTTTTCCGGCGCCATCCGCTTTTCCGGACGCGCCCGGCGGCCGCCGCCGGACCCGGCCAACGCCTTGCTGTCGTTCGGCTATGTCTTGCTCGGCAACCTTATCGCCGGCATGCTGGAAGCGCGCGGCCTCGACCCCGCGATCGGCTTCTTGCACGAACCCCGCCAGGGGCGCGCCAGCCTGGCTCTCGATCTTCTCGAGGAATTCCGCCACCCGGTGGTGGACCGCTTCGTGCTGCGTATCGCCAACCTGAATATCCTGGCCCCGGCGGACTTCGAAGCCGATGGCGAGGAACAGGGCGGAGTGCGCCTTGGCCCGGCGGCACGAAAGCGCTTCCTCGCCGAGTGGGAGACCTTGCTGGCCGTCCCCCAGCGGGAGAAAGGGCGCGAGGACAGGGCGACGGTACGCCAGCTCCTGGCGCGCCAGGTGGACAGGTTGGCCGCCGCCCTGCGCAGCGGCGAACCGTATCGCCCCTTCGTGCCAGCGGCATGACATCGTGGCGGACAGTCGGCAGCGCTATGTGATATGTTACGACATCGCCGATGACCGGCGCCGCCGCAGGGTGGCCGAGTGTCTGGAAGGCTATGGCGAGCGGGTGCAGGACAGCGTGTTCGAAGCCATGCTCGATCGCCGGCTGTTGGACAAGTTGATGGAACTGGTGAAGCCGAATCTCGACGACGGCGAGGATCGGTTGGTGATCTATTCGCTGTGCCGGGCGTGCGATGGAAGACGGATCGATCTCGGCGTGGCGGCCGCGGCTCCGAGGGTCGGAGACCCCCTGGTGATCATCGTGTGACGCCGTCGTTACCCTCGCGCGACCGAAAAGGAGGGGTGGGCTACGACGCCCGTGCAAGGGATTGGAAATACGTGTCATTTGATCTTCCCGCACCATCCCGGCGGGAACGGAAAAGTTAACTTTGCCTCGGCCTCGAACAGGGTAACGATGCGGACCCCACAATCTGGTTCGATATCAGAGGCTTGCGGCCTGGGCAGCCGCAGCCCTCGCCTTTCCAGGCAGGGGACTGAAACCGGCTTGGCCTTGCGCGCAATGACGGGACCATGTGCCGTGCCGCAGCCCTCGCCTTTCCAGGCAGGGGACTGAAACCAGGTCGTACCAGCCAGGATTGTCGTCCATCGCCGCCTTGGCCGCAGCCCTCGCCTTTCCAGGCAGGGGACTGAAACTTGCATGTTGATTTTGCGGCCCGCACGCGTGGTAGTGGCCGCAGCCCTCGCCTTTCCAGGCAGGGGACTGAAACCGGCCTAGAGCATTTCGCCCCTCGAAGGTTTCATGTGAAGCCGCAGCCCTCGCCTTTCCAGGCAGGGGACTGAAACCGAGGAGTGTACCGGCGGTTTGCGCTTTGCTGGCGACGGGGCCGCAGCCCTCGCCTTTCCAGGCAGGGGACTGAAACTTTGTTACGGGCTTGGCTTTCCCGCCGTTGGCTGCCGCTGCCGCAGCCCTCGCCTTTCCAGGCAGGGGACTGAAACCGCATAGTCAAATGGCCCCTCCACGATGACGATCTTTCCGGGCCGCAGCCCTCGCCTTTCCAGGCAGGGGACTGAAACTACAGCAGGACATTACACCTGGTACACTCGGAAGGAACAGCCGCAGCCCTCGCCTTTCCAGGCAGGGGACTGAAACACGTGGAGGCGCGCGATCTCGCGGCGCTCGTCCTCGGAAGCCGCAGCCCTCGCCTTTCCAGGCAGGGGACTGAAACAGCTTATCTGCGATCTTCTGGAGATCCGTCATGTGAACGGTGCCGCAGCCCTCGCCTTTCCAGGCAGGGGACTGAAACTCGGCTTCGATGGAGCTGAGCAGATCGACGATGTTGATGCCGCAGCCCTCGCCTTTCCAGGCAGGGGACTGAAACGTGAGGGCGGACTCATCGCCGCCGGTGAGGGTGGAACCGTGCCGCAGCGTTCGCCTCACCGGGCAGCAAAGCAATACCAGCCACAATCCAAGTGATCGACAAACTACGGCGCCACCTGTGGCGGCGGCCTTTCCCGGATGGAGCCGTCAGCGTATGGTGCGGCTTGGCTGTCGCTTACCAAGTCTAAAAGATTGAATAACAATCGCCCCCCTCTCGCCCCTGCTCTTCGGTCTTTGCTGGCAGGCGTAAGCATCCTGCCGCGGCGCCTATCGCTCGATACGCCGGGCGTCCATGCCACCGTTCCCATGCTGCGGGGTGTGTGGGGCGCGGCGCTCCATGATCTCGATGCGGAGGCCTACACTCAGGTCTTCGAGGGCGTCGGGACACCGGTTCGGCGCTCCCCCGGCTACGTGCTGCGCCCGGCCTCCCGCGATCCCGCCGATGCACCGGCGGTGGAGTGGATGTTGATTGGCGCGGCCATCGTCCACGACCAACTCTTGTGGCGGGCCTGGGATGTCGCCTCCGGCATGGGCTTGGGGCCGGAGCGGCAACGGTTCCGCTTCCGCGCCGTCCGCACGGTGGCGGCGAGCGGGGATTTCGCCAAAGACGTTTCCTCCAACCCGGCTGTCGGCACGGCCGGCGCATGGACCTTGGACACGGCGGCTTGGCCGCTGGATGGCGACCCGGCTGCCATACCCTGCCGGCTGTGGTTTTCCGCTCCATTACGAATACTGCGCTCCCACCGCCTGATCACGACGCCGACCCTGATCGACATCGTCGAGGCGGCGTTCCGCCGGATTGAATGCTTTGTCGCCCCCGTGGCCGCCGACGCCGTGCGTCCGTCCGCCCTGGAAGCCGCCGGGCGGGCGGCGGCAACACCATGGTCTGGCCGCCGGCTGGATCTCGTCCGCTGGTCGGCCAATCAGCAGGCCGAGGTCGAACTGGGCGGCGTTGCCGGGCATCTCGACCTTCCCGAGGGGCCGGGCGATCTGTGGCCGCTGCTGGCTGCGCTGCAATGGCTGCATGTGGGGAAAGGCAGCACCCTCGGGCTGGGGCAACTGCGCATCAGCCCTGCCGGAACGGCAGGCGAGGTTCCGCAGCAAAGGGGAAAAGATGACCGATGAAAGCCATTCTGTGGGCAACTTCCGCAACGTCCTGATCGTCACCGGCGGCCAGACTCCGCAGGTGGTGACCGAAACCGTATGGGCTCTGGCGCGGCGTCCGGACAATCCCTTCTTTCCGGACAGGATCGTCTGCGTTGTCACCGGTGCGGTTGCCGCACGGTTTTACGGCGAACTGACAGCGGCCCTCGACCAACTTGCCGAGCAATGGAACCTCCAGCCGCGATGGGGAAAGCCGGAGGTGGCCATTCCCCTCTTCGCCGATGGTACGCCGGTTAACGACGTCCGCGACCATGCCGGTTCCGTGTTGTTCGCCGACTTCATTACCGAGTTGGTCCGCCGCGAAACCGCCGATCCGCGCGTTCGGCTCCATCTTTCTCTTGCCGGTGGCCGGAAGACCATGAGCTATCATGCGGGGGCCGCCATGGGGCTATGGGGACGGCCCCAGGATGAGCTGTCGCATGTCCTGGTCGGCATTCGACCTGATGCGGCTCTGCGTGAGCCGCCACTGCAGGCGGAAGAATTCGAGAGGTCAAACGGGTTCTGGTTTCCCACACCGCGCGATTGCGAGATCCCCGGCGGCAACGGCCGTATGGTGAACGCGCGAGAGGCGGTCATCGACCTCTCCGACGTTCCCTTCGTTTCGGTTCGCGATCTGCTCCCGTCATCCATGGTCGGCGAGCGGCTCAGCCATGAAACCTGGGTCCGGCGCTTCCGGGAAGCCGTTGCCGGTCGTCTGGTGCTACACCTCACTACCGCCGAACGGCAAGTGCGAATCGGTGACCTGGCCGATTTCAAGCTGCCGCCGATTGAATTCGCCCTGTATCAGCTGATGGCCGAATGGGCGCAACAGGAAATTCGGGGCGGCGGCCCGGGCGGAATCGGACCCGCGCATGCCGGCTGGTTGACCATGGCGATGATCACCCATCCCGAGATGGTGCCGATGGTTAACCCCATAGAAAGACTGATTGAAATCTATACATCAACCTGTGTCGAGGGATCGGACAAAGGGGAACAGATGTCCTACAATATCACTCCTCGTCCCGAGAACGACACACAGCGCAAAAACAATGGGATATATTTGGCCACGCCGCTCTCGCGTCTTCGCAAGCGGATCGCCAAGGAACTTGGCCATCACCTCATGGTCTGCGAACGCTTTTCTCCGCCGGCCATGACATCGAAGAAGGGGAACGCCTTCGGTCTGCGGCTGCGGCCGGAGGAGATCGTCATAGTCGCGGATCGGCGGTAACGCCGGCAATGTTGCTATATCTCATTGGGAAACTGGCGGGAGGTAATCTTTCTGGAGATCGACTGCGGAGCAAGGAGACCGCCATGGCCCGGGTCAAGTCCGTCGCACTCACCATCACCGCCGTGTGTGGTGCCATTCTGGCCATCGAAAAGGTGGTCCAGATGGCGGAACGCCGCTTGAAAGGCGCCACTTGAAACTGCTGAGCCCCCGCTTCGTTGGGCGCCCGTATCGTCTTCGCAGGAGGGAACGATGTTCCGGATCATTGGTGCAATGGTCGTCTACGGCTTTGCTCTCTACGGCTTCACCACTTGGTGGCAGGAAACCTACCGGGCAAGGCCGGACCCGGAATGAGCGGGTTGCAGCGCCGCTTTCAGAGCGGTGCGCAACTGGCCATCCATATCCCGGCCCAACCATGTTTGAATTCCTTTTTCGCGGGCATGCTGCATCACCGTGGCGGCATGATCGTTCCATCTCCTGGGCAGACGTGGGTTGAGGATCGCCACGGTGCCGTAGGGGCCGGTCAAGCTGAGACGGATGTCCGCCAGGGTATTGATCTCTTTCTGTCCGATGCCCCCGTTCGGGCTATTGCGATCCTCGGCGCCGTAGACGGCAGTCTTGCATTCGAGGACATGCAGCCGGCCGGCCGCAACGACAAGGACATCGCAGTCGCGCACATCGTCGCTCCGTCTTCCGGTCTGGCGGCTGATCAGACCCAGATGCGGCCCCAGTCGCACTTCGGCCCCCTGCTGTTCCGACAGGGCCTTCCGGGCGATCAGCCAAACGGCCTCCTCCAGCCAGCCTCCCCCTAGATATCGCAGCGCATCCTCGGTTGCCACAACCGCCGCATCGTCGGACGACAGATCCAATACCGTCGCCAGGTCGGGAGCTGTGACGAGGCGGCTCCAGAACTTCCATCGATTGTCCGCGATCAGGCTGTTTGGATCGGTGCCGTCCACCGTTTCATCCACTTTTTCCCGCGGTATCTCACGGGGAAAAGCGCGATTCCGGTCGAGAGAACCGGCGGCCTTGGCCAGGTTGTTGAGAACGGAACACGCCGTATCGGCCGCGCCTTCCGCGGTCGTCGCGATCTGGTACAGCCATTCGGTCAGGCGGCGGCGGACCAGCGCCCGTTCCTCGGCTGCCCTGCTGGCTTCGCCGTTCAGGATACGGTAGCCCCGCAAGGCGAGCATCTGGTCGAGAGACAAGGCCGGGCGGGGAAGCGGCGTTTCGGCATCACCACCGACGAACACTTTGACCCTCGGCCACGGATCCGAGAAATACAAAAAGGCGCGGGTACGGCCCGGGGCGGCATCCAGTGCCCCTGTCAGGCTGCCGAGCGCCATGGCCTTGGTGCCGCCTGTCACGTTGACGAGAACGTCTCGGTCTTGCCAACCGCTGCGGAGATGGTGTTTCAAGAGATCGCGCACCGCCGTCACGTCGTCGGGTGAAACATCGAGCTCCTCGACATCAATTCCCTGCTGTTTCAGCAGTTCCCGCGCCGAGAGCGATGGCCTCAGCGTTTCGCGCTCGTCCGCCTCGCTGACAGGAGAATGTACGCCACGCACCACCACCACAGTGCGAATATCGGGGTATAGTGCCAGCAACGGCTCCAGGTTGATCTCCATGAACCGGCTGGCACAGCAGACATAGACGGGTGGCAGAACTTTCTGCATGGTAGCTTTCCAATGCTATTGCTAATGGCTTCTATCCAGCCGCTCCGACTAGGATGAGCCGATACCCCAGAAATCCGGACGTAAGCCTCGGTATCGAGATCATAGCGCCCCGCCCCCATTAGTCCAACAGACGGCTGGCAAGCTTGCTGATCTCCTTATGGCCACCGAAGCGCCCGTTTCGCCGGTTCCGCGACTGAGGGGAGATCGGTCTACGGCCTATCGTGGCCAGCAACGTTTCCGGTCAAAGGGGGACCACCACACGATCCGCAATCAGAACCGGGAAATGCGAGGAGAGCAACGATGTGCCCCGGCCGCGCGCCCGGCACGGCGCGCGGCCGAATTTTCTGCCTATATCCTTCGGCCAGGGGCCGGGACCGCACAGTGGCGGCCCCGGCCTTCTCACCTATTGGGCGGCGGCCGAGGCCTCACCCACTGGCAATTCGGCCGTCCGAAGCACCGCCGGCAGCCAACCGGTCCCGGCCAGCAGTTGTTCGGCTGCCTCGGCCATCTCCGGTTTCTTGAGGCCGGCGAGACGATCCGCCGCCTCGTCCGACACCGCTTCCCGCACTGCTTCGAGAATTCGCCCCTTGGTCACCCGGCCGAAATAATTGGTCACCGTCGGTGCCCAACACGTGGTCATATCCAGCCCCACCGCCGCCGCCAGCACATCGGCATGAGCGAGGGCGCGCGGCCGGCGGTCATAGGGCAGCCGCACCGCCTGCACGGTCAGCGCCACGCAATGGGCCAGCAGCGACAGCCGGGCCTCTTCGTCAAGGCCGGCGATCCATCCCCACAAGGCGGCGCTGTCGCCCGGCACCTCCTGCGCCCAAAGGGCATGCCGTTCCGCCACCCGCCGGCCGGCCGGGCCGCCCTCGATCCCTTGGGCATGGCCGCCCAGGGCGGGGCTGCTGGCGCGGATTTCCAGGCAGCCGCCCCGGTCGTAGCGGTGATAGAAGGTCTCCAGGACCACGGCGTGGATGACGGCCAGCAGGGCGACATCCGGCCGCTCGGCCAGGGCGTCGCGCAAGCCCATGGTGCGATGAGCGGTCAGATCGGTGACCAGCCGGTCCGACAGCGGTTCGTCCACCTCCTCGATTTCGGCGGCCGGTTCGTCATCCCCCGCCGACACCGTTTCGCCTGACGCCTCTTCCTCGGCGGCGGGCGGCTCTTCCGCCGCCACCACTTCCGGCAGCGGCTCGTCCTCGGCGCGGACGAAGCCGCGTTCGATGCGCGCCTGCCCGTCATGGCCGAGACAGACGAACACCCCGGCCCTTCCCCGCTCCTCGGCCGGATAGTCGTAACGCCGCGCGGACAGACGGGCGATCTCCGCCGAGAGCTCTTCCCAGCGCGGCGCCACCTCCTCGGGTAACTCGCCGCCGTCATATGCCGCCGACAGGGCCTCGGCTTCGGCGGTCAGGGCGTCAAGCCGCCCCTGTTCCTCGACCGACAAGTCCACCGCCTGGGGATAGACCCGACGCAGGCCGTGGGCATGGGGGAAATCCGGCGTGGCCTCGGCCCATTTCCAGCCCTCGGCCAGCACCTCGGCGGCCACCGCCTCCAGCTTCTCCCGCACCAGCCGCTCCAACAGGGCGGCATCGGCGAAATAGCCGCCGCCATCCTCGGTGAACAGGTCGCGCAGGATCTCCCCACCGGCCGCCAGATAAGGCTCGGCGCCGACGAACAGGGCGCGGCGGTCGCGGGCCGAGACATGGGTTTCGGTAAGCAGGCGGCGGATCATCTCGGGCGACTTGTTCCACGACAGATGGTCCCAGGCCTGTTCCTGGCGGGCGTGGTCGTCGGTCAGGCAGAAGGCCATCAGCTGATCGAGATTGATCGTTCCCTCCCGATAAAGCCCCATTAGCCGGGGGCTGGCGGCGCCCAGGCGCAGCCGCTGCCTGACCACAGCGGGGCTGACGCCGAAGCGGGCGGCGATCTCCTCGGCGCCGAAGCCGTGTTCCCGATGAAGACGCTCAAAGGCTTCTACCTCATCGGCCGGGTGGAGTGACGCCCTTACCACATTTTCGGCCAGCGATAACTCCTCTGCCACCCCGGCGTCATGGATCAGGCAAGGCACCGGCGCGGTCTTCGCCACTGCCTTGCGCTTCGCCAGCAGTTTGAGCGCGGCCAGCCGCCGGCCGCCGCCGATCACCTCGAACTTGCCGGTTTCCGCGCCGTCTCCATCCACCAGCGGACGGACGGCGAGACTCTGCAACAGGCCATGGGCGGCGATGCTGGCGGCCAGGTCCTCCAACCCGGCCTCCCGGCCCGTACGGCGCACATTGGCGGGGGAGGGCACCAGCTTGTTGAGCGGGATATCCTTGAGGGTGGTCATCGTCATCGGGTCTCTCCTTGGGGCTTGGGGTGTCAGCGCAGCGCTGCGCTGCACCCCTGCCCGTCGGCGAGACCGGGGGCGGCAAGGGCAAGGGCGGCCGGTGGCGAGGGGGATCGCCCGGGCTGCACAAGCCCCGGACGGACTCCGGGGCGCGGAAGGCCGGGGAGACGCCGCCGGCCGAGCGCCAGCGATCCCTTGCCCGCGCCAGGGGCGAAGACCCTCAGCCTGACGCCTCGGCGGACCGAAGGTCGGCCGAGGGTAAAGATTCGATGGCCCTGGCCATCCCACCGACGTTAGGTGAGATCAAGGGCGGGCTACCGGCGACATCTGGGATCGCCCCGGCTCGGGCTCCGGTGTTGCCCGACGTGCAGGTGCGTACCACCGTACCCGCTTTGATCAAGGAAGCTGGCGAAGGCACCAGAAGAATATCTTCTGGACAGTCGGTTGATCGCCATCGTTCCTGACCGGGCTGAAAACGGTGAAATTGCGCCCATTTTGGTTGTCGGCGGAGAGTAATCGGCTCTCCGAATGCGGACGGCGGATCCCAGGGCCGTCCTGAGCAAGATGGGGCCAGGAGCCGCCGAACGAGGAGTGCGCGGCAAGGTTGAGTATCGCCTTGGCGGTCGAGTCTAGCCTATGATGGCGGGACACGCCGCGGTGTCAACCGGCGGGCTGCTTTGATCGGAGAGGCGAATGTTCGATTTGGCGACCGGGTGGAAGGCGAGACTGGCTGGTGCTGTGCTGCCACCCCGTTCGGATAAGGCCGGTTGGTCAGTTGATCACCAATCTGATCCCGCTTTCGTTGAACCGAACCTGCGGACGATCCATGGCAACCCGCTCGCTGCGAGGGCGATAGTGGTGGCTGCGCCCGGCGCGGTCGGGAAAAGTACGTTTGCCCGGACTTTGGGCGCGATGACCTCGGCGGTACTGGTCGACCTCGCACGCACAGAACTCCTTGGCGGCAACTTCTTCGTGGGCGGCATCGCCAATGCGTTCGGGATACCGGCGCTGACGGAAGCGGCCGAAGGAAGGCTTGCCCTGATTGTCGATGCGCTGGACGAGGCACAGCTTCGCTCCGGGGCCGAGGGGTTCGCCGCCGGTCTCTCGGACCTGGGGAAAATCGTCGCTCAGCCCGGAGCCTTGCCGGCCGTCCTTTTCGGGCGTTCTGCGGCGGCGGAGGAGGCTTGGCTCGTCCTCTCAGAAGTCGGGTTGGCCCCCTGCCTCATGGAGATTGAGTTCTTTAATGAGGAGAAAGCTCAGCAATACATTGAACGGAAGCTCGCGGTAGTGGCGAGACGCAGACCAGAAACGCGGGCGGCCTACGACCGTCACCCTGAGAGCTTCAGAACACTCGCCGGTTCAACTCGGGAAAAGCTCAAGTCCACGCCGGGGGGTGATGACCCTCGCTTCACTGGCTATGCTCCTGTTCTTGACGCCGTATGCTCGTATGCGGTCGAGGATGACAGTCTCAACCCACAGGCGCGTATCGCCCAGCTTGCGGCCCAAGGGCCAGTGGCGCTAATCGCCGAAATTGCCGATGCCATTCTCCAGCGAGAACAAGGCAAGATCATTGATCAGTTGAAAGAGGAGATTGCGCTGGAGGGGGTTGATACTGACAGCCTCTACTGTCCGCGAGAACAACTGGGGAGGTTAGCATCGACGTTGATTGGGGCACCTCCCCCAAACAGCCCGGCTTTTGCCAATGCGGAGATGAAGCGCGCATATGAGCGCATGGTTGCGAGTTTTGCTCCGCAACACCCATTCCTTGATGCGCACTCGGCACCTTCCAATGCAGCCTTCGCTGCCTACCTGCTGGTATGGGCAATGACATCGGGGGGGGCGCCTGAAGCAGCGCGGCGCGCTCTGGCAACCAAACCCGGTCTTGGGTCCGGCCTTCTGTTCGACCTCTACATGCTATGGCTGAACGAAAGCGAGACCGACGGAGCCGGCCGAACTGAACGGCGGCTGAAACTGGAGGACGTAGGGCCACTTTACGCGGCGCTGGTGTCGCAGGCAGGTCCGCGCCAGAAAGTCTCTCTGGAAATCGCAGGCGAGGCTGGCGAGAACGATGTGGAAGTCTCCTTCGACATCGAAGCCGTTGGTTCCGACGGCCAGCAAGATCGGAATTACGATGAGATAAAGGTGTCTGCGGACGGTGTCCTTGAGTTGCGGGGGCCTCTGGCAAACGTCAGCATCTCTGCGCCATTGGCTGTGATTTTAGGCGATGGGAATGCCGTAAACGTGACCGCGCCGGTTGATATCGACGCCGATGTCCTGGAGTTCGATGGCCGTGAGGTGCGCATCTTCAAATCTCTTGGCAGCGCGACGGAAGAGCTTCAGCAAGTTACCCTGTCTTCGGCCGAAGTGGACGTGGCGCGAGTAGAGAAGGTCTCCGTTTTCAGCGGTGATCTGTCTGTATCGTTCCCTGGAGCAGAAGCCCATCCCTGGACCGATTATGCGGTTGAACCACCGGCAGCCCCCAATCCCGAGGTGGAAATCCTTCGGAGGCGAATGCGCAAAATCCTCACGGCGTTTCGGTCACATAGCAAGGGGGCGTTGGTCCGATTGGCTGCGAAGATAGATCACGCACGGATGATAAAGCGCGATGATCTTGGCCCCCGGTTGCTTGACAAGTTACTAGACGACGGCATCTTGACGACTTTTGATGCGGGTAAACGTTACCAGTTGCACCCCGACAAAATGGCTCAAGCCGTTAATATGGATTATCAGGCGCTGCAGCAACAGAAGTGGTCTTCTGAAGCGGACGAGTACCTTGGGAAGCTTGTGAGCAAGCCATCCTCCCCTTCTTCGGCGAACGTGGCTACGCAACAAGGGGGCCACATCTGACGGGAACTGACGCCTGCCCCTCAATCGGGCAGCAGACCGGATTCCCCTGCGACGCCATGCTGACCCGTGACGGGGACGGCGACCTGTTCCGGGACAACGCGGTCGGCGCTATCCTATAGATTGTCGGTGGTACTTTTGTCGTGGTGTACCGATAGAGCTCATCCCCCGAGGTGGACAATGTCAGGGCAGGCGTGCTCGTTCGACCCGAGCCTACTCGATACATCGCGCGGGTTGCTGACGGCACCCGGCGACCTCTATGCGACGCTCAACGCGCATGGCTTGTACAATTCCATGCGCTTTGTCGTGCGTCTATCGCCCGAAGTCCATCGAACGCTATCCGAATTCCCCGGCGGAGTGCATGCTGCCAGTGGCGTCGGCTGGGAGGCTATACAGGCGTTCTCCACCTACCTCCACGAGACGATCCACTGGTGGCAGCATATCGGCTCGACCACAGGGCTGCTGCTCAGCCTTAGCTACCCGGCCGAGACCCATACCAACTTCAACCATCTTCGACGGCTGCTTGCCGAAATAGGGCCGAAGAAGCCGCTTCGCACCTACGCCGAGCATAATCACAGCCACGGGGGCCTCAGGACTCCGGGCGACTACGCAACGGTAGTCGTGAATAATTTCTACGACATCGGGTTATTCCGTTTTCTGATCACCAATCCTGAGCGCGGCCAGCAGGCTGTCAGCAACCCATACTTTGATTGTGTCGGCCATGCCTACCACATCGCATACAGCCGGATCATCTTAAATGCGGCCAGTACATTCGATGAGGGGCTGTCGGTGCTGCCAAATCCGATACCCTGGGATGGTGAGTTCCAGGCATTACGCGAGGCAAAGGAGGAGGGCTATTATTTTGGGTCACCCGTGAGATTATCCCCCATCGGGGCATACAGTATATTTGAGGGGCAGGCTCGCTTTGCACAATTGCAGTACTTATACTTTTCATCTGGCGGACGCCTCAACTGGGATGACGCCAAGGCATTCGGCATGCTCGGCGACACCTACATCAAGGCGTTCAACGCCTTCCTTAAAATGGCGGAACTCGATTGGCCGCCTTCAATTGACCACTCGACGGTAGCCCTATTCCTTCTCGTCTGTGACATGGCGGTCAATCCTGGCAAGGGTTTTCCCTTTCCCCTCTTGTCACCGCAGACCTTCATCAAAGACACCGATCCGGGGATGCGCTTCCTTTTTCTGTCGCGGACGGTGGCAACGAAGTGTCGTGACACTGTCCAATTGATCAGGGCCTACAGCAGAGAAGAATACGCCGAAGTCAGCGAACGTCTTGCAGAGGCGCTGATCACTTGGTCACCACTTACCATTTGTGGAGAAATAGTACGATGGTCCAAAGAGGGAGCCAAGTTCCGCGAACTTATGGAAAGGCATGCCGCAGCGGATTGTGGTGCGGTCAACGTGCCGATCCAGTTTCTATTCGGCCATTATCTGGCATTTGCCGCCGATAAACTGCATTGTCCTGAGTTTTTCTGCTGGCCGGGAGCCCTGATGGCTGGCGATCGCTTGCGCCCAAACAGCAGCGACCTCTTTGCCCGCCATTCCCCACGGTTCATAGATCGTGCCGACGACGAGACGATTGTGCCAATCCTCCGTGATGGCACGGACGAGAAGACCATCATGGAGACCTTCCACCAGTTCTACGGTGCGCATGTGGTCTACGACTTGACGCGACAATGGATCAACGAAGAAGGGCCGTTCCGGTACGATTACAGATGGCTTCAGCCCGCCGGCACGGATGAGGAAATCAAGGCTTGGTCGGATCGCAACTTCGCCGCCGCCTACGGTGTGATGCCCGATAAATTCGAGATCATCGCCTGACGGTCACGCCATTGCATACAGCGTCTCGCCCGCCCCGTAACAGCTGTCGTAGACGTGCCGATAGGCGGCGTCGCATTAGACGGTGTAGATGTCCTTGTCGTAGGCGTCGGGTATCTACCCGAAACTTGAGCGAAAGGCAGGTTTTCCGGGCAATTCATCCAGACGCAGTCAGACCGGAATCGGCGCAAGTTCCCCGTTCGCCGAATGTGAGTTCTTGAGGTGTCCCCGACGAGGCCCTCTGGCTTACCAATCGTGGATCAGTGCCGATGGTCGCACCCCCCTACAGGCAGCTCGTGGCCAGACCTGGGTTCGCGGTCACAGCGCACACATGGCATAAGGGACGCCGCGTAATGCATTGATTTTACCCGATTTCAGTTTTTCAAATTTCCGGGAAAGCGCGCAAAACCTAGACACACGACTTGCG
>JAJXWP010000111.1 GCA_021781575.1 Pseudomonadota bacterium
CCGCGTTCCACGACGAGGATCGCGAGCATACGGAATGCGTGATCTGGCCCCGCCCCAACGGTCGTCGACGTGATGATGTCAGCCCCGCGCTAAGCCCTGTCCGGCTGGTCCGGGCGCGGCCATTCCGGTGAAGCGGACGAACGCCGTGACGCTGACAGCGACCGCGCCGATGACGGCGAAGATCGTCTGCCAGGTGGGTGAAGGCATCGCCATCTGGGCGATTCCATGCGTGGCGCTGTAGCCAGCGACGGTGGCGGGCGCGACATAGAGAAGGATGATCAGGAGCCGAGCCCACGCCCATGGCACAACGGCGAGCGCAAGCTGGCCAAGGCCAAAGGTGACGCCGCCGGCTACAAGACCCACGGCAATGCCGCCGAGCACGCCGGCCCCCGTGTGAAAGGCCCAGATGCCGATCGTCAGACCGGCGAAAAACGGCAGCGCAAAGACAGCGAGGGTGAACAGCAGCCAGCAGATAAAGCCGATGCCGACGATGACGAGGAGTGGTCCGAAGATGATCATGGCGGTGTACTCCGTGAGATAAAGGTCTGACGGTCGCGCCTTCCACCACCACCACGGCGCGACCGTGAGTATAGCCGCAAACAGGCGCCAGCGGGAGCGGAAATCCCGCTGGCCCTGTGCGGTCCAGCTTGCGTGGGGATGCGCCCCTTCATCGCTGGAAGGGGTCGAATTCGTGGATGACGGCGGCGGGATCGCCGTCATATTCGGCGGCCAGCATGACGCCGAAGTTGCCAGCGTCAGCATGAAAGACGACGACGCAGACCATGAGAGTGATGGCGAGGTTCCAGCCGTTAGCGAATGCGAGGGCTTGAGACATTGATCCGGCTCCTGTGCTGAGGCGGGGACCATCCCCGCGCGACAGGCGCCCGATGTGTTCGGCCGAGGGCCGCAATCACCGCGAAGGCGAAGACGCAGCGGCGGCACGCTTCGCGTAAGCCGACCCTTTACGGGTTGATGGCGTCAGGCCCTCGGCCGGACCAAGGATCAGCGCTGATAGACGCGGGGTGGCGCCCGCCGGCAGGAGCCGCCACTCAAAGGCCGTCGCGGACAATGCATGGAACCTCGTTGTCCTCACGGTGCGCTGGCCGATCGGCTAAGGTGTGCTTACGAGTCGACATGATGGTTGAGGCATGCGGCATGGCGGAATTCACGGGACGCGACCTGCACCTGGTGAAGAAGGCACTCGCCATTGCGGTACTGGCGATCGAGCGGCAGCCGGGGCCGTTTCAATCGGCGTCCGATCAGAGCGATATGAAGGCGCTGCTCGACGGCCTGATCGAGAATGATACGGAGTTGGCGCACTATGCTCGCGCGGCCCGGATCGCGGTGACGGGTGAACCGGACTGAAAGGCGATCTTGCGGAAAGCCGGTGATCCGCCTTTGCGGTTCGACGTCAATACGTATTGAGAAAAGGCGGCGCTCACGCGCCGCCGAACTTCCAGACCGGGATGCCGAGCTTCTTCGCCTTGTCGGCGAGGTTGTCCTGGATGCCGGTGCCAGGGAAGTGCAGGACGCCGATCGGCAGGGTCTCCAGCAATGTGTCGTTGCGCTTGAACGGTGCAGCTTTGGCGTGCTTCGTCCAATCGGGTTTGAAGGCGATCTGCGGCACCTTGCGAATGTCGGCCCATTTGGCGGCGATTAACTCCGCGCCCTTCGGCGATCCGCCGTGCAGCAGCACCATGTCCGGGTGCTTGGCGTGGACCTGGTCGAGCTTGGCCCAGACTAGGCGGTGATCGTTGAAGTCGAGCCCGCCGGTGAGCGCCACCTTCGGTCCCGCTGGCAGGAGCACCTGGTTGTCGGCGCGCTTCTTCGCAGCCAGGAAGTCGCGGCTGTCGATCATCGCCGAGGTCAGGTTGCGATGGTTGACCTTTGACCCGTTGCGCGGCCGCCAGGCTGAATGGGTGTGGTGCTCGAACTGGTCGGCGGCCTGGTCGCGCATCAGCTCGAAGGCGTTGCGGCGTTCGATGAGCGTCTGGCCCTCCGCCGTCAGTCGTTCCAGCTCGACGGATTTGACCTCGCTGCCGTCCTGTTCCCGTTGCGAACGCTGCTGTGCCAGTTCGTTGTCGTCGAGTTCGCGCTCGATCCGGTCGATGGCGCGGTGGAAGACGTTCACCGTCGACCAGAGCAGGTTCTCGAGGTCGGGTTCGAGGCGGGTGTCGGCCAGCGCCACCACGAGGGCGTCGAAGATGTCGGAGATGCTGCCGGCGAGGGTGTGCGCTTCCGGAAGCGGCCTGGGATCGGGCTCGTCCTGGAAGGGGCGGTAGCCATAGAGCTGGAGTTCGTGGAGGACCTGGTCGGTTGGGGATGAGGTGTGGTGCGGCTCGAAATCGTCGTCGTGGTCGGTGGTCATCGCGCTTTCCTTGTCGGATCGGCCGCGCCCATCGCGGCCTTCATGGCGACGAAGGCGGCGGGCGGAACGGACTTGCACCCGCAGCGCAGCGGAGGGCCGAAGCCTCGGCGGAGGACCGAAGGGGGCCGACTATTTTGTCTCGCGATGTAAAGGCGGCTCCGCCGCCGACGGAAAATAGTCGGCCCACAAGGTTGCCGGTCCGGGCCGCTTGCTGCCCGATCGCCCTCTCAGAAGGCCGTGGGCGTGGTCCTCTCCGACGCTGAGGGAAAGCATGACCGCGCCCTACGGTGACGACGGTG
>JAJXWP010000112.1 GCA_021781575.1 Pseudomonadota bacterium
TGCCGATTCTTGGACGCGGGCCGCAGCCGGCATAGCAGTCGAATTCAAGCCCTACGGCGAGATGGGCGTGGTCGCCAACTTCGTCTGTGAAAAGCCGCACCACGACACGGCCTTCCAGTGGTTCGGCGGCGGTGGCGTGCTCGCCTGGCTGCCTCTGCCCGGCAACATGATCTCGATCGTCTGGTCCACACCCGACGATCACGCGCGGGAATTGCTGGCACTGGCGCCGGAGGAGCTTTGCCGTCGCGTCGCCGCGGCTGGCGGCCGGCGCCTGGGCGATCTCTCGCCGGTGACGCCGGCCGCGGCTTTTCCGTTGCGCCTGATGCGCGCACCCGTCACCGTCGCGCCGCGTCTGGCGTTGATCGGCGATGCCGCCCACGCCATCCACCCGCTCTCGGGCCACGGCATCAACCTGGGCTTCGGCGACAGCCGGGTGCTGGCCGGGCTGCTCAAGGATCTGCCCGAGTACCGAGACTGTGGCGATCGGCGCTTGCTGCGCCGCTACGAGCGGAACCGCATGGAAGAGGTGCTTGCCCTACAATTAGCGACCGACGGCCTGCAAAAGCTGTTCCGTCCCCGCAGCGCGGCGCTGGCGATGCTGCGCAACGCCGGCCTCAACCTGACCAACAAGCTGCCCGTTGTACGCGACGCATTGGTGCGTTACGCGCTGGGCTGAGCGATCACCCTCACGGAGTTTTCATGCTGAACAGAATCCTCGCCTGCCTCCTGACCACACTGACCCTCGTCGCCGGGTTCGCCCATGCCGACGAAAAAGACGTCAGGCGAGCGGTGGCCTCGGTTTATGGCCCGGACCTGAAGGTCGATGCGGTACGCAAACTCGGCGCCCTGGGCCTGTACGAAGTGCAGATCGGCCACGACGTGCTGTATTCCGACGCCAAGGGCCGTTATCTGATCCAGGGCGACATCATCGACGTCAAGGCCAGGACGAACCTCACCGAGGTACGCAAAACCAAGCTCTCCCAGATCAAGTTCTCCGAACTGCCGCTGAACCTGGCGATCAAGACGGTGAGAGGCAATGGCCGCCGCGTCTTCGCCACCTTCGAGGATCCGAATTGCGTCTATTGCAAGAAGCTGGCGAAGGACATGGAGGGCATGACCGACCTGACCATCTACACCTTCCTGACCCCCATCCTCTCGCCCGATTCGGTGACGAAATCGCAGGCCATCTGGTGTTCAAGCGACCGCTCTAAGGCATGGAACGCATGGATGCTCGAAGGCACAGCACCGGTCGCCGCCAAGTGCGCGACGCCGATCGACAAAGTTCTGGCATTGGCCGACAGGCTCGGCGTCCATGGCACGCCGACCATCTTCCTGACCAACGGTGAACGCATTCCAGGCGCGGTTCCGGCTGCCCAGTTGGAACAGGCGCTGGATCGCGTCGCCGCGGCCAGGTAAAACCGGCGGCGACGCCGCCATGACGACGAACCGTCTGAGCTGGGCGCTGCCGCTATCGATCGCCCTGCACGCCGCCCTGCTGGCGAGTTTCGCGACCAGAAACGAGGGGGGCGGCGGGATGACGGCGCAGACGCGGCGGCTGACCGTGCTGCTGGAGCAGCCCAACCGTTTCGCACCTCCGAGCCATCTCCCGGCGGAGTCGCGACAAGCCGCGACCCAATCCATCGTCGGCGGACAAGGCAGCGGCTCTACGCGCGGACTGCCCGTGCCGCTGACCCCGTTCGAGCCCGAATATCCGGAAGCCGCCTTGGCCTTGGGCATACCCGGCAGGGTCGAGGTTTTGGTCCAGGTCGATGAGTCGGGGCGAGTGGCCAGCGCGGTGGTGGTGGCCACGACCCTGGATGGCGTCTTCAACCGCTCAGCCTTGAAAGCGGTGCGCGAAACTCGCTTCGCGCCCGGCATGGTGGACGGCAGACCGACCAAGGGCGTCTATCGTGCGGTCGTCCTGTATCGGCCGAAGTAGGCCGCGAGCCTCAGCCCTCTTCCTCGGCGAAGACCTCCTTGGCGACCCGCATGCCGTCGATCGCCGCCGGCACTCCGCAATAGATCGCCGTCTGAAGAAAGACCTCGCGGATCTCGTTCTTGCTCAGCCCGTTATTCAGCGCGCCGCGGACGTGCAGCTTGATTTCGTGCGGCCGGTTGAGCGCGGTCAGCATGGCCAGGTTCATGATGCTGCGCGTCTTGCGGTCGAGTCCGGGCCGGGTCCACACCTCGCCCCAGCAATACTCGGTCACCAGTTCCTGCAGCGGCCGGTTGAAGTCGTCCGCCGAACTGATCGCCTTGTCGACGTATTCGGCGCCCAGGACCGCGCGCCGTACCTGCAGTCCTGCTTCGTAGCGTTTCTCGTCCATCGTTTTCCTCTTGGCTCAGGAATGGCGGAGGCAGCTTTCTGCCGGCGCTATTCCGAATCGGAGTTCGAATTGAATATTGGCGAATAACCCTTCATTTCGTATTCCGCGACGGACAGGATCCCGGCTGGAATCACCTTCATGAAGGGATAAACGTCTGCGGATTTGACGTGCAGGAAAACCATCGAATTGTGGCAAACCGTGAAGGTCACGCCCTGTTTATGCAGCTCTTCCAGCAGCGGCGTCCAGTTGCTGTATTTCTGGTTGAAGACATCCGCGGCCAGTACCGCCTTGCCGTAGAGGG
>JAJXWP010000113.1 GCA_021781575.1 Pseudomonadota bacterium
AGCCGTCCGCGTCGGGGTGCTCAGACGCTATCCGTTCCGGCGGGAGCACCGGAAACAAGACTTCCTCGCACCGTTTCAAGCCTCAAGCAAATAGTTTCGTCAGCGGCATGTTTTCCCAGCGTTTTTCCTCTTTCCGCGAATGGGCACGGAAATTGAGTAAGTCCGACGCGATGGGGTCGGCATCGATGGAATTTCTGGGGGAGGGAAAATATGGGCGAGACGATATTCGATCTGGGATCGGGCGACGGGATACCGTCCACCGTCGAAAATAGACTGGGGATTTCGCGGCGGGAATTCCTCCAGTTCTGCACCGCCACGGCCGCGACCCTCGGCCTGCCCACCGGCGCCGAGGCGGCGATTGCCAAGGCCATAGAGAAGGCGCGTCGGCCGTCGGTGATCTGGCTGCATTTCCAGGAATGCACCGGCTGCACCGAGTCGTTGCTGCGCGCCGAGCACCCGACCCTGGAAAAGCTCATCCTCGACGTCATCTCGCTCGACTATCACGAAACCCTGATGGCTGCCGCCGGCCATCAGGCCGAGGCCGCCCGCAGGAGCGCGATGCAGGCGAACAAGGGCAAGTACGTGCTGGTGGTGGAGGGCGCGATCCCGACCAGGGACAACGGCATCTACTGCAAGATCGGCGGCCAGAAGGCGGTCGACATGGTCAAGGAGTGCGCCGCCGACGCGGCGGCGGTGATCGCCATCGGTTCCTGCGCCTCCTGGGGCGGCATGCCCTCGACCAGCCCGAACCCGACCGGCGCCTCCAGCGTCTCGGAGGTGCTGGGCAAGCCGGTGCTGACCATTCCCGGCTGTCCGCCCAATCCCTACAATTTCCTGTCCACGGTGGTGCACCTGCTGACCTTCGGCAAGCCGCCCGAACTCGATCAGCTGGGTCGCCCGCTGTTCGCCTACTCGCGGCTGATCCACGACAACTGCGAGCGGCGCGCCCACTTCGACGCCGGGCGCTTCGCCCTGGAGTTCGGCGATGCCGGTCACCGCCAGGGCTATTGCCTGTACAAGCTCGGCTGCAAGGGACCCGAGACCCACGCCAACTGTCCGACCATCCTGTTCGGCGACGCCGGCGCGGGATGCTGGCCGGTGGGCAACGGCCATCCCTGCATCGGTTGCACCGAGCAGGGCGTCGGCTTCACCAAGCCCGTGTATGAACTGGCGGTGTTGAAAAACGTGGTGCCGCCGACCTCCTACCCGCGCGTCGTCGAAGAACAGGGCCATTCCAGCTTCGCCGCCGCGGCGGCCCTGGCGGCCATCGCCGGCGCGGCGGCGGGCGGGGCGGCGATGCTGGCCCGGAACCTCGGCAAGGCGCACGAGGAAGCCGACGTCGGCGAAAAGCAGGAGTGAGGGCCATGGACCGCCGCGATTTCTTCAAGCTGTCCCTGGCCGGTGGCGCCGCGCTGGCCGCCGGCCCCGCCCTGGCCCGCGAGGACAAGGTGATCCCGACCGAGGCCTTGGGGCTGCTCTATGATTCGACCCTGTGCATCGGCTGCAAGGCCTGCGTGGCGGCCTGCAAAGAGGCCAACGACATGCCGCCCGAGTTCCTGCCCGACAGCGGCCAGCCCTACTGGGACATGCCGCTCGACCTCTCGGGCAAGACGCTCAACGTCATCAAGGTCTACCAGAACGGCAAGATGGAGCACAAGGACCAGGTGCAGGACGGCTACGCCTTCATCAAGAAGTCCTGCATGCACTGCGTCGATCCTTCCTGCGTCTCCGCCTGCCCGGTGGCGGCGATGCAGAAGGACCCGGTCACCGGCGTCGTCAGCTACAACAAGGACGCCTGCATCGGCTGTCGCTACTGCGTCGCCGCCTGTCCGTTCGGCGTGCCGCGTTTCACCTACGACAAGGCCATACCGCAGATCAGCAAGTGCCAGTTGTGCCGGCAGCGCTGGGCGGCGGGCAAGTATTCCGCCTGCGCCGAAGTCTGCCCGACCGGCGCCACCCTGTTCGGCAAGGTCAGCGATCTCAAGCAGGAGGCGGCGCGCCGGCGCACCCTGACGCCCGGCAGCCAGACGGTGTTTCCGCGCGGTCGCCTGGGCGGACCCGACGAGAGCTATCCCGGCGTGGCCTCCAAGTACGTCGATCGCCTCTACGGCCAGACCGAGTTCGGCGGCACCCAGATGATCATGCTCGCCGGCGTGCCCTTCGAGAAGCTCGGTTATCCGGACCTGCCGCCACGCTCGGACGCGGCGCGCTCGGAGACGCTGCAGCACGGGCTCTACCGCGGACTGGTGACGCCGCTGGTCTTCCTCGGGGCGCTGACCTACGCCGCCCGGCGCAACGTCAAGGACGAAGAAGGCAAGGACGGCAGCGAGGGAGACCATCATGGCTGAGCACGCAGTTTCGCACGCGCCGGCGCCGCTCGGCGGTCGGTTGGTGACGCCGGTGACCGTGACCCTGGCGGCGCTGGCGCTGGCCGCCGCGGTGGTGCTGGTATTCCGCTTCATCTACGGGCTGGGCGCGGTCACCAACATCAACGACGGCTACCCCTGGGGCATATGGGTCGCCTACGACGTGGTGGTCGGCTCGGCCTTCGCCTGCGGCGGCTACGTCATGGCGCTGCTGGTGTATATCTTCAACAAGGGCGAGTACCACCCGCTGGT
>JAJXWP010000067.1 GCA_021781575.1 Pseudomonadota bacterium
CAGCCATCATCGGCGCCATCGATCGACCTCGCCCGGAACGGGGAGGCATCCCCAGCAACAGAACGAGGGGCACGGCCATCAGGCTGAAGGCCGCGACCAAAAAGAACAAGACAAATAGCCCGGTGGGGTCGCCCAAATGATGCAGGAACACCGATATGAAGCCGCACGTCATCCCGGCGACAACCATTCGCGACGCCACACGCGTATTCGAATTCGTGGGAAACATTGTCACTCCTTCCTCCGGCGCTTAATGGATAGTCCGGCGAGTACCGCCGAGTGGCGTCCCCTTTCCGTATCGGGTTAAGCCAATAATCAGGTCGCGATCCGCCCAAGAAAAGTCCAATTGGATGATTGCTTCGGCCAACGACGGCTTGTCGGCCTCCGTCTTTGCCCTCGCGGTGCGCTTCCGAATGTTGGCACCTGTCAGAAACTTCCAGATTGCCTGGAACATGTCCCATTCCTCCGGTATTGGACTGTCGTCAGCGATTACCTCAATTTGTCATTCCTCGCCGGCGTGGCTGGCGCTATAGCTTGGGCAATCCGCCTCTGTCGGACAATATTTCTGGTAGGTCAGGATCCAGTTGGCGGCGATGTCGTGCTGCAGGGCGGCGATCCCTGCCGCTGGCAACGGTCCGTCCGGCCCATAGCAGGCCAGATGCAGCAGCCGCCATTCCAGGCGGTCCTTGCGATGCGCGTTCCACGGGTTGCCATCGTAGCTCTGGACCCAAAGATTCCGCGCCACATCCGCCCCGCCCAGGCTGAGCGGCACCAGATGGTCCACTTCATAGTGGCCACCACTATGATCCACGCCGTATTCAACGTAGATCTCGTGCTTCATCCGGCCGCTCGTGTGGCGAACCGACCTTGAATAGCCGGCGTGGCAGATGATGGCGGGATCCGATGTGACCACCACCCCTGGCGTCAGCTGCGGGTCCGGGAGAACCGGGTCGGCGGCAAGTACCGGGCCGGCGGCACCAAGAGTTAAAAAGGCAATAGCCGATAGCCTTGTTAGTTGAGACATATTGCCCCCTTTCCTTTGCTGTTCGTATTCGATGCGGCGGTGGGCGACAGAATACGACAGACAACCAAATCGATGTGGCTGTACAGTCGCGCGACGGCTCACCCGGTCGCCTGGTCGGCAACATGCGTTATGCGTTTTCTTATGCCGCTTCTGCCGATCCTACACGGAAATATCCCTGTGCCTGCAAGCGTTGGCCAAGGCCAGCAGCCACAGCGTCCACTAGCCTGGGGTCGATTTCTTCGGCCGCCACGTTAAACACCTCGGCCACGGCGTCCCAAGCGCGGCCGAACGCGCTTTCGGCCCCGACCGCCAGCATCTGCCGCTGGGTCAGCCACGCGATGTACTGGGCAACCGCCAGGACCTGGGTGCCTATCAATTCATCCTGCAGCGGTGCCATGACGGCCTCGGTCACCCGATGTGCTCGCCGCACCAGCTTCCCCCGCGCCACCGACGCCAATTGATCCAGCGGTTCTCGCAGCGCGGCTGTCAACAGTTCCTGCGCCGGCACCAGCGGTGCCGCCTGGTCACCGAGACCGCGGATGACCATGGTGAGAACAACCTGCATCATCGCCGGCAGCAGCAAGCGCTCAACGGTTTGACGGTCTGTCCCATAGGCGCCCATGTGCGACTTTCCCTCTACAAAATACCGCGAATCGCGATCCCTATTCCTGCCGCAGCCAAGACCGCAGCAAGCATGCGCGCTCCATACAGACGCGCCATGGAGGTTGACAGTTCGCGTTTGAACGGCATTATGTAGCAACCACACCTCCCCAGGGCTAATGTTAGCCCCTTCAGGGGGCTAACATCATCTCCAACGGCCATGCCGTAACTACGAATGGAGATGAAAGCCATGGCCGAGAGCCACGTCGTATCCGCTCTGCGTCAGAAGCGTGCCGAAGTCGCCGGCCATATCACGGCGGCCGAGCGGCGTATCACCGATCTGCGGGCCTCCCTGGTCCATCTGGACGCCACGCTGCGCCTGTTCGACGACGATATCAACCCGGAAGCCATCCCGCCGAAACTGCCGAGGCCCGGAACCGGCATTGAAGCCGAAACCGGACAACCGGCGCCGGCCAGGATCGCGCATGGCGATCTGACCAAGGCCGTGCTGGACACCCTGCGCAAGGCGACGGCGCCTATGACCAAGAACGAGGTCGCCGATCGGGTGTCTGGGATACTCGACGTCCCCGCAAACCTGCGGCTGGGACGGACCACACTACGGGAGCGCGTAGAGGGTACGCTGTTCCGTCAGCGTGACCGAGGCGTCATCGAGTGCATAAAAGGGGCCGGTCCTGCCAACCAGAATATGTGGCGTGTTCCCGATTGATCAGGCGGCGTTGCGCTGCCAGTAGCCGCACCAGTCCACCGAGACGGGTTGCGACAGTACGAGGCCGGTCAGCCGGTTGACCAGGCCGCCGTTCGCCACCCGGCGATGATCCTCCCGCCAGGCCATTTCCGCCGCGTACCGGCCGAGGTACAGCCCGCCCAGGTGATGGTGCTGGCCCCATTCGGCGCGGCGAAGCCGGGAGAAGTAGCTTTCCGCTTGGTTGGTGCAGGCGCCGTCCATGCTGTAGCCGACCTGGTGGTTAATCCTCTTCATCTCAAACCGGGCATGCAGATCGTCCCATGATCCGGCCTCGTCGGCATGGACCACGGCCCCCTTGGCAACCTTCTTGACGACGAGCGGCGCGCCTTCGGCTTCGCTCATCAAAGCGAACGGCAGCGTCCGGCCGCCGCGTTCCCGCATCACTACGACGCAGCGGCGCTTGCCGTTCTGGTTGTCGGCCAGGCGCCGGTCTTTGCGGTCGGCCTTCAGGTTCTCCGGGCGGACCTGGCCGCCGACATAGCAGCCGTCCACCTCGACAGTGCCGTCCAGCACGGGGTCGCGGATGTCCACCACCGACGCGAACGGCGAGCTAAGGCGCAGGCGCGTCATCCGCTGGTCACGGCGGACAAGCTCACGCCGCAATATTCCGACGTCCAGGCGCAACAATTCGTCCCACTCCGCGAAGCAGGTCCGATCCGCGGCGCGTGTCCTCTGCCGCGCCAGTTCCTGCCGGGCCAGGTCGACCAAAGTCGGATCCTGGCCAAGACGGCGCGCCACGAGCCGGTGAAACAGCAGCTTCACCCGATCGTTCACCAACTCGGCATTCGGTCCACAGACCGCGTCCGGTCCGCTACGCGGCATCATCCGACCTCTTCTTTCTATCCGCTTCTCGGCGTTCGATTTCGCCAAGAATGGCGGTTCGCAGGAATTCACCCTTGCCTTCGTCGGAATGCAATACCGCCGCCAGCCGCTCGCTGGTCCCTTCGGGCACCCTGGCACCTGGCAGGCGTTCGGTGTATTCCGGTGTTGGTCCACGCTTTCCCATGCCTGGGATGATAGCCGCAAAACCCCGGTTCCACAATTTCTCTCTTGCACCACCCGCGTAACTGCGGTACCGTCGTTTTTAGCAAGTTCACACAAGGGGAGGCGCTGGTCGTGCCATTGATCATGCTCAATCGCCATCGCTATCGAGTCGGCTGTTATCGAACGAATTTTCGATACGCCGGCGGCCGTGCCGATAGGCGGTCGATCAGCACTTCCGAGGCGGCCTCTTATCTGCGCCACGCCGAGGCTAAAGCATGCGTCAGGGCGCGTTTCGCAGTTCGCACGGTCCAGCGACGACGAGGCGCGCTCCAGGTTGCAACCGCTGCGGCAACTTGGGATGTCTGGCGTGAGCGCGGACGGTTATACGCGGAGTGGTGATGGGGTTGCCGGTGTCAACACCAGGAGAAAGATACCTTGCCGTGGGACGGCCTTTGTAATCCGCCGCACTTATGACCTCTCTGGGGCGACAGATTGTGTAAGGACGCAAGTTCTACTTGCAATATATTGACGACATTGCGAAGGAGCACTGTAGAATTATGATACACACAACTGCTGTCACCAACCACAATGTTAGCCATCTCTTGATCGGCCTAGTGTCCCGGTCTCGTGAATGGGTTTATTTTTTGCTTCGTGCTGTGATGGTTGGCTCGCTCACAGTCACGTGCTTCATATTTTTTGCGGTACCAGCGCGGGCTGATGCGTGTTCAGCTATTCTTTGCCTGGCCGGGATGCTCCAAGGCAATTCTCCCGGCGCCGCTTGTGCCGCACCCATCGCAGAATATTTTGGTATTATTGTTTTTGATAAGTACGGCTTTAATCCATACGGCACATTTGCCAGCCGACTCAATTTCTTACAGGGGTGTCCAGCCACTGGCATTAGTACGTGGATTAACTCGATTCAGGCAACATATGGCTACCTTGAGGCATTATAATTATTGCCAGTTCTTGTTTTTCGTTTTGTGCCGACCAACTGGCCTTCGTGCTCGGCCCGGACCAATCCACTAATTATTTAACACGCTGAGGATCTTTATTATGAAACTTACCACCCTAACCGTCGGCGCTATTGTGACCCTAACCGCAGCGTTGCCGGCGTTTGCCGCAGATCGAACCTTCCAGATGGTCGCCTTTCCGGACAATCCTGCCTGGGACGAGGCAATAAAGACTGTTACCGCTATGGCGCCCAAAGGCACCACGGTCATCGCCATGCCGGCGACGGGCACTATCCATGTGATGAACGCTACGGACGCCACCCTCGGCGAAATCGGGAAGGTCGTCAATAAGCTCAATCACGATGCCGCCTATACTTATCCGGTCGAACTAAAGGTCTTCCGCAATGGCCAATATCAGAGGACGATGACTTTCGTCATCGCCTCCCGGAAGGCCTACGTCGAGCACACCGGCATCACTCAAGAATACGTCAGCGCCTGCGTAAATTCGCCGGCGCCTGGGTCGTTCCAGAAGTCAACGCTTCACCTCGGCACTACCCTGAAGATTGCGCTGCAGCCAGCCTCGAATAATACTTACCTGGCGCACTACATGATTAGGCAAACCGACCTTGTCTCTCTGCAAACACCGGAGGGCGCGACTTGCCCACAGCAGTTGCCGACTGTGGATGAGCGGTCTACCGACCAAGTCGTCCGCCTTGTTCCTGATAAAGCCTTTTCCGGTTCTCTTGGTGGCGGCATGACTAAGGACCAGGTGACCTATACCCTTACCATGAAGGTGATTCCACCGATCGACGGCCAATAATACCGATCATGGTCGACATGAGGAAAAACAAATATGAAAGTCGCCGATGAACGGACAACACCCGATAATCTGGAAGAGGTGATGGTGGCCCTGGGACTCTCGCCACAACATCATCTACGAGGGGTGGTCGCCGCCTGGCTGACGCGCGGATATGAAATTAAGTCTATAAGAGTCATACTTTCGTCGTGGCTTCCGGCGCGGCCCGGCCGAGGGACATCAAATATTAAATAGACCGAGATGGTGACCGAGGCGATTGGCGCCGAGGTGCGTCGGGTACCTGCGGGCCTACGAGAGCGTCAGCCACGCCAGGGCGTCGATCGGGCGGTATTTCGACTTCTACAACGCAAGACGACCGCATTCGAGCCTCGGCGGGCGGACGCCGGACCAGGTCCACCTTGACAACATGCCCCAATCGGTGGCGGCATGATTTCGCCGCCGATTTCGCAGCGTCACTCTGGTCGGCCTACGGCCTCCCGCCATGACGCTGCGAAATCGGCAAATCGGGAAACAACCGGCAGAGGATCCACTTATCTTTCGCCGATTCCTGTCCAAACAAACCCGGCCGGCTCTTTCGTCAATCTCGCTGACCACGCCATCGCGCGGTTCGACAAAGGCGGTCGCCGGGTGATGTGATGTGTACTTTGCCGGGACAGCAACGGCGACAGAGTCCCACCGAAGGATAACTGTTGTGGTGAGGCCAAATAGGATGGTCAAATAGATGGTGGCCAAATAAGGTTGCTGGTTGTGTTATTGGCCCCATCGGATAGCATTGGCCAACAAACGTATACCCAAACAGGCCACGTCCATGAAAGTCGCCCGCATCTATCTTCGCGTCAGCACCGAGACACAGGATCTTACCCGACAGGCCGCTGTCGAGGTGGCCACCCGAGCCGCCGGCTACTACATCGCAGGCGTCTATCGGGAAAAGGCATCGGGCGCACGCACTGATCGGCCCGAACTGCTGCGGATGATCGCCGATCTCCAGCCTGGTGATGTGGTGGTGGCGGAAAAGATCGACAGGATTAGCCGTCTTCCCCTCGTTGAGGCAGAGCGGTTGGTGGCGTCGATCCGCGAGAAGGGGGCTCGACTGGCAGTCCCTGGTGTTATCGATCTTTCTGAGTTGGCGGACGCCACGGATGGAATCGCGAAAATTGTGATCGAGTCAGTTCAGGACATGCTGCTGAAGTTGGCTCTTCAGATGGCCCGCGACGAGTATGAAACGAGGCGCCAACGCCAGCGCGAAGGTATCGAAATTGCCAAGGAAAATGGAAAATACCGTGGGCGGGCTGCCGACACCATAACGCATGAGCGAATTATTGCGCTTAAAAAAGCTGGGCACAGCATTCGACGCACAGCGGATCTCGCTGGTTGTAGTAAGAGTCAAGTCAAGCGTGTGTGGTCATTGTTCGTGCGAGGGGCTTGCCGATGATGTAATCAACCTTACTTACTGTTGTCCTGATTATGACCATGTCCACCTGGTCGGTAGTGCTCGGCCAAAACTAGCTGCCGAGTTGGTACCGCATCGACAACGTGCAGGGGCCACTCCATTTCATTCGACGGCACATATGTCTGGTCGTTGCCCATAACACCAAGGGTAATAGCGGCTACAATACCTATGATGGCGACGCATCCACTTGCCACCAACACCGGCCAGACATTTGTTCGAATCATACTTCTGTCCTCTTCATCTCAGTGTACATAGCCAAGACCGGCCTCAGCTCCATGTCCAGCCGCTCCAACGCCATCACCACCTTGATTTCTATATCAGATTCGCGATCGTGCGTCACGACACCGCGGGGTCATATGAAAAATGCGGGCTCAGTGTGTCTCGCTAAAAACCGGTTGGTGGCGGTGTCTATATACATGTGGGCTGCTTACATGGTAAAAATATAGGCATCACCTCCACTCAACCTTGTCCTAACATAGATCCGGTAGGTGCTTGTAACGTTTTCGATACCTCTCGATGCACATCCAGGAAGTGACAATGGCTGATATCTTTGGTATCTTCTGACTGTGTTCTTCGGTCATGCGACCGCACCGTGAGGGCTTTATGGTCAGCGTCGTTGAATATCTGCGGAATAAAGTCAGAACATACCACTTCACTCCTTTATCCGCCGACGAAGTCGAAGTTGTGCGCAAAAGTCTCGCCGAGGCGTCACACAATAACGATATTGAAGGGCTTTTACCTGCTTCGGAAGTGGATGAGATCCACGCGATGTTGCTAGAAGAGCGCGCCCCCGAAGATATATGGACTGAGATCGGTCGTGAATACGCCGATATTCTCAACGGTTTTATCCCAATAACGGGTTAATACCGTGCCTCCTTATGACCCTTACATGTATGATAATGCAAGAGGTGTTCTTGTTAATAAATTTAATATCCATGAATCGCGCAAGCTAGAGAAACTGGAACGGTATTTTACCGGCCAGCGTTGGCACTCGGCACCCATTGTTCCTTTGACCGCCGACGGTTATTGTGCGTTGCATCGTCATTTGTTTCAGGATATTTACCATTGGGCCGGGCAATACCGTACCGTTGATATCAGCAAGAGAGAACTTTTCGACTTCCCTGATTTTATTTCCCGGCATATGGAGTCCGCATTCAAAGACCTCTCCCACACAGCCGCAGAATGGGAACATGAAAACGGCGCCGAAATGGGCGCTGCTCTTTAGCCTTTTGTTTCCCCTTCGAGGGTCATCGCAGAATCAGTGCAGCAGCTTTGCGAGGACGGCACCAAGCGCCAAGATGCCGGCGTTGATCGCCAGCATAGCAGGAACGATTTGCCAGATAGTCGGCAGAGAAATCACTCTGCCGCGCAGTTCCGCCAGGGCTTCACCCTGCCGACGCTGCTCCGTCTCGATCTTATCCAGTCGCCCATTGATTCCCGCCAACGCAGGTTCGACCCGGCGCAGGATTTCCAGGGTTTCATCGGGCGGCAGTTTGGGTGCGGTTGCCATGTATCGAAGCATACGCCGCGCCATCCATTTTCCACAAAAGAAAATGGGTGGCGCCAAATTCACCATAGAAAAACAATAAGATCCTCTTCTCGCCGCGGCGCCCTCAAGGGGCAACCGGTTTCCGTCCAGCCGGTCGCCGGACTGTGGGGCTCCACTGGAGCGACGCTCCGCCCGTTGGTGTTGTCGGCCGCCAGTTGGCGGCTGGAAAGCGGGGAAAACCTCGCCCCTGGAAAAATGCCGTCGATCTGCGTATTATCCAGTGAGGTAGCCGGCGCCGGGGTGGCACCCGACGCCGGTCGCTCCTAGCCTCTCGTCACAGCGAGGCGGACCTTAATCCGCCACGGAAACTTGAAGACCAGGAGAAAGCGCATTTTCCACATGCACTTACTTCCTGACGGCGGACAGGGACATTCCTGCCCGCCGTCGCCATTTCTATTACTTTTTGATTAAGATTGCGTTGGCCATTCTGTCTCGTTTCCGCCGAGCCTGTTTGGGATCATGACACGAAAGCGCGCACACTGTCCGGCAGGCCGGAAACCACAGGACCCGCGTGAGCGGTACGACAACGCCTTTCTTCCTACCCCTGCACGTAGGGGAACCACACATCTAGTCTTCGCCCTTTCCCTTTTGGGTCAGTTTTTCGACATCTGTATTGATTGCTGCGAGGCGCTCCCGTAGTGAAATCCGGTGCTCTAGCTTGCGGCGCGCAAATTCGTTGAAGTCTGTAAGTGATAATGCCCCTTTGTTAATAAGGATGGTCATGGCGTCTTCCATCACTCTCGGCATATATTCATCACTATCGTTCAGCTGGCGAATAATATCGGCGTGTTCCGCAAGCAAGTTGTCTAGTGCAGCGTCTGCACTCATTCCGTTTACTCCATCAATATTATAATCTACATCGCGCATATGTTACTGCGCTGCACGCACATACTATTCTACATCGACATTATATTTTTGCCTCACTCTTTCTCCTAACGCCTCTTTCGTTCCGCCCGGCAGGCCAAGGGCGAGCCAATAGGCTATTTCCGCCTCGGCCAACTGCCGCCTCAGTTCACCCGTATTCATTTGCGCCGCCGCCGCCAGCACCTCACGCGCTATCTCCAGCGCCTTTGCTTGGGAAAACTCGAGAATGTCCTCCGGCGTCGACGTCCTACCTGGCATGCCTGCCGGCGAAGCAAATGCCGCCGGCGCAATAATCTTGGCCACCTTCACCACGATATCATCGCGGGCGATCGCCACGGCCATGGCTCTGGCAAATTGTTCTTTTGAGATCATGCAGGCGATCCTTTCCTGTTCCTAATCCGCCGCAGCACCATCCTATTTCCCGTCGACCGCGAGGAGGGGAAGCGCTAATTGTCGACTTGGTGCGGACGGCGCGGAGTCCGGCACTTTTTCGGGTGTGGGTGGCAATGCGCTGGCCAATACGACGCGATTGCGCCCCCCCTCCTTCGCCACATAGAGGGCGTGGTCGGCCGCCTCGCGCATGGGATCGATGTCCCGTACCATCCCCATCGCCACACCGATCGACGATGTCACGCGGCCATGAGCGAATGGATGGGCTTCGATGGTGCCGCGGATGCGCTCGGCCACGTCGCGCGCTGCATCGATCGGAGTGTCGGGAAGCAGGACCATCATTTCCTCGCCACCCACGCGGAAGGCCCGGTCCTGATGACGGACAGCGGCTCTTAGAATCGTCCCGACTTGGGCGAGCACAATGTCGCCGGTGTCGTGGCCGAAGGTGTCGTTAATCTTCTTGAAGTGGTCCAGATCGATCATCAGTAATGCCATCTCATTATCGTCGTCGAAGCGACGCAACCAGTTGGCCAGGTTATGCCGGTTACCGAGTCCGGTCAGCGCATCATGAGTCAGTGTTGCCAACCTGGCTTCCAACGCATCGCCGTGTTTTGCGTGTGAGCGCTCGAGTAATTCGTGGCGGACGCGCCAGGCCCCTCGCGCCACCGCCTCGCTCATAGGCAGTTGCTCGGCGGCCATCAAGTGGAGTGAGGTGGCCATAAAATGATCCGCGAGATCCGGCCAGGAATTTGGGCTACCCACCGCTCTGTGTTCACTGTTGGTTTCGGCCAACGGGACTGCACGATCCGGCGCCCACAGAGTGCAGGTCTGTAGCTGGCGGGTGGTGTGCACCAAGAGCCCGTTTAGGGCCGTGGCGAGCCCGGGTGGACTCGGCGGCATAGCCCCCAGGCCCCTGGTCCGGGCCGCTTCGCGGATCGCCACGCCCAGTTCGCCGTCCTTGACGAATAGGCCGGCTGGCCGCACGCCTTTGGCTAACACCGGCAGCAGATGCGGTACGGCGTATTCGGATGCGGCAGCAATCCACACCCGCTTATTCTGCGCCGTGGCACGGAGAATCGCTGCCTCTATGGTGTGTGGGTGTAGTGTCGCCTCGACAATCACTTCCTCAGCCGGGTCAATTACTTTATCAATTTGTTTGGCGCGGAACTGCACGCGCTCGATCGGCGTTGCGGTAACACCTGACCACACCTCACCGTTCGGCATGTAGTGACACGATTCGCCCGCATCCGGCAGCAACGGATCAAATGCCGCATGAACACCAATGCCGGCGGCGCGCAACGCGTCCAAAATCATCAGGTTAATCTGTCGGTCCGGAACCGCCGTGGCAAACTCCACCCGGTCGCCGAGGCTGGCCAGGGCCACCGCGATGGTTAGTCCTGTCCCCCCAAAGGATGCTGAAAACTCACCACGCCTCACCCGCGCCACCGCGGACGATCCAATGCGGCCGGTGATTTGCAAATGTGCGGACCCAAGGACGCCAAAACAGGTCATACATCACACCCTATGGTGACCATCCGGCGGGCGTTTTGGCCTCCTGTTCGGCCAGTTGGTCGACCAGCGCCCGCACCGAGTTTTCAATGCGGGAAGTGGCGGCGCTGGTGATCGCCGTAGGCCGCCCGTTCTCGATCTCGCGCACGACGCCGGTACCATCAGACCGGATTTCGACCATCAGCCAATACCCACGGAGCACTGTGCGTGTGTTATTTGGTAAATGGTCAACGGGTGAGTGTGGCCGAAGTGGCGGCATTCCTGGCTTTGGCATCTCATTGGTCATGTCGCGGCGCTATCCCTAATGCACACCTGTGGACGGGGGGGTGATGGGCTCGGCTCGCATGAAATGGCGGGCAAACACTCGATTAAAATGAACTGCGTCGGTGGACGTGGTGCCTGGCGGATCGCGTTCATAAGCCGGGGCATAGATGGTGTCTGCCACCAGGTCGTGTAGGCCGATGTCGGTCGGCGGAGCACCTTGATAGGTGATGTAGGCTGCCGCATGGATTGGCATCGAGAACAGGCGCACGATCGCCATGTTTGGAGGGGTGGCGGAACCAGTATGGTTATGTGCTGTCGGCGGGGGGGGTGTCCGACCTCCATTGTTATTTGTCGCGACAGCAACCTTTTCGGGGTGTAGCGCCTCAGCGACCGCCGTCTTCAGCGCTGCGAGAGATATAGCTCCGGGCAGCAGCCGGCCACTGTTCGGGCCCGGCCCAAGGATGATCACGCCGGGGGTGCCGGTGATGCCGAGCTTGCGGGCCAGGTCGATGTTGGCGGCGATCTTCGCGGCGATCTCGGGCGCCGCCATGTCGCGTCTCAACCGGGCGACATCGAGGCCGCTCGACCGGGCGATCGCCAGGATCCGCGGCTCGGACAGCTGATGCTCGGGCGTGGCATCGGCCATCAGGGCGTCATGGAAGACCTCGTACCTGCCCTGCCGCATCGCCGCCAGAGCGGCCTTGGCCGCGGCGACCGAGCCGGGGCCGAGGATGGGAAAGTCCTTGTAGACCACCCGCACCGAGGGATCTTCGGCGTAGAGCCGCTTGAG
>JAJXWP010000068.1 GCA_021781575.1 Pseudomonadota bacterium
TCGTGGTAGCTGTTGAGCGCGTCGGCGAGGTCCGGCCAGGACAGGCCGGCGGCCTCGGCGGCGGCGAAGATGCGTTTCAGGTCGGTCTTGGGATCGAAGGCGGCGGCCTCCTCGGCCAGGGCGCGGGCGGCCAGTTCGCGCCGCACCACCGCCACCGCCACCTGCAACTGCCGCCCGACGCCGCTGGCGGTGCCCAGCACGCGGGCGCCGACGCGGGCCGCGTTGTCCAGGTCCATCAGGGCGTCGAGCAGGCGCGGCATGGATCACCGCCCGGCCATCAGGCGCTCGCGAGGGAGCGGAGCGATGGCCGGGCTTCCGGTCGGCGGGGGCGAGACCTTGGGACTAACCTCGATGGCTCTGACGACCCGCTGCGCCAGTTCGCTGGCCCCGGCTGACCCCCGATAGCGCAGGTTCAGGTCATCAGGGTCCTGACGCTGGAACCACGCCTGCGTGGCGGCAGCCGAGTCGGGCTTCACCCCGGCCACCAGGGAGGCGGCCTGCAGGATGACGGCCGTTGCGGCGCCGGCACGGTCCCGGAAGGCGTGGCCGACCGCAATCACGCCGCTGCGGGCCGCCGCGCTGCCGTTCTTGACGATCCGCTCCAAGGTGGCCAGGGCCAAGGTTTGCCCCGGGGCCATGCTGCTCTTCTGGATCGGATACTTCGGGATGGACAGGTGAGCATCGTCGCAAAGCCGCTGCACCTCGGTGGCCAGTGGATCGCCTGCGGTCAGACGGGCGTGGAACAGCGTGTAAGGGTTGACCTGCACCCGGATTTGGTTCGTCGAGACGAAGATCGCCGCCTGCTCGGCCAGCGGCGCCTGATTGACGACAATGCAGGGGACAGTCTTGATGCCCAGCCGGCGAGCAGCTTCGACGCGGTGTTGGCCGTCGATGATCATCCAGCCATCGTCCTTCGGTGTGACCAGGGCGGTGCCGAAGCAAGACCATTTGAAATTGCTGACGATCTGTTCGATGGCCACCTGGCTGCGGCGGCCGTCGATCTTGCGTTGATAGGTCATGTCAACCGACAGCATGGCCACGGGCAGCCACCCGAGTTCGGGGCGCTCGCCGAAATCCTTGCCGTCGCTGGGAGGGGTATCCATGGTGATCTCCTGTGTCTGGCCTCCGGCCGCCCCAACCGAAGCCGGGGCGGCCGGCCGCTCCATCAGTCCGCGACCTTGGCCAGCGACGCCGCCAGCTGGCGGACGGCGGCGGCATGCTCGGGCGACAGGCGGACGTAGTCGCGGGTCAGCTCCAGCACGACGCAGCGCTTATGGGCGTCGGGCAGGCCGGACGGGGCCTCGGTGACCTGGCCGGTGGCGATGGCGGCCGGGCTGGCGGCCATCACCTCGTCGGCCATGTCGTCGAAGAAGAAGCTGACCGGCACGTCCAGCACACGGGCGATGTCAAACAGCCGCGAGCAGCCGATGCGGTTGGCGCCGCGCTCGTACTTCTGCACCTGCTGGAAGGTGAGGCCCAGGGCCTCGCCCAGCTTCTCCTGGCTCAGGCCCAGCAGGGTGCGGCGCAGGCGGACGCGGGCGCCGACGTGCGTGTCGATGGGGTTGGCGGTACCGTCGGCGAACCGGCCGCGGCTGGACAACCGGCTACCGCGCTTGGCGGGAGTGGCTTTGACGGGGTGGGACATGATATTCATGGGTCTCTCCTGGACATGCGGCCGATGGCCGCGGGTGATGGCCGGTCCCGTTGCCGCGGGGCCGGCCGAATTCTGTGTCAGTGCCGAATCGGCGAAGCAGGGTCCGGGTGTTCGTGCAGCCGCTTGAGATCGGCGATGACGCGCCTGCCATCGGCCTTCACGCCGATAGCGGCAAACGCCAGTTCGAACAGGGCGGCCTGCACCGCCTGGAGGGCGCCATGGCGACCGAAGGCATCGAACAGGGCGCCAGCGAGCACCAGCGATACACAGCCGGCCGGCGCGCCGAAGGACGAGATCTCCGCCTCGGCCGCGGAAAGCACGCGGCCAGTCATCTCCTCCAACTTGGACGGGGTCATGGGTTGCGCCATGGCGTCAGCCCCCCCCCGAAAGCCAATGCGCGGAGGCGTTCCCAGTCCTCCTCGGGGTCGGTAATCCCGAACTCCTTCATGGCGGCCTCCATCAACGGCCATTGGCCGTTCAGTTCGTCGAAGGCGATGAAAATGGCCTGGAGGGTGGTCACGGCGTCGTCGTCCAGTTCCATGATGGCCTCCCTCACGCCGCCGCCTGGGCGATGCCGGCGCCGGCCAGCAGCGCCTGGGCGCATTCGATCAGGTCGGCGGCCACCGCGCCGTTGCCCTCGCGGGCGTGGACCTTGGCGCGCTCCAGCATGTCGGTGGCCTGGACCCGGATCTGCGCGGCCTCCTCGACCTGGCGGCGGAGCGACCGGCGGGCGAAGGCGGCCGGGCTGGGCTCGATGGCGGCCAGGTCGAGGGGGACCATGCGCCACTGGCCCTCGGGCGTGTCGCGCCGGTGGATGCGCAAGTACCGCTTTGACCCGACCACGCGGATGCTCTGGTCGATGGCGCGGCAGAAATCGGGCCAGCGGGGATCGTCCACCTCCTGGCGGCGCAGGGCCAGGATGGCGCGCACGTCCACCTTGCCCTCCTGGTCGACGCGGAAGGCCCGCTTGACCAGGGACAGCAGGAACGGGTCGGCGCCCTCGCCGCGCTCGGTGATCAGGGCGTCCAGCACCGCCTTGGCCGCCTGCAATTCCGGCCCCAGGACGATGCGGTCGGAAACCGACACCTGGACCCGCAGGCAGCCGTCATAGCTGGTGAAGGTGCGGTTGCCCTTGCCGACGCTTTCGGGCTCGACGTTGAACTCCTGGGCCACCAGGGCGTCGAAGGCGGCGATGTCGGCCTCGCAATGGGCGAGGAAGCGGCCCAGCTCGGCCGACAGGTCTTCGCCGTAGCCGGCCATCTTGCGCACCATCTCGTCCATCAGCAGGTCGGCGGCGCGGATGTTGGCCAGCGGCACCCAATTGCCCTTGGCGTCCTTCAGGTGGGGAGCGCCGTGGATGTCTACCGCGGCGGGGTGAGTCAGACGGGTCATGGGTTTTTGGCCTTTCAGGGACGGGGCGGGTAGTAGTCGGTGATGCAGCCGCCGGGCGGCGGCGCGAATTCCGGGGTGGCGGGGTGTGCCGGCAGGACGATGGCCGCCCCGGCGATGCCGAGGGTCAGGCCGGCCAGCAGGGCGGCGACGACGGGCAGGATCACGAAGCGCATGGGGGCGTCTCCTCTGTCGGCTGGGTTGCGAACACCGCCCCGGCCCGATGGAGGAAGCCGGCCGGATCGGATTCGGCCGCCGCCATCACGGCGTGGCGCAGCGCCGCCGCGAAATCCTCGGCCACGGCGCCGGCCAGCTCGCGCAGGGCATCCGGCGCCGACATGGCCAGCAGGCGGGTGCGCAACAGATCCACCTCGCGCGCCAGGTCGGAATCGTGGTCCATCAGGCGGGCGACGCGGGTCACCGCGTAGGCCACGGTGGTGCGGTCGCGGCCGAATTCCCGCCCCAGCCAGGGGAACGAGCGCGCCGGCAGCAGGGTGGCGGCCAGGTACATCGCCACCTGGCGCGGCCTTGCGGCCTTGCGGGCCCGGCGGTGCGCACGGATCTCCGCCACCTTGACGCGGTAGTACTCGGCCACCTGGTCCTGGATCAGGGCCACGGTGAGGGCCGGCTTGGGCGTGGGCGCATTCATGCCGCACCCCCGGCGCCGACCATGCCGGCCACCACGCCGATGGCCAGGGCGTTGACCTGGGCGGCCACCGCACCGTGGTCGACGCCGGCCAGCGCCCGCTCGGCCGCCTGGTAGCATTCCAGCCCGGTGACCGGCCCGGCGACGTGCCGGCGCAGATTGCCGGCCGGGTCCAGCTCCACCAGGTGGAAGCGCTCGGCGGTGTCCAGCAGCACCACCCGCCAGCCCTTGTGCAGGGCGACGCAGGCGACGGCGGTGGCGGCGATCTCGTCCCGCCCGGCGCGGAACTGGAAGACCGTCTGCGCGGTGAAGGGCGCGGCGGTCATGCCGCGTCCCCGCCGCCGGCGGTCCACGACCGCATCTGGACGACGGCCCGGCGGGTCGCCAGATCCGACACCCCCTCCGGCAGATCGCGGCCGGCGGCGACCATCGCCTCCAAGCGCCGCGCGTCGTCGACGCAGGCGGCCAGCACCCTGCCGATCTCCTTGACCGCCTCGGGCGCGAGGGAGACCCCGGTCGGGCGGTACTTTTCCAGCGCGCCGGCCAGGGCTTCGAGATTGTCAGACAGCATGAGTCCCTCCTGCGCGCCTGGCGCGCTGTTCGTCAGGATTGATGCGGGAGTGGGGGCAGCCCGAGCGGCAGGCCTCCTTGATCATGGCGCGGCGGGCGGACCACTCGGCCCGCTGCAGTTCCAGGCACGTGTTGGCGGCCAGGTCTCCCATCACCGGGCAATTCACGCTTTCGGCCATCAGCGCACCTCTCACCGCCTGTTCAACGGCGGCCAGATCGCCGGTGTAACGGGAGTTCAAGACATACGAGAGCGTGGCGGCGGAATAGCCGACGCGCTTGGCCACCTTGGCCTGGCTGCCCTCGTCGCAGGCCCTGGCCAGGGCCTCGATCCATCCCGGGATGGTGTCGCCCCAGGCGGCGCGGGCCTTGGTGATCGCAACGCCGCTCATTCCTCGACCTCCCGGAACCACACGATCTTGCGCAGGTTGGGGTCGAACACTGTTTTCATCCGCTGGACCATGGGCGGCTTGGGACCGGTGTTGCGGGCGGGATTGAAGCGGTAGCGGGCAGCCTGGGCGCCACGCCCCGCCTTGGCGGGGCTGACCAGGATCAGGTAGCCGGCGCGGAACAGGTTCTTGATGTAGTCGTGGGCGTCCACCTCGGACACCACCACGTCGTCGGTCGAGGACCACAGCGCCAGGTCGCGGAAGTCGAACTCGCCGGTGGAGCGGTGACGCATGGTGCGCCACATCTGCTCGCGCGGCGTTCCCTGGGTGACCTGAGAGCCGTCGGCCCGCACGCGGGGGGCCTCCACCCCGGCGTCGCGGATCAGCCGGAACGTGACGTCTCCGGCGTCGGCCGGCTCCACGTATCCGGCGGCAAGCAGGCAGTCGACATAGGTCCGCACGGTCTTCACGTGCGACTTGCAGGCCTCGGCCACCTGCGGCACGGCGAACGTCCCCAGCCGGCGAATTTCCTCCCACACCGCTTGTCGGCCGCCCGGCTTCTTGGCGCTCATGGTCAGGTGAACGGGTTTGCGTCCGGTCGCCACGGGTCAATCCCCCCGCTTCGGCGACTTGCCGGTGTTGAACCGGCCGCCCAGGTCGATGAACGCCTTCAGGTCGATCGCCTTCAGGTCGGCGCCCACCGCGGTCTGACGCACGTCCGACAGGATGCCGCTGACGCGCCGCGCCGAGCCTTTGGCCTCGTCCACCGTCCGGTTCATCAGATCGTCGGCGACGGCGATGCCGGGGCAACGCAGCTTCGCGAGATGCCGCGCATCGTCCAGCGAGCAGGGCTGGGCCAGCTCCATGCCGATCTGCATGCGGGAATGCACCCGCTCCCAACGCTCCAGCGAGCGCGGCAGCAACTCTTCGCCCACCAGGATGATGGTGCCCATGCCCCCCGATTCCTCGTAGATCGAGCGCACCGTCTCGATGAGGCTCTTCTCGACCAGGGCATCCGCCTCGTCGATGATCAGCGGCCGACGCGACGCCCCCAGCTCGCGACCGATGGCCTCGATCATCTCCGGGATGGTCCCGGTGGCCGGCATGCCCATCTCGCGCAAAATCACCCGGCACAGGTGCTTCTTGGTCCACGAATCGTTGGCCTGCACCGCGTAGGCGCGGCACTTGTTGGCGACGTACAGCACCGCCACCGACTTGCCGTAGCCGCTGGGGCCGGGGAAGCAGCCCATCCCCGGCAGACCGGGATCACGATTGATCAGCTTCAAGGTCAGTTCGGTCAGGATCGCCACGTTGCGCAGCGGCGCGATGCTGAAGGTGTTGACGGGGTTTGTCTGAACGGTCATTGTTCCCTCGTTTGGTTCAAATTCGCGGCGGCGCGACCGGGCAGGGTCGGCCGCCGTTTTCGTCACATGGTCAGTACCGACGCCAGCCCGTGCTCCAGGGCGATAGGCTTCAGCGCCAGATAGGTCGGGTGGTTCTGGAACTGGGACAGCCACGCCCGGTCCCGCTCGTCCACGACCTCCCCGCGTCCCAGCCGCTCTTCGATCTCCCAGGCACGCTTGAACTGCGATGCCTTGGGCGACAACCGGATGACCTCGGCTTTGGGCTGGGCCATCTCGGCCGCCAGGGCGTCGATCCGCGCCTGCTCGGCCGCCGACACCGGGCTGGCCTCGGGGGCCTTGCGGGTGCGCGCCTGGGCCGCCTGGGCCGCCGCCGTCAGGTCGGGGGTGGTGTGCGTGTCCGACGGCGCCGGGAAGGCGGTCAGGGCGCCGGTGCGCTCCTCGGCCCGCGCCGTGACCTCAAGGCTGACCGAGGCCATGTTGATGGACTTCTGGGCCTTGCGGATGTCCTTCATGCCCTCGGCCATCACCGCCTTGTGCTGGGCCTTGATCTTCGCCGCCACCTCGGCCCGACTCACGCCCTCGCGCTCGGGGTTGACGGCGATGCACAGGAATTCCCAGGGATCGTCGCGGTAGACGTACACCTTGCCGATGTCGTCGGGATCCAGGCGCACATGCACCTGCTCGCCCGGCATCAGCTCGGCGTGCAGGTAGTGGATGCCGCCCACCCGCAGGCCCTTGGGGCCCACGACGCGCATGCCGTCGCCATCGGCCGGAGCGGCCAGCAGCATTTCCAGCACACCGTCGCCCTCGACCTTGGCGATCCGGCCGCGATAGGCCGACCGCACCTCGAAGGGGGTCTTGCCGCCCAGACCCTCGTGCGGCTGATGGACGTAGACTTTTTCGATCCAATCGGTGAGCCGCTGCTGCAGCTCGGCCGCGGTCAGCTCGACGCAGAAGGCGTTCTTGTCGTCCTCGCCCAGGCGCTCGGCGAAGGCCTTGCGGGTCTCGATCTGGCGCCGCTCGCTGACATTGTGCCCGACGAAGCCCGGCTGCAGCTCCATGAACTGCCTTTGAACGGTCCCGATGGTGCGCTCGACGCAGGCCTTCTGCTTCGGCGAATAGGGGTCGCAGATGTCCTGCTCCATGCCGATCCGGCGCACCGTGTCCTTGAAATGGACCGAGGTGAAGTCGCTGCCGTTGTCGGTCCGCAGGGTGTCGGCCACGCCCCAGGCGGTCTCGGGCCGCCCTGGCCAACCGATTATGCAGTCGCGGATCAGCAGCAGCGCGGCGGCCGTCTTCGGGGTCTTGGTCACCCGCGCCCGCGGCCAGCGCGAGTGGACGTCGACAACCACATAAATCGAATGCCGGCCGTCGGTGCACATCACGTCGGCCGGGCTGGCGTCGATTTCCCACAACTGGTTCCGGCGCACGATGTCCTTGTACATCTCGCCCGGCGCCGGCTCGAACTTGCTGCGGTACTGGTCGGGGTTGGTCGCCCGCGACCACAGGGCCGGGTTGTCCCGCTTCCAGCCCTCGACGAAGCGCTCGAAGCCGCGTCGGGCCGGCAGCGCCGCCGTCTTGCCGTCGGGCAGGGTCAGGGTGTCCCCGAACCGCCCGTGGGCCGCCCGGTAACAGGTGCCGATGGTCTTGGTCGGGTTCATGGTCACGAAGCCGATCACGAACTGCGCCAACTCGGCGTGCTGGTCGAACACGCCGGTTCCCTTCCGCCGGCGCCCGTAGCGGCCGCCCAGGTCGCGCAGGCGGCCGGCGGCGTGGTCCCGCTGCCAGTTGATCAGGGAGTTGCGGCAGATATGCCCGACCGTGTCGGTCACCCAGGCCGGCACCGGAACCAGCCGGCGGTTGAACAGCTCGGCGAAGGCCCGCAGGCTCTCGTTGCGCCCGACCTCCTTGCCGCGGATGAAGGTCTGGTAGGCCGCCAGGATCTCCAGCTTGGCGTCCATCCGCCGCTGCGCCGCCGGATCCATGCCCTGCACCTCGCGCTGGTAGACCTCGGCCGCACTCGGCCGGTATTCCGGGTCGGGCGCGACGGCCGGCGGCGTGGCGCCGGACCGGTGCAGCAGCACCGCGTCCCATACCGCCTTCGGCAGGGTGGCGAGGGGGTAGAGGCGGCGCTTAGCACCGGTCGGAAGGGTGTCCTCGTCGTAGGGCCATCCGCCGACCTTGGCCTGATGTTGCGCGGTCCGGTCGGGGACCTGTAGCGCCCCGGCGATCTCCCGGATGGTGGCGCGGTAGGGATCGGGGATCATGGCCGCCCCTCCCGGCCGCACCCGGCCGCCACCGCGTCGACGGTGACGGCCGGACCGCCTTCCCCTATGGTTGCGGGTGTCAAGTCCAACGAACCATGGAGGGAAGAAGTGACCGTAAGAAGAAAATGGAACCGCATGTCCACAGACGAAAAACTTGAGGCGCTCTGGACCGACGTGCAGTCCCTCTTCGATGCCGTCGAGGAGTTGCAGCGGACCCTTCCTAGCGGCAGCGGGAAGGAACGGCTGGCGGACTTCTTGCGCCAACGGCTCGGGAAGACGGAATAGGTCAGCCCGCCGTCGCTCTTGGCAGGGGGGAATGGGGGCGGCCGCCGCGGCGATTCTCCGTTCCCCCTCTCTCCCGTAGGAAATCGGCGAACTGGCGGGCAGCCTCGACAACGCTCTGCGTGCCCCAGCAGTCCCTGTCCTTGCTGAACCGCACCGCCAGCAGCAGCGCAACCACTCGAACAATCATCAAGTCCTCCTATCGGCTGATTGGTCATCGCCCACCTCCGCGCCGGAACAGCGGCAGGTTGGCGATGATGTTGTCCTGCTCGGCCTTGGCCTGGTTGATGAACACCACCAGCTGGCCAAGACGGGCCAGCTGCATGGAATAGCCCTCGACCAGGGTGCAGCCGATGGCTTCGGCCAGGCCCTGCAGCAGGATGGTGTTGCCCAGTACCGCGCAGAACGCCGGCACCAGGTCGGCGGGAAAGCGGTGCGGCCGGCTGGCGCCGGTCCAGCAATCGATCATCGCCTTGCTGATCGGCCGCCCCGCCAGCGGGCTGACCATCTCGGCGATCTGCTCGCGGTCCAGGCCGCTGGCGGCGATGGCCTCGCCCAGCAACTCGCGCAGACGGGTGTTGAGGTCCAGCGCCCCGGGCTCCGAGGCGACCGCCACCGGCGCCGGCAACAGCGCCGCGTTGGCGTCAAGCAGGGACAGGAAATCGGTCTGCCGGGGATCGGCGTGGAAACGCCGATCCGACCGGCCCTTGGGGGCTCTTTTGGTCATGATGGCCTCTCGGTTGTCGTTGTGGGCAAAGCCCAGGAAAAAGGAGGCCGGACGCGGAAGTTCCGCGGACCACGCCCGGCCCCAAGGTTGCTCGGAGAAAGACCCGTCGCCCTCGACGGGTCGCAGGTGGCCGGCCGCCACCATGGCAATGACGGCCGGCCGGTTTTCCCCTATGGTTGTGGCTGTCAAGACACACAGACCATGGAGGGAAATGGAATGTCTGAAGATACGCACCTTGTGGCGGCCCAACTGGCCGCCGGCCTGCTTGCCGGCGATTCCGTCGCGGCCGAGACCTTGGATGTTGACGCCAAGGTGACACGGGCGATGGCGATCTACCGGGCTTGTCTCGCGGCATTCCCGCCGCCAGTTGCCGGGAGTGAGCCGGGGATAATGGGCTACTACCGGAACCTGGTGGAGAAGGGGCGCCGCTGACATCAGGGTCAGTCCTTGATCTTCTCGGCCAAGTCACGGGCGGCGCGGAGGACTTCCGCGTCGTTCGTGCCCAGGACGAAATCAGCCAGATCGCGGGCGTAGGCCATCACCAGGGGCGGTGTCGCCTGCGGCTGCTGCTCCGCCCAGCGGGCGGCAATATCGACGCAGGAAAGCCGGATTTTGACGATCTCTTCGAGTGGCAAGATCTCGGCCAGACCGAGCTTAACCTTGGCCGAGTAGGTGTAGGTCCGCCTCGGCGGCTCGGCCGCTTCGACCTCGGGGGACAAAGATGTCATGCTGCTTGCTCCTTGTTGTAGCCCTGCTGCCTGGCAAACTGAACTGAGCCACGGTGCCCAGTAATCGGTGCCGAACAGCGATTCCCAGTACCGCTTGAACTCAGGATCGGCCATGCGCCGGGCGATTTCGTCGCCGGTCATGCTACCCTCCGGTCGCTGGCGGCCTCGGCGTCGCGCACTCGCTCGTAGGCCCGGCGGCAGGCCGCCTCGAACCGTTGGGCGCGGGTCAGCCGGCGCCGCCAGCGCATCAGGTCGGCGAAATACACCCGCCACGCTTCCGTCGCCGCGATCACCCGGTCGAACCGGGCCGGACCGGCGTCCAAGGTCGCCGCCAGGGCACCCCGGGCGTCGGCCATGGCCAGCAGCGCTTCCAGCGCGTCCGCCAATTGCTCGGCCCGCTCGGCCAGGGCCATGGCGCGGACGGTGCGGGCGAGCAGCCGGTCGATGGTATTGGGGTGGGCTGTCGAAGGTTTGTTCATGCCGCCGCCTCGTTTAGACGCTGACGGACCCGCCGTCGGCTTGTATGGTAGGTGCGGGATTTCGGATGCTTGTAGGTGCCGTCGGAATCGTACCGGTGCGGCCAGATCTGCCGGGGGGAAACCCCCAGGAACTCGGCGATCACCAGTTCGGCGGCGAAATGGGGGCGCAGCAGCGCCAGGCTGCACGCCCTCTTGTCCAGGCCGTTGGCCTCGGAAAGCTGTTCAAGGCTGATACCGCGCTTGCGGATCGCCGCCTTGACGTCTTCCCGGTGCCAACCCTTAGCCCTCGGCATCCAAATCTCCTCGTCTGACCCGGCCCTGGCAGGCCGGGTTTTTCGGGTGTTCATCGTGTGGGGTCACTCAGAACATGACGATAGGGATACACCGTTTTTCGTGATTACGCAAGCGCCGTTTTTGCGTTGCGCGCGGCTCCGTTGGCCATATGCGCATCGCTTCGCCTTAACCACTTTGTTTTCATTGATGAAAATGGCCGCGCGCAACGAATTGGCCGCGCGCAATGTCATTGCGCGCGGACCCCATGACCGCGCGCAATGATTTGGTCGCATCGCGCCTGCGTGAAGTGAGGGCCTATTTCGGTTTGAATCAGGACGAGATGGCAAACCGATTTCGGCTGGGAACGCGCGGTTGGCAGCGGCTGGAACAGGAAGGGCGAACGCCGAAAGATGAGGCGCTTGCGCTCCTTGCCGAGGGGGGGATCGACCTCAACTGGCTGCTGACCGGCGCCGGCCAGATGCTACGCGGCGCGCCGTCCAAGCCACCGGCCCAGCCGACGGCCGAGGTGGATGCCCGCTTTTATGGCGCCGTCCTGGAGGGGGTGTCGGCGATCTACGCCGAGTGCGGTGTCACTGCATCGCTGGCTCAGATCGGCGCCGAGGCCGCCGAGATGGCCGCCGACCTGGCCGCCATCGACCCCGATCAGCGCGGCGGCGCCATCCTGGGCGCCATCTCCCAGCTGCGCCGCCGCCTGCTGGCCTCTAATGACCGCCGGGACGACCCGACGCACGGCAAACAGTCCGCCTGACCGTCGCTTGGACGAGCCCGCCGGATTTTCGCCGCCCCTTATGCCGAACGGTATACGCAAATCTGAATGCGGGGGTATTCAATCCTGAAGGGGGTGGCGGTCGCGGCGGCGGCCGGCGCGACCAAATCTACCTGTCGCACCCCGCCGGCCGATGGCTTCAAACTGTCGCACCGCCCGCCCCGGCCAACGACAACTGGCTCCCCCTTCAACGCGCCGCGAACGGCGATTTCCCTGGGTTCGATCCCAACACGTCCCGCCACGTCCCAGGCAATCCCGGTTTCCCGCTGAGTCCAAGCTTCAGTGACGGGTTACAGTAAGGCGCTTCCGAACAAACGGCGGGATGAGGGGGGGGTGAGGACGCGGCGGGGCGGCGGACCGTCACCCCCTTACCTCGACCGGACCGGCGCAGGACAGGACCC
>JAJXWP010000114.1 GCA_021781575.1 Pseudomonadota bacterium
AGGCCAGGGGCATCGAGAAGCCCATCGTCGCCTCGCTCGCCGGAGACGTCGAGGTGGAGGAGGCCGCCGAATACCTGTACCGGCACGGCGTGCCGTCGTATGCCTATTCGACCGAGATTCCCGTTGCGGTTCTGGGTGCGAAGTACAAGTGGGCACGCGGCGCCGGCCTGATCTGAACCGGACCGGATTCTCCAGGGGAAAGAGCATGCATGCAACCAGCCGGCCCACCATGCGGGCCGTCGAGATCAGCCAGCCCGGCGCGCCGGACGTGCTGCGCATCGCCGAACGCCCCCGCCCCGCCCCGGGCCCCGGCGAGGTCCTGATCGCGGTCGCCGCCGCCGGCATCAACCGGCCTGACGTCATGCAGCGCAAGGGCATCTATCCGCCCCCGCGCGGCGCGTCCGACATTCCCGGGCTGGAGGTGGCGGGACATGTGGTCGCGCAGGGCGAGGGCGTGCGCGAGCCCGCTCTCGGCGCGCAGGTCTGCGCCCTGGTGACGGGCGGGGGCTACGCGGAATACTGCGTGGCTTCCGCCGCGCTCTGCCTGCCCATCCCGCGCGGCCTCGATGCGGTCCAGGCCGCCTCGCTGCCGGAGACCTTGTTCACCGTGTGGAGCAATGTGTTCGAACGGGCGAGACTGCAAACGGGGGAATCGCTCCTGGTCCATGGCGGCTCGAGCGGCATCGGGGTGGCCGCGATCCAAATGGCCTCGGCACTCGGCAGCCCCGTCTACGTCACCGCGGGCAGCGCGGAGAAATGCGCATTCTGCGAACAGCTTGGTGCGCGGCGTGCCATCCACTATGCCGAGGAGGATTTCGTCGCCGTCATGCGCGATCTCACGGACGGGCGTGGCGTGGACGTGATCCTCGACATGGTGGGAGGCGATTACGTGCAGCGCAACCTGACCGCCCTGGCCGAAGACGGCCGCCTCCTCTACATCAACACCATGCGGGGCGCGCAGGCGCAGATCAATCTGCGCGACGTCATGGTCAAACGGCTGACGCTCACGGGGTCGACCCTGCGCTCCCGCCCCCTGGCGGTCAAGGCGGCGATTGCGCAAGCGCTACGCGAAACGATCTGGCCGCTGCTGGAATCCGGCCGCGTCAAGCCCGTCGTCTACCGCACCTTTGCCTTGTCGGAGGCGCACCGCGCCCATGCGCTGATGGAGAGCAGCGCCCATCTTGGCAAAATCGTCCTGATCACGGCGCAAGCGGCGACGGCTTGAAGCCGCCGCCGCTTGCGCCTACCCTGCCCTCGTGGCTCTGCTGTCCATCAAGGTCCTGGCCGGCCACGCCGCCCCGCAAGCCACGCTGGCGAAGGTACGCGTTCTTGCGCTCGCAGATCAGTCCGCTCAGGAATTCTGCGTCGTAGGCCTTGAGCAGATGCGGATGATGCCGCCGAATGAATTCGGCCATGCGCGTTTGCTCGCATCGGGTGTCGCCCATACTGCCCAGCGCCCCAGCATCCCAGCGAAAACGCAACCCTAGTTCGCTGAAGGCCGCGTTGTAGGCGCTGATCAAGATTTCCGCTGGCGCATCCGTCAGACCGGATACCGCGCGATTGGGTGCTGCTTCGATCGTTTGCATGGCCAACTCCATCGGAAAAAGCTGTGACGTGCAATCCAGCTTAGTGGCTCCGATCGATTGATGATAGTTAAAGATTTTTTAGTCAATCATAACCAATACATTATTGTTTTCGCCCGACTCATGCCACCTGGATGCCCGTCAGCGACTGAATGAGTTCGGCGCCATCCTGCATCAAGAACCCCTTGAACGCCTCGGCCACCGGGGGTAGGCGCTTGTTCTTTCGGTGTACCAGATACCAGTTGAGCATCACCGGAAATCCCACGATATCGAGCACCGCGAGTCTGCCCACTTCAAGTTCGAGGCTGACGGTATGCGCCGACAGATAAGCGATGCCCATGCCGGCAATGACGGCCTGCTTGATCGTTTCCGTGCTTTTAATCTCCATCGCGATCTTCAGATTGCGAATGCGCCCCGCCAGACCCTCCTCCATCGAGTTCCAGGTGTCCGAACCTTTTTCCCGCACGATGAAGGACTCGTCGCTGAGTTCCTCGAGCGCCAGGCCGCGACGCCCCACGAGCGGATGGCTGGGAGCCGCGACGATGACATACGGATGCGGCGCGAACGGCAGGCTGACCGTGTCTGCCCCCTGAGGAGGTCGGACCATCACGGCCAGGTCGGTCAGATTGGCCGACAACTGATGGAGCAATTCCTCGCGGTTGTATACCGCCAGATTGAGGCTCACGCCTTGGTTGCGCCGCAGAAATTCGGCCAGCAAGCGGGGAAAGAAATAATCTCCAGCACTGATCACTGCGATATTCAGCAATCCCCCCGATACCCCCTTGAGTCTTGACATCGCCTCATCAGCCTCGTGAAACTGCTGAATGATGGCGCGGCTGTAGTGCAGCATTTCAACGCCGGCTGGAGTTAAATAGATTTTCTTGCCTAACTGCTCGAACAACGGAAGGCCGACATGCCCCTCCAATTGGCGGACCTGCGTCGAAACCGCAGG